>DASYEB010000040.1:0-151599 GCA_036499285.1 Puia sp. | reverse complement strand
AACAAGATTTGCTAAACTTACTTTGTTGATCTGATTGCTCACAATGAGTCTGCTGTTAAATAAGGGGCAAAGTTATAGGTAAAAACACTAACAAAGCAACCTATTTTAGGTTGCCGGCCGAAGGCCCAACATTGGCCCCGCCAGATGGTGCAGCCATCGGTACCACTCAGCCAGATCGCCTCCACTCAGCGACCCTGCTTTTAATGGTCGCCCCGGCAACCAGGGGCAACCATAACATTAAAAAGCCCGTAACAACTATAAATGCAACTTTTACCTATCTTACGACCTTAAAAGTAGTGGTAAATATGAACAGAGCCCTGTCATCCCTGCTGCTCGCACTAATCCTGACCATGGTTGCTGCCAACCTTGAAGCACAGGTCCAGCAGATCACCTACACTGACCCTGAGCGGGAGGATGGACGACGTACCAATTTTGAGATTATCGGAAAAATAAATGGTAACTTCCTGATATTCAAGAACAACAATTCTTCCAGTGTCATTAGCATCTATGACAATGACATGAAGCTGCAGCAAAGGGTGCCCCTGTCCTTCATGCCGGATAAATATATAAATGTAGACTTCGTAGCTTATCCGGACTTCTGTTATGTCATATATGAATACCAGAAAAAAAGCATCGTCCATTGCACGGCAGTCAAGCTCGACAACCAGGCCCGGAAAATAGGAGAGCCCGTCGAGCTCGACACCACCCAGATCGGTTTTGCTTCTGCCAACAAGATCTACACCACTGTCATCAGCGAGGATAAGCAAAAGATCATGATCTTTAAGATCAACAGCAAGAATCCCCGCAATTTCATGTTTACTACCTTCCTTTATGATGCCGGCCTGCAACTGATCGACCGCCACCGTATTTATATCCCGATGGAAGAACGTAACGAGCTTTTCACCGACTTCCAGGTCGATAATGACGGCCAGCTCGTATTTGGTAAGTATTTGCGCAGCGGCAGCAATGACTATGTTTCCCGCGTATCCATCGTCACAAAGGGTCCGACTTCCGATAGCTTCTCCATAAAGGATATTGGCGCCGGCGATCGCATCCTGGACGAGGTAAAATTCAAGGTTGACAATACGAATAAACGATATATACTCTCCGGGTTTTATTACAAACAGCGGCGGGGTAATATCGAGGGTCTTTATTCGGTCATCTGGGATAAGGCCAGCAACAGCCGTGTAGAAGAAAAAGTTACCGTTTTCAACGATGACCTCCGCGCCCAGGCCAAAAGCTCCGACGCCAATCTGCGGATGGCCTTTAACGACTTCTTTATTAAACACATTATTACCAAAAGGGACGGGGGATACCTGCTTGTTACGGAATCCCTCTATACGACCTCACGGGGCAACATGTTCAATCGCTGGGACTATATGTACAATCCTGCCTTTGGCCCCGGCGGCTTTTATTCACCTTATTATTATAGTCCTTATTATAACCCATGGGGCAGGAATTATGGCAACTATGCCACGCGCTTCCATGCCGAGAATATTATGGTGTTGTCCTTTGACGCGGAAAGTAACATTCAATGGAGCGCCATCATCCCCAAAAGCCAGTTTGATGACGAGACGGAAAATCTTATCTCCCACGAGCTTGTCAATACGGGCGGCGAACTGCATTTCCTTTTTAACCTCTACGAGCGGAGAAATATGCTGCTCAATGACCAGAGCATTTCACCGGAAGGTAAAGTGACCCGCTATCCTACGCTGCGTAACCTGGACAGGGGTTATGACTTCATGCCCCGTTATGGCAAACAGGTGAGCAGCTGGGAAACTATTATTCCTTGTCTTTACAAGAACTATCTTTGCTTTGCGAAAGTCGATTTTAACTAGAAACGAAATAAGACCCGGTGATCGGTATTTTTAGACAGAAGACCCCTGCTAACGCCCTGCTGCTCCTCTTTTATGCGCTTGTATTAAAGTTCCCTCTTTTTTTACATCCTGTAACGCCTGCCCTGCATCCGGAGGACAATTACCTGTACAGGGTGATCTTACGTGGACTTGACTCGGTATTTCACAACGCGCCGATCCTCTATTCCCTGCTGACCTTCCTGCTGCTTATCTTCCAGGCGACCCTTTTCAACCGCATAACCAATCATCACAAGGTCCTGCCGAAGCCCAATTTCCTGCCCGGCATGTCGTATATCCTCATTACTTCCCTTTTGCCTGACTGGAATCATTTTTCTGCTCCCCTGCTGATCAATACCATTATGATCTGGGTCTGGTACAGGATGATGGAACTATACAACAGCCAGCGTCCCGGTACGGCCATCTTTAATATAGGTGTGTGGACCGGTATAGTATCGCTCCTGTATATACCCGCAGTAGCCTTTCTTCTCCTTGTATTGTCGGGACTTCTGACCATGCGTCCTTTTCGTGTCCGGGAATGGTTTGTCGGTCTTCTTGGATTTACTTTTCCTTATTATTTTCTCTTCCTTTTTCTATATCTCTCCGGTCATTGGAGCTGGTCAGACATTGTTCCCAGGATTGTCTTCACTGTTCCGGCTTTTCCTTCGTCCATCTGGATCACCCTGGGTATTGTCTGGCTTATCGTCCCTTTTATCATCGGAGGATATTTTGTCCAGAAAAATCTCAGCAAATTCCTCATCCAGATCCGTAAAAGCTGGAGTCTGCTGCTTCTCTTCCTGCTTGTTGCGGTCATCATCATTCTCATCAACCGGGTCAACTCCTACGAAAACTGGATCATTATGGCAGTGCCGTTTGCCGCCTTTCATGCAGCGGCTTACTATTACCCGACAAGGACGACTGTGCCTAACATATTACACTGGCTCATAATCGCTTATATTTTAGCTATGAATTATTTTGGGTTTGCTCCGGCTTGAGTCCATAAAGAAAGCCCATTGATGGGGAGGATTGCGACCAATCCCCTCAAAAATTCGTACTTTTGCCGTCTCAAACTCATCATATATGAAATTTGGAGTAGTCGTTTTTCCCGGTTCCAACTGCGATCGCGATATGTTTGACGCCCTGCAGCAGGATCTTGGTCAGGAAGTGATCATGCTCTGGCACAAGGATACTGACCTCAGCGCTTTCAATACAGAAGATTGTATCGTACTTCCCGGCGGCTTCTCTTATGGCGACTACCTTCGGTGCGGCGCCATTGCCCGTTTCAGCCCTATTATGCAAAGCGTCACCCGTTTTGCAGGGGACGGCGGTAAGGTCCTTGGAGTTTGCAATGGCTTCCAGGTCCTATGCGAATCACACCTGCTGCCGGGCGCCCTCCTACGGAATGCTAACCAGCAGTTTATCTCTAAAAATATCTATCTCAGAGGCGCCGGCGACAATGGCCATGCGCTGAAAGTACCCATCGCCCATGGCGAAGGCCGTTATTATGCGGACGAAAAGACGCTGAACCAGCTCGAAGCCAATGGTCAGGTCATCTACCGGTACGCTGATGCGGACGGAAATATCACCGATGCCGCCAATCCCAATGGTTCCCTGAGAAACATAGCCGGCATTTGCAATGCCACCCGGAACGTCTTTGGAATGATGCCTCATCCCGAACGCGCCTGCTCCGAAGCGCTTGGCAATATCGATGGAAAAGCAATTCTGCAAAACCTGTTCATCGACCCCAAAGTAAAATTGGTAGCACGGGAGGCCGGGTTGGTTAATTTTTAGTTTTTTCCTAACATTTGGAAACAGAACTTTACCATCAAATGATTTTTTTACAACAATTATGAAAAAAACAATACTATTTGGTTTAGCGGTACTTGCAGGCAGCCTGGTGATGGCACAGTCCAGTAAGGAAGTTTCCTGGAGCTATTCAGCCAAAAAGATCGCGGATAAAACATACGAGGTCCACATGACGGCTACTATTGGAGGCAACTATCATATGTATGCACAGGATGCGGGTGGAGAAGGCCCTATTCCAACGTCGTTTACTTTTACAAAAAACCCTCTTTTTACGACAGATGGCAAGGTAAAGGAAGTCGGCCAGCTGGTAAAGAAGATGGAGACGGCCTGGGGACATGACGTAAAGTATTATGAAAAGACAGTAGACTTTGTCCAGGTGGTTAAGTTGAAAAGCAATGTTAAAACCAATCTTGCCGGAAAGGTCGAATTCATGGTCTGCAACGACCAGCAGTGCCTTCCACCTGCGGACGTCGACATCAAGGTGAACATCGGCGGATAATTGCTTCATCCGTCATCTATCCGACGTATTCAATAAATTAAAAACGGGTTCTTTGTAAAGAGAACTCGTTTTGTTTTTTCCCTGTTTTTATCATCATCATGAGCCTAAGTCTACCTACTATCAGCCGCAGGACAAGTCACGGCAGTATCTCCGGTGCTGGTCGCCGGTTTTGCTTTCTGACAATAGCCTTTTTCGTCGCCAGCCTGTTTTTGGGCGGCCAGCGGAGTTTTGCCCAGGCCGATACTACACGTGGCCCTGTCTCCTGGGAGTTCAGCACTCAGCAAGGCGCTGACGGCAAACCGGTGCTTGTCCTTCACGCCCATATTCTTGACGGCTGGAGATTGTATTCCACGACGATGGCAGACAGCCTGCCCAATTCGCGTGTCACGCTGGACAGCTCTGCCGGTGCAACTGTGCAAAGTATTGACGAGAAAGGGCAGCTCAAGACGCAAAAAGAAGCGCTCTTCAGCGATGCAGGGACCCGATCGTTCACCGGGGACGCTGAATGGCTGGTTCATCTTCAGCCGGTAGCTGCCGGTGCGGCGTCGGCAACCGGGACATCGGCGTCCGGTGCATCAGCTTCCGGAACATCCGGCGGCTCCGGAGCATCTTCCGGCGACCTGAAAGGGACGGTGACTTTTATGGCCATCTACAAAGACTCGGTGGTAGGACCCATCGAAGTGCCTTTCCGTTATGCGCATACTGCGGACGGGGGACTGGTGGCAAAGGCAGCCGGTCTTCAGGGCTCGGCCAGCGCTGCTAACGAATTGAAAAAGGCGTCCATCGATCTTGCGAATCCTGTCAATAAATGCGGTGGCACGGGCGCCGAAAATTCCCAGTCCAAAGGCATGCTTGGTCTCTTCTTCCTGGGGATATTGGGTGGTCTTGTAGGTTTGATCATGCCTTGTACCTTTCCTATGATCCCGCTGACCGTTTCCTTTTTCACCAAACGTTCGGGATCCCGTTCAAAGGGGATTGCCAATGCTTTTTTATATGGGTTCTTTATTTTTCTTATATATGTGCTGATCAGCGTTCCCTTTTATTTCCTCAAGGCAAACAATGCCAACATCCTGAATAATATAGCTACCAATGTCTGGCTGAACTTATTTTTTACGGCTGTTTTTCTGGCCTTCGCCCTTTCCTTTTTTGGACTATTCGAGATAACCCTGCCCAGCAGTATCTCCAATTCAGTGGATACCAAGTCCAATATCAGCAGCATCGGCGGCATCTTCTTTATGGCGCTGACCCTTGCCGTGGTTTCCTTCTCCTGTACAGGGCCGATCCTGGGAACTTTTGTTGTCAGTGCACTCGGGCCCACCGGGGGGCCGGTACAGCTGACGGTCGTGCTGGCAGGCTTTGGTTTTGCATTGGGGCTGCCTTTTGCCTTATTTGCGTTGTTCCCCAGCTGGCTGCAATCCCTGCCCCGGTCGGGCAGCTGGATGAATACGGTGAAGATCTTCTTTGGTTTTGTCGAGCTGGCCCTGGCCTTAAAATACTTTTCAAATGCCGACCTTGTTACGCATTGGGGAATCCTGAAAAGGGAAACGTTTTTTGCGCTCTGGATCCTTGTCAGTGTGGCACTGTCGCTGTACCTGTTCGGAGTGATCAAGTTCCACCATGATCCCCCCCCAAAGAAATTGAGCAAAACCCGGATCGCTCTGGCCCTGGTCTTTTTAGCCTTTGGTCTTTACCTGGCTCCGGGTTTGACCAATACAAAATATGCCAATATCTCCCTGGTCAGTGGTTTTCCTCCCCCCTTTTCCTACAGCCTTTACGGCGCCGACCATCGAAAAGGTATCGAAGCCAATGTCGTCAATGACTATGACAAAGCCCTTGCCCTTGCCAAACAGCAGCATAAACCCATACTAATAGACTTTACCGGCTGGGCCTGTGTCAATTGCCGGAAGATGGAGGAGAATGTCTGGCCCCAGGATATCGTAAAAGAGAAGATCAGTGAAGACTATATCCTGGTATCTCTATATGTTGACGATCGCAAGGTTCTGCCTGATGACCAGCAATTCCTGTTCACTACCGGGGATGGCAGCAAAAAGGAGATCCGTACCGTGGGCGACAAATTTGCTACCCTGCAGTCCGAGAATTTCAAAAATGCTTCCCAGCCTTTTTATGTCGTCATCAGCCCGGATGAAAAGCTATTGAACTATCCTGTTGGCTACACTCCTAACGCAAAAGAATACGCCGCCTGGCTCCAATGTGGTCTGGACGCTTACAAAAAACAAAATTAAAAGAGAGAGCCCCTCCGCAGGAGGGGCTCTTGTCTAATTAGGCGTCATTCTGTCCCAGCCTTCCAGCCAAACTAAGGGCAAGTCTTGTTACCAGATGGAGGGCCAGAATGACAATATCTTTATGCCAAAGAAAAAAGTCCCTGCTCTTAACGAGCAGGAACTCTCAATATTTTTTTTAATGGATCTTTTCACACAATGAAGTTAGCGGTTCTTTCCGTTCCCCGTACCCAAATGTCGTTAAAGATTTTAAAAAAACGCTCATCGTATTTTTCGTACCTGCGATGAACTACCATCTCCAATCCTTAATTAGTAAAATTCATTACAAGGCGATCTTTTTTTCAGTCATCATCTTGCGCAGATTGATCAGACCATAACGCATGCGACCTAAGGCAGTGTTGATGCTGCAATTCGTCAAAGCTGCGATCTCCTTGAAAGAAAGATCTGCATAATGACGCAGAATGATCACTTCACGCTGATCTTCCGGCAGCAGGTCCAGCATTTGTCTGACCCTGTCATGACTCTGACGCTTCATCATTTTGGTGTCGGCACCTTCTTCCGTGAAATGGATCACTTCAAAAATGTCCCGGTCATCACTTGTTTTGATGGCAGGAGTCCTTTTAACTTTCCGGAAATGATCTACACAGAGATTGTGTGCAATCCGCATAGCCCAGGGAAGGAATTTGCCTTCTTCTGTGTAACGGCCTCCGCGAATGGTGTCAATAATTTTGATTAGAACGTCCTGGAAAATATCCTCGGCAAGATATTTGTCCTTAACCAGGAAAAGAATGGAAGTGTACAACTTATCCTTGTGACGAATGATCAATGCTTCCAGAGCATGCAGATCTCCGTCCCTAAATTGGTGAATAAGTTCATGGTCAGTTTTTTTGCGTAGCAATGTCATAAACTTCTACGGGTTTTAAAGGTGATAGGATATATTTTGGATTTTAAAGATGGTTCGGTTTTTCTATGTAGAAGTCTTCAGTCGATAGGCGAAGTTTGTTTTGTTAAATTACGATATTCACATTATCCTCACAATTGTGTACAAATATAACTTGTACTAATAGAGTTTAAAGATATACATTTTTTGGAATAAACAACATTTTGGGAAATTTTTTGTTTTTTAATTCTCCAAAGCCCCAGAGAAACAATAAGGTAAGTACTTACTTTGTCTTATCATATATTCCCGTTTCAGGAAACAGGTATTTTTAGTCGTCCGTTTCTTAATTGCTTATCGGGTATTTGTTCGCCTGCCGCTGTTAAAACTTGCCTGTCGCTGTTAAAATTATTCAGCCGGCACACAATACCGTCACCGGATTAATTCATCAAATTTAACTAAATTTGTTAGCCAACGATCGACGTAGGCACAACTATATATATGGCAACAACGGGTAAAGTAAAAAAGCAAAAAGCAGAAAAAATAATTCCATTGGTACCGGCGCAGGCGCCGTCTCAGGCGCTGTCACAAAAAGCCGATTCTATTTTTATAAAAGGAGCCAGGGTTCATAACTTAAAAAATATTGACGTTTCCATCCCCCGCAATAAGCTGATAGTGGTTACCGGGGTATCAGGGTCGGGTAAATCCTCTCTGACCATTGATACCCTCTTCGCTGAAGGGCAGCGTCGTTACGCGGAAAGTCTCAGCGCCTATGCCCGCCAGTTCATGGCGCGTATGGACAAACCCGATGTCGACTATATTAAAGGACTCTGTCCTGCTATCGCCATCGAGCAAAAGGTGATCACCCGGACTCCCCGCTCAACTGTAGGCAGCATGACGGAGATCTATGACTACCTCCGTCTCCTTTTTGCGCGGGTGGGGAAAACCATTTCTCCCATTTCGGGACGCATTGTAAAAAAGGATGATGTCTCCGACGTGGTAACGGCTATCAGCAAGCTGGCTCCTAACGACCGGGTCCTGCTGCTCACCCCGTTCAAGCAGCATAAGAACCGTGAGATCAAAGAGGAATTAAACATACTCCTGCAAAAGGGATTTTCGAGGCTCTATGTTCCGGCTCCCGTAGCTGGCTCATCTACCGGTGTCGGCGGCGTCGGTGAAACCCTGCGGATCGAAGATCTCCTGGAAATGGAAGAAAAGGCGCTAAAAAAGAAGCTGCCTGCGCTTGCTTCCGGTTCCGCCAGTGCCGCCGCGACCAGCATTCTTGTCGACCGCCTCGTGGTCAAGACCTTTGACGAAGACGATCTGCACCGTATTGCCGACTCTGTAGGCACGGCCTTTTATGAAGGGGAAGGTGAAATGCAGCTGGAGATCAATGGTATGAGTCGTCTCAACTTCTCCAACCGATTCGAACTGGATGGCATCACCTTCGAAGAACCTGTTCCCAACCTCTTTTCCTTTAATAATCCTTTTGGCGCCTGCCCTACCTGTGAAGGGTTCTCCCAGGTCCTTGGGATAGACGCCGACCTCGTCATACCTGACAAAAGGCTTAGTGTCTATGAGGGCGCCGTGGCGCCGTGGAAAGGGGAGAAGCTCGTCTGGTGGAAAGATCAGTTCGTCAAGGCCGCCAAAAAATTCGATTTCCCAATCCATAAGCCCATTATTGACCTGACCAAACAACAATATAAGATACTTTGGGAAGGGAACGACCATGTGCAGGGGATCAACGACTTTTTTGCAGAGGTCGAGCGGAACCTTTATAAAGTACAATACCGGGTGCTTTTATCCAGGTATCGTGGCCGTACCGAATGCCCGGAATGTAAGGGTTACCGGCTGCGGAAAGAGGCGTTGTATGTCAAAGTGGGCGACCGCCATATCGGCGAGCTCTGCGAGATACCGGTAAGGGATCTGGCAACCTGGTTTAATGACCTGGTGCTGCAACCCCACGAACAGGTCATCGCCAAGCGTATTCTCATCGAGATCCGTCATCGGCTTAGCACGCTGATGGACGTGGGTCTCGGGTATCTGACGCTGGCGCGTCTCGCCAATAGCCTCAGCGGCGGTGAAAGCCAGCGGATCCAGCTTACCCGCAGCCTTGGTTCTAATCTCACCAACTCCTTATATATCCTGGATGAACCCTCCATCGGGCTCCATTCCCGCGATACGGAAAGGCTTATCCGCGTCCTGAAGGAGCTGCGTGACCTTGGCAATACGGTCGTGGTCGTGGAACACGATGAAATGATGATGCGGGAAGCGGATTATATCATCGACATGGGACCGCTTGCCAGCCATCTCGGCGGGGAGGTGGTGGCGGCCGGCAACTATGAAGAGCTCATTGCCAACGAAGACAGTCTCACGGGGAAATATCTGAAAGGAGAGCTATCCATTACACCCCCGCCTGCGCCCCGGAAATGGAAACGTTCCCTCATCGTCGAAGGTGCAAGACAAAACAACCTGAAGGATCTAACCGTTGAATTTCCTCTTGACGTCCTCTGTGTTGTCAGCGGTGTCAGCGGAAGCGGTAAAACGACGCTTGTCAAACAAATACTCTATCCGGCGCTGCAGAAGATCAAGGGTGAACCTGCCGAAAAAGTGGGTCTCCATAAAGCCGTAAAAGGAGACATCGACTATATCTCCCAGATCGAGATGGTGGACCAAAACCCCATTGGTAAATCTTCCCGCAGTAATCCCGTCACCTATATCAAGGCTTATGACGAGATCCGGGAACTCTATTCAAAACAGCCCCTCAGCAAGATGCGGGGTTTCCAGCCCAAACACTTTTCCTTCAATGTTGACGGCGGCCGTTGTGACACCTGTAAGGGCGAAGGCGAACAGGTCGTTGAAATGCAGTTTCTGGCTGATGTGCATCTTACCTGTGAGGTATGCGGCGGAAAAAGATTCAAGGATGAGATCCTCGAAGTCAATTACCGGGAAAAGAACATTTACCAGATCCTGGAAATGAGTGTCGATGAAGCCCTGGATTTCTTTAAAGATGAAAAGGATATCCTCCAGAAGATCAAGCCGCTGAGTGATGTGGGGCTTGGATATGTCAAGCTCGGTCAGTCCTCGGATACGTTGTCCGGCGGGGAAGCTCAGCGGGTCAAGCTGGCCTCCTTTCTGGGTAAGGGAAGGGCGCAGGGGCATATCCTTTTTATCTTCGACGAACCTACCACGGGTCTGCACTTTCATGACATCCGCAAGCTGCTGGCCTCTTTTAATGCGCTGATCGACCAGGGGCATTCTATCCTCGTCATCGAGCACAATACGGACGTAATCCGCTCAGCAGACTGGGTCATCGACCTGGGCCCCGAGGCCGGAGACGGGGGAGGGGGTCTTGTTTATGCGGGGGTGGCTGCGGGTCTCAAAAAGGTGAAAGAAAGCTATACCGCCAAGTTCATATAAAGACAAAGCGCCGGGTTTACCCGGCGCTCTGCTACAATAACTCCTGTCTTTTACAACTGCCTGTCTTGATATTACTATGATAGCTGATTAATTCCATCCTCCGCCGAGGCTTCTGTATAGTTCCACTTCTGCGCTTAATTGTCCTTTCTTTATAGATGCTAATTCTAATTCGCTTTGTAATACATTGCTCTGTGCCGTGATGACTTCGAGATAGGTCGCCAGTCCATTGCGGAACAGGCTATTGGAATTGGTAATGGCCTGCTGTAATGTAGCCACGCGGGTGGCTACTACTGTGCGTTGCTCTTTCAGCTTTTCAATTTTTGCCAGTGCATCCGAAACCTCTCCTACTGCTACCAGTACGGCCTGTCTGAACTGGATCACCGACTTCTCCCGATCGACCTTTGCCAGCTCGAATTGTGTCTTCAGCTTATTGCGTTGGAACAAGGGCTGTGTAAGACCCCCTGCCACCAGTCCAAAAAGCGAACCGGGGATATTAAACCAATTGCTGGCGAGGAAGGAATTGAGGCCTCCCTGCGCCGTTATGGTCAACGAAGGATACATATTAGCTTGTGCAAGACCTACGTTGGCGTTGGCGATATTCAGCGCCAGCTCAGTGCTGCGGACGTCCGGGCGACGGCCTACCAGCTCAGCCGGCACACCGGTGGACAAGGTATCACGCAGCGGCACCTGGTCCAGCATGCTGCCTCGTACAACACTGGTTGGCAGTCTTCCCGCCAGAATGCTCAGGGCGTTCTCCTGCAGGATGATGCTCTGCTCTATCTGCGGGACCAGCTCAGCGGCAACCAGCCTTTGAGCCTCTGCCTGCTGTATGCCCAATGCTGTCACGTCCCCGGCCTTGAATTGCAGATGGATGATCTGCAGGGTACTATCATTCAGAGCCAGGTTCTTTTTCGCGATGGCCAGTTGTGCATCCAGCATCAGCAGGTTGTAGTAGCCC
Organism: Puia sp.; assembly: GCA_036499285.1. GTDB lineage: Bacteria > Bacteroidota > Bacteroidia > Chitinophagales > Chitinophagaceae > Puia. The sequence goes on along the minus strand of DASYEB010000040.1, from coordinate 139,946 downwards.
TCGGAAACACCGGCGACGATGTTTGTCTGTACGGCTTTTCTTGCTTCGTATGTTTGAAGATATTCTGCCAGGGCTTTGGATTTCTGGTTGGCTACCTTACCCCAGATATCTGCTTCCCAGGACAGGCTTACGTTGGCGTTGTAATCTTCAACGTATTTATGCCCTGAGATCTGGGGAACGAAAGCACCGTTCAAGCTGTTGTCTGATGGACGGCTATGACTGTACGTTACATTCAGGGAGAGATCGGGCCAGTAACCCAGCTTCGACTGACCCAGTACCAGCTTTGCAGACTGGATATTCTTCAGAGCGATCTGCATATCGTAGTTGCGGACGATCGCGCTGTCTATCAGCTGCTGCAGCGAAGGGTCTCCGAAAAAGCTCTTCCAGGGCAGGCTGGCTATATTCGTGGTATCCCCCTGTCCCGCATTCCGGAACTGACCCGGAAGATCGGGCTGCGGTGTAGCAGTGTCTTTTGATACTTTACAAGCCCCCAGCCCTAAGAGTAGGGCAAAGGCTGTTGTTTTTATAATTGATGATGTCATATTATATAATTTTTCCTGTTGCTTACCTTATTCAGCTAAAGAGGGTGATTTTACATACCTTTTGCCGAAGGCCTTTTCATGTAAATACTGAAAGATGATAAAGAGCACCGGCACGATAAAGACACCGAGCAATACCCCCGTCAGCATCCCGCCGACCGCACCTGTACCAATGCTCCGGTTACCCAGCGCTGCGGCGCCCTTGGCGCGCATCAGCGGCAGCAGGCCCACGATAAAGGCAAAGGAGGTCATCAGGATCGGCCGCAGACGGAGCTTGGCAGCATCCATTGCAGCCTCTATCAGTTCCATACCCGCATGTCGTCTTTGTATCGCATATTCGACGATCAGAATGGCATTTTTTGCCAGCAGACCTACCAGCATGACCAGGCTCACCTGCACATAGATATTATTGTCGATACCAAAGATCTGCAAGAAAGCAAAAACCCCGAATACACCGGCCGGAATCGATAATACGATCGCGAAGGGCAGGATATAGCTTTCATACTGGGCCGCCAGCAGGAAGTAGATGAATACAAGACTCAGGATAAAGATAAAGATGATCTGGGAGCCGGCCGCCTTTTCTTCCCGGGTAATACCGGTATACTCATAACCCCATCCTCTTGGCAACACCTGGGCCGCTGTCTCTTCAATAGCCTTTATCGCATCCCCCGTGCTATAACCTGGTTTCGGGACCCCATTGATCGTCGCCGAATTATACAAGTTATTATGGCTCACGGTTTCAGGGCCGTAGACCTTTCGCAGCGTGATCAGCTGATTGACAGGAACCATCTGGTTCAGGTTGTTCTTGACATAAATGCCCGTGAGCGACGCTTCATTGTTCCGGTAAGGTACATCGGCCTGGGCCACCACGCGATAGTACTTGCCAAAGCGGTTGAAATCAGTAACAAAGCTGCTGCCGTAGTAAAGGTTCATCGTCTGCATCAGTTCGGATACCGATACCCCCATCTGTTTGGCCTTGCTATTGTCCACATCCATCATATATTGAGGATTACCGGACGCAAAAGTGGTGAAGGCATACGCTATTTCCTTACGCTTCATCAACGCTCCGATAAAGGTGTTGGCCATGCCGTTAAGCCGGTCCATCGATCCGTTGGTCTGGTCCTGCAGAGAGAACTCGAAACCGGCAACGTTACCGAAACCCTGGATGGTCGGGAAGGTAAAGAAGAACGCGCGTGCATCCTTCACCTGCATAGCAACTTTCATCGTCAGATTGTTGGTCACCGTATTCATATCTTTTATCGGTCCGCGGTCCTCGAGAGGTTTCATCCGGACGAAACCTGCACCATAAGGAGCGGCATTTGCGTTCGTGATAAAGTTTAATCCTTCGACATTGTATCGTCTGTCTGTAACAGGGTCAGCCTTGATGATACTATCGATCTCTGCAATAGCCTTGTGTGTTTTGTCGAGGCTGCTTCCGGGAGGCGTGTTGACGGCATATAAGATAAAGCCCTGGTCTTCGGTCGGTATAAATCCGCTGGGAGTCTTTTGCATCATGAAATAGGCACTGCCGGCGAGGACGATCAGCGCAACAATAGTGACCCATTTGTGACGGAACAGGAATTTCAAACTGCCCAGATATTTGTCTGTCATGTTCTTGAAGCCCACATTGAAGGCGGAAAAGAACCGGGCGCCAAAACCTTGCTTCTTTCCGTGTTCGTCAGTATGAATATTCTTCAGAAAGATGGCACAAAGCGCGGGGCTCAGCGTAAGGGCGTTGACGGCCGATATAAAGATGGCGATTGCCAGCGTATAGCCGAACTGCCGGTAGAATACACCCGTCGGTCCTTTCATAAACCCTACCGGGATGAACACCGCCATCATCACAAGGGTGATCGAAATAATGGCTCCGGAGATCTCGCTCATGGACTTCAATGTCGCGTCCTTTACCGCCAGCGTTGTACTTTCCATTTTCGCATGCACGGCTTCCACTACTACAATGGCGTCATCCACCACGATACCGATCGCCAGCACAAGTGCAAACAGCGTCAGCAGATTGATGGTGAACCCAAATACCTGGAGGAAGAAGAAGGTGCCGATGATGGCCACCGGCACAGCGATGGCGGGGATCAGCGTCGACCGCAAATCCTGTAAGAAAATGAACACGACGATAAACACCAGGATAAAGGCTTCTACCAGGGTATGCAATACCTGTTCGATCGAGGCGTCCAGGAACTCCTTGGAGTTGAACATGATCGTCGTTTTCAAACCCTTGGGCAGCTGCTTGTCAAATCGTGCCATCAGCTTCTCCGCTTCGGTAAGGATATCGTTGGCATTGGAGCCGGCCACCTGCTGGATTGCGATACCCGTCGTTGGAAAGCCGTTCAGCGTACTGTTCGAAGAATAGGTATAAGAGGCGAATTCCACCCGGGCCACATCTTTCAGCTTGATCACGGAACCATCGGCGTTGGCCTTGATGATGATATTTTCATAATCTTCGTTCTTGTTCAGCTTACCCTTATATTTCAATACATATTCGTATACTTCCTTGCTGCTCTGACCGAGACGGCCGGGCGCAGCCTCGAGACTCTGATCCTTGATGGCATTGGTCACTTCAATAGGAGAAAGGTTATTGGCTACCAGGCGGTCGGGTTTTAGCCAGATCCGCATAGAATAATCCTTGGTGCCAAAAGGTGTTGCGTCCGCAACACCGGGTATACGCTGGATCTTCGGGATCAGATTGATCTTTGCATAGTTCTGCAAAAAGGTCTCATCATAGCTGCTATCAGTAGAATAAAGGCTGATGAACATGATGATACTGTTCTGCTGTTTCTGCGTGGAAATACCCGACTGGATAACTTCCGCCGGAATCTGGCTCGTAGCCTTTGACACGCGGTTTTGTACGTTTACCGCCGCAATATCGGGGTTGGTCCCCTGTCTGAAAAAGACCGTCAGCGACATGCTGCCGTCATTGCTGGAATTGGAGGTCATATAGGTCATGTTCTCCACGCCATTGATGGCTTCCTCCAGCGGAGTGGCCACACTACGCGCAACGACTTCTGCGTTGGCGCCGGGATAGTTGGCTGTCACCAGTACGCTGGGCGGCGCAATATCCGGGAAGAGGGAGATGGGCAGCGTAAATATCGACAACCCTCCCAATATGAGTAAAATGATAGACACGACCGTTGATAATACCGGCCTTTCAATGAATCTTTTTAGCATAAAATAAATCTCTTTGTTTGTATTTCAATCCTGCCTGCTGGTCCTGCCTCTCGTTTATTACAAAGGCATTGCTTTAAACACACTGTCGGCTGACATTACCTGGGGGTTGATCATCGCGCCATCCTGCAGACGATCCATACCCGCAAACACGATCTTGTCTCCGGCCAATACACCCTTATCTACTAAATAATAGTCCGTTGTCTTACTGACGATATGTATCTGTTTGCCGGTGACCTTATTGCTGTCGCCAACGATATATACAAAGATCTTGTCCTGTATTTCGTAGGTGGACGTTTGCGGGACAGGAATAAGACCGCTATTTCCCTGCGGGATGCGAACTTTACCCGTAATGCCGCTGCGTAATAAACCGTCGCTATTAGGGAAAGTGGCCCGGAATGTGATGGCTCCGATGCTTCTGTCGAACTGGCCTTCCATTAACTCGATCCTGCCTTTGGAAGCATAAATACTTTTGTCAGCCAGTTGCAGCTCTACCGGTGGCAGACCATTGATCTTTTCGCTGATCGATTTGCCAGGGAACTGGCTGGTGAATTTCAGGAAATCACTTTCGCTCATCCCGAAATAAGCATACACTTCCTTGACATCGGACAGCACCGTCAGTGGTTGTGTCTCACCTTTACCTACCAGCGCACCCACCTTGAAGGGGATACGGCCGACATAGCCGCTGACCGGAGCCTTCATCAACGTATAACCCAGGTTGATACCGGCATTATTGCCTGCGGCTTCTGCCTGGGAAACCTGCGCCTTTGCCGCATCATAGGCGGCCTGTGCTGCCTTCAACTGAACGTCGGATACGACATTGTTCCGGACCAGCGGTGTCAGACGATTGACCTCGATGGAAGCCTTTTCCATATTCGCTTTTGCGGCGAGTACGTTGGCTTGTGCATTGTTGACCTGCTCATCATAAGGCCGGTCGTTGATCTTAAAGAGTGGCTGACCTGCTGTTACATAGGCTCCTTCTTCGACATAGATCCTGTCGAGCAAACCGCTCACCTGGGGGCGGATCTCTACATTTGTTTTGCCTTCGATAGCAGCGGAGTACTCCAGGTATGTCGTTACTTCAGAATTCTTAATCGGAAGAACCGGTAAGCTCTGGGGGGGCATTGCAGCCTGTGTACCCTGAGCGTTCGAACAGCCGCTTAAATAAACAGCAGCGGCTACGATAATGGCGGAAAATAATAGATACCTTCTCATAACATTATTCAATTGTTTAATGGTGTTAAATTAATCTGTAAAAAATTTTATCGTTCATATTATCTATCACTGTTAAGTCGTTGGGCAAAAAAAATCCAACTTTATTCCATTGGCAATCATCATGTTAGGGAGGACAGGTTGCTCTCTTTCGGAGACAGCAACTCATCGCCTGTCGGCGAGGCAAACGTTGGCCCAGGTGGTGGGGGGCATTGGTTTTAAAGGCTTGATATCAGATCACGCCTGTACCTGGTTCCGTAGGCTTCGGGTAATACCTGTTATGGCATCTTTAAGGATTTGCCGGTTGATCTCATCCGAGGTGCCCTTGCGGACAATGTTGATCGAGATCAAGCCGTGAACTATCGACCAGTAAGTATAGTATTTGGTACAGACCCGGTCATCATCGGTATCGCTGATACCCATCATTTCTGCGATGGGAGCAGCTGCGATATCATAGGGTGTGGTTCCGGCAGGAAGCAATTCATCCATAATGCAACAGTTGACCTCTACTCCAAACATCAACTGATAATATTCCTTTTGTTCAAAGGCAAAATTCCAGTAGGCCAACCATATCGCTTCGAGCTGATCTCCGAGGTCCGTGTGTTTGCTCTTTGCTTCATTCATGCTGCAAGCCAGCAGCATGAATCCCTTTTTTGTCAGTTCCAGGAGGATGGCTTCCTTGTTGGCAAAGTATTCGTAGATGATAGGGGCAGTATATTCTATTTTGTCTGCGATCTTGCGCATACTTAAAGCCTGCCAGCCTTCGTCTTTCACAATTTCATGCGCCGCATCCAGGATATTTATCCTGGTTTGTTCTTTTAGGCGATGAATTCTCTCCTTGCTCCCCATGTGATTTCCTTTTCCTTTACTTGGTGTAAATAATTTAACACCGTTAGACAAAATTAGAACTAATTTTTATTCTGCCAAAGAAATTTTTGTTCCCCTTGCCACGAAGCCACGTAAACCCGCACCTGGTCTGCATTTTATTTATTTTATTTTCTACTCGGTCCGCAGGCTCTCGACCGGATTGGTCAGCGCCGCCCGGATGGCCTGGAAGCTAATGGTCGCAAGGGAGACCAGAAAGGCCAGAATCCCCGCCAGGATAAAGATCCACCATTGAATATCAATACGATAATGAAAATCCTTTAGCCATTTATCCATAAAATACCAGCTTATGGGGGTCGCGATCAGGAAAGCGATGAGCACCAGTTGCAGGAACTCTTTGGACAGGAGGTTCACAATCCCAGGAACGCTGGCTCCCAGCACTTTCCGGATACCGATCTCTTTGGTGCGCTGCAAGGTACTATAGGAGGCCAGTCCCAGCAATCCAAGGCAGGAGATAAAAATGGCGAGGATGGCAAAGTTCAGGAATAGCTTCCCAAAGCGGTCTTCGGTCCGGTATTGCCGGTCAAAGAACTCATCTGCGAAATAATAGCTAAAGGGGCGATAAGGGATGACTGTTTTCCATTTATTCTCTATGGAGGCGACGGTCGTCTTCAGGTCGGATGTCCGCACATTAGCGGAGATGAGATCACAGCCATCCGGTTCGATGCGCATGCTTAGGGGTTTGATTTCCGACTGCAGGGACCGGAAATGAAAGTCTTTTACCACTCCGATGATCTGTCCTTCGCGGCCCCATTGGGAGAATTTTCTGCCGATGGCATCCTGGGGACTATGATAGCCGAACAGTCGTACGGCGCTTTCATTCAGGATCATGGCCTTCGTAGTATCGGTGCCGTAATCCCTTGAAAAGGCCCGGCCGGCTATGATCTTCATTTTATATAGTTTGAGATAATCAAAGTCTACGAAATACAGGTCCAGGTTGGCGATCTGCATATCTCCCTTTACATTCTGTACCTGGGAATAGGCTCCGGGATTACCTCCTCCCGGCACACTGGAAGACATAGCCGTGGACATTACTCCCGGCATCCTGGCTATTTCCTCTCTCAGGGCCTTTTTATGATTGTCTCCATGCGTATCCAATACCAGCATCTGCTGGTTGTTGAAGCCCAGGTCCTGGTTGCGCATATAGCTGAGCTGTGAGTGGACGATCAGCGTTGAGGCGATAAAGGCAATGGAGATCGTAAATTGAAAGACCACGAGCCCTCTGCGCAGGATCAGGCCTCTTGTTCCGGTGGCAAATCGTCCTTTCAATACGACTATGGGCTGGAAAGAGGACAGGATCAATGCCGGATAGATGCCGGCAAGTAATCCTATGCCAATGGCTATTCCCAGCAGGGAGAGAATATAGGATGGATGATGGAGCATGCCTGTGCTGACGATCTTGCCGGCCAGAAAATTGAATTGAGGGATCAGGAGGGCGCAGGCCACCACTGCCAGGACAAAGGCAATCAGCGCCTGTAATATCGACTCTCCAAGGAATTGACTGGTCAGTTCTCCGCGTTCTGCGCCCACGACCTTGCGGATACCCACTTCCTTTGCTCTTTCTGTGGAACGTGCCGTCGTCAGATTAACAAAGTTGATACAGGCGATCAGTAATATAAAGGCGCCTACAATGGAGAAAATATATACATTGGCCATATTCCCTTTCTCCGGTGCGCCTCTGTTGCCGGTCTTCAGATAAACATCGGTCAAGGGTTCCAGGGACAGGCTGAAGAACATCTGCTGTTGTTTCATCTCTTTCCCATCTCTTTTCTCAAGGAAGGCCGGGAATTTCTTTTCCAGCGCTTTGGCATTGACGTTTGGTTTCAGCAGGAGGTAGGAATACATGCCAAAACTTCCCCAGCGCCGGTCTTCAGCAGAGTCCTGTAGTTTGGAGGTTGCTTTGGACACCAACAGGTCTGCTTTTAACAGGGTATTCTCCGGCATGTCTTTCATAACTCCTGTCACCTTTACCGGAAAGCTTGCATCCGTCATCAGCAGGGTCTGCCCCATGGGATTGGTGTTGGCAAAATACTTTTTTGCAGTCGTCTCGCTCAAAACGATACTCAAAGGCTCGCGCAATGCGGTATGCGGGTCTCCCTGCAGCAGGGGGAAGTCAAAAACTTCGAAAAAGGCAGAGTCGGCCATTACGGCTTTGTCTTCCTGGAATTTTACTTCTCCTTTTCTCAGCAGGAAGCTGTTGGGCTGGAATCGCACTACTTTTTCAATCTCCGGGAACTCGTCTTTGGCATTGATAGCCATCGGCGCTGAGCAGATCCCGAGATTCAGCACTTCGGTCGGGGTCTTGATATCACAGACCATCCGGTAGATCCGGTCCTTCTTACTATGGAAGTTATCATAGCTCAGCTCAAAGCGGACGTACAAAAAGATCAGGAAACAAGCCGACATACCGATCGTCAGGCCCAAAATATTTAAAGAAGAATAGACCCGATGTTTCCAGAGATTGCGGAAAGCGATGCGAAGATAGTTTTTGATCATGGCCGGGGAAGATTGAGCTGAATCTTCTACAAAGCCGATGCCTTAATGTTATGAATTGTACGCCAAATGATTGGGGAATATTTGGCTTGAGAACTGTACGCTTTTGATACAGCCGGTGTTCGATTACTGTGCCTCGTCCGCTTTATCGCAGCCGGTCCGCGTTTTTCACCAGCTTCTGGTCTTTCATGATGCCTCGGGCGGCCATAAACAGGGAAACCGGTATAACCAGGGACAGAAGCGCACCGAGGCTGTAGCTGCCGGATTCAAACGGTGGTGTACCACTCTTCCACCAGTAAAGAAAGATATTGAGTAAGGACAGGAAGAGCAGTCCGATCGTAATCCAGAGCTGTTTTTTTCTTGCCTTGAAGTTGAAGATATTGATAAGAACGCCCGCGATGATGATTACTGTGACAAGCAGGATCAGGATGCTGCCAGAGCCGGCGCTGACAGACCCCGCGCCGAAGGTCGGCAATGCCTTTACCTCCAGTGGCGCAATCCCGTTCAATCCTACCTTCATATTCCCAAAGTAGAAGGCGAATTTAAAGGTCAGTGCCGCACAAATGAGAGCCAGCAACATCCATAGCGTTTGCTTACGTTGCAACATATAAATTTATTTATGCTCACGCGTTTAGCCCAGTTCCGGGTAAAGCGGAAATTGCTTCATAAAAGCGTTGACATCCGCGCGCAGTGCCGCCAGCACATCTTCGTTCTCCGCATTTACCAGCGCTTTGTCGATCAATTCTACTACTGTTGCCATATGCGTTTCCTTCATCCCCCGGCTTGTAATAGCAGGTACGCCTACCCGGATGCCGGAAGTGATAAATGCGCTTTTGTCGTCAAAAGGGACCATGTTCTTGTTTACTGTGATCTCCGCCTTTCCGAGAGCGATCTCTGCTTTCTTACCGCTGATGTTCTTGTTCCGCAGGTCGATCAGCAGCAAGTGGTTGTCTGTACCGCCTGATACAATATGATAACCTTTTTCTGAAAACGTTTTTGCCATTGACTGGGCATTGGAAATGATCTGTTTGGCATAAGCTGTGAACCCATCGGAGAGGATCTCTCCAAAAGAGACGGCTTTGGCTGCGATAACATGCTCCAGGGGACCACCCTGGGTACCGGGGAAAACGGCCATGTCGATCAGGTTGCTCATGAGCCGGATATTACCTTTCACGTCTTTTAATCCGAAGGGATTGTCGAAATCCTTTTTCATCATAATGATGCCGCCACGGGGACCGCGCAGCGTCTTATGGGTGGTGGAGGTCACAAAATGGCAATGTTCGAAGGGACTGTTGAGCAAACCTTTGGCGATCAGTCCGGCCGGATGCGCCATGTCACACATTACCAGGGCGCCTACGCTGTCCGCAATGGCTCTGATCCGGGCATAGTCCCAGTCACGGCTATAGGCGCTGGCGCCGCAGATGATGAGCTTTGGCTTTTCCTTTTTGGCGACCGACTCCATCGTATCGTAATCGACCCTGCCATTCTCCTTACCTACACCATAGGAGACCGGGCGGTAAAGCTTTCCGGAGAAATTGACGGGGGAACCGTGTGTCAGGTGCCCGCCCATGCTCAGGTCAAGCCCAAGAATGGTGTCCCCGGGCTGAAGTATCGCCAGCATCAGCGCGGCATTGGCCTGGGCGCCACTGTGCGGCTGCACGTTGGCATAATCACAGGAAAAGATCTTCTTTAGTCTGTCGATGGCTAATTGTTCTACCTGGTCCACGATCTCACAACCTCCATAATATCTCCTGCCGGGATAACCTTCTGCATATTTATTGGTCAGAACGGTTCCCATGGCCTGCATCACCTGCAGCGAAGTAAAATTTTCAGAGGCTATCAATTCAATGCCATGACGTTGACGCTCCAGTTCTTTTTGAATGAGGTCGAAAACTAAAGTATCTTTTTGCATGGCGCAAAAATAGGTCAAAAAGAATAAAATTCACTATTTTACACGCTCTTACCGGACGAAATCCGGTAGTTCACGAGGCCCAAAGCCAGGTGTACAGACGACGACAACCATTTTGACATGAAAGCGATCATTCCCGTAGCAGGAGCTGGAACAAAATTACGTCCGCATACTTATACGCAACCCAAGGCTTTGATCCCTTTAGCGGGTAAGACTATTCTCTCCATTATTGTAGATCAATTGATGGAAGCCGGAATCACCGAGTTTATCTTTATTGTAGGCTATCTTGGTGAAAAGATCCAGGACTTTGTCAAGCAAAAATACCCGCAGCTGACGGCTCATTTTGTAGTTCAGAACGAGCGGCAGGGCATTGGTCACGCCGTCCTGCTTACCCGCGGCATCGTGGGCGAAGACGAAATATTTATTGTCCTGGGCGACACCATCTGCGAATATGACGTCAGGGACGTCCTCAACCAACCCCAGTCCCTGCTGGGTGTCAAACGTGTCGACGACCCCCGCAATTTCGGGGTTGCCGAGCTGGAAGATGACGGCAGCATCGGCAGGGTGGTGGAGAAGCCCCAGATCCCGAAGTCCAATATGGCACTGGTCGGCATCTACCGGATCCGCGAAACGGACACCCTTTTCAACTGTCTCGAGAGCAATCTTCGTAACCATGTCACCAGCTATGGAGAATATAATCTGACCGATGCCATCGAATGTATGATCCGCAGTGGGGTCAACTTCCGGGCTTTCAAGGTGCAAAACTGGTTCGACTGCGGCAAAAAAGAGACCCTTCTTGAATCAAATGCGAAACTGCTGAAGAAATTCGGCGGCACTATCGCCCCCGAGCACCAGTTTGAGAACACCATTATTATTCAGCCCGTTAGCATTGCACCCGGCTGCGACATCCGCAATTCCATCGTAGGTCCCAATGTGGCCATCGGGGAGAAAACACGCGTCAACTACTCCATTATAAAGGACTCCATTATCGGCTCCTTTGCCGATCTATATGATATTGTCCTTACTCATTCTCTTATCGGCAGCGACACTGATGTCAAGGGGGAATCCCGCAGCCTCAATATCGGGGACAATACCGAGATCGACCTTGGTGAATCATGATTAATAGATCTTATAGTTATATACCCATTTACCCTTAGCGTTTATTGCCTCAAATCCCGATTTGCGTGGTTGCAAAAATTCAGCTAAATTAGAGGAGACGAGCGCCAGTTGTCATATAGAAGAACAATCCCTAATGCTAAAATTAAAACCATGGGTGACCCAAAAAAATTGCTGTTCTTCTTACTCCTCCTCCCTTTTGCACTTTGTGTAAAAGCTGGAACAGGTAAGCTGGAAGGTGTGCTGCACGGTTATGTTACCGATGCCGTTACCAAAAAGCCTCTTTCCGGGGTGACAGTTTCGGCTATTGTTCCCGGTACGAGCAACCTCAAGGAGGTTCAGACCGACTCTGACGGTTACTTCCGTTTTTCCCAATTGCCCGTGGCACAGGTAACCGTACAGTTTGATAAAAAGGGCTATCAATCTGCCAAACGGCCCAATGTAGCCATCCGGGAAAAAACATCCGTGAAGTTAAGCGTGGAATTTCTCCCTGAAGACATAGGTTCGAATTCGGACAATTCCGACTATCCCATCCTCCGTCTTCTCGACGCCAGCTAGTCTGATCATACAGAAATAATGATAAAAGAAAACGGGGCTGAGAACAGTCCCGTTTTTTCTACTACACATGAGGCTTAAATCTATCGTTGAGTTATGCCTGCCGAAATGGAGAGATCCTGCCGCACTGCGGCCACAAAACCTATCACAGGACACTTTACAGAATCCACGACACTCTTCGTATAAAAGTACGCAGCAAAGGGGTGAATGTTGCACCGCCACTCAACTTTTTTTTACCATTCATCCTAAGCTGCGGCACCGAAGATCTCAAGCTTTGGCGCCGCAGATCGGTGTCCTGCCGTCATCTGAGCTTTGCTTCTTACTGGTGAAAAGCCCATTTCCACATTGTCTTCCAGCTTGGCTTTTTCCCATACATTAAGATCCCGGTCCGGTAGATCTTTGCGGCCAGCCAGGTGGTACCCAGAAATCCCAGGACAAGCAGGGTCATCGAAAGCCCCAGCTGCCACCAGGGAACTCCAAAGGGAATACGCGCCATCATGACAATGGGTGCGCTGAATGGAATGATGCTGGCCCAGACAGCCAGCGGGCCGGCAGGGTCCTGCACGGCGATGGTCATAATAACAAAGGAAAAGATTATCGGCAGCGTAATAGGCAGCATCAGGGATTGTGCTTCCTGGGGGTCTTCGTTGACTGCACTGCCGACGGCCGCAAACAAAGCGGAATAGAAGAGATAACCGCCGATAAAATAAAAGAGAAAGCAAATCAAAGTCAGTCCCCATTTGACATTGGTTAATTGGAAGAGTTTTTGGGCTGCTTCCCCGACCTGGACAGCCGATGCGGCATTTCCCATGGCATTACTCTGTTGTAACTGCTGCACCCCTTTCCAGGTATCGGGTGAGATAAATCCCTGTGCGACTATGGCCAATGCCACTAACAATACTACCCACAACAGGAATTGGGTCAACCCTACTATACCGATACCGGTAATTTTTCCCATCATCAGCTGAAAGGGTTTGACCGAACTGATCACGACCTCGGCGATGCGGTTAGTCTTTTCTTCCATCACACCCCGCATGACCATGGCTCCATATATAAAGGTGAGCATATAGATCAGGATCCCGCTGAGATAACCAATAAGATACGAAAATCCCTGGCTGGATTCCTTTAGTGTCTTTCCATTGTCTTCATAGCTCCGCAGATGCCCGATATTGGATTGGAGACGTATCGAATCAAGCCGGCCTTTACTGATCCTGGTCTGTTCATAAATAAGATGATCGGTAACGGCATTGGCGACCCGGTTCTCAAGGTCTGTTGCCCCGGAAATGCTCAATTGCTTTTTATACTTTAGTTTATAATCGGGTTTTTTCCCCTCCTGTAACAATGGAATGACCAATATCGCCGTGCAACCCTTCTGTTCATAGTTGAGGCTATCGATCCCCGGTGTAAAATCAAAGATGATGGAGGAGTCGCTCTTAAGGTAATCCTTAAAATACCCATTTGCGTCTACTACCGCTATCCGGTGACGGGTCTTTGTCTGCTCCGACAAAACGACAGAGCCTGCGATAAAGAGAATGATCACGAGCGGCAAGAGGAAAGTGGACAGTAAAAAGGTTTTATTGCGAACGCGGATCAGGTATTCCCTCCGCATGATCAGCCATATCTTACTCATAATAGTAGATTTATAGGTCCTGAAACTGTCTTGATTGTGAAGTTCCCTCTACGAGGCGAATAAAGATGTCATTCAGCGAAGGAAGCTGTTCGGTGAACGAAAGAATGCTGAACCCTCCCCGGATAAAGAATTCCAGCACATCGTTGGGTCTGTAACCTTCTTTTATTTTTACCAGCCAGTTTCCGCCGTCCCTGTTCACGATCTCAAAAACACCGGAAGAGAGGTCTGCGGGGACAGGAGTATCTTCTTCTATCCCCAGGTGAAAAAGATTCTCTTTGAAGGTTTGTTTTACTTCATTGACGGACCCGTCGAGGATCTTTTGCCCCTTATTTACTAAGATGATATGATCGCAGATCTCTTCCACCTGTTCCATGCGATGCGTACTGAAGATAATAGTCGCTCCTTTATGGGCTAATGAATAGATCTCGTCTTTGATCAGGTTGGCATTGACCGGATCGAGTCCGCTGAAGGGCTCGTCCAGGATGATCAGTTTAGGCTCATGTAATACGGTGGTGACAAACTGCAGTTTTTGCCCCATGCCCTTGCTCAGGTCTTCCACTTTTTTATTCCACCAGGACTGCATCTCGAACTTTATGAACCACTCCTTTACCTTGCGCGTCGCCTCCTGTTTGCTCAAGCCTTTTAGCTGAGCCAGGTAAACGGCCTGTTCGCCGATCTTCATCTTTTTGTACAACCCCCGTTCTTCCGGCATATAACCAATTTTCCCGATATCGCTTTCTGGCTGGAAAGGCCGGCCTTCGAAAAGGATAGACCCTGCATCGGGATAGAAAATACCGGTGATCATCCGGATCAGTGTAGTTTTTCCTGCTCCATTGGGTCCCAGCAGACCAAAGATGGACCCTTCCTTTAACCGGAAGCTGATCTTGTCCACGGCCACTTGTGACGAAAAATGCTTTTCCAGATCGGAGACTTCCAGAATGTTGGTTTCGTTGACTTTCAGGACACGCATGAAAAGGTGTTTGATAACTAAAATACGTAATGCAGCCGGTATCTCCATTCATTAGTCGACAAAACCGCCAAATCGTTACGCAGGGACGGCGATTGCCAGCGATGGCTACGACCCTGCCACCATTCCGGCAACACGCTCCCCATCCATAGCGGCACTGACAATGCCACCGGCATAACCTGCACCCTCTCCGCAGGGAAATAAATTCCTTATCTGCGGATGTTGCAGGGTTTCCGGGTCTCTGGGGATACGGACAGGAGAGGATGTACGGGACTCTGTTGCCACAATAACGGCTTCATTGGTAAAATAACCCTTCATTTTTTCTCCGAAGGCTTTAAACCCGCCCCGGAGGTCTTCATATACAAAGGAAGGCAGCACTTCGCGCATGGAGACACTGCGGAGGCCCGGAAGATAGGAACATGCAGGCAGGTTGGCAGATATCCTGCCTGCAACAAAGTCAGCCAGACGCTGGGCCGGCGCTACAAACTTTCCACCTCCCCATTCGAAGGCCTTTTGTTCGACGCTATGCTGAAAGGCGAGGCCTGCCAGCGGACCCTGCTGCTGAAAGGGCGCCATATCTTTTTCTTCCACGCTGACAACAATGCCTGAATTGGCAAACGGATTATTACGGCGGGAAGGTGACCAGCCGTTGACGACCAACTCACCGTCTGCGGTAGAGGCTGGAGCAATAATACCTCCGGGGCACATGCAGAAAGAAAAAACGCCTTTTTGATTTACCTGCTCCACCAGGCTATAGGCAGCCGGTGGCAGAAAAGGGGACTGTGTTTTATATTGGATATGATCGATCAGGCCTTGTGGATGCTCGACACGTACACCCAGCGCAAAAGGCTTGGCAGTGATGAGGATCTTCCGGCGGTGCAGCAACTCGAAAATATCCCGTGCAGAATGACCCGTTGCAAGAATAACGGCGCTGCCATCATAATTGTCTCCATCTGCTGTCTTTACCTGGCGGATTATCCCATCATGTAGAATAAAGTCTACAACCTTCTTTTCGAAAAGAAACAAACCGCCGCTATCGGTGATCTGTTGTCGCATGGCCTGGATGATCTGTGGGAGCTTGTTCGTGCCAATATGTGGATGAGCATCGATCAGGATAGACGGATCGGCGCCAAATTGAACAAGCAGGTTTAATATACGGCGTATATCGCCACGTTTTGTGCTTCGGGTATAAAGCTTACCGTCGCTATAGGTGCCGGCGCCGCCTTCTCCAAAACAATAATTGCTCTCGGGGTTGATAACACCATCTTTATTCAAGGCTGCCAGATCCCTGCGGCGTGAACGGACATCTTTTCCTCTTTCGAGCAAAACCGGCCGTATACCTTTTTCTATCAGCCGGAGAGCGGCAAATAATCCGGCAGGCCCGGCGCCAATAATGATAACCTGTTTGTCAGCTTTTGACACGTCAGGAAAGGGCAAGACCCCGGGAGATGTTTTTGTAAATCCTTCATCAATAAAAACTTCCACCGTCAACAGGATATGCGGTTGCCGTCCTCTTGCGTCGATAGACCGCTTTAAAAGATTAAAACCGGTGATGATCTGCTCCCCTCTCCCCGTTGCCTGGGCTATATATTCCCGGATGATGCCATCGCTGGCGGCTTCTGCCGGTAATAATTTTAATTGAAGTGTTTGTCGCATATTGTCAGGTAGTTTACCTAAAGGCCTGAACAGTTCCCCCAAAGACACTGGTAGTTCACCCAAAGGCGCAAATTTACTATAATTACTTCTGTCTGTTTAAGATAGAATATTTTAACTACTGTGATCCATAGGAAAATTTTGTCGTAAAAAAAATCCCTTAAAATGGTAGCGGGCAATTTTTTAAAAAAAAATCCCGGATTGGAAAAGGCAATCAAATAATTTGTATCTTCAACTACCTCACAACAAACTCTACATATATGAAGAAAGGTTCGGTCACATCGAAGCTTATGTTCTCCTTCTTCATACTAAGTAAGTTTAAAACATACCGGCAGGTTCAACTGCCGCAATATGCCTGGATCCACTACTGTCGCAATATGCCTCGCGGAGGCGGTTGTCCTGCAATCGTCCCCAACTCGCATCGGTATCGATGTTAATAAGTCTTAAAGAATTGACAATGGGAGGGGTTGTAAAAGTCCGAATCGGCTTGGGTTTCATTTTGGCACGGTCTTATTTTAGTCAGGCTGGACAAGAGTCTTGTAGAAAAAAAATGAATGTTATTACCAGAACTCAAAACTGTATGCGAAGCAAAAAAAACAAGTGAATAAAAAATTTTTTATTTCATGAAAAGTTTTGATATTCGCCGCCCTGCGCAACTTTCTAGAATCCAGTTCCGAAAAACATTTAAGAAATACAATTCGTAAATCGGCATAAAAATTGGTTATTCAATAATGGCAAAAACGTTTGACAAAGTATGGAGTAATTGCTTGGAAATAATCAAGGATATCGTAGAGTGGCAGCATTATAAAACGTGGTTCGAGCCGATCAAGCCTGTTGAGTTAAAAAATAATGTCCTGGTTATCCAGGTTCCCAGCCAATTCTTTTATGAATACCTGGAAGAACACTATGTAAACTTACTGGCCAAGACCCTGAGACGAATTTTGGGTAAAGAGGCAATGCTTGAATACAGGATCATGGTCGATAGTGGGAATCATCAGAACAAGCCTCTTACAATGGATGTTCCGGCACATGGATATAAAACTTTTTCCAATAACGAAATGGATTTTCCGCTTATCATAAACAACCCTGTAAAGAATCCCTTTGTGATTCCCGGTCTGAAGAAGATGCAAATCGACGCTCAGCTTAATCCGGTCTACACATTTGATTCTTTTGTCGAAGGTGATTGCAATCGTGTTGCACGTCGGGCCGGTAAGACGGTCGCCGAAAAGCCGGGCGCCAATTCCTTCAATCCCCTGGTCATCTATGGCGGGGTAGGGCTGGGTAAGACGCATCTTGCGCAGGCCATCGGCAATGAGGTCAAACGTCTTCACCAGAATAAGGTAGTTTTATATGTAAGCTCCGAGAAGTTCATCAACCAGTTCGTTGACCATAGCCGTAACAACGCGATCAACGACTTCATCCACTTTTATCAGCTCGTCGACGTACTCATTATAGATGACGTTCAATTCTTCAGCCGGGCCGAAAAATCCCAGGATGCCTTCTTTGCGATCTTCAACCATCTTCATCAGTCCGGTAAACAGCTGATCCTTTCATCGGACAAGCCGCCAAAGGATCTTGATGGTTTGCAGGAAAGATTGTTGAGCCGCTTTCGCTGGGGGCTTAGCGCCGACCTGCAGATGCCTGACTATGAAGTTCGCATCGATATTCTCGAAAGGAAGATGAAGAATGATGGTCTCGAAATGCCAAAGGAAGTGGTAAAATATCTTGCCTATAATATCAATAGCAATATCCGTGAGCTTGAGGGAGCTTTAATTTCACTTTTGGCACAATCTTCGCTCAATAAAAGGGAAATTGATCTTGAATTGGCTAAAAAGGTACTCCGTAACTTCGTGAAAACTAGCAGTAAAGAGATCACCATCGAAACTATACAGCGTATGGTATGCGAATATTTCGATGTGTCCTATGATAAACTACTGCAGAAAACCCGCAAGCGTGAAATCGTTCAGGCAAGGCAGATTACTATGTACCTGGCCAAAGCGTTCACAAAAAATTCTCTTAAGACTATCGGAGAGCATTTTGGCGGTCGTGACCACACCACTGTCATCCACTCTTGTCAAACAGTCAAGGATCTTATGGATACCGACAGTCTCTTTCGTGAAAATGTCATGGAGCTCCAGCAGAAAGTTCAGCTTGCTGCTATGTAACTTATTTGTCTCTTTTAACTCGTTATACTATCAACATCGACCCATTCCGGCCTCCGGGGTGGGTTTTTCACGTTGGTTCGCCGGCAGCGCCTGCAATTTCCAGCCCCTTTTCACACCGGTCTGCCTTCCGCGCTAATTTTCACAAAAAATCAAACCGCATTTGGGTGTAAACCAATTAATCTTTATTTTTGCCTCCCCTTCGAAATTAAGACGCAGGGATTCCCGGAGAGGTGCCTGAGTGGCCGAAAGGAACGGTTTGCTAAATCGTCGTACGGGTTAAACTGTACCGTGGGTTCGAATCCCACCCTCTCCGCAAGACAAACCGATGTCCCCGCCTTTGGCGGGGCATTTTTGTTTGGAGCAGACGGTCGAGCTTGCTCGATCCGGCTGTGAAGAACAAAAATGGGAGGTGAGCGAAGCGAACCGGCATCGGTTCTGTCTTAAGCCCCTCCCTTAAGGGATCGGCGAAGCCAATCCCACCCTCTCCGCAGAAAATAAAAAATGCCCCTTTTTGGGGCATTTTTTATTGAGGGTTGTGCGAATTTGTTTATCTGGCTCTTCTAGTGTTGTGCCCACCAGATAGGAGTCAGGATCTCATCTGCTCCGCCGAGCGCGCTTATTGCCCCGTTGTAACCTTCCACATTGCTGTTTTGCAACGACGACGGATATTTCATCCGCTGCGGGAAAAATTGCACACTGGATGTGGTAGTCACATTGGAAGAGGTCAGCGCCGGCAACGTATTTATCGGCGACTCCAGCACCACATTCTCAAAGAATGGCAGGCCCAGCCGACGATGATCATTCCAGGTCTCCAGGGGCAGCCACGGTGTCTGCGCGATGAATTTTTGCGTGATGATCTTGGTCAGCTGGTCGTTTCTCACTGATCCGTTTTTATAAAGGTTATTTGTCGGATAGCTGATAGGGACCGTGCCAGGCGTTCCGGTCACCCCATCTACAAAGGCTGCCGTAAAATTTGCAGCAGGTTCGGTGGTATTAGTGAAACTCACGCTGGTACCTACCCTGTTATAATCGGTGGACGCCAGGTAAGCTGGCAGATAGCTCGAAACTCCCCAGTATTCAAAGCTCTTGCCTATCCCAGTCTCATAAGCCGTCTGCGCATCAACAGGACTTGCCCATCCCCGCACAGCGCCTTCAGCAAGTAAAAAGTAAGTTTCCCATGGGCCGAAAAAGATACGTGTTGCTGTTTGGGTTCTGAACTTTTCCTGCAGGCTCGGTACTTTACCATTGGATGTACCAATGTTCAGCATCGAGTTCAGCGTGTTGAGGACACCCCCTTTTGCGCCCCAGTTTCCGTCGGGCATAGGGTTCCAGGTGAATGCAGCATCGAAAGGCTTAAATGTAGTACCGTCCAGGTTCTTGAAATTGTCAGTCGTACCTCCATCGATGGCACCGCAGGTCCCGCTCGGAAACAATGGGCTAATGCTGTTGCCCGGAATGTAAAAGATCTGAAAGGCACGCGGATCGATGGTATTAGGCATCCCGTCGAAATAGTATGGCGCATACGGATTGTTGGTTTTCGTAGTGAACTGTACCGGCAGATACTGGCCGACATAGTTCGCACTTTTGATCTTTGAAACGGCCGTACTAAGACTCGTAGCATCCGTAACTACACCAGGCAGCTGACTTGCAACCGTCACGCCACCCAGATTGACCATGAGATTGTTCAGGGTGACAGATACCGGCGCCAGGTACCAGCAACGGGTATAGACCCCTGACAAATTATTATATCCTGCGACCTCCTTAACCCCGAAAGCCGCGGAGTTGTCCGTGATAAAATTCTTGGTTGCAGCCGCCGCCTCAAATTCAGTCTTTGCCTTGGCAGCGTCAACCTCGGAAAGACGCATCGCAAGCCTCAGACGCATCGAGTTGGCATACTGCTGCCATTTCAGCCAGTCATACCCATAGACCGGATCTTCTTTTTTAAGATCGTCGGAAGCCGCGTCAACGTTTACGTCGATACCCGCACTTGCGCTGTCCAGTTCGCTCAGCGCATAATAATACACCGTCTTCACGTCCGAGAAGGTCGGATTCGTTCCCTGGAAGCCATTGACAGGCATGGGGCCAAAACAATCGCTCATCTCAGAAAGCAGATAGGCCCTCCAGATCCTGGCTATCCAGTAAAGATTTTTCGTATAGAGCTTTTCGGTACCCGCAGTCATTTGCTGCTGTGCGATGGTGATCCCGCTATTGACATAGGTAAGTGCGCTAGCTTGGTTATTATAATACTCTCCGATCCATTCATCGCTATAGCTCCCCCAGGAGAAAGTGGCGCCATCCGCATCCGAGATCTGGTGTCCGGCCGCAGCCCAGTAAAGAACGAACCCACGTTCGGAAACACCTGGATTCTGCTGGGCGGTAGTGATGGCATTGTCGATAAAATATTCCGTCTGGACCTGGGTGCTGTTTGCAGCGGTCGGGTCTGAATTGACGTCAGCAAATTTCTTGCAGGAAAAAAGCAATACCGGGAGCAGTGCAAAGAACACCGGGTATTTGATACTTATATTTTTCATCTTCGTACTATTAATTTATGAATAAATTAGAAGCCTAAGGAAAGCGTGACATAATAGGTCCTCGTGGACGGAACGCTCCCGCTCTCAAAGCCAATGGCAGGCGATCCGGTTGCATAGGAGGACTCGGGATCGACCCCGTGCATATGGCTCGATATCAACCAGACATTATTGCAGGAGAAGGCGAGTGACGCTCTCTGAACAGGAGTTCCGCTTATCACACTTTTAGGCAAGGAATAGGACAGCTGCACATTCCGGATGCGGATATTGCTGGCGCTGTATAAGTTGGATTCCGTGATCCCTGTATTACCTGCTCCTAAAGCGGTCCAATACTGCTGCGGAGAGATCCTGGTAGTATTGGGTGCATATGTATTGGCACCGGTAGACACTACGCCGGCGACAACCATTGAATCTCTTTTGCCATTTACGACCGTGGCTGCTGCGGTACCCGCGCTTTCCATGCTCGATAAGGTGAAGGAGTACATCTTCCCCCCCAGGCTGGCGTCGAGCAATACGGAGAGCGAAAAGTGTTTGTAGGAGAATTTGTTGGTCAGACCGATAATATGTTTTGCCTGCTGGTTGCCCAACAATGTATCGCCTGTACCCTGTGGCAGACCCGCTCCCGATAAGATCATCTTGCCGTAATTCGCGTCTTTCGTATCGGTAACCCGGGCAAGTTTCGACCCATAAATTTGTCCGTATGGCTGACCTGCAATGGCTAGCACCTGGATCTGGTCAAAACCACCCAGCTGATATTTGTCCACCCCGGGATACAGCGACTTGACGCTATTGTTATTGTGTGCATAGTTTAAGCTTAGGGTCCAGCCCAGCGAATTTGAACTTTGTGAAGTTAAGATCCTCGCATCCGCGCTTATTTCAATGCCGGTGTTCTGGATATTTCCCGCATTGATGATCCTACCCGTATACCCGCTCAAAGGATCCATAGGTAATGTAATGATCTGGTTGGTGGCGTTTGACTTATACCAGGTGAAATCCAGTCCGATGAGGCTCCTGAAGAACCTCAGTTCGGCGCCGATCTCAGTGGATTTTATCAGCTGACTCTTAATATCAGAATTGAACAAGGTCGTATTCGAATAGGCCGTAGTATTATTGTTCGGATCAAGCCCGATATAATACGTATTGTTCAGCCTATAAGGGTCAAGGTCGCTACCCGCCGTTGCATACCCGGCCCTCAGCTTTCCAAAGCTGAACCAGGATGGCAGCGTCCCTCCATGATTCTGGATCATATCTGAAAATACATATGACAGGTTTACGGAAGGATAGGAAAACTTCCGGTTCACCTTGCTTAGAGCCGAGGACCAGTCAGTGCGGTAAGTGCCATTCAAAAACAAATAGCCGTCATAATTCAGCTCCAGTGAGCCATATACGGAATTGATGCGTTTTTCGGCAAATTGCTGTTTAAATGTCGGATTGCCCTGCGCATTGTTGATCGTGAAAAGGTTGGGTACCCGCAATGTACCTGCGCTTGCATTGAACTGGTCGTCCCGGTACGCCTGCATATTTCCCCCTAAACTGATCGAGCCCCCAAACTTGCCAAACAAATTATCTTTTTTGGCCGATATCAGGGTGCTGTAATTGGTTTGATAGTAGTTCTCATTCCCTATGCCGTAGCTGCCGGGCAGATTCCCGGGGGCACCCGCATACTGTTTTGAATTCGAAGAGGTCGTGTACATATCCGTCGCTCCGGTTACCGATGCATCCAGCCAGCTGTTGAACTGGTATTTCAGCGAACCATAGAGGATAAAGCGGTTCCGCGTATCCTGGTTCAGCTGGTATTGCTTTGCCCAGTAAGGGTTGGACGTGTTCCCTGTTTTGTACCAGGTCTGATTGCCGGCTGAATCTACCGACTTACTGAACTGCCTGATGTCGAGGCTGCGGGGAAGGGTGTTGAGGGTAAGAAAGATGTTGTTGTCATTCCTTCCTTCCAATGGACGATTGTAAGCATTGGCATTGATGAACTGGATCTTGGTGTCCAGTGTCCATCGTTGATTTTGTCCCAGTTTGGTAACCGCTCTCGCAGTGATATTGTTCCTCGCCAGTTTCGAACCCGGTATAATGCTCTTATTATCCAGCCGGCTATAGGATGCATAGACCGACGTAGCATTGAATTGTTGCTGAAAAGATAGGTTCTGAGTCGAAATGATGCCGTTATTCAGGTAGTTATCGACGTTATCATAGGGCTGATACGGAACGCTCTTGCCGGTCCAGTCCGTGACGGTCTGTCCGGTCATCTGGGCTCCCCAGCTAAAGGGGCTGGTAGGTTGGTCGGACCTTCCGTCCGAACCCTGGCCAAATACATTTTGCTGTTTCGGACTGGTAAAAATACTTTGAAAACCTACGGAGGAAGTTACCGAAATTCCCGCGCCTGGCTGTTTTGTACCGCTTTTGGTAGTGACCAGGATGACGCCATTACCACCCAATGAGCCATACAGTGCCGCGCCCGCAGGTCCCTTTAGTACCGTGATGCTCGCAATATCGTCCGGATTGATATCACTCAACCCGTTGCCCATATCGAGTGAGGGGTTATAAAAATCGTCCGTGCCGCCTACCGAAGGGGCTCTGCCTGTGTTGTTCGATATAGGCATACCGTCCACGACGATCAACGGTTGCGAGAACCCAAGCGAATTGTTCCCTCTAAGCCTTATCTGAGAGGAACCCGCAGGGCCGTTCCCGGAGCGCACAACTTGCAACCCGGCTACCTGTCCTGTGAGATCATTCGTCAGATTCGGGTCTTTAATGTCATTCAGGGTCTCTCCCTTCACTTCCTGCACAGCGTAACCCAATGACTTTTTCTGTCGCTTTATACCCAGCGCTGTTACTACCACCCCTTCCATCTGGTTTGACCTGGAACGCAAGGTGATAACCGGAGATGAATTGTCAGTGGCTATTTCCACGGTTTCAAAACCGGCATAGCTTATTTCCAGGACCGCCTTTGGCAGTACCGCGATCGTAAAATGGCCGGTTCCGTCAGACGTTGTAAAATTGGATTTGCCCTTTTCGTGAATAGTTGCGGCTACTATGGGCGAACCGGCTGAATCGGTGATGGTCCCCGCAATCGTTTTTTTGGCCTCTTGCGCGTTTGCACAAAAAAACCACATTGTCACCGCCAGTAAAAGAAGCGATGGTTTAAGCAGCATTTTCATTATGTGTCAATTTTTGGTTGCAGTGTGTTTAATTCAGGCCACAGGTGTTCCTGCGGTCCCGTTGTTAATAAGGTTTATACGGTCAATTTCTTTCTATAGGATTCTACGTAGGTAACCATGTCGCTTTCATTGAAACCCTCCATGACCAGGGCGGCTGCGCCGAGCAGCTCTGCGTCGAGTCCCAATTTCGACACTATTATTTTTGTGTTTTCAGACAGCCTTGGTATACAATGCTCATTCAATGCCTGCTGGATGGGCGCCTCCCATATTTTTCCTGCCGATGCACCTCTTCCGCTCAATACGATCAACTCGGGATTGAGCAGATGGACAAGGATCGCGACGCCCCTGCCGATATTGTATCCCGCTTCTGAAAACAGTCCGATAGCCAGCTTGTCGCCCTTCAGGGCCGCGTCTTTGACCGACCGGAATGAACGCTCGATATTTTCGTTCTCAATTTCTTTAATGGTAAGTGAAGAAAGTTCTCCCTTTCGTAACCGGTCCTTTGTTTTTTCAACGATCACGGAAAGCGAAGATTCCGTTTCGAGACAGCCGTGTTTCCCGCAGGAACAAAGTTTGTTGTTGGAAAACATGGGGATGTGGCTGAACTCGCCCGCAAATCCATTGGTTCCACGGAACAGCTGACCATCCAGGATCATCCCCAGGCCAACACCCCACCCGATGTTGATGACCATCGCATTCTTTATTTTGCGGGCCACACCGAATTTTTGTTCCGCAAGGCCGATGACGCTTGAATCATTATCTACATAAACCTTCATACCGACCGCTTTCGCGATGATCGAAACGATCGCAGGGGAGCCGGCAATCGTATAATTGATCCCGTTATCGGGATCAATAAATCCGGGCATCGCAATCCCAATTCCGGCAATTTGATCTTTGTTGATACCGGATGTCGTGACATAATCTTCTATCTCGTCGGCCAGGGATTCGGCATATCCGGTGTTTTCGTAGAAAGTGATAGCTGCCTCATGGACTTTCGAGGCCATTTTCCGGTGCATGTCCATCAAAACCATTCTCACCACGAATTGATCGACCGCCACCGCGAGCGTGAACATGAAATCGCCAGCCAACGAATACATCAGCGGCTTTCTCCCACCGGTGGAAGGGGCGTAGCCGTTCTCTACAACGGCGCCTTTTGCGACCAGGTCATTCAATCGCAGCGAAGTGTTTGGTAAACTTTTTTTAATCTTTTTGCTCAGGTCCAGACAGGACATGGACTTGTTGTAATACAACTCTTTAACAATTCCGTCGGCTTTGTCGCCGGGTCTGGGAGCAATCATGCAGTAGTTTTTAAAAAAAATACAAAAGTATTCGGTTATTTTATAAAGATAGGGGGTTAATAATAAAAACCACAACTTTTTCTGTTTCTGTGCTGGCATGGCCTTTTTGTGCCGTTTTTGGGATAAAAGCCAATAAAAACGACCACAAGGCATATGATAATCAGGCCAATAAGATGAAAAGTAAACCGAGGTTTTATCTTGGTTTTTTAACCCTTTTTATAGGATCCGCTATACTAACATTATTGTTGCAATTGCCCAGGGGGAGATAAAAAGCGACGCTTCCCGAGTGGATGCCGGTGAGCCAACTGAATGACATGCCTTGCTGCCATTGCTTATGTAGCTCTGTCCTTTGTGTTCCTGATCAGGCCGATACCGGAAAAGAAGAAAACGGCGCCTAAGATTGCGAACACGACGATCATCCGGATGCTTTGTCCTCCGGATACGCCATTGGCGAAACGGATAGCGGCGATAATAAGCCCTACTACTCCAATAACGGACAATATAATACCCAGGATGCGTTTTTCCATCGTGCTATTTACCGGTAGGTATGCAAATGAGGTGCCATCGCGCCGACTGCACTCCGGTCGATAGATTACTGCCTATTTTCCAACAACACCGGCAACGGATTACTCCGGATCGTCCTTCCGTCAACATCCTTTACGTCTACTGGTAGCGCCCGGTATCTGACATCCTCTCCTCCAACCTGGGTTATATTTACATTTACGGTTCCATCAGCAGCTACGGGAACAGTAACATGCCGCGGACCAATATCCTTTGCGCTTGCAATAGGAAAAAGCCCGGTCACCGCCAATGTTATCAACACCAGGTTGATGGCTATGACAGTCAGGACGACATTGAGATATCTAAGGTGTTTCATGGTTTCTTTTCTTTTAAATCTACGATTTCCCCTGCAAACTGCGCTCCACGGGCCCGAAATCGTAAAATCCCCGTTTCCGGTGGAGAAATCGCAAAAAAATGTTTTTCCGGATGCAGAATCTTGTATATAATCCTTAAATTGTTATTCCTGCATTCAATTGATACTTCAAATAAAAAGTTATGAAACCAAAACTTTACTCTTGTCTGGCAATTGTACTCTTTGCTGCCATCTTTGTTATTTCCTGTAAAAAAGGTGATACAGGTCCTGCGGGACCGGCCGGACCTGCGGGTGCTGCCGGCACGGCTGGTGCAGCGGGGCCTAAAGGGGACTCTGGTACTGCTAATGTTGTTTATTCTGCCTGGACAGATGTGACTTATGCCCCCATAACGGATGACACGACAAATCCCGGAACTATTGATACCTTAGCCTGGGCGGCAGCTATTTCTGCCCCTAAGCTTACGTCAGACATACTTAATAAAGGCGAAATAAAGGTTTATTTCAACTTTGGATCGACGGCCAATCCGGATATCATTCCGCTGCCGTTCATTGATTTTATTTCCACTGGCTGGAATATCCAGGTAGACCTTGCGGTAGGAAACATATATTTAACGGCTAATGATAACTTTAGCAGCGGCACGTCAGGCGGAGTAAAACTTGGACAATACCGCTACATTCTGATACCAGGTTCCGTCCCTGCCAGCGTGAATGTGAAAGACTACAATGCCGTCAGGAACTACTTTAATCTGCCCAACTAATCATTTTCATTGGGCTGGAATAGACCTTAATAAAACCAGGATATGCTTACTGCTAAAAGGCAAATAGGCTTCCTGGTTTTTCTGTTGCTTGCATTTCCCGGCTGGTCCCAGACATTCCGGGTGACCATTGTCCCAGATCTGCAACAGGAAAACCTGGACGGCCGCTTATTACTGCTGATCTCCAAAAACGATAAGACCGAACCCCGGTTCCAGGTCAATGACGCTGCGGGGACACAACTGGTCTTCGGTGTCGACGTCGAGGGCTGGCAGCCGCAGCATTCGCAGTTGGTGGACATGCATGCCTTTGGCTATCCGCTGGAAAGACTAAAAGACGTGCCTGCCGGAGACTATTATGTCCAGGTCCTGCTCCATAAATACGAGACCTTTCACCTGAAGACCGGACATACGGTCAAGCTTCCAATGGACAGAGGCGAGGGACAGCATTGGAATGTCGCGCCGGGGAACATCTATTCCGCACCTGTAAAAGTGCACTTCGACCCGGCTACTTCGGGCGAGATCAGTCTCACGATCGACAAGGTCATCCCACCGATCAAAGAACCCCAGGACAGCAAGTATATCAAGCACATCAGGATACAGAGCAAGCTTCTTACCGAATTCTGGGGACGCCCTATGTTTATTGGCGCCCACGTACTTTTGCCAGAAGGATTTGATGAACATCCGAATGTAAAATATCCCCTGGCCATCTTCCATGGCCATTTCCCTGCCGATTTTGGTGGGTTCCGAACCACTCCGCCCGATGCCAATCTCCCGCCAGACACCAGTGCCCGTTTTCACATCACCGGGTATAACAAAATCGTTCAACAGGAAGCATATAATTTTTACCGGCAGTGGACCGGTCCCAACTTTCCCCGTGTCCTGGCTATCGAGATCGAACATGCCAATCCCTATTATGATGATTCCTATGCTGTCAATTCGGAAAACCTGGGTCCATATGGAGATGCCATCACTTACGAACTGATCCCCGGGATAGAGAAGCAGTTTCGGGGCATAGGTAAGGGCTGGGCACGCTTTACATATGGCGGCTCTACGGGTGGCTGGGAGGCTCTCGCCGTGCAGGTGTTCTATCCCAATGAATACAATGGCTGTTATGCTGCATGCCCCGATCCGGTAGACTTTCATCACTATACTACCATCGATCTTTACAACAATAAGAACGCCTATTATGTCGAAAGCGATTTCAGGCATACGCCACGACCCGGTGAACGCGACTACCTGGGGAATGTCAGCACGCTTATAAAGGACCTCAATCAGCGGGAACTGGCCCTGGGTACCCGCAGCCGGAGTGGCGATCAATTCGATATCTGGGAGGCCGTTTTCTCGCCCATGGATGCAGACGGATATCCAAAACGGATCTTTGACAAGTACACCGGCGCCATCGACTCTTCTGTAGCGGCTTACTGGAAAGAACATTTCGATCTGGCGCATATCATCCAGCGGGATTGGCCACGGCTTGGAGAACAATTAAAAGGGAAGATCCACATCTATGTGGGGGATATGGATACCTATTATCTCAACAACGCCGTTTATGCTGCAGAAGATATCCTGAAGAAACTGAACAATCCCGTCTGCGACTGCCAGGTAGACTATGGCGACCGGGCCGAGCACTGCTGGAATGGGGATCATACGCAACCCAATTATATCAGCCGTCTGCGTTATCATCAGATGTATATTAAAAAATGGGCTGAAGAAGTAAAGACCCGTGCTCCGAAAGGCGCCGACCTAAAATCCTGGCGATACTAATGAACGTTAAACGACTGATTGCGGCCTGCCTGTTTTTTATTCTTCCTTTTTATGTTGTTGCACAGAAAAAGAACGCCGGCTTTGAATTGCACATTCACCGCGCAGAGAGTCCTGTCCGCATAGATGGCTTTGTCAACGAGCCCGCATGGCAGCATGCGGAAAAGGCAGACAATTTCTTTATGGTGCTTCCGATGGACACCAGCCATGCCAGTCTCCGGACAGAAGTTCGAATGACCTATGACGATAAAAACCTCTATCTCGTCGCCGAATGTCTTGATGCCGGGCCGGGTCCGGACATGGTAGAATCTCTTCACAGGGATTTTAGTTTTGTAAAAAACGACAACTTCATCTTTTTTATTGACCCTTTCGAAGATCAGACCAGCGGCTTCTCCTTTGGCGCCAATGCAGCGGGAGGTCAGTGGGATGGACTGATGTATGAAGGCGGAAAGGTCGATCTCAGCTGGGACAACAAATGGAGTTCGGTCGTTCGCAGATACAGCGACCGCTGGGTGCTGGAGATAGCCATTCCGTTTAAGACCCTTCGTTACCGGCCCGGGCTGACACACTGGGGGATCAACTTTAGCCGCAACGATCTGAAGACGACGGAGAAGTCAAGCTGGACACCGGTGCCCCGTGAGTTTCCTACCGCTTCGCTGGCCTATACCGGGGTATTGGTATGGGATGCGCCGCCGCCTTCGCCCGGACCGAATATTTCGGTTATCCCCTATGTGCTGGGCGGGGTTCAAAAAGACTATACAAACGGGAAGGGGAATGTCTATAAAAAAGAGATCGGAGGTGATGCCAAAATAGCCGTCACGTCTTCCCTCAATCTTGACCTGACTGTCAACCCGGACTTTTCACAGGTAGATGTCGACCGACAGGTCATCGATCTTAGCAGATATGAACTGTTCTACCCGGAGAAAAGACAGTTCTTTCTTGAGAATGCCGATCACTTCAACAATCTGGGTTATTCCGATATCCGGCCTTTCTTTTCCCGGCGTATCGGATTGGGGGCGCCTATTGAATTTGGCGCCCGGCTTAGTGGCAAACTGGATGCTAACTGGCGTATCGGGTTGTTGGACATGCAGACCGGAAAGGTAGACTCTATCGGACTGCCGGAACAAAACTTCTCGATGATAGCCATCCAGCGTAAGATCTTTTCACGGTCCAATATCGGGTTTGTTTTTATCAACAAACAGTCAGTACACTATCAGCCGGGCAAGGACACGACCCATCCTGTATATTCTCAGTACAATCGCAACATGGGTGTGGAATTCAACCTGGCCTCTTCCGACAATTACTGGACTGGCAAAGTATTACTCCTGAAATCCTTCAGTCCTGGCCGGCGGGGGGATGACTATGTCCATGCAGGCAACATTCAGTACACCGACCGGCATTGGCTTATCGGTGCAGGGTATGAATACACGGGCAGTAATTATAATGCCGAGGTCGGTTATGTTCCCCGGACGGCTTATTTTAAGGTCAATCCGCTGATATCCTATTTCTTCCTTCCGCGGGGCGGGGTTGTGCTTAGTCATGGGCCTCAGCTTACATCCACCTATTTCTATGATGAGTCGTTTCACCGCACCGACAACGAGACCATCTTCACGTGGTTGACCACATTCCGTAACAAAAGCACGCTTGCAGGCGTGTTAATGAATGATTATGTGCAATTGCTATCGCCTTTCGACCCGACCAATACAGGGATCCACTCCCTGGCAAAAGGCACACGTCATAACTGGAATACGCTTGGACTCGACTATGTCAGCAAGCTCCAGGCCCTGTTCACCTATGACTTTTCACTGCGTTATGGCGGCTATTATGCCGACGGGACCAAACTGACGTTTACCAATGATGTGGGATACCGATTCCAACCCTATGTCAACATCACTATGAGCACTACGTATACGAGTCTGCACCTTCCTCAGCCCTGGGGGCAGGTCAACTTCTGGCTGATAGGTCCCCGCATCGACATTACGATGACCAATACTCTTTTTCTGACCACTTATATCCAGTACAATCAGCAGACGCGGAACATGAACCTCAATACCCGTCTGCAATGGCGATACAAACCTGCTTCCGACCTGTTTTTGGTCTATACTGACAACTATCTGACTACTCCTTTCTCCGTTCGCAGCCGTGCCTTTGTCCTGAAATTCAATTATTGGTGGAATCTTTGATCTTTATTTACTGTTTGGGCGTTTAATTTTGCTTTTCTCTCGCCTTTTCGGTTTTAAATCCCTATTTTTGCCGCTCATTAGCGTTCGGGAAGTAGCGCAGGCCGGTAGCGCACCTGGTTTGGGACCAGGGGGTCGCAGGTTCGAATCCTGTCTTCCCGACTTGAGTCTAAAGCTAAGACAAGACGTGAAGCCCGTAAAACGCTGAGTTTACGGGCTTTTTGCTTCAATTACATATCATTTCGTTGCAATTTATTTCAAGGTGTAGGTGACCTAAACGGTGACCTCGGGTATCGATTTACCTTTGAGGTCACCGGATTGCCGGAAACCCGCGCCAGTCGTGCTTTTGAGCGCCTTTTTAGGTCTCGCAGCCTTGCGAAGAGCGATTGATCAAGCAAAAATTAATTGCAATGAAAAGCAACAACACTTTCGGAGTTCATTTCGTCTTGCGCTCACAAAAGGCCGACCCAGACGGCAAAATTCCTGTTTACGCCCGGATCACGGTCAACGGCACCAGGTGCGAGGTTTCCATGAAGCATTCGATTGACAAGAAAGATTGGAACACCGGCAAAGGAGAGGCCAAGCCGAAGAATCCGGAGCTTCGGGCGTTCAACAGTTATTTGCAGGAAATGCACGGGCAGATGTACCGGCATTACCGGGACCTCCAAATCGAAGATGGGCCGCTCACGGCGGCGGCGGTCAAAGCCGCATATTTTGGCATCGAGAAGCAAGCGGCTATTTCTTATTCCCTACTCTGGATGGTCGGCCAACATGAAATCCGGATGCAAAAGGTTTTGAAGCCTGGGACCATGAAGAACTATCACGCTACCGAAAGCTATCTGAAGCTATTTTTGGCGGGCCGGTACAAAGTGGCCGATATGCCCTTGAAAGACCTCAACTATGAATTTATCTCTGGCTTTGAAACTTTCGTCCGAAACAATTCTTTGAAAGAAAATGATCCCTGCACTACCAATGGGACAATGAAGCATCTGGAAAGATTAAAGAAGATGGTGACCTGGGCGGTCAAAAATGAATGGATTGAGAAAAATCCTTTTTCAAACTTCCAGCTAAAGTTCAAGCACACCGAAAGGGAGTTCCTTTCCCAGTTGGAGCTGGGCGAGCTGGAAGGTCGGGAATTTGAAAATCAAATGCTGGACCGGGTCAAGGACCTTTTTATCTTTAGTTGCTATACCGGCCTGTCTTACGTCGATTTGATGGAATTGCGGCCGCAGCAGATTTTGACCGGGATTGACAAAATCAAATGGATTAAGACGACGCGGGCCAAAACCGACACTCCGGTAAATGTTCCCCTGCTTAGGGCCGCCCAGGTGATTTTGGAAAAATTCACCGGCGAGGACTTTAACCAGCGCGACACGGTGTTCCCGCGCGTAAGCAACCAGGAGGTAAACCGCAGTTTGAAGATCCTGGCCGAAATCTGCGGAATTCAAAAATACCTTACTTTCCATCTCGCCCGCCACACCTTCGCCACTACGGTCACTTTGATGAATGGCGTCCCGATCGAGACAATCAGCAAAATGCTGGGTCATACGAAGATTAGCACGACCATGATCTATGCCAAGGTAACTCAAACCAAAATCGGGATGGATATGAACTTGTTGCAGGATCGGCTGGAAGGTAACAAAAGCGCAGCCGCCTTAAAAGCGGTAAAATAGGTTTCAGCGCCCAAGTTCACGTAGATAGAAAGGGCTTGGGCGTTTATTTGTTTGTTTGGCAATGTAGTTAAATTTTGAGAAAGTTCGACTCCCCCTTCGGGTACAAAATGTGGCACATTTGTGGCACAAACATCAAAAAGGCCATCTCGCGGGATGGCCTTCGCATTTCATATCAAATCAGTTATAATTTGGCAAAATATTCCATACGTCGCATTTCTGTGCCACGTTCGTGGCACAGCCAATCACGCTATCCCGCAATATACCTTGCAGACAGTGATTTCCGCCTTTGTCCAGCCTCCGTGAAAATTGGCTAGTGCATTTTCAAATTCGCTGGACCTCTGACTACAGAAAGTCCGCCAATACCAGTTCAAAGCTATAGAATCGATTCAGCTTCTCTAGTCCCACGCGCCGACCAATCCAACAACCGCTTTTCCTG
This sequence comes from Puia sp., assembly GCA_036499285.1. Taxonomy (GTDB): domain Bacteria; phylum Bacteroidota; class Bacteroidia; order Chitinophagales; family Chitinophagaceae; genus Puia. The sequence goes on along the minus strand of DASYEB010000040.1, from coordinate 106,976 downwards.
CCGGTAAGAGTATCAAAAAGTACACTTTGACAAAAACCTGTGTAAACATTAATATGGTTGACTTAAGCAAGAAAAGGTGTTTTCACGGTGCGCTAACTCTGTCAAAGACATTACCTTGCTTAGATGGTCCTTCATAAAGACTATAGTTCAATTACAAAGGCACCCACATGTGGAATGATAAAGAAACAACCATCGACCTGCTCGGCCATGAGAAAATTGCTAGAACTATTCTGGACATCATTAGTGACAACCATCTTCGCCCTCTGACTATTGGCGTCTATGGGGATTGGGGAGTGGGCAAATCTTCCATTCTATCGATTCTTGAAAGCATTGTCACCGCAGAGAGAAAAGCAGAGATTTCCAAAGGACTCTGCATCACCTTTAATGGATGGCTTTTTCAGGGATATGAGGATGCGAAGACCGCACTAATGGAAACAGTCGTAACCGAATTGGCCGCATTTCAGCCAAATATTGATAAAGTAAAAAAACTCGCAAAATCCCTTCTGTCGCGGATTAACTGGTTGAAGGTAGCCAAAGTGGTCGCTGGCGCTACGTTGACGGGACTGACCGGATTGCCCATCGGAGGGATTGCGGGTACATTGATCGAACGCGCGCACAAGGCAACGGAAGACTCGGAAGGAAAGTCTGACGAATCGCTTTTGAAGGATAAGGAGGAAGAAACCGTTACAAGTCAAATTCACGCGTTTCGGAAGGAACTGAAGGAATTAATAGAGAGCTCCAAGATTGACCATATCATCGTAATGGTTGATGACTTGGATAGATGCCTACCGAAATCGGTCATTGAAATCCTGGAAGCAATTCGACTTTTTCTCTTCGTGGAAGGGACTACCTTTGTTATCTCAGCGGATGAAAGGATGATAGAATATGCTGTAAGGGGACATTTTCCAAATCTTCCTGCTTCGTATGCCGATTATACCAAGAATTATCTCGAAAAGCTCATTCAGATACCTATACGCATCCCTACGCTGACAAGACTGCAAACCGGCAACTACATAAAACTTCTCATGCTTCAGCATTTTCTAAAGCATGACTTTGCTCGCCTGCAGGCAGTGTATGGGACTTATAGCGGCAAAAAAAAGCGGCCGTATGATCCAATCGAACTCAGCTACGATTTCATCACGGAGGCGATTGGTTCCACCAGTGATGAATTGAAAGAGACTCTTTCCGTTGCGGATCAGTTAACCGCCACCCTGTCTTTGGGGCTGAAGGGTAATCCTCGGAACATCAAACGGTTCCTCAATACTCTTTTTCTACGGATGCGTATTGCACGAATATATGGATTGGACGATGTCGTTAAATTAAACGTGTTGGCCAAACTCATGTTGCTGGAAAGGTTCCAGTCGGATGCCTTTAGTAGAATCGTTGATGACGTAGCAGCTTCCACAGAGGGCAAGTCCGATCTGATACAAAAGGGGGAAACGCCAACCGACATCGCGGCAGGCACCTCGATCCATCAGCCATTGACGGACGAATTGACTCGAAATGGTCCTTTCCTGGAATGGGCGACAATTCAACCTCCAATCGGCTCTCTCGACCTGCGACCTTATATATTCATATCTAAGGAAAAGGCTATAGGCTTTGAGGTCGAAGGCCAATTACCGGAACACCTCGCTGCCCTATTAGAGAGCCTCAATAGCTCTTCCGACATAGCTCTTAAGAAAGCAGAACGGGAATTAGGAGCCATTTCACTCAAGGACCGACAAATTCTCTTTGATCGACTACAGGCGGAAAGCCGTTCGGTGGGTGACCTCAAAAATATTCCGACGCCCGTGCATGGCTTGCTAAGGCTTATCAATGTAGAATCCTCATTCGAAGATCCGTTTCTATCGCTACTGGAATCATTTCCAGTGGCAAATCTCGGCGTCTGGGCGATCAGTCAATTGAGTGGGCTTAAAACCCCATCCGCGAAAGAACGGTTTAGGAAGATCCTTGCGCAATGGCGTGATCAAACTGAAAACAAGATGCTTTCGAATTTAGCTTCACAAACCTTAAAATAATATGGGTACATCTAAATCCGGAGGAGGAGCTGGTGGTAACAATCCCTTGATACCTTCCTGGATTGGCGGGGGAGGCGGAGCCCCGCCTGCACCACCGGGGCCACCACCGCCTAGCCCACCCCCTGGACCACAACCACCGGGGCCGCAGCCTCCCGGACCTCAACCTCCTGGATCACAACCTGCTGCCCCGCAGCCGCCAGGACCGCAACTACCCGCGCCACAGCCATCGGCTCCTGGCCCTCAGCCTCCAGTGCCACCAGCTCCCCTAAATGCAGGTAACCGATATACCGGCCCTCGAAGACAATTCAACAAGTTTACGAGAAGCGGCGGTCGGGATACTCAGGCGCTCAAAAATTCGCTGAGGGATTACAGCCGGAATGCAGCTGGCAATACGCGCCAGCTGGCGCAGAGGATGCGTCCTTCGGCCTCCAGGGTTACCAGGTTTTCCCAGGTTGTCAACACGTTCAGACAACAAGGAGTGCAGGCGGCGTTAGTTCAATTTAATCTCGGGAATTATAACGATCAGCCTCTCCTCAACGTACTATCTGCGTTGAGTGATACGATTTTCCAAGATTCAGATCGGATTTACGAGGAAACCCAGGATGATAGTATTAGCAAGCAGGCTTATGCGAACACCGTCGTAAGGATTTGCGAGATGCAGGGAATCGATCTGGATCATCTTACCAATGAACATATTGAGGTAATGGTTGCCATATTTATCGAAGAAACCATTGCACAACGGGTAATAAATGATATTGGGAATAAATTTACGGAGGTAAATCCTGACGTTCAAGCCTTGGTTGAAATGGAAGAAAATATTTATCAGATTGTTAGTGGAATGGTGAGGACGCAAATTATGACGGAGATTGTCGCGACCCAGCGGGGCGACCGGACGCAATTGGAAATCAGAATTGAAAATATCTACCGCATAGCATTCGATGCTATGGCCGGTCAAAATAATTGAGTATGGCAAAATTGGCACTTGTCGCATTTGTAGGCCAACAAGACGATGGCCCCGCCGTGGAAAACACCCTTTATGGGGGAGTAGGGCGAATAAGTTTTTTCAAGTACAACAATGTCCAAGATGTTAGCGTGCATGAATTCCTCAAAGTACTTAAACAGTTACGATTGGAGCCGTCGGAGCTCTTAATGGACCTTTTAGTGATTGCCTGTACAATGTATGCTGCCGATACAAGGATCAAACGAGAAGCCTTTGCAGAGGATTCGTGGACGAGGCAAATCGACTTATATATCCCAGTGAGCGATGAGACTTTCTGGAATGGCCAAAAGGTGCTCCTGCAAAAGATATTCCGCTTCCTCACGGGCGACATCTGGGAAGTAAACTTTCGGGCAAGAGCCCAAACCAATCTATTGTTGTCCCCAAGGGGTCACCTTGCCAGATATGGGATGACTTACCAAACAGATACCGTCTGTCTTTTCTCCGGGGGCATGGACAGCCTGATCGGCGCCGTCGACCTTTTGGAGGCTGGAAGTAGGCCCCTATTGGTTGGCCACGCCAAAAGTGGCGATACAACGATTTATCAAGAAAACTGTTTTCACGCCGTTCAGGCGGAATACCCGAACCTTCAGCCTGCCAGGGTCTATGCATTCGTCAGAGTGCCCAAAAATGGTTTATTTGGTTCCGAGGATAACACGGAGAGAGGGCGGTCCTTTCTTTTTCTAACATTAGGCGCAATCTGTGCAGGGTCATTGCAATCACAATCCCGTCTGATTGTACCTGAAAATGGCATGATAAGCCTAAACATCCCTCTCACCCCTCTTCGGGTGGGTTCACATAGTACCCGCACCACCCATCCCTACTATTTTCAAATGATGCAACAGCTTTTTAACAATATGCAAAATGGGGTCCAAATTCAAAACCCATATCAGTTTAAAACGAAGGGTGAAATGCTTGCCGAGTGTTCAAACAGCCGCTTTGTGGCCAATACCCATTCGATGTCTTGTAGCCATCCAGTTGGCAGGTGGCAGGGGCACGGGCTCGGTCATTGCGGCTATTGCGTACCTTGCATCATCCGGATAGCGGCATATAGGCATGCAGGACTTCCTGATACGTCTAATTATCGAAGGAATATCCTTAACGGCACAGGTTTGGATATTACAGAGGCAGAGGGCGCGGACGTGTTGGCCTTTAAATACTTAATTGAAAAAATCCGCCGAAGGCCAGACTTTCTTGTCGCCTCCATCCGGAATACTGGTCCGCTAGGAGACGATATAACCCGATTTGTCGATGTCTATCGCAGAGCATTACAAGAAGTCGAAAACCTGTTGGCACATGTAGCATTGTTATGATACCTTTAATTGATACCCATTGCCATCTCGACCTTTTTAAGGATATACTGGTAAATGCATCAAAGGAGGATGATTTGGGCATTAAGACGATCACTGTGACGAATGCACCTTCCTTTTTTAAACCGAACCAGAACTTGTTTCAATTCAGTAAAAATATTCGGACAGCGTTAGGTCTACACCCGCAACTGGTCGATAAATACATTGGCGAAATTTCCCTTTTTGACAGCTTGATTAAAGGCGTTCGCTATGTTGGGGAAGTCGGTCTGGATGGGTCAGCCGAGTACCAAGACTCGTACATTTCACAGGTGAAAGCATTGGAAAAAGTATTGGTATTGATTCGGAAAAACGACAATAAGATCATCACTGTGCACAGCAGGAGTGCGGCATCCGATACGATCGACACAGTTCACGGCCACTTGAAAGGCACTAAAAATAAGGTGATCCTACATTGGTTCTCCGGAACTCCCGGCGATTTAGCAAAGGCCGTTTCCAATGGGTTTTATTTTTCTATAAATCACAAAATGGTAAATACGGAGAAGGGCAAAGAACTGATAAAACATATGCCGAAGGATCATTTACTTACGGAAACAGATGCCCCATTTACATTTGATAAGCAGGTTACAGGCAGGGTTCAAAGTCTTACTATTGCGATTAATGGCATTGCTGCGATTCACCGAACGACGCCAGAAGAGATTCGATCCATGATTTTTGAGAACTTTCGCCGCCTAGTTGGCTAATATGTCAAACACCAAAAAATGGTTCGAGAAAACTCCCGTTTGGTGTCTTTTGATTTTAGGATCGTTCATCCCAGTGCGTTGGTCGCACATTGACTAGCGTATTGCCATAATACTCTCCCGGCCTAATAGCTTTGTTCTTTCCAAAATCAATGAAAGGCGCCTGACAATGGAGGCACGGAAAGGGATTGTAGTAAAGAAATTTCCCCCTTCCAAAAAGAGGCGCTGGCAGCGCGGCCTCCACGTTTTTCAACATCTCGGGGTCAATGATTTCTTGTAGTTGATGCGGCATGTTTTCAATAGCGCCATAAGGAATGATCAGTGTCTCTTTTCCGTCATCCGAATAAAAATACTGTGCCTCTGAGAACCCTGCGTGAAAATGTTGTAAAGTAAAGCTCAAATTGCAGTTATCGCAGACACATACACATCTAATATCCGATGAAGTCACAGTTCCACTAAAATGCAGTCCCCGCATAAAAAGTCCCAATCCAACAAGTCTCTCGTTCTCCTCTTCTTTGTTGGACAGATAAAATGGCTGAAATCGAACTCCTTCATAACCTTTCTCTGTCGAAGTCGCGTGGTTTCCTTTGCTTTTAGATACAATTCCGTCTATCATTACAGCACTATTCGGCAATATTCTGATTGAGGAGTGAAAGAATTGACCGCTCAAATCCGGGTTAATATCAATTGCTTGTATTCTGTATTTTCTGATAATATCAGCGTCCTCATACACTATGATTTCCGGTTCTTTTTCACGCAATAGGAACACATGTTCAATTTCCATAGCAGTTCCAATATTTTTACCTTTATTTTTTATAAAGACGCTATTCTCAGAAATAGCTACGCGTTCTGAAGATCTTTTAAATATACCGAGCATATAACTTAAAATTTAGCGGGGCTTTTCGCGATTACAAGGATACATAATAATCCAAATGTGTCAAGAAATTCGAACATTCCTTACCATCTCAATGTGACACATTTATGTGACTTATCCAATATTTTCACCTTTTGCCTCTGACAAACCAGCTGAATTGAAGCAATTCACATATTCCGTGCTATCAACAAATTTTTGAAGCACGGACTCGAACAAAGCTACATCCCTTTAACAAAATTTTGTCTAAAAAATCTTTCCGTATCCTTTCCGCACTCTGATGCGTCGGCATTTCGGGATGGTATATTTGAATCAAAAGTGTATGGGAAAGCTATTATACCTGCCCGGAGATCAAAAACAGCCATCCGGAAACCAATTAGTAACACTGGATGACCTTGAGAAATTCAGGATCAATCTGCTCATGGATATGAGGAAGATGCTGGACGGCCACTTGAGCAAACCGGCCAAGCGCTGGATAAAATCCAGTGAAGTAAAAAAGATACTCAACATTTCAGGGGGCACACTTCAAACCCTGCGTAACAACGGGCAAATCCCTTTCAAGCGGGTTGGCGGTCTAATGTTTTATGATGCGGCCGAAATAGACCTTACATTAACCAGCCCAAAGAGGCTTCCCAGATAGTTACGGCTAAGGACGCCTCGATGGAAAAGGTTGCCCGTAGGGTGCTTTCTCGGCTACCCCCGACGCGACTTTCTATTAGTCTTCGGCTTCGAAGTTTTAAGGCGAGCGGTGTTGTTGTCGGACGAAAACGTCCCGACAACAACGCTCGTCCCTATGCTCCCGTTGGTCGCATAGGGAGAAAACCCAGGAAGCGACAATAACAATAATAATGATGGAGATGGAACCAGGCAGACATAAAATAAAAGCAAACGGAAGACCGGTGAAAGCGGTCAAACGAGAGGTCAGGGCTTGCATCAGGTTTACCCAATCAGAATACGTTATAATTAAGGATAAAGCTGAAAAAGCTGGAATGAAGCCGTCGGCCTACCTCCGGCATTTGGGAATTCATACCATTATTACTCCCCGCCTCATGCCTGAAGAAAGAGAATTTGCGAGAAGGCTAATAGGCATGGACAACAACCTAAACCAATTTGTCAAGTGCTGCCATGTGGAAGGCATTCCCCTGGCGATGTTCCGTTTTCCCAAGCTGATCCCGATTTTCGATGAAATGCTAGAAAAGCTGAAATCGTGATCAGTAAGCCACTTGCAGCAAATTCCTTTTACCACACCTGCCGTTACGTCTGCCAGAAGAAGGGAGCCGAGGTATTGATAGCCGACGGGGTTCGCGGTCATGACTACAAATTAATGGCTGCGGATTTTATGCGGCAGCAGCAAAGCAGACCATCTAAGGGGAAAGCTGTCTTTCATTCCATCCTGAGCTTTCATCCAGACGAGAAACCTTCGGATGAACAGTTGAAGGAAATAGCGCTGAAATATTTAGACCGGCTTGGGATTGTCGATACCCAATTTTCCATCAGCAAGCACACAGACAAAGCCCACCTTCATTTGCACATTGTCGCCAACCTGGTAGATAATAACGGTAAGGCAATATCCGACAGTTGGATCGGTCTGAGGGGTAAAAAGGTTGCACAGCAGCTCACCGAGGAATACGGCCTGATACCGGCGATCAGAAAAGATTTGCTGCGGACCCATCTTGACGCCCTAAGCAAGTCGGAAGCCATCAAATACAAGATTTATCAGGCCATAGCCCAAAACTTACCCCGGTGCCACACTATGGATGAACTTGAAGACCGCCTCCAAAAACTAAGAATCGACGTTTTATACAAGTACAAAGGCCAAAGCCAGGAAAAGCAGGGAATCAGTTTCAAGATGGGGAACCTTTCTTTTAAGGGCAGTCAGATAGACCGGAAGTATTCATTATTCGGTTTGCAAAAAATTCTTGACCTACAGCAAAGGTTTTTGGGGAATAAACAAATCTCTCAGCCGCCCAGTTCAGACCGGATTTTATTAAAACCTCGACAAGTGGGAAATGCCCTCCAGACCGCGAAAATGGCTTCAAGCTCCCAGGCGCTGCCTGACTACGGTATCGAGTCCGGAATGGCGAAGGCGGTCCAACTCTTGAGTCAAATAAGATCAAGCGGGGTAGGCGGCGGTGGCGCAGGTGACCTCACCCCGGAAGAGAAACGAAAAAGAAAAAAGAAGAAACGCCCCCATTTCTGAAATATTCCATCTTTTCAAGTTTTAGCATATGTCTGGACAAAAAGCTAAACTTGCTGCGATTTTGATGGATTCCACAATTTCGAGTCGAAGCATTGTACAAGCAGCCGCAGCCGATCAGCGGAAGTACAAAGCCCAACTGCCGTTCGGCTTTGGCGATTCGGACGGGATATATCATTGCCCAAGCGCTTCCCCTTGATCGGCTCCCTCCAAGGATGATCTTTAGTGCTATGCTCAAATTCAGAAAAAGCAATAATATAGCCCCTCCGAATGGGTGTCCCCTCTATCCCATTTACTAACCATTGGCAAGAAAAATCTAATGTCGCTGTCTTTCTTTAAGCCTATTTTTCATCATTCCTCCAATATGGTAGGTTTCCCTCACATCGATCAGGTGTGCCGCTTCGATCAGTTTTGTCAGGTGCAAGTAGATGGACAGACAGTCGATAAAAACCCCGGCTTCAAATAGGAAGTCTTTCACCAACGCAAAATCCAATACCTCCTGCAAATCCCGTTTCCAAGACGCCAAGTCCATAAACTTGAAAAAACGCTTAAAAACCACATACGGATCTCGATATTCTTTCAACGACAAAGAACGGGGCAGGAAGTCCCAATCATTGCTATCGCTGTCCCAACCGCGGAAAAGATTAGGATTGAATACATCATAATCGGAGATTTCGAGGGGGCTTTTCTTCTTTTCTTGATTTATCAGGTGGGCCGAATTGATGAGGGATTCGAATAATTTCATATGAAACAGCAAATCACCCGGAGAATCCTTGCTATAGATTTTTTTCGAATTGGCAGCAAATAGCAGGTCTTTAATGATTTTTCGATGCCCCTTCATATCGGCGGCCGAAAAAAATTCGGCAATGACTTGGTAAGGGTCGGTAATTTCCTCCTTGTACCAATTGGAGTTTTCAAGATAGTCAAGTTCCAATGTCATATAAAACGGTTTAAATTATGTTTGGTCGGTTTCGTGAGCCAGGATAAAGTCGTTTCCGGGGAAGGCTGTTTTGATCCTTCCCCCATTATCGGTGAGGATAGTTATAAAGGTGGTTGATACGTGGTTTCGGTCGTAGCCGATGACTTTGTGTAAATTAGCTGTTCGGCGGAAATCGATCGATCCAGCAATGGGAGTACCCGGTTCTTTCGCCATGTCCCTGAGATAAGAAAGGATTTCGGGCAATGGAATAGTGAATTTGCTGGTATCGGGATGCCTGTGTACTTTATGATAGTGACGTTCAAGGATGTGGGCAAGCGCGGCGACCGTAATATAGTAGCCTCTGCGAAAAAGGTTTTTTCTCTGTTTCATGGGCACCTGCATAACGGCGCCCATGACCATTTCGGTTAGCCAGTCCTGTGTATCGCTGAGTAAGAAGATAAGCCGTATCCAGGCTTCTTCGTCAAAAGGGGGCAATTCGGCAAGTTTTCGGTTGGTTCCATGTTGCGAGGATTTGACTAAGTGTAAACACGGAAGCAAGTAACGCCATAACTATATCATATTCAATTCATTGAAGAACTAATTTACTTAAGGACTGGCATAAATTAGCGGTAGTTTATACCAAAGGATGACTATATTAGCACTCAAAGAAAAAGATTAAATTTGCCATATGACACCAACAGAAATGCCTAAAGTACATGAAGGACGAAATGTTAAACGGTTCCGGGAAATGCTGGGAATTAAACAAGAGGTGTTAGCTGCCGACCTGGGCCACGATTGGACACAAAAAAAGGTCTCCCTTCTGGAGCAGAAGGAGACCATAGAATCGGAAATTTTGGATCAGGTGGCAAAAATCTTAAAGGTGTCGCCCGAAGCCATAAGGAGCTTTAGCGAAGAAGCAGCTAACCATTTCTTTAATACCTTTAACGATCATAGTGGCTTCAACTACCAATGTACCTTCAATCCGCTGGATAAAGTCGTCGAACTGTATGAACGTTTATTAGCCAGTGAAAGGGAGAAAGTTCAAATTCTTGAGAAATTTGCGGATGAAAAAAAAAGTAAATTTTAAGCTATGACCGACGTCCAATTATATGCACAAATATCTTCCCTCCCCGCTGATCTCAAAAAGGAAGTATCTGACTTTGTTGAATTTCTAAAGCAGAAAACTACGTCACGACCGAATTTGAAGAAACGCCAATTGGGTTCTGCAAAGGGTCTGATAAAAATGTCTCCCGATTTCGATGAGCCATTAGAGGATTTCAAAGACTATATATAATGCAATATTTGCTGGATACCCACACCCTTTTATGGTTCCTCGAAGATAATTCCCAATTGCCGGGAAAAGTCAGCAGTGAAATTGCAAATATTGATAATAAGTGCTTTCTTAGCATCGCCAGCTTGTGGGAAATTGCCATAAAAGTCAGCTTGGGCAAGCTGTATATCAAATTTCCATTTGAGAACTTCGCCTCTTATCTGTCGGACAACGATATTGAAGTACTTCCAATAGCCTTTGTTCATTTAGTCCAATTGTCCAGCCTTGAGCAGCATCACAGGGATCCTTTTGACAGGATCATTATAGCCCAAGGCTTGGTTGAAAATCTTACCATTATTACCAAAGACGAATACTTCCCGAATTACACTGAAAAAATACTTTGGAGGTAGACATACCTTCTTTACGACAGCAGTTACTTATTCCCAGATGCGATTTTCGGGCAGGCAATATCCGACCACGATATCCATAAGGTCCGAGATATTATCCTCTTGGACTTCAGTCGAACAGTCTGTCCGTAGGGAAGCCAATAGTTCATATGCCTGATCCTTATTTATTCCGCTTTGCTTCATTTCTACCAAAGTTGCATGTAGTCGATTCAAGGGTCGATCGGCCTTTAATTCCAGAGCCAGCCTCCTGTATCATTTTTGCACTTCTTCATTCATCAAACCTCGGATTTTATTATTGTGATCATACCCGTTTACTCTCAGAACTCTTGACATATGCTAAAGGCGATAGCCCTCCTGTAGCCACTCCATTTTTGGGACAGCAATCAATCGTCTTTTAAAAGGAATTTTTTGGGGCCAAAATTTGATAGTTTGACATACACGAAACTAATCGGGCCTACTATAAAGGCCAATGGAATCAGTAAAGCGGCCGTTAGGGGAACAACCACCACGAAACCAATAATTTTTTTGTAAATAGCTTTGGAATTAACAAGATACTCTACGGGAACCGAGATAAAACCCAGTTTGTTGAATAAAACATTATTACTTACAGTCCCGGGCTTGATCGGCTTCCCGCCGATAACTGTACCTACGGATGTTATGTCGATGCTTGAATCGCCGTTGTGATACAAATTCAAGACTATGCCTTGATTTAAGTCCATAAAATCAAAGTCAAGGCCTAATGTGAACTCATCTATTCTGGTAATCTTAAAATTATTTACGGGATTGGAATATACAATCTCAAAGTCATAGATTGTAGCACCCCTTACAGATTTTATTATTAGGGGTTCAACAGGTGTTATATCTTCTTTGCGAATCGTTTCCCTCCCTGCGTTCCAGAAAGAAAACTTTGTCAAGGTGAGTTTAGCGACCACTTTTTGATCGTAAACTATTTCCAGCTTTTTAGGTGTGGCGCCACTTTTAAATATCAGCGGGAAAGTCTGCTTCCCATAGACAGGTCTCTTCTCTTTTTTCTGCTTGTAATATACAATCACTGCGACCATGATACCTAAAGGCCCAACTATCCAACCAATAAGAATACCCCAGGGAGTACTTATAAAATGAAATATCGTATTAAACATTGGAAGTCTAAGGTTATTGGTGATTAACCTCTAATATATACGAAAAGCCTCAAATTATAAAGGAGTTATTAATCAGTCGATGACCACAGGCGAGCGGGAGTTGCCAATTACGATGAATCCGCTTAGCGGTTTAAGGTTTCTTCGTAACTTAGGTCAAACTCTTAATAGGTGAATTTTTTGGACCCAAATAAGGCGGTTGGATTGGAAGCACTAAAATATACCTGCCAGCTTTTGACATTTAAAAGCATCAAAAGCAATATACCAAAAGGTAAGGCGTCTTGTGTGCTGTTCGAATTTAATAATAGGTTCTTTGCATTTTCAAACGCACATGTTTTGGCTGACGGACTGGCTCCGAAAGCGCAATTTCTCATAGAAAACGGGAAAAGCGGTTCAATAGGCGGCACATTCATGACATCTTCACTTCCTGAGTCGAATAAGCGAGAAGATGATTTAATGGATCTGGCGGTAGTACTCCTAAATGACAATTCAGTTGAATTATTGAAACAATCAGGACGAAAATTTCTCCAAATAGGTGATATTAAAACCGGATATATTCAAAAAGAAAGCGACATATTTTTAATAGCAGGTTATCCGGCGTCGAGAACAAAAACTCCAGTAAAAAGAGGCGGGGTTGAAATTAGGTCATTACCTTTCCTTCTTTTCACTCGGCCATCACAAAACAGTGAAGATAGATACAAAGGAGATTGGCATTACTTTGCCGCATATTCCAGAAGAACGTTGAGGAAATCCAATACCACCGGAATAGTTGTAGGTCCAAATCCTGCTGGATTAAGTGGAAGCGGGTTTTGGCTTATCAGCATGGATGAAGGGGGTTTACTTAGATCAAAGTTAGTAGGTATTCTTTCCGTGTATAGTAGAACCAGGTCAATTTTTGTCGCAACAAAAATTGACTTCTTTGTAGATATAATTCGGCAGCATTTCGATCATACCATACCTAATTTCGGGCGGGAGGCAATATTGAGGTTTCGACGGTCAAAATAAGGGATGTTGATAACACCGTCAAAATAGATCAGTTTAATATTATTTGTTGTCTTTTTTCCATAAAAGAGTTTACCAATGATTTCATTTTTGTTTGCCTTATTCCTTTCGCATAGTGCATGCAACGTTCATTACAGGGAGATTTATTTAATTCCTTCTGATTATCGGGGCAAGGTTGTAGCCATATATGCCAGGCCATTTGGCGAACAACCCGTAATGGAAGATTCCAGCACGATATTTAAAATACCTGAGGACGGCATACTTGTGACCCAATCAATCAAGCGAAATATCCATGAATTGAGAGAAAGTGAATTTTATTTGATTAACAAAAATGGCGAAAGGACGAGACTAAATATTTTGGAAAAAGACAGTCTTTTTAATTCAAAGGATTCAATAAGATTTAGGCATGAGGTTGGAGTTATCCCCTTTGGAACAATAGGCAGTTGTGAGTTTGATAAGCCGAATACGTTCTGCTATTCTGACTTTTATATTGGAACTTACTCAGAAATGGGTAAATTCTACACGCCAGAGGCGGCGGATGCTTTTGAAAAGAGGGTAATTGCAAAAGCAAAATGGGTGCAGGGGAAGTAGGCAATTTACTCATGACTTAATATATATTGGCTCGCTTTAGTATCTTTGTTTTGTAAACAAGCTCTTCAAAAAGATTGCGACCTAAACGGTGACCTAAAGAACCGTTAATTGCAAATCACTGATATCTAATTTAGTAACTCGACAGCGTGCGTCCTGTCTTCCCGACTTTTTTTGTTTCATTTTATGTCAAAAGCCTGCAAATACTGAGTGTTTGCAGGCTTTTTCGTTTCTGCCTATTGCATTTAATATCAAAGAAAGGCAAGGTTTTCGTGAGTTGTCCCGTGAGTTGTTGAGTGTCTGCCTTTTTAACTCACGGAACGATTTCCAAACATGTCTCTTATATCATAACACTGCGAAAAGGTCTGGCCTTCAAGAATCAATATTAGGAGTAGTAGGCATCTTGACTATCGGCGCGACAAGGGTGAAAATAGTAACTAGGAATTCCTTTAGTTAACCCATATAATCGCTTCAAAGAAATCGTAAATAACTAACTTTCAAATATATAGATGACTTGCCTGCTTCTTCTATCAAAGAATTTATAAACTTATTAGCTTCTCAAGCTATCGATAAAATTATAAATCAATTACTTATATTTGTTACAACGCATATCTACAAGATTTCTGACGGCACTTTTGGTTAATGCTCTGCTAGTAAAGTATTTCAATTTTTATTAAACGAAATAATGGCTTTCCAAAACATTGGGAAGATAAAGTCTTTTTTAATAAGCTGTTGCATTAAACCATACGAAGTGAAAGATAAATTCGCCGAATACTATAAGGTTTCAGAGTCAGAACTTAAAAAGCATTGGCAGCAGGATATATTTAGTTTTGATGCTAATGTTCTTTTGAATTTGTACCGCTACACTCCTAAAACGCGGCGTGCATTTTTTAGTCTTCTTGAAAAAATACAGGACAGGATCTGGATATCCTACCAGGCTGCATACGAGTATCAAAAAAACCGACTGATCGTTATCAACGCTCAAAAGGAAGCCTATAGTGACATCAGAGATACGCTGGAAAAGAAAAAAGGAGAGATAGAGGCTAAACTGAATAGTTTCAAGAAACATCCCTATTTGCATACGGTCGAGCTCAAAAATCAGATTGAATCCGCCTTTCACTCTATTGAAAAAGATCTTGACAAACTGGAAAAAGAACATCCGGACTATCTGACGGAAGACCCTGTCTGGGAAAAGCTAACGGAACTGCTTAGATCAAAGGTTGGAGAGGATTTTACAAAAGAAAACCTGGAAAAAATATATAGGGAGGGTAAAAAACGTTATGAGGAAGATATACCTCCTGGCTACATGGATCTTAAGAGCAAAAAGAATGAAGCAGATAAATCTTTGTATGGGGACCTGTTGGTGTGGAAGCAAATAATTGAAAAAGCAAAGACAATTGAACATTCTGTTATCCTGATCACAGATGATCTGAAAGAGGATTGGTGGTACAAATTCAAGGGAAAAACGATTAGCCCTAGACCTGAACTGATAAAAGAGTTTAAAGAGGAGACGGGGAAACGGCTAAATATCTATCAGGCCGATGTTTTTCTGGAAATGGCAAACAAGAATCTAATGCAGAATACAGACAGAGAAGCGATCCAGGAGATGAGAAAAATAAGGTTAGCAGATGAACAGGAAATTGCACTTGAGGGAGAGCTAGTGCAAACAATGCGTAGAGACAACGGCGATCCAAATTATAAAGAGAATGCAAGGCGTTTAATTCCGGAAAAAGATATCCCCAGTAAAGAGACTGCCTTTGAAAGGGTTATAAGAGAATCGGTCGAAGAAAAACACAATAATGAATAAGGTATGGGCCATAAATATTCGGATGCAAAGACCATATTTTCGAAGTTGATCCAGAAGGAGCAATTGGTTGGCGATCTGTATTCGATTAACTATGAGGAAGGGAAGGTTTTGGTGCATGATTTTTACAGGCAAAAGGTTGGAGGAATTCCCAGCCTGAGCTTTCTTATTGCTACCAGGATAAATCCTGATAATGAAATTGATTACAAGGAAGAGGATGCTTCCATTATCCTTTTGCGGGTGATGGATACGACCCAAATCCCTCAGGATAAGGAGGCTGAAAAAGTCAGGATTGAAACGGCACAGCGTATCAGCGGAGAGGCTGATAAGAACTGGGATGAGAAGGAGACCATGGACCTGAAAACGAAGCATATCTTCAGCTATGCAGGTATTGCCTGCCGGATCATCGGAACGTTCTTTCTGGAAGAAGACGACACAAGGCCAAACGGAGGTTTAAGGCTGAAATTCGGCAGCGATATTTCGAATTATTATTCAAACAGAGGGTTTAAAATCTTTAAACCTAATGGCGATGCCCTGGCGGAAATCGTTAATTATTGCGACCCGTCAACCATTCAGGCTCATATCGACCTGTATGAAAATACCGAAAGGGTAAAATTAGGTTTTGTCCGGTATGCGTCTACCAACCGAAAGTATCAGCGAATTGATGACGTTCCCGTTTATATTTACCCTGCCGATTTGCTTTCCCAAAAATCGGCTTTGTTTGGGATGACAAGAACTGGTAAGTCGAATACGACAAAGATCATCGCTAAATCTGTTTATGAACTGAGATCTCCAAACCAGGTGGGAGATAAGCCTTTGCGAATAGGGCAGATAATATTTGACCCCAATGGTGAATATGCCAATGAGAATATTCAGGACAGGGATGGCAGCGGGAACCCTAACGCGTTAAAGAATATCTGGCGGCTGGACGCGGCGCTGAAAAAGGAGTCGGATGAGCTAAAACAGACACGTGCATCTGAAAAAGAACCTGACAGGAAAAAAGAGCTTTGGAATCAAATAAGATCTATTGCGGAGAGGGAGGTAGTAACCTATGGCATCCTGCCACACCCGCACGATCCGTTTCGAAGATTGATGAAAATAAATTTTTTCGAAGAAGAAAATTTACAGATCGGTAAGGAAATAATCGACTTTAAGATCATCGATCAATCCGCACAGTATTTTAAGAATTTCAAACAGGTCTCTTTTAAAAGACCGGTCGAAGCCGAGTACGAAAAAGAAAGCGAATATCAGGGACAAGTGAAGCGGTATGAAAGGCGGGTGCTGGTCTATAAGGCGCTTTTGAATAAGGCCGGATTCATGCCTCCGGCCAAGAACGTAAATATAAAAGGGTTTTTTAGTCCCGGCCTCAAAAAGGCTATGATTGATCATGAAGATAAGAGAAATGCTAAAAACCAGGGGTTGATAAACGCCGCTGGCCAGACACTAAGTCAGGAAGATGTCACATGGGATAGCCTGGGGCCCGCATTTGAGGGCCTGTTCTATTTTCTTTCGACCCAAAGCTATAATGTATTTAATCAGGACTATATCAACAGGCATAGTGATTCGGAAGGTGGCGCCGGAGAAGGATGGGCTGATTCAGAGCTGGAGAGCTTGCTTGAAATGTTCCATTATTCAAAGGCAATTAATCTGGTAGGCGGCGTTAACAGCCAGCACACGATCTCCATAGGCACCGACTATGCTCAGGATATCTATACTGATCTGCTGGAGGGGAAACTGGTTATTGTCGACCAGTCCAGCGGTGAGCCCGAATTGAATAAGTCTTCTGCAACTCGAATAATGTGGCATATTTTCAAAGGCAACCAAAGCGCCTTTCGGAATGGGGCCAACAATATCCCAGAAATTTTAGTCTATATTGAAGAAGCGCACAATATCCTGCCTGCCGGCAATGACCTGGATCTCTCTGATATCTGGGTCCGAACAGCGAAAGAAGGGTCAAAATACAAAATAGGAATGGTCTATGCGACACAAGAAGTAAGCAGCATTCAAAGGAATATCCTGAAGAATACCGCAAATTGGTTTATCAGCCATTTAAATAATGCGGATGAAACAAAAGAGCTTTGTAAATATTACGATTTTATAGACTTCGAACCTTCTATCCGCAGAGCACAGGATAAGGGATTTTTAAGAGTCAAGACGCTGAGCAATATGTTTGTGATTCCCGTGCAGGTCGATAAGTTTGAAATACAGGTTACAAAATGAGATTTCCATGAGCGAAGACGGTTTTATAAGTGGACAATCATATGAGCCATTGAGGCGCTTGCTTTCTGACACCAAAATTCAGGAAATGCAGGCAGAAGTTCGCATTGAAAACAGATTTGAAGCGCCTAAATGGGAGGAAGAAACGGTCAGTTTGAATGCCCTACAACAATCCGCCTGGCAGCCCAACCACTTAATAGCAATAGATGGAGATTATAGTAAGTCAAAAATTGAAAATGGTTACCCGGGTGCTGAAATAGGATATGTTACGGTTTCCACAGTTGTGATTCTGCTCAATAAGGTCAGGGCTCTGGAGAATGAACAATTCATTGACCCAAGGAAATTTCGCGAAACGGAGCAGCCGGCATCGATAGATTCCCTTTTTGTTGGATGTAATGTCGTGCTGCAGGGCGAAGATTCCGCGAAGTCTTCTATGAGGAAAATTCTCTATACGGATTTAAAAAAATGCCGGATTTTTGCCGATACAGAAACTTTATTGGATACCTATGAGTTTTTATTAAAGGACAGGCCCGCCGGCGGCCGTGCGCCTAAGTGCCCACACGATGGATGTGAAGAGGATTATGTGTCGGATACAGGTGAATATTATTGCCCGGCGTGTGGGGGAAAATTGTATTCTACAGATGCCCTGAGACTTCATGAGCTGTTTAATCCCGCAGGCACTAGCGGAGAGATGTATGGCCAGATAAAGGAGACATTAAAAAAATTACAATTAATCCACCTGCTAAGATCTTTTGAACAGCACCCCGGATACTTTTCAGTATTAAGGGATATTGTTTTTTTTATAGAGGGTACACTGGCTGTATTCAGTACGTCCTCATGGCTGGCAAAACCTATCCGGAGGGAATTGGACAGATTGAACAGAAAGGTTAAAGAAGAATTCAATACCGATCTGATCATTTTGGGGATCGAACGGACCGGAAATTTCGTAAACCATTTTGCCGACATCGATACAAAGCGTGATGGTACTGGCGATAACTTCCCCAAGCAATCTGCCTTCCTGCTCACAAATGAGTATATCAGAAAGCATATTATCTTAAACGAAAACCCCCACTACGTTTATTTGGAGGATACCGCCTTTGGCCGGAAATTTTTCTATAAAACGACGGCGGGGTATAGAGTGGTTGCATCGCTGGCTACCTATAATAATTATCAGGCAAATGCGGATACCGCTTTCCAGTTGCAATTTCCGAGGCTTGCAGATGTCGTTTTATTATTGGACAAATTGGTGTCCAGCCGCTATGAGAATTCTGTTTTACCTTTAGCAACGGCACATGCTGAAGCGGCGATCCCTTTGAATTTAGGAAAGCCGATCTTTGAAGGTATCGCGCGTGAAATAAAAGAACACTCAGAAAATTCATGATCAACCTTGAGCGTATAGTTACAGGCTATCAATCTCCGGAAGCGAGGTGGGCGAGATTCGGCCCCTACTATGCCATGTTTCCTCTGGATTTTGCATTTGAGATCGTGGATAAATATTCGAAAAAAGGTGATTTTATAATAGACCCTTTTGCCGGTAGATGTTCGAGTATTTATGCGGGGGGAGTCCTGGGGCGTCATAGTTTGGGAATCGAGATTAATCCCGTCGGTTGGCTTTACGGAGCAGTTAAATTAAATCCGGCGGATAAGGACGCCGTAATGGACCGGCTAAAAGAGATTTATGCAAAGCGAAATTATTACGGTAACGCTGTATTGAGATTGCCGGCGTTTTTCCGGATGTGCTATTGTGACGAGGTGCTAAAATTTCTACTCGCGGCACAAAAATATCTGAACTGGGAAAAAGACAGCACGGATGCTACGCTGATGTCAATTTTACTGGTTTATTTACATGGAAAAATCGGCGAAGGGCTTTCCAATCAAATGCAGAAGGCCAAAGCCATGGGGATGAATTACTCTATAATGTGGTGGAAAGAACGTAAAATGACACGACCTCCGCAAATCGACCCGTTGGAGTTCATATCTAGGAAGATCGAATGGCGATACGAAAAGGGGAAACCTGCCGTTTTCGACAGCGAGGTGGTTTTTGGCGATAGCTCACTGGAATTGAACAAAATTGTAAGGCGAGCGCAGGAAACAGAAATAAAATTTTCCCTGCTGTTTACATCGCCACCGTACTACTCAGTAACTGATTATTATGCCGATCAATGGCTTCGCCTTTGGTTGCTTGGCGGTATCGATAGACAACAGGAAGTTAATAGTAAACATAAAGGCAGATTTAAATCTAAAGAAGAGTATTATAAGTTATTGGATTCTGTATTTGGCAACTGCTCGACTATAATGAGAAGGAAAAGCACGATCTATGTTCGGACGGACAGAAGGGAATTCACCTTTAATTCAACACTAGAAATACTGACGAAATATTTTCCAAAACACCATGTCGATATTTTGGATAAGCCATTTATCAGGAAAACGCAAACAGAAATTCACGGTAATAGCTCCAAAGAAGCGGGCGAAATAGATATTGTCTTGATTTCCAAATAATTCGAATGATTTTTTTGGGCTAAAAGAACCAAATTGGCCAATTGGTGCAAAGACTCCGGATTGTATCGAAACCCACCCTTTGCATGTCGGAATGGAATCCGCAACATGGTTAAAAAGTCCTCGGTAGTGGTATAGGTTGAGGCTTAATTATATCTTATTTTGATATAATTGGCACTTTTAATGTTATAAATCGTATATTTGGAGTTCCAATAATAGCATATCCTGATATCAATAGAACATGACATATACTACTAAACAAGCGGGCTTGGGCAATAAGGAGAGGCAATTGATTGATTCGATTGTCGGCTCCGGTAAGACGATAATTCATGGATCGCAGCTACAACAGGAATTTGGCTACTCAAGTGCGGCTGCTAATTTGATGCTTTCGCGTCTGCACAAGAAAGGCTGGTTGCAAAGACTGAAAGCAGGTGTGTACCGGATTGTTCCTTTAGGATCCGATTCAGCCAATCCAATACCGGAGGATGCTTGGGCCATCGCAATGGAAATGTTTGCTCCTGCCTATATTGGGGGATGGACAGCCGCAGAGCACTGGGATCTGACAGAGCAGATATTCAATACAACCGTCGTTTTCTCTGGCCATAAACAAAAATCGACCAACCAATCTGTAATCGGACTTTCTTTTAAAATCAAATTTCTGCAACAGGAGCATCTGTTCGGAACAACAAAGATATGGTCTGAAAATATGCCCATTCAACTCTCCGATATACACCGAACCTTGATTGATGTGCTGGATGATCCGGCTATAGGTGGAGGGGGGAGGTCAATGGTCGATATCTTCATAGCGTATAAGCATAAAAAAGAAGCCGATCCGGAGGTCCTTTGGAAATATGCACGGCAACTGGACAATGGAGGAATATTTAAAAGATTGGGTTTTCTGGCCGAACGCATCCTAAAACTACCAGCCGATTATCTAGAAAAAATACAGACTGAATGTAAAACAGGTATTGTCCTGCTGGATCCCCAAGGACCAAGAACTGGACCTATTATAAAGAAATGGGGGATTCGAATCAACATACCTTTAGCAGATATAGCATGATACCCAAACAGGAAATATTATCGATAGCGAAAACGACCGCCCTACTTCCCTCCACGGTAGAAAAAGACTATGTCCTAAGTTGGGTATTATATGCAGTTTCTAAAAATACCCGATTATCCGAATGGATGTTCAAAGGGGGAACATGCCTGAAAAAATGTTATTTTGAAACCTATCGTTTTTCAGAAGATCTGGATTTTACCGTGCCCAAAGGCGCAATATATGATCTCGTCAGCATCAAGGAAGCCCTAACCGAGATCGCGACCTTTCTGTATCAGGAAACGGGTATCGATATAAAGGTGAATACCATAGAAGTGGAAGAAAGCAAAAATAAAAATAATGCGAAGACCTTTGCCGCTAAATTCGGATATGTTGGACCCCTCCATAATGCCAGCCGGGCGATGGCCCGCATCAAATTTGATATTACGGATGACGAAGTGATTGCAGACGTGCCAGAAATGAGGATGGTATTTCATTCCTACAGTGACGCACCGGTGGCCCCAGTAAGGGTTAAGTGTTATTCCCTAAATGAAATATTAGCAGAAAAGACTCGGGCAATGTATGAAAGGGAAGGAAGGGCGCGAGATGTGTATGATGTGGTAAACATTGGCCGGAATTTCCGGGAAGATGTCGATCGGCCCAAAGCCCAAATCTGCCTGCAGGAAAAATTCAAGTTCAAGGAACTCCCTGAACCTACGGTAGAAAATATCGTTGCCCGAATTAATCCAGATTTACTGAAAGCTAACTGGAATGACCAGCTTAGCCACCAGTTGCCCGTTTTGCCGCCCGTAGAAAGTTTTTTAAATGACCTTTATGGTGAATTGTCCTGGTGGATAGATGCTAGGGATGTGGGACAACCACTACATACTATCCAGGAGGCAGGTGGAGAGGAAATATTACCACGAGTTCATTTCCCAACCATTCAAGGTGTATACGCCAGAAATCTTGGTATCGGTAGAAAGGTTTCCAGCATTTCGGGGCCTGCAGATTGGGGAGCCCATATCGATCTGATCCGGTATGCTGCCAGAAACAGACTTTATGTGGCTTTTGACTATAAAGGTGTTCGCAGGGTTGTTGAGCCTTATTCCTTAAGAAGGCCTAGTACCGGAAATTTGTTGTTATATGTTTATGAAGCGAGAAAAGGGGATGGGCCAGGCGGTGGGATCAAGGCATTTAAAATAAATGAAATTTCGAACGTGACAATTACACAAGAAGTCTTTCAGCCCAAATACACCATTGAGTTATAATCTGATACCTCTTTTGTCGATCAGAAAACCCGCCATGATAGCGGGTTCTAATATATGGTAAGATTGACTGTTGAGGTAGCCGGATTCGAACCTGCGGACTTATAAAAAATAAATAAAAGCAATAATCATATTTCAAAATGACTGTATTTGCCTAATTTTGATACGTACTCTTGCTTAAAATTGTCCGTGAGCTGTCCCGTGAGTTTAAACATTCTTTGATTACAACTGATTAATAATTAGATATTTATAGGTAAGTTCGAATCCTGTCTTCCCGACTTACAAGGGTAACAGTACACCCCAAAGGCTCGTAAAACTCAGTGTTTACGAGCTTTTTTCTTAAATATCATACCATTTTGTTGCAATTGATTCTATCTGGTACGCGAACTAACCGGTGACCTGGGATGCCAATTTACCTTTGAGGTCACCGGTTAGCCGGAAAACCCCGTCAGACGTGTCTTTGAGCTGATCTTTCTAGTTCCGCAGCCTCGCGAAGAGCGATTGATCACGAAAAAAAAATAATGGCATGAAAAGCAACAACACCTTCGGCGTTCATTTCGTTCTGCGCACTCAAAAAGCTCACGACGACGACAAAATCCCCGTTTATGCCCGAATCACAGTAAACGGAACGCGATGCGAATTTTCTATGAAGCAGTCGATCTCCAAGAAAGACTGGAACACTGGCAGGGGAGAGGCTAAACCGAAAAATTCTGAGCTCCGGGCCTTCAACAGCTATTTACAGGAAACACAGGGGAAGTTAGCCAGGCATTACCGGGATCTCCAAATTGAGGATCGACCGCTAACGGCCGCTGCGGCGAAAGCGGCGTTCCTAGGGATCGAGAAGGAAAAAACAATTTATTCCCTGTTATGGTTGGTGAACCAGCACCATACCATGATGCAGAAAGTCTTGAAGCCGGGTACCATGAAGAACTACCACGCCACCGAAAGCTACCTCAAGCGTTTTTGGTGACACGCTACCAGGCGACAGATATCCCTCTAAAGGATCTGAACTATGAATTTATATCCGGGTTTGAATACTTCGTCCGGAACAATTCGTTGAAGGAAAATGATCCTTGTACGACCAATGGAACGATGAAGCACTTGGAGCGATTGAAGAAGATGACGACTTGGGCGGTAAAAAACGAATGGACTGACAAAAACCCTTTTTCTAATTTCCGGCTGAAGTTTAAGCAAACCGAGCGGGAGTTTCTTTCTGAGATGGAGTTGGCTGTACTGGAAACGCAGGCTTTTGAAAACCCCATGTTGCAACGGGTGAATGACCTTTTTCTCTTCAGTTGCTATACCGGTCTTTCTTATATCGATCTGATGGAATTGAGGCCTCAACAGATTTTGACCGGCATTGACAAAATCAAATGGATAAAGACGACAAGGGCCAAAACCGACACTGCCGTAAATGTTCCTCTCCTTAAGCCTGCCCAGACCATTTTGGAAAAATTCACCAGTGAGGAAGTTGGCCAACGAGACACCGCTTTTCCTCGCGTGAGTAATCAGGAGGTAAACCGAAGTTTGAAGATTATCGCAGAAATCTGCGGAATTCAAAAATACCTGACTTTCCACCTTGCCCGTCACACTTTTGCCACTACGATCACTTTAATGAATGGTGTGCCGATCGAGACGATCAGCAAAATGTTGGGTCATACCAAGATAAGCACCACCATGCTCTATGCCAAGGTGACCCAAACAAAAATCGGGATGGACATGAATTCGCTCCAGAACCGGTTGGACAAGAACAAAAGCGTTGCCACCTTGAGTGTGGCGAAATAATGTTAACGCCCAGGTCCAATCTGATCTAAGTACCTGGGCGTTTGTTTACCGAATTTAAAAGATTATCTCAATTTGAAAAATTGAGCTTTAAACGTCATCTTCAACTATATCCTGAGTTAGTTGCTGTAGCTTTTCTTCCCATTCTTTGCCCCGATCTAGCTCATTGGTTTGTAAATGGAGCAGTACTTCTGAAATTTGCGCTTTCTTTTTTTCTAGGTAGGCTTTGGCCTCTTGTTCATTTCCACAGAAATGAGTGTGAAACATTAGCCCGTAAATTCCTAATGTAATGGCAAAAGGCGCAACATTTCCATCTCGTTCAATCGTAATTCTTGCGCCTTCAATATGCCCTAGATCTTCTATAATAATTCCATTTTCTGAACCTCTAGTCCCAATTGTCTTAAAATTTTCAAAAGTATTCCATCCCATTGTATTCGGCTTTTGTTGATCGGAAAACATGAAGGCTGGCAGAAGATATTGCAAATCCGGCATACAACCCAAAAATCCGGCATATCCCGAAATCAGACTTTAACTAATTTTTTGAAATAAAACCTTCCGTATCGGCTGCACACTCTGATATGCCCGAACATCGTGACAGTATATTTGAATAAAAAGATGGGAAAGCTCTTATACATATCGGGAGAACACAAACAGCCGTCCGGGAACCAATTAGTGACGCTCGACGATCTTGAGAAATTTAGGGTCACTTTGTTGACGGACATAAGAATGATGCTCGAAGGGCAATTGGCCAAACCTCCCAAGCGCTGGCTCAAATCCAACGAAGTAAGAAAATTGCTCAATATCTCGGGTGGAACGCTCCAAACCCTTCGAAACACTGGGCAATTGCCGTTTACCCGGGTCCGGGGCCTGATATTTTACGACGCAGTCGAAATAGACCAAATTCTGATTAATAAAAAAAGGGCCTCCTGAAGAGGTTCACCGATGGGTTTCCCTAGCTCTAAATCTCGAAACATTCCGCGGCTCGCCTCTTGGCGAGCCGCGACTTTGAATGCGCCTAAGTGCGCATAGCAAGATGTACTAATGTCTACATATAAGGATTTTTTAGGGTTCTGAGAGCGCTTTTTCGCGTTAGTCTTGCGAGATGGTGGAAGCCGGAAGGTTCGATCGATGAAAAAAGATGTTATCTGCTATTATCGGGATGGTATTGAAAAGAGACCTTTTTCTTAATGTTCTAATGGATTGGTGACCTTACACCATTTACTCAATGCGATGCCTCAAACCCATATCGTATTGCCGCTTCAAGTATATCCAAGTTTATATCTTTTAGCGTTTTGAACTTAATGCAATATCCACTCACGCTTGCTTTGCCGAGCTTTTTTCCATATGTCTGGGCCAGGTATTTCTTATCTTCAATACCAAGGATATAGACGGAGATCCCGGTTGTGTTTGCACTGAGGCCAATTTGATAAAACTCCCTGGTTTTTCCATCAGCATATTTCATGGTTTGAAATCCATATCCTATGTTAGGATTAGAAACAGTTTTATTTTCGCTGTTCTTACCATCCAGGAACCATAACCTGGTTGCCGGCATTACTTGCAGAATGACGCGGTGCAACGCCTGCATGTCGCTGCGTTTTGGTTCGGGCTGGCTGGTAATATAGTTTTTGATCTGTTCTTGTATGCTCATATAAAATTTAGTTGTGCTTACTCCCTCACCACCTTAATATCCCGGAAAAATGCGTCCGTGCCCGTATCCACGAAAAGACCGATAGCGCCGCTACCGGCCGCACCCAGCTTCAAATCATTCACGATCAGGATCGGCTGCGGGTTATCGTTCAGGTAAAGTCTGGCCTGGGCATTCTTTACCACGATCTTCATTTTGATCCACTCATTCAGTCCCATGTCGGCATAGGATTCATATTTCCCCTCTGCTTCTTTCCGCATCCGAGGGGGCGGTGGGCAGCAGCCGGCTCAACAGCATTACTTCAATAGTCCCGTTGCTGAAATCATCGGTGTTGTTCAGTCGCATGAATGTGGGCAGATCGGCTCCTTTTGTGGCTGTCTCCCTTGCTAAAGGTTGATGAAAATCTACTATTTGAATAATTAAAAATCATATTTTTTTCTTCGTGGTCTTGACAACATGGCAATTGCTGCTTTGTCATTATTCGTGAAAGTTTCATTTACCGGGTCCCAGTAAATTCTTCTTTTCAACTTCATAGCAATATGATGCAATAAACATGCGCTGCAAGACCGATGACCAACTTCAACAGGAGCCGAAGGTTCTTTTCTTGTTTTAATACAATCTAACCAATTGGCATGTTGTTCAGCGCTTTCGTACAAATGAATTTCATTCGGACCGATCACTGACTGTAATATTTTTGGATTACTTGCATCAATAGGCTTAACGCCGGTATTATCCGTAACAGGATCCGTATCGGTTACTTTATAATTTCCACGAGTAGCCCAAAGCCATCCCTCAGTGCCAACAAAGTTTACACCATTAGGCAATTCGTTAGAAACAATCATATGCACACCGTTAGCATACAATGCTTCCGTCCTGAAAATTCCGTGTACGTCCCACAACCCTTTATAATCAGGATCATCCGTTGGGAAGTTTGCATTGCCCCAAATTTCAATCGGGCCGGTAAGCTCTGTGCCCATTCCCCAGTGGGCCGTATCAATATGATGAGCTCCCCATCCCGTAATCATACCAGCCCCAAACTGTTCGCAGCGCAGCCACCCCGGCCTGCTTGTAATACCTTTTATACTTGCATCCTGTGCATGCACTCTGTCTTCGGTATAATAAATTTCAGGCGTAGCACCGAGCCACGCGTCGTAATCCAGATTTGAAGGGACAGGCATATGGATTTTGCTGCCACCGCCGGGGTCACCAGGTAAGCCGACCTCAACTGTTTTTAATTCTCCGATCCTTCCATTTCGGACCAACTCACATACTTTTTTAAACTGGGGCCATGGATCAACGGAACGTTGCTGACTTCCCATCTGCAAAATCCTTCCACTCTTTTTTACGGCATTACTTAAAATTCTCCCCTCTTCAATTGTCAGGGATGCAGGTTTTTGCAAATACACGTCCTTGCCTGCATTTACGGCATGAACACCAACAACTGCATGTTGATGATCAGGTAAGCTTATATGAACTGCATCAATGTCTTTATTTGCCAATAGCTCTTTATAATCGTAATAAACTTTTACTTCCCAATCACCGTTCAGGCCACCATTAAACTGCGAAGCTTTTTCGTAATTGCTTCTTACGGCAGCAGGCCCGGCAGCAGCCCGATTTTTATCTACGTCACAAACAGCCATTATTCTTGCACCTGAATACCTTGCTATTGCTGTCATGTCGTGCGTAGTTGAGATTCTGCCGCAACCAATTGAGGCAACATTGATCAAGTTGCTTGGTGCATTTTTGCCAAGTACACTCGCCGGGACAATCATGGGGAAATTGGCAGCAATAACAGTTCCCACGGAGGTTTTAACTGTATTGCTTATAAATTTTCTACGGCTGATAGTTGATCTTTTTTCTTTTTTCATTATTTTTTCAATGTCATGAACCGGGCATTTTTTTGCGCTTTCAATGCTAATTCCGTTGCAAGAAAACAATGTGCCTGTGTCATTGCTGTTTCAGTTCTGTTAAGTACATCGTCAACAAATAAAGGACCGAATGGCAATGCTTCATTGTTGCAATCCATATGTACCATTTCTTTGTTATTTACCATGTATAAGTGATTGCCGCCTTTATTTCCCGAAAGTATATCAGTGTTTTTTCTTACCTCAATATATCCATCAGTTCCAAGTATCGTTAGTCTTCCATCACCCCAGGTATCTAAGGCATCCGGGGTAAACCAATCAACCCTTATATAACCGGTGCCACCATTGCCACTTAACATGACATCTCCAAAATCTTCGAATAGAGGTTTGTCGGGATGGTGAACATTTCCCACCTGCGACATTAAAACCTGCGCCTCGGTAGAGCCGGTGAAGTGTAAATACTGATCGAATTGATGAGAACCAATATCTGTAAGGATCCCACCAAATCTTTTTTTATCCCAAAACCAATCCGGCCTGACTGCTAATCCTGTTTTCCCAATATTATTACTAATTCTATGCGGTGCTAAATTTACCGTCTGAATCACCTGGCCAATTGCACCTGTTTTTACCAGTTGGCTTGCTTTTTCTGTCGCCTTATTTTCAAAGCGTTCACTATACATGATAGAGTAAATCCGCTTTGTTTCTTTTTGAACTTTTTTAACCTCGGCCAATTGTTCTAAACTGATAATACCCGGTTTATCGGTTAAATAATCTTTCCCATGGTGCATTACACGAACACCTAATGGAGCTCTTTCATCGGGTATGCCTGAACTTAATACTAACTGGATTGCAGGATCTTCTAAAATTTCACTTTCGCTTTTTGCCAATTTGGCCTCGGGATAGGTTTTCAAAAATGCGGCAGTTAAATCGGGTTGTTTGGCATACAATGCCACTAGTTCACCACCGCCTCTTTTAATGGCATCCGTTATTCCATAAATATGAGGATGATCAATATTGATTACCGCAAATTTTATACGATTGGGCGCCGTAATAATTTCCTTTTGTTTTTTGGCAGCTTCTATGAATTTGACCTTATGCGCCAAAGGAGCCATTATCATTAATCCAGATGCTTTAACCGACTCTTTTAAAAATTGCCTTCTGAGTTTCTTCTCATTATTCATATAACAAGGTTGTTGTTTAAATTATTGATTAAAAGTATTGATCCTGTTTTATTTTGTAGTTTTACTCCCCATTTTCGCTCCTAATCTTTCATACTCAATGTCGTTAGGTTCCCACAGTTCAACCTTGTTTCCTTCTATGTCCATGATATGAACAAATTTTCCGTACTCAACCGTTTCAATTTTGTCCATTATGGTTATGCTGTCTTTTCTAAGCTGATCAACGAGCCCTTCCAAATTCTCAACTCTATAATTTATCATAAAGTCTTTTGTCGAAGGTTCAAAATATTTCGTTTTTTCGGAGAATGGACTCCATTGAGTGAACCCCTTTTTTGTCGTGTCCGCACCTTGTCTCCATTCAAAGACTGCACCATATTGGTTAGTGTTTAGGCCAAGATGAGTCTTATACCACTCTCTCATTTTGTGCGGATCTTTACATTTAAAAAAGATGCCGCCAATGCCTGTCGCCTTTTTTATTTCACTACTATTATTTGTTGTTATAACTGTTTTGAAAGCAAAGCCAAGGCAAAAAGCAGCCACAAGTGTGAGAATGATTAGTATTGGTTTCTTCATGGCTATAAATTTACAGCAAACCTGCAAAATAACCTTAGCCTGTTGAAACCCATCTGAACTGAATCCCAGGGATCTCCCGCCTCGTTGTCTCCTGCCCGTCCTTTTGCGAAGGGATTTACTCCCAGATCAGGGTCCACGTTGAGCAAATTGTCCGACCCTATGAAGATGCTGACTTTTTTCGACAATTTATAGGAACAGTATACATCGGTGGTAACTTTGCCATTGTAGTTGAACACCTCGGGCACCAGTTTATCCGGATCCGAGTCCGTCGGCACCATGGGGTTGATACCCGTCTGGGTGGGGTTGTCCGTTGTCACGGTTCCGAATCCAAGCAGCGAAATTTTGGTGGAAGGTGAATGGCGTGACCCGAACCAATGAGACTGACATTGCTTTTACCATGACCGACCTGAAGAATGGCAGCATTACCCTGGAGACGACGGCCAATGTCAGTTCTGCCTATCTGTCGCTCAGCGGGGTCACCGTATCGCAACCCCATACTGTACTTGTCCAACCTACCATCAACGGGAAGGCCGATTCATCGGTATCCATACCGGTAACCAGCACCGGATAAATATTACCTGGAGGCTATTTTGCCATGGAACTCCAGCGGTTACTACGACCAGCACACGGGCAGCGGTTACAACGGCTATGCTACAACCAATTATTACCAACGGCAGTATTATAATATCGGGCATTATGACAAGTTGTACGATTTCGTGGAAATAAAGGAAGGAGAGGAGACCGTGAAGATCAAGCTAAATTAGGAGCAAACGTAAAATCGGCCGGGATTTTAATACATTTGCAGGTAATGGCAAAAGAAAAGAACAAACCCGTTCCGGTACGATTTGACTTGAAGCTTCTGGAAGTATTAAAGGAAGAGGAGAAAATAGACACCCCTCAGCAAGCCTTAAATTTCCTGGCAAAATTCTGGGAAAACAACCGGCCGGCGAAAGGCGACTTTGCGGCCGATCTTAAAGAAGTCAAAAAACCTGCTCCGAAGGAAAAGGAAGTCAGGGAGGGTAAAGACAGCGCGCCGGCCGCGCACCCTTCGGGTCTGTCAGGGATCGATCTTTCTATCTGGAAAGCGGAGCAAAAGGAAAAGAACAAGGGCTAAGGATTGTCAATCTTCAATTGCTGAAAAAAAGTGTCCTCATCTATTTCCCTTACCCCACCCACAGGCAGATCCGTCAGCTCCAGGTCTTCTATAGACTGGCGGATCAGACGAACGCATCTATGATGGAGGGCATCCACCATTTTCCGGACCTGGTGAAACTTCCCTTCAGTTAAGGTGATCCTTAACCAGGTATGAGGAACATACTCCGGCGCCTCATATCCATTTTCGAATAAATTTTCCGGCCTTTCCACGATCTCGGCTTCACAGGGAGAAGTAAAATAATAGCCACCGCCTTTTACCCGTATAGAAACACCGGTGCGTAGCTTCATAAGGCTCTCCGCCTCTACCGTATACCTGACCTTTACCAGATAGGTCCGTTTATGCGGTATCTCACCCTGGAATAATAGTTTTGTTACTTTCTTATTTGTCGTCAGGATCAGCAGCCCCTCGGAATAATTATCCAGTCGGCCGATTGCATGTATCCCTTCCGGGAAACAAAAATCAAGGCTGCCAAGCAGTCTCACCTGGTGAGAGCTGACAAACTGTGAGACCATGTCATAGGGTTTGTTGACAATAAAATAACGATGGCTGGTCATGATGCAAAAAAACGGGTTATTTTCTTATTCTTAAAAAAATCGTAGTTTTAGGGTGATTATCCGACCATTGCAACAGCGCCAATAAATGTTAAACAGCCAGGTGTATGAGTACCGTTCACAACAAGGACATTGGGACAAAACAAAAAGCGCTTGCCATTAACCTCGACCGGGAAATCTATGGGTCTTTTGCCGAAATCGGCGCTGGCCAGGAGGTAGCAGCCCATTTCTTCAAGGCCGGTGCTTCCTCAGGCACCATCGCCAAAACCATGTCAGCCTATGACATGACATTTTCAGATGCTATTTATGGCGCACAGCAGGACCGCCGGTATGTAAGCGAACCCAGGCTTATCTCCATGCTCGAGCGGGAATACGGACTCCTGATCGAACGCCTCGCCGAACTAAGGAGTAAAACAACAACGTTTTTTGCTTTTTCCGATACGATCGCTGCGCTGAACTACCACAAGACAAACGATGGTCATGGCTGGATGGGTGTTCGGTTCCAACTGGAGCCGGACGGAGAGTTCAATGATGTAGTGCTCCACGTCAAATTATTGGATAATGACAACAACCTGCAACAGCAGGCCGTAGGGATCTTGGGCGTAAACCTCATTTATGCCTGTTTTTACTATCATGAGATCCCGCCGGTATTCCTGCTCTCGCTGATGGACAACTTGTCAAAAGACCGTATCCAGATAGATATGATCCGATTTGAAGGGCCGGGATTTACAAAGGTCGACAACCGGCTCATGAGCTTACACCTGGTAAAATATGGTTTCTCGGATGTGGCTGTCTTTGGCCCGGATGGTAAGAACCTGCAACCTTCAGAGGCATTGTATAAAAAGCATATCGTAGTGGTCCGGGGCCGTTTTCGCCCTATCATCAATGTGCATTTGGATATGCTGAATACAGGCGTCAAGCAATTCATGCAGGAGCCTGATGTCGACAGGGCGAACGTCGCCGTCATTACAGAACTTACCTTACAGTCATTAAAAGAGAGAAACGCGGACCAGACTGCTGAGATCGATGAAAAAGACTTTCTCGACCGCGTCGACATCCTTTGCTCGCTCGGGCAAACGGTATTGATCTCTAACTTTCACGAGTATTATAAACTGGTAGCCTATCTGTCAAAGATCACCAAATTGAAGCTGGGCGTTGTTCTCGGTTACCCCAATCTGGAATACATCTTCTCCGAAGAGCATTACGGGGACCTCCCGGGCGGCATCCTGGAATCTTTCGCGGCCTTGTTCAGCCGGAAGGTAAAACTGTTTATTTATCCTACGCTACGCGACGGAGTGATCTACAATTGTCTCCGGTTTAACCTGCCGCCCCACCTTATAGACCTGTACCGTTACCTCATCGCCAATGACAAGATAGAGGACATCCGGCATTACAACGAGAATAATTTGCATGTCCAGACAGATAAAGTGTTGCAGCTAATACGACAAGGGGCGCCGGGTTGGGAAGAATATGTCCCGGCCGAAGTAGCGGCCATGATCAAGGATCGCTGTCTTTTTGGTTATGCCTGCCAAACAGAGCCTGCCAAAGAAGACGATCCTTCAACCGGCAAAGACCTGGGAAAAGTTGTTGATGCCGCTTAAGGCTATTGCTTTAAAAAAGGGATGGTTGTATTCTTCCCGGCTGTATTAACCCTCAGCAGATAATAACCAGGCCTAAGACTTTGCGTATTGATCTTCAGAATTGAATTGCCGGAATTAAAAGGCTGATCGATCAATATCCTGCCGGATACATCTACTACCTGCGTACGGCGCACAAACAGCTGATCATTATTCACCAGTATCGCTTCACCCAAAACCGGGTTTGTCTGCAACTGCATAGCAGAGGAAACATTCCCGATCGAAAATTCTATGACAGACGACCAGGAGTACTTTCCGTCCAGATCCACCTGTCTGATCCGATAAAAATTGCTCCCTTTCGGCGGGTGGAGATCAGTGAAACTATATACTGCGCCGCCGGCGGTGTTATCGATGCCGCTTTTATCTCCTAATACACCGATCGCTGAAAAATCGCTACCGTTAGTCGAATGCTCTATTTCAAAATGGTCATTGCCGACTGAATTTTCCGTCTCCCATTTCAGATAAACCTGCCCCTCCCGGATCTGTCCGGTAAAAGACCTCCAGCGAAGCGGAAGCGGTGTCGAACTATAATAATTAAAGAGGTTCGTGACCTCGGTGGAGCTTAATACGCGATTATAGGCAATCACGTCATCAAGGTCTCCGTTGAATACTCCCCCGGCCGCGCATACATTCCGTCCCAGGCCGATCAGTGTAGGTGCGGTAAGCGCGCCTGCATTGGTGCCGGAGGTTGTAGCCACCTGACTGCCATCAACATACAATGTGATAACAGCGGTTGCCTGATTCCGGGTCGCGGTTACAAAATGCCAGACGCCATCATTATAATTGGAAGTGGATTTTATGGTAAGATCGGGATTGCCAATGCCCATACTTACCTTGCCTCCGTCTATCAATGCCGTTCCCCAGTCATTGGTACCCCCACAGACTTCTGCATCAACAAGAGCGGTTCCGCTATACCAAAAGGTGGCGGTGGCCGCGGTCGTTGTCGTTTTAAACCAGTAGCCAATGCTAAAGTCGCCTGATAATGCCGTTGCCAGCGATGCCGGCAGCGTACCAGTGGAAGTTCCGGCGGTAAAGGCTGTAGCGCTGCTCCCGGTACCAAAGCGATCGAGGTCACCGGAGGTTAAGTTAAGTGTTCCATCGTAACCGTTGCCGCTAATGTCCGCGGCTGAATTGTTGAAGGGATAGTTGGCGATACTTCCTGCCGGTAGTTGGGCGAAGAGAAATACAGGACATAGGGAAATACAGACCAGGAAGAGTATACTTATTCGCATGCAGTCGTTTTAGGGTTATGTTACGAATTTAAGCAACTCTTTTCTAATTGTCTCTAAATTCCTTAGGCGACTTCCCCGTTCTGGTTTTAAAGATCTTTGTAAAATGGGACGGATGCATTTGCCGTGCATAATCTTTGATCTTATATTCCAAAATGACCTGCCACCATTTTCTTGAAATCAACGTCGCCCTTATCCTGCTTATTTTGGATCATCATGATCGCATCGCTTCCCACGGGGTAACGTAATTGTTCCGAACCATCGGTTGCCGCCTTATAAATTGTTTCACTGACCTCAGAAAGATTCGTATTACCACGGCCCGGTTGTTTTGCGATCACCGTAAATTTCTCAAACATATCTCTGTAATCTTCAAGATCGCCGCTGCCAAAGAAATCCAGCGAACGCCCGTTGAAATGCTTTTACGCTTCCTCCTTACAGGCAATACGGCCCTTGTTACATCAAGCACCCCGAAAAGGTTGACCCCGGACTGCCTTCTGATGATTGTGTCGGATGCCGCTTCCACAGCGCCGATGGCCCCGAAACCCGGGAAATCGCTGCTTGTTCCAACTTGTACGAACTTGAATCACCGGAGAATGGCTTGTTCAAATTTAGTTTCCGAGCTTTAAGTACACCAAAAATCACCTCCATGTGGAACCTGGTCAAAGCCGGACGCTGGTTTTTCGCGATTTGCCTTATTGGTCTTGCGGGACAGCAATTCTATTATGCAGACTTCCGGCCGCTCTTTGTTGCGCCATGGCCGGGCCGGATCCCGGGCGAGGTCATTCTGACATATTTTTTCAGTGTGGCTTTGACCGGAGCGGCCGTTGCCATCATTTTGGAGAAAAAAGCCCGGACGGCAATGCTGATCCTGGGTGGTTTTTTTCTTGTCTTAATGCTCTTCTGCCATGTCCCTTATGAGCTGATGGTGGATCCATCCAGCAAACATATTGGCGTCTGGGGTAATGCATTTAAGGAACTGGCATTTGCCGGCGGGGCTTTTGCCGTGGCAGGGTCTTTTCCGGACGAGCCCGCTGCTGTTCAAAAGAAGACCGCTGTTATCCGGCTGCTGGAATTGTTTATTCCGATGGGCGGCCTCTTCTTTTCGATCACCATGATCGTTTTTGGCGTAGAGCACTTCCTGTACGTCAACTTTGTCGCCACACTCGTCCCCAACTGGATCCCTGCTCATCTTTTCTGGACATACCTCGCCGCCGTGGCCCTTATTGGAGCGGGCCTGGCCATCATTTTACGGATCAGGATAAAGCTGGTTGGGATCCTTTTGGGTACGATGATCTTCCTTTGGTTTATTTTCCTGCATATCCCCCGGGCAGCCATTGCACCTCCAACGGATAATGGTAACGAGTTGACAAGTGTATTTGAAGCACTGGGTTTCAGCGGTATCGCCTTTATCATTGCCTTCGGCTATAAGGTGAGTAAGCTATCGATGAGCCAAAGGAATGACCCTGCTCTTTATGGATTGGAATAAAGGACACTAGACGAACTCCCGGTTATAGCGGTTCCTATACTGCAATGGCGACAGTCCCGTCACTTTTTTAAAGATCACCCGGAAGGCCTTCGGATCCGAATATCCTACTTTATCCATTGCCTCATTCACTCCCAGCCTGGACGTTTCCAGGCTTTTCTTTACGGCTTCCATTTTCACCCGTTGTATGTATTCCATGATCGAGTTGCCGGTCGCCTTCTTGAACCGGCGCTCCAGATTCCTCCGGCCCAAGGCTAACATGGAGGCCAGCTCATCCACCATGATCCTGGAATGGACATTCTTTTCTATGAACTCCTGGGCTTTTCGGATGGCTTCATCATCATGCCCCTTCTGTCCGCTGAAGATGATAAATGGCGACTGGCTGTCGCGCTGAAAATCGATCTGAAATCCTTTGGAGCAGGTGACGGCAATCTCTTTGCCGGCATATTTTTCAACCAGGTATAGGATCAGGTTGAGCCAGGAATAAGCCCCGCCGCTCGTATAAATGTTGTTTTCATCGGTGATGATCTTATCTTCTACCAACTTCACGGCGGGGAACATCCGGCGGAACTCATCGGTAAATTCCCAATGTGTGGTGCAGCTTTTCCCATCCAGTAATCCCGTACCTGCGAGGAGAAAGGCTCCGATACACATGGCCGCAGCAGCCGCCCCGGCCTGGTACTGTTTTACGATCCATTCGAGCATAGGAGCATTATCAGCGAGGATCTTCTTCTTGTCTCCATGCACGGAGGGAATGAGAATAAGATCGGTCCGGTCCACTTCCTGTATCAGCACGTCGGGGCTGATACAGAACATTCCGTTCTTCATCCTGACCTCCCGCCGTTGCCCTACCAACTGAACGGTAAACAGCGGCAGACGTCCGGCTTCCTCCAGCCAGTCATTCACCCGCAGCAGGATCTGGTAGGTCCCTTCGATGGTAGTTATGCTACATTCGCCATCCGGCACCAGTATTGAAACATGCTTCATGTATAATTATTATTACGTCGTAATTTAAGATTAAAAATGAATAATTTTGCATCCAAATGTTCCTATGAATGTAACAGGCATTGAGTTCTTTAATGAGATAATAGAATATCATTCGGAGCGGGTCAGCCTGAATAGCAAATACTCCAAACTGCGCTGGCTCCTGGAAAGGGTCTGCAAAGAGATCACCGCCGGTGAACCTGTCCAGTTTTCCAACCTCTTCTCCCGGCTTAATTATGCCTGTAAAAAGAAAGGACTGGATCGAAAAAGAACCTACCAGCTGAATACATTCCGGATCAACGCCAATAAAATACAGCATGGACAATGGCAGCCGTCGACACCCGACTATCTGCAGGACCTGAAAGTCATCAGCGAAACTATCGGCTACTTCTATGACACAGCCATCCCCCCGGAACTAATACGGGTCTTCCCTGAAAACGACGTCATAGCTCCAAAAGAAAAACTAACCGGCAAAAGGTTCAAGCGGATCAGGGCCTTTGTCAGAGACATCACAGCCGATACCCTGTTTTGCGAATTTGAGGAATTTGCGAATGATGAGCTATATAAAGTTAAGACCAATGTCGATGCAGAGATCTTTCAGGGCTACTATGGCAACCGGGAATTCGAGTCGACATTTAAACATATCTGGGCTGGTGCATCTGTGAACCTGATCGATGTCACCGAATCCGAAGGCGCCTTTTACACTGAATTTGTGGTGCTGGAACCGGACTATCTCATCGACATCAGCAACCTTGCAGAATGTTATAAAGAACATGGAGATCACCAGCTGAACTATACTATCTCCCGGCTTACCATACCGGAGAATAAAATGCATTTCCGGATCGGTGACTTTGCCAATATGTGCCTGGATGAGCAGATCTTCAATCAGGCGGCAGATGCTATCGATGCGGATATGATAAGAGGCAATGCCTTCAGGTCCTATCCTTTCGAATATTCAACCTGCATCGACTTTGACGAGGAAAAATATAGAGAGGAAACAGAAAGACAGCACCTGAATATCAGGAATACGGTCCAGCATACTTTTACTGAGAACACCTTCAGGATAAACAAAGATAAGGCGACCGTCGAACCTTCTTTCTTTTGTGAGTACTTCGGCGTACAGGGCCGGCTTGACTTCTTTCAATACCAGCCGGAGAATGGTTACTTTAATATCATCGAGTTAAAATCAGGCAAGCCTCCTTATCCTTATACAGACCCAACCCGGATAGGAAAGAACCATGGTACGCAGCTTTTCCTTTACTATTTAGCCGTCCTGTACAATCTTCACGAAGGTGACAGACACAAGGAGAACCTGAACGTATATGTACTATACTCAAAACCATCGACCGATAATTTAAGATTCGAAAAACCGGCGCTGTCAAGGCTAAAGCATATAATAAACAAGCGTAATGAGATCGTGCTTATAGAGCATTTTGTTGCCAAGAGCATCAACGGCTCCAACTCCGAAACGGTATTTAAGCAAATAGTACCGGCGAGGCTGATCCTTGAAAAGGTAAACTCTTCTTTCCTGGAGAATTATGTGATCCCGGATATTAAGAGGTTCTCAGACGTCTTTGCTCATAGTTCGCTGCTCGAACGGGAGTATTTCCATTCCTTTTATACTTTTTTGACCCGGGAGCTGTTTGTATCCAAAATAGGGGATGGGGATAAGGATAGCCCTGGTAACAGGGGTGTCGCCGGTTTATGGCAAAACGACCTCCATGATAAGATAGAGGCGGGGGAGATCCTGACAGATCTGAAAATAAAACCGGGTGGAAATAAGGCAGATGACGCAGCCCCCAAAATAACTTTTGTCATAACGGATCAGGCTGAAGTAGAGGCCTTGCCAAATTTCAGAAAAGGAGAAGTGGTGAATTTATATGAAAGAAACAGCGGGTCAGATGTGGTCACCAATAAGCAGATCTTTAAGGGTGCGATAGAACAGATCGATCAGCAGGAAGTCACTGTCCGGCTGCGCTTTAAACAACGTAACCGGAACATCTTTTCCGACCGGAGCACATTTGCCATTGAGCCCGATTTCCTGGATTCTTCCTACAACTGGATGTTCAAGGGGTTATTTCTTTTCTTACAGGCAAGAACAGACAGGAAGGATCTTTTGTTAAGCCAGCGACCGCTGCAGTTTGACAGCACCATAAGACTTGCAAGGACACACGGCAGTAAAGAGATCGATGAAATTGTTCTGAAAGCCAAACAGGCTAAAGACTATTTTTTACTGGTGGGGCCGCCTGGCACGGGCAAAACCTCCAAGGCGCTGAAAGCAATGGTAGATGAGTTCTATTCCGCGCCGGAAATAAACATACTCCTGCTTTCCTATACCAATAGGGCTGTAGACGAGATCTGTGATGCGCTGGATAGCATAGACAGCCAGCCGCCTTATGTCCGGATCGGGAATACGCTTTCCTGTGACGAAAAGCATAAAGGAAGGTTATTGGACTGCCTCATCGCCGATTGCCGGACACGCGCGGATGTTCGCATCAAAATTAAAGGGTATCGTATTTTCGTCGGAACTGTATCCTCCATATCCGGCAAAATGGAGCTGTTCCGGCTCAAACATTTCCAGGTAGCGATCATCGATGAAGCCTCCCAGATCCTGGAACCGCATCTTCTGGGTGTTCTATCCGCGAAAGATCCGGAAGGACGGAATGCCATTTCAAAATTTATTCTCATCGGGGATAACAAACAGCTTCCTGCCGTAGTCCTGCAAAAAGAACAGGACTCTGCTACGGATTCTCCCACCCTGAATGCCATCGGACTGCCCGATCGCCGGAATTCATTATTCGAACGGTTATATAACCTGCATAAGACGGATAAAAGTTCGCCTGCCTGGGGAATGTTGTACAAACAGGGGCGTATGCACCCGGAAGTAGCTGAATTCTCGAACAGGCAATTCTATGAGGGCCGTCTTGAGCCGGTACCGCTTCCACACCAGGCTGCCTCTCTCGAATTTTTGTCCTACGATGCACAGGATCCTTTACAAAAGCTCATCGCTACAAAACGCCTGGTTTTTTTACCCTCACAGAAAAGCGAGTCCGATAATAATAAAACCAACTCACATGAGGCGAGAATAGCCGTAAAACTGGTCGAGAGCATCTATGCTTTATATCAAAGGAATAACCTCTTATTTGAACCGGAAAAGAGTATCGGCATCATAGCTCCTTACCGAAGCCAGATCGCCCTGATCAGGCGGCAGCTGCATCAGCTGAACATCGACGTCCTGGACAAGATCATGATCGACACGGTCGAACGTTTCCAGGGATCTCAGCGGGATATTATCATCTATTCTTTTAGCGTGAATTATATCTACCAGCTGAATTTCCTTGCCAGAAACATGGAGGATGAGGGTATTCTGATAGACAGAAAGTTAAATGTTGCACTTACAAGAGCCAGAAAACAATTGTTTATAACGGGTAATCCTGCTATCTTATCCAATAACCCGGTCTATCGCAGGCTTATCGAATTTGTAAATTCGGCGGGTGGTGATAGTCCGCAATTCTAAGTGATCAATGGTCGAATTTTATTTCGTAGATGGTCGGCCATAATTTGCCGGTCACATAAATCCTGTTCAACGCGGAATCGTAGGCAATCCCATTTGTCTCGGCGGCTCGGGGATATTTCGCCATGGCTGCGTTCTTCAGCGGCGACAGATCCAGTTTGCCTACTATTCTCCCACTGGCCGTATCGATCTTCAGAATATAATTGGTAAGCCATTGATTAGCGTAGAGATACCCGTTGATCATCTCCAGCTCGTTGATATTTCCAACTGGCGTGCCATCCGGCGAGGTTACAGACAGCACCTTTACCGTCCTGAAGCTCAGAGGGTCGCGATAGAGAACGGAACTGGAGCCACTACTCATGATCAGGCTGGTGCCATTTGTCGTAAACGCCCAGCCATCACCGGCATAATGAAATTCCGAAAGTCGCCGGTATGTCTTTGCGTCATAAACAAAACCTACCCGGTTGGTATCTGTCAGCTGATAAATTTTATCCTTTAAAATAACGATGCCTTCTCCAAAATATTTAGGGTCTTTTATCTCGGATCCGACATTGATCCTGCCTGTCTTTTTGTCTACCACTCCAAACAAAGACCTTGAAACAGGATAGGAATCTGTATGTCCTGTACTCTCAAACAGCTGTCCGTCGTATACCAGCAGGCCTTCAGTAAAAGATGTGGTGTCGTGCGGGAATGAATCCGTTACCGTAAAGGGAATAATGCTCTCCGTCATGATCTTAACCTGTGGCGGGGCTTCTTTGGGTGTACTTGTACAGGCAAACGCGAGGATACAAAGGAGAACGGGGGGCAATTTCTTCATCAGCTTACGGAGACAATTTGTATAATAGGGTTTAATCCGATCAGGATCTTCGACTTCCAGGGGATCACCGGGTCGAGGCGATCGGGTGTCAGAAACAGGACCAGCAGCACCAGCATCGGAAAAAGGGAGAAGACCAGGGTAGCCCTCCATACCTCCGCAGGAATATTCCATCCGGAGTGACCCGGGCTGTATGCCGCTGAAGCAAGATAGGCCACAAAAGGACCTCCAAATAATATAAACAACAAGAGGAAAAATATATTCCGGCTCAATACCAGCCGATGACCCATTGTCAGCAGGAAGCTGGTCTCTTCTTCTATTTCCCGCAACTCCTTTTTGTAAAAGGTTTTGACCGTAGCCGCATAAAAGCCGTCAAAGTCGCCGCCTACTTCGAGGTTCCGTTCAATGATCGTGCAGATATGATCGAGCAGATCCTGCTGAAGGCTCTCCGTCTCAATGCCATTGGCGGCAAGATCATGGAGAATAAAATCGATCTGCTGGTCGCTGATAGAATACATTAGGCCATTTTTGTTTTTATGTCCAAAAGAGAAGCCATCGTCTCGATAAAGCTTGCCAGCTCTTTTACTTTTTCCTTTGCTTTTGTCCTGCCGGTCGGACTTAAGCTGTAATACTTCCGCACCCGTTTGCCGATGAACTCCGTTTCGGTTGTCACAAATCCCCCGGCCTCCAGTGCATGGAGGGTAGGGTACAATGCTCCTTCTGTGATCTGGATCTTATCTGTTGTCAGCTCTTTTACCTTTTGCGTGATCTCATAACCATACATTTTTTTATTGTCTGTCAATAACTTCAGTATAATTGTCTTTAGTGTTCCTTTTAATAATTCGGTGGAGTAGGTCATGCTGTGAGGATTATTTCCTGGTTCAAATATACATAAGATATGGATGTATTTAGCCAATTATTTGACTATTCTAATATAAAATCCCCTATTTTTATACAAATCCTCCGATTAAAAGCCATTTTAGTCAATAAAATTAGCAACTACAATGGCACTTGACATTACAAAGATCTTAAGATCCAAGAAGAAATCTCTATTCGAAAGCTGGATGCAGAATCAGCTCGCCAGTGACGGATTAAGAGAAGACCTCGTCAGCAATGAAGACCTGAGGGCTCAGTCAGAGGAGCTCGTCGACATCCTGCTGCAAACCCTTACACCTGAGAATCTCAACGATCCGTCCTCCGCCTCCTTCGAACCCGTGCTCGAGATCCTGTCGGGCATTGCCATGATCCGGGCACGTCAGGGCTTCAGTCCACGTGAGACCGGCGTGTTCGTCATCAGTCTTAAAGAAGCAATATTGTCCTGGCTGCAGGCTGAGGTGAAGGATGACTTCAAGGCTTTATATGAGGAAAGCCTGAAGATCAATCGTTTAGTTGACCACTTTGTGATCAGCAGTTTCGAAACCTTCATAAAAGGAAGGGAAGAGGTTATCCTTCGTCAGACCGATGAAATGGCCGAGATCTCCACGCCGGTCATCCGTCTATGGGAAGGCATTCTTGCGCTTCCGATCATCGGCACTCTTGACAGCTCGCGCACGCAGGTCATTATGGAAAGTCTGCTCAACGAAATAGTAGCCACAGGGAGCAGCATTACCATACTGGATATTTCAGGGGTACCTGCCGTCGACTCGCTGGTTGCGCAGCATCTGATCAAGACGGTCAGCGCCACCCGCCTGATGGGTGCGGAATGCATAATCAGCGGCATCCGGCCTGAAATTGCTCAGACGATCGTGCACCTGGGTATCGACCTGTCGGGTATCATCACCAAGGCCACTTTGGCAAACGCTTTGCGTTATGCTTTTAATAATTTGAACCTGCAGGTCAGAAAAGTTGCATCGTCCAGTAATTTGAATCAATAAATACCTGTATAAAAATCTCTTTTAGCGATGGACAAAATTCCAATCCTGAGAATGGGCCCATTCCTGTTGGTGACTATCCAGGTGGACCTCTACGACCGGCTTGCACTAAACCTGGAGGCCGACCTGGTCCAGATGGTCAGCCAAACGGACGCAAAAGGCGTATTGATCGATATCTCTGCAGTGAGCATTGTCGACTCTTTTATGGGTCGTATCATTGGCAATATTGCCAATATGTCCAGGATCCTCGATGCCGAAACTGTAGTAGTCGGTATGCAACCTGCTGTAGCGATCACACTGGTCGAGCTTGGACTCCCCCTGAAAGGAGTACACACTGCGCTCAATGTTGAAAAAGGAATGGATCTTTTACGTTCAAAAATAGCCCTCGGCGAAGAAGGGGAAATAACCGACGAAGAAGATGATACTATCTCTGTCTAAAGATCTCGTGGTTATTAATAAAGAACAGGATGTTATCCTGTTCCGAAATCGTGTGAAAGAATTTGCCCAGAAGATAAAAATGGGACTGGTCAATCAAACGAAGCTGATCACCGCTGCGAGCGAGCTGGTGCGGAATATGCTTAGATATGCAGACGGAGGAAATATAACAATAGAGGTCGTTTCCAAGGGCAGGGAAAATGGTATCCGGCTGGTGTTTAGAGACTCTGGTCCGGGCATCAGCGATATCCAGCTTGCTATGAAAGACGGGTATTCCACGGGTAAAAGCCTGGGTCTTGGCCTGCCCGGTGCAAAAAGACTGGTCAATGACTTTACCATAACCAGCGAAATAAATAAAGGAACTGTCGTAACAATTATAAAGTGGGCTAATGGTTAGTACGTTTTACAAAAGCTTCCGTGCAGACGACAGGAGTTATTTTTCATTGATCAAAAAGGATATTCACGCGGCCGCGACTTCTGTCGGCTTCGATGAAGTAAAGGTCGGTAAAATAGACATCATCGTTTCCGAGATCACTTCCAACCTGAACAAGTATGCAAAAGGCGGGGAGTTGCTGTTTGGCATCGGTAGCGATGCCGGCGGTTCATATGTCGAGATCATCGGCCTTGACCAGGGACCAGGAATTCCGGATATCGGCCGGGTGCTGTCAGATGGTTATTCTTCTACGGCAACCCTTGGGCATGGACTGGGTAGCATCAAAAGACTTTCTGATCTGTTTGACGTATATTCAGTAAAGGACTGGGGGACGATCGTGGTCGCCCGGGTGTATAAGGCAGAGCAAGCACTGTTTAAAAAGAGAAGGCTGGAATGCCGCGGTATTAATGTGCCAAAACGTGGAGAGCAAGTCAGCGGGGATGGCTTTTGTCTCGAAGAGACGGAAGAAGGATTCCGGATCCTGGTAGCAGATGGACTCGGGCATGGTCCGGATGCGAATACAGCGGTAAGAGAAGCCTGTGCGGCATTTACGGTATGTACCGAAGAAAGCCCTACCGAAACGATCCGCTATATCCACAGCCAGATCAGAAAAACCAGGGGGATCGTCGGACTCGTTGTTTTTTACAACCGCGAGGCGCGTACCTGGCGAACGACAGGTGTGGGTAATATTGCCGCCCGATGGATGGGGGCATTGAATGTAAGGAATCATGTATCTTATAATGGTATCATCGGTTATAATATCCCCGGCACAATGAATGAGCAGCTGATGTCACAGGAAGAATTCCCGCAGTTCATCGCCTGCTCTGATGGCATTAAGTCAAGATGGGATATTTCAAAATTCCCGATGCTTATGCAGCACGATGGAATGATAATTGCTTCGGCTCTTTACAAAGAATTTAGCCGGGGAACAGATGATACCTCCGTTTTAGTGTGTAAATCGGTTTAATCATGACAGAGATCACTCAGGTTTCACTGGAGAATGAAATGGACATAGTGGTAGCGCACAAGCGCATGATCAGTGTGGCGCAATTCTTTTTCCTCACACTGTCTACGCAGGCAACCATTGCAACTGCTACAGCGGAGATCAGCCGGGTAGTCATCGATAAAACGGATACTGGATGGCTTAGTATCGGCATGGAAAAAGCCGATGGCAAATTTTCTCTTATCGCCCGCATAAATTTCCCCCCGGACATCGACATCCGGCCTTCGGAAGAAGGATTGAAATATGCCCAGCTTCTCGTGCCGGAATTCTCCTTTGACAGAAACAATGAAGCGGCTACAATCTGTATAAGCATAGGG
Source organism: Puia sp. (assembly GCA_036499285.1). Classification (GTDB taxonomy): domain Bacteria; phylum Bacteroidota; class Bacteroidia; order Chitinophagales; family Chitinophagaceae; genus Puia. Next base: position 62,236 of record DASYEB010000040.1, on the reverse strand, counting down.
ATTCCCCGATCGCTGAAGATTACGCCGGGCAAGGTCGCCGAAGCATCAGAATTCTTCCGCACCATTCAGCCGACCACTCCATACGAAAAGCTGAAGGTACGCAACCTCCTTTTGAACCAACAGTCAGTAGAAAAGGATGAGGCACTAAAACACAGCCGCCTGCTGGATGAAAAAAAGAACGAATTCATTTCCGTCGCCAGCCATGAGCTGAAGACCCCGCTGACCTCCATCATGGCTTTTACCAAGCTGGCCTTACGGGACAGTTCAATGGATGCTTCCGGGAATGTGCATCATTACCTGGAAAAGATAGACCACCAGGTGCATAAGCTACACACATTGATAATCCAGCTGCTGGACATTTCCAAGATCGAATCCGGGAAGCTCGACTACAATATGCAGGAACTGGACTGGAACACCTATATGACCGGAGTTATGCCCATCCTGGAACACCTGGTCCCTTCACACCGGCTTTCCTGGCTGCCCTGCCCCGGAGAAGTGATGGTCACCATCGATATCCTGCGCATCGAACAGGTCCTGACCAATCTGATCAACAATGCCGCCAAATACTCGGATCCTGATACGAGCATCGATATCAAATGCTTTTCCAATGCCGATGACCTCACCGTTTGCGTCTGTGACCAGGGAATCGGCATATCAAAACAGAATATCAACCGGATCTTTGATAAATATTTTCGCGAAGAGACCGTTACCGACAAATACAGCGGATTTGGTATGGGGCTTTATATTACCTCCGGCATAGTACGGGAACACAAAGGGGCTATCTGGGCTGAAAAGAATGAAACGGCCGGCTCCTCCTTCTATTTTACCCTGCCGATCCTTTCCCTTCCCCAATCTGGGGTATAATTCAGTCAAATTATCTACAGATTCTTAATTTTACGCCTTAATACGGTCAAAACAGCCCTAAGGAAAAGATTTCCTTCCCCGGAACAATAAGGAACAAGGTTTGTGTTATTTACGGACAGAAGAACTATAGCACATTTTTTTAATTCGTTAGAGCAATCAAATTCATGAGCATTAGATGGAGTTTATTTTTACTATTAATTGTTGTCGTACATGGAGTTGCATACAGCCAGGTCCCGGTCGATTCTCTGAAAGCTGATTCCTTGCGTGTCAAATCGTTAAAAGCCCAAAAGCTGGCTGAGAACACCCGCGGGCAATATGATTTTGGGGATCTGACGCGGAATATCCTTCACCCTAAAAAGAAGGCAGATACTTTACATAATAAGTCGGGTATCACAGTTGTGCCCAACGTTGCCGCAAATCCCACTATCGGGGGGCAGCTGGGGATCAAGGCTGTAGCAGGCAGGAGACTGGGCAATGATCCTAACACTCTCTTTTCAGTTGCGGCGACATCTGCTTCTATTACCACTAAAGGGATTATTTATTTTTATTTGAATCATAACCTGTTTACCCCTGGCAACAAGTGGAATTTCCAGGGTAACCTCGTGGCTGCAAAGACGGTAACGCCCGACTTTGGTTTTGGCATCGGCAACAAGATCAAGGGTGGGACCGCCGCAGATTCTGTACTGGCGGATCCTACACATAAGGCCTACCCGATCCACTCCCATTATTACAATATCAGGGAAAAGGTCTATAAGAAAGTGGGAAAGAATTTTTTTGTCGGAGCAGGCATGTCCTTTGAGATCAGGAGGCAGATAACTCTGTCCGATACGGTCGATAATGCGACCCCTTCCAGCGTCTACAACAACCGGAATGGATTTCCACAGAATCGTTATTCTGCAAACGGCTTTCTCTTTAATGTGGAATACATCTCCCGTGACAATCCAAACCGACCCTACAAAGGGATCTACTTTGATGCCGGCATCCGGGTCAACCAGACCTGGATAGGAAGTACAAAGAACTCGGCGCAGCTGACCTCTGACTTCAGGAAATACTTTAGCTTATCGACTGCCAGCCCGGAGACAGTACTTGCATTTTGGAACTGGGGTTCGTACCTTCTCGGCGGGTCGATACCCTTTCTTGAACTACCCGGCACGGCCAGAGACGGAACCTATCGAAGCGGCAGGGGATATACGGCCCAATACTTTAAAGGGACGCAATTCAACGACACGGAAGCGGAATTACGATTTCCTATCCTGGCCAATAAATTTATCAGCGGCGTAGTTTTCGGAAATCTGCAAACCGGTAATGATGACCACGGCACCAAAATATTCCAGGTATTTCAGCCGGGCTACGGCGGCGGCCTGCGCGTGCTTTTCAATAAGGCTACGCGCACAAACCTGGCGCTGGACTACGCATTTGGGAAATTTGGCAACAAGGGATTTTTCCTGAACCTGAACGAGTCATTTTAGTAAATTTGCGGGCCGGTGACGCCGGTTGCCGGCAGCCGTCACAAATTCGCTTCGATGGCCAATCCTTATATCTCTCTGCTTCGTACTGCCTGGCGTTATGCCCGTAAGGAGAGGAAAAAATATGTGCTGGTATATTGCCTGTTTATTTTGGCAAACCTGGCCTACTCTCTCAATCCCATACTCTTAGGCTGGTTTATCGACAGGATCGTGCAGGACCCGGCAAATATCCCGCGTCATGTGATGCGTTATGCTGCCGGTTATATTGTGATAAAATTTCTTCAGTGGTGTTTTCATGGCCCTGCCCGGATCATGGAACGTTCGCTGGCCTTTCACCTCAGCCGCAATTTCCTGCAGGAAAAATATCACCAGGTGCTGCATCTCCCCGTAAAATGGCAGCAGGAACACCATAGTGGCGCCACTATCAACCGCGTTCGTAAAGCATATGAGGCTCTCCGTGAATTCTTCGACCGCGGGTTCCTGTATGTCTATGCCCTGGGTAAATTCTTTGTGTCCGTCACCGCCATGTTATACTTTTCACCCCTGTATGGAAGCATTGCGATCTGTATGGGCGTCTTTACTATTTTTATCATCCGGAATTTTGATAAACCTTTTATAAAGGCGCTGGATGAGGTCAACGAAAGAGAACATACAGTTTCCGCCACCCTGTTTGACAGCCTTTCCAATATAATGACCGTTATTACTCTGCGGCTGGAAAAAAGCATGGAGTCGGGTCTGATGAATAAGGTGAGCCATATCTTCAGCCCTTTTCGTAAGAGTGCGCTGATCAATGAATGGAAGTGGTTTTGTGCCGAAATGCTTATCGTCTGTATCTATGCAACCATTACGCTCGGGTATGTCTTTCAGCACTGGACCCCGGACAAGCTCTTCCTTGTGGGAAGCCTTGTTACCCTGCTGGGCTATGTCAACCAGTTCACCAGTGTATTCCAGGACATCGCCTGGCAATATACAGACATCGTACAATTCAATACCTATGTCCAGACTGCCTCTGTCATCAGCGAGGCCTATGCGGAACAACACCGCGCGGACCGCCCCGACGCTCTTCCTGCCAACTGGCGAACCATCGATATAAGCCGGCTGAATTTCACCTACAATGAATCATATGATACGACCCGTCGCGCCCAAAGTCTGCACGACCTTCACCTGACCATCCGTCGTGGGCAGCGGATAGCCCTTGTCGGGGAAAGCGGCAGCGGGAAAAGTACTCTTCTGGCCCTGCTGCGCGGCCTCTATATTCCTGAACCGGGTTTCACACTCCGGGTGGATGGGGATACCGAATCCCTCGATCAGCTCAACGAAACCGTCACTCTTTTCCCCCAGGAACCGGAAATATTCGAGAACACTCTTGCTTATAACATCACCCTTGGACTTCCTTTCTCCGAAGAGGAAATCCGCCAGGTCTGCAACAGCGCCCATTTAACAGAAGTCATCCACCAGCTGCCCCTGGGACTGCAATCGGACATCCGGGAAAAGGGCGTCAACCTTTCCGGTGGTCAGAAACAACGGCTTGCGCTGGCGCGTGGTATTCTCGCCGCCCGTGACAGTGACCTGATCCTTCTCGACGAACCTACCAGCAGCGTCGACCCCCGCACTGAAGCGCTGATATACGAAGGCCTCTTCAAAGCCTTCTCTGACAAGGCTATTATCTCATCCATCCACCGCCTGCACCTGCTCGCCCGTTTCGACTATGTCTACATCCTTCACCAGGGCGGCATCGTTGCGGAAGGCAGCTTTGAAGACCTTCGCGACCACAACCCTATCTTCCAGGAAATGTGGCGTCACCAAAAAGAAGAGACCCGCTCCGATGTCTGATCCGGTGCGGGTTAATTAACCTGCAGCTCCAGTCTCTTCTTTTTCAGCCTGCGCACTTCCGCGTCTTCTATAATGGGATCCGGTGTCAGCAAAAGCGAAGTATTATTCTCCTTCCACCATCTGCCTTCTTTTATTTCCCGGAAATGGATGACTCCAACCAGGTATTTTCTATCACTCTCGGCATGCCATTCCTCGATCCACTCGAACCTGTCCCTGGGAATATGCTTCCAGTCATCAAAGCTCAGGTACACCCTCACATAAAATTCGTTGGTCAGCTCATGCGGCGTATGGTGATATAGCTTTTTATATTCGTATTTGTACTGATAACGCAGCGCGGAAAGGTCACTCAGCACGGCGCTGGCGGTAGGGAAGGACCCTGCCCCCTTGCCGTAGAAGAATTGCTTGTCGGCAAATCCACTCTCGATCACCACTCCGTTGTATTCATTTTTAACAAAGGCCAGGTGGTCGTCCTGCTTAATGAACTGTGGCAGAACAAAAGCCGCCACCTTCCCGTTCTCCAGCTTCTTAGCCTGTGCTACCAGCTTGATATCGTAATGTTTTTCCCGGGCTACTTCGGCGTCTCCGGCCTGTACGAACTGGATGCCGGTAAACACCAGGTTCTTTGTCTTTTCAACAATGCCATAGGCGTGGGTCAGTAAGAAGGTCCACTTGTTGGCGGCGTCATATCCTTCTACGTCGAGGGAAGGATCACTTTCCGCAAACCCCAGCTCCTGGGCCAGCAGCAATGCCTCCCGGAATCCCAGCTTCTCTTCGAACATCTTCGTCAGTATAAAATTTGTGCTGCCGTTCACAATGGCTTTTATGGAATGCAGGAGGTCATTGTCATAATATTCCTCCAGGTTACGTATAACGGGAATGGAAGCACAGGCAGCCGACTCATATAAAAAAGATTCTCCTGTTTGTTTCTGTAGCTCCAGGAGCTCCGGCAAATGCTCGGCTATCATTTTCTTGCTCGCGCTGACTACGGACTTTCCGTTCTTCAATGCCGTTGACACGATCTCGAATGCCGGTCCTGACTCATTTATTACCTCTACGATCACATTGATAGACGGATCATTTAAAATGGCGTCCCTTTCTGTTGTGAACAGATCGTCGGGTGCGTCCCTTTTTTTACCGGGATTCTTTATACATACTTTTTTGATAGATGCCTTTAATGAGGGAGTCTGTTGTAATACCTTATACAACCCTTCCCCGACTACGCCAAACCCAAAGAGCCCGATGGTAAGCTGCTTGTGTGTTTCCATTGTTTGTATGTGTTGTTTAATTTGTTTCTATAACAATTCTTGACCGTTTCAGTTCAGCGGGTCTTTTCCCCGTCCCGATCCTATCCAGCGACAGCCGCAGGTCTTCTATCAGGTCCTCGGTATCTTCTAATCCCACGGACAGCCGTATCAGGCCATCACTTATCCCCGCCGCCTTGCGTCTTTCCGCCGGTATCGTCTTATGCGTCATTTGCGCCGGATGGGACAACAGGCTCTTGATGCCGCCCAGGCTTTCTGCCAGCTTGAACAAGCCTGTCGACGTCACGAAGGCTGTCGCGGCCTCAATAGTGTCTTCTTTCAGCGAGAAGGAGACAATCCCTCCAAAACCTTTTGATTGGGATGCGGCAATGGCGTGTCCCGGGTGTGTCGCCAAGCCCGGATAATAGACCTTGCCGACGGCAGGATGCTGTTCCAGGAAGGCGGCGATAGCCCTTGCGCTCGCACTATGCTGTCTTACCCGCAGATGCAGGGTCTCAATACCCCGGATCAGCAGCCAGCTGTCAAACGGTCCAAGAATAGCTCCGCTTGCATTTTGAAGGAATTTGATCTTCTGTCCCAGCTCAGGGTCTGCTGTCACCACGAGACCGGCGATAAGATCGCTATGGCCGCCCAGGTACTTGGTACCCGAATGAACCACGAGGTCGGCGCCAAGCAGCAAAGGCTGCTGCAGAGCCGGCGAAGCAAAGGTATTGTCCACGGCAAGCAGACACTTGTGCGCCCTGGCGATCTTTGAAATAGCCCTGATATCCGTGATCTTTAAGGTGGGGTTGGTCGGTGTCTCGATCCAGATAAGCTTTGTCTTCGGCGTCAGCGCGTGAAACACGGCTGAAGGATTTGTCGTGTCGACGTAATGCACCGTAATACCGAACTTCTTATACACCTGCTCGAAAAGACGAAATGCGCCCCCGTAAATGTCATCCACCGCAATAACCTCATCTCCGGATTGCAGGAGCTTGAGCACTGCGTCTATAGCCGCCAGGCCGCTGGCAAAAGCCGCTCCGGTGCTGCCGCCTTCCAGCTGTGCAGCCAGGTCCTCGAGGACGGCTCGTGTTGGATTGCCCGTCCGGGCATAATCATAACCTTTGTTGACACCCGGTGCATCCTGCACGAATGTAGAGGTTTGGTAAATAGGCACGGACACCGCGCCGGTTAAAGGATCAACAGGAATGCTGTGAATGAGTTGTGTTGTCGCTTGCATGATAAACAGATTTTAATTGTTAACTAAAATTGTTCAGCGACACCACTTACCAATGCCATCAGAAGAGAATTTCGCCATGGAGGGTTGGGTTATACCCGGACAGGCAAAAAAAAACTCTTCTGATTCGTCAGAAGAGCTTCGAATATGCTTTGAATGTAGTTCTGCAATATTGTCAAGCCGGAATCTGACTTATCTGTCCCGATATTCCATCGGGATGGAGTTGGCACCTTACATACGATTACTTCCGTAACCGAATGCAGGTTGTCAAGGCTTCTTTGGGCCATTTCCCTCAGCCTTTCTTGATAAGAGATGTTGTAAGAACTGGGACAAAGATAACAACAGGGTTTCCATATTTCCAAATTTGGTGGTGAAAAATTTTGATTACGCCTCCGGCTTCACCGGGCTTAACAGACTGATAACGCATTTTTGGAATGATTTTTGGCAACCATCTTTCATACGATGCAGTATCTCTACCTATAAAACTACACAAACATGAAAACGGTAACCAAGTGGCTGACAGCTGCCAGCAGCGTCACAGCCGTACTCCTCGTATTTGCTTGCAACAAGAACAACTCCTCCAACACCAATTCCAGTATTCCGGCCGGACAATCCCGGCTCTCCCTGTACATGATGGACGGACCTGTCCAGTTCACAAAAGTACTTATCGACATTCGCCAGGTGGCCGTTCAGATCGACACGGCCGACCAGCAAAGCGGCCAGGACCATGACGACCAATGGGATGACAACTACTGCGGCTGGCATCGGGACAAATCCAACAAGTCAGTTATCTGGGATACGCTGAGCATCACACCCGGCGTATATGACCTGCTCCAGCTGCGCAATGGCGCTGATACACTGCTTGCATCGGGTCAATTCCCCAGCGGTAAGATCCTGAAGCTTAAAATAACTCTTGGCTCGGACAACACTATCTTCACGGACAGCACGACATCCTATCCACTCGAAGTCTTTGGTCCAAATCCTTATTTTACAGTTAATGTCAGCAGGGTTAACGTGGCCTCCCTCGCCAGCAACGACTTCAAGCTCTGGCTTGATTTCAATCTCTCCAAATCTGTCGTATTCTGGAACGGGGAATTCCTGCTGAAGCCCTATCTCGTTGTATTCAATGACCAGGTCACCGCAAAAGTCCAGGGCCAGGTATTACCTTCCGGCGCTGCCGCCCTTGTCACGGCCTACAATTCGACCGACACCCTCTATGCTGTCCCCTTCTGGAATGGCCAGTACCAGTTCCGCGGCGTACCTGCCGGTACCTACTCGGTCAACTTCAAAGGACGCGGCGGCTACCAGGATACTACCCTTGCCAATATCAAAGTAGACTCCACGAAGGTGGTCAAGCTTCCGACCATAACTTTGCATAAATAGTTCATCCATAATCATTTAACCTTAGATAGGGCCGGGATTTATTCCCGGCCTTATTAATTTATAGCTCTCTTTTGCCAACTTTTGTAGCATTTTGCTTGTTATTCTTAACTTAGCGTAAACTGGACGGAGTCCAGAATGAAATATTATGGAGATATCTGTGAATTATGGGGACACCGGCCTCCAACCCGGCGAAGAGACTATCGACGTATCCGGAGCACGGGTACACAACCTGAAAAACATCGACATCCGCATCCCGAAAAACCAGCTCGTGGTCATCACGGGCATTAGCGGCAGCGGTAAGTCTTCTCTTGCTTTCGACACGATCTATGCCGAGGGTCAGCGGCGGTATATGGAAAGTTTTGGAGCCTATGCCCGCCAATTCATTGGCGACATGGAAAGGCCGGACGTAGACAAGATCACCGGCCTCAGTCCGGTCATCTCGATCGAGCAAAAGACGACCAACAAGAATCCCCGCAGTACGGTTGGCACGGTCACCGAGATCTATGACTTCCTTCGCCTTTTATATGCCCGTATAGGAGAAGCGCATTCTTACAATACCGGTAAGAAGATGATCAAATTCAGCGAGGAAGAAATTGTTGAAAATGTCTTTAAGAAATTCAAAAATAAAAAGATCTCCATCCTTGCTCCCATCGTAAGGGGACGTAAAGGGCATTACCGGGAGCTCTTCGAAGACATCCGTAAAAAAGGCTATCTGAAGGTGCGGGTCGACGGCGAAGTAAAAGACCTCGTTGCAAAGATGCAGGTCGATCGGTATAAGATCCACGACATCGAGGTCGTTATCGACAGGCTGGCTGTCACCGAGGACATGAAGGTCCGTCTTGCCCAGAGCGTCCAGAAAGCATTGCAGATGGGAAAAGACCTGCTGTTCCTTCTGCTGAACGACGACAATAAGGTCCTGCAGTACAGCAAGCAGCTGATGTGCGAAGACTCCGGCATCAGCTACGAAGAGCCTTCGCCCAATAGCTTTTCCTTCAACTCGCCTTATGGCGCCTGTCCCACCTGTAAAGGACTCGGGGCTGTGTACCAGATAAGCATGGATGCCATCATCCCCGACCCGGCAAAAAGTATCAATGAAGGGGGCATCGCTCCGCTGGGTGAGGAACGGGAAGCTTACATGTTTAAACAAGTACAGCAAATAGCGAAGAAAAATAAGTTCAGCCTTGACACCCCGATCGGTGACATGCCAAAAAAGGCGCTGAACGTCGTGCTATATGGTACGGAAGCAGGCGAGACCTCGCTGGACCTGGACTATGATGAAAATGCCGCTCCGGGCCAGATCTACGCTGCTGAATACGAAGGGATCATCAATGCCCTGAAACGCTGGTTCTCCGGCGGGACGACCGACTCCCTCCGGGAATGGGTCGAGAAATTTATGGAACTAAGGACCTGCGAAACATGCGGCGGCGCGCGTCTTCGTAAGGAAAGCCTCTGGTTTAAAGTAGGAGAGAAGAACATTGCCGAGCTGAGCGCTATGAATCTCAACAAGCTGGTGGAGTGGTTTGATGGAGTCGAAAAGAAGCTCAACAACAAACAGAATATTATTGCCAAAGATATTCTGAAGGAAATCCGCGAACGTCTTCGATTCCTGTCAGATGTTGGCCTTACCTATCTTACCCTCAACAGGTCTTCGAGAACTCTCAGCGGCGGCGAATCCCAGCGGATCCGCCTGGCCACCCAGATCGGCTCGCAGCTGCAGGGTATCACCTATATTCTCGACGAGCCCAGCATCGGCCTGCACCAGCGGGACAATCACCAGCTGATCCAGGCCCTGAAGAATCTCAGGGACATCGGCAACAGCGTCCTGGTGGTAGAGCATGATAAGGACATTATGATGGCCGCAGACTACCTGGTGGACATCGGTCCAAAAGCAGGCTTTCACGGAGGACGCATTGTCGCCCAGGGCCGGCCGCCCGCTTTATTAAAGCTGGACACCCTTACCTCTTCCTATCTCAATGGCCACCGAAGGATCGAAGTGCCTGCAGAAAGAAGAAAGGGAAATGGAAAATTCCTGGAGCTGAAAGGTGCAAAGGGCAATAACCTGAAAAATGTCGATGCAAAATTCCCGCTGGGTGAATTTATTGTCATCTCGGGGGTCAGCGGCAGCGGCAAAAGTACGCTCATCAATGAGACACTCTATCCCATCCTCAGCAAACATGCTTATAACTCCCGGGTCACTCCCCTGGAATTCAAAAGCATAAAGGGACTGGAAAATATCGACAAGGTCATCGAGATCGACCAGTCGCCCATCGGCCGTACACCGCGGAGCAACCCGGCTACTTACTGCGGCTTCTTCACGGACATTCGCACTCTCTTCGCCTCCGTGCCGGAAGCAAAGATCAGGGGCTACAATGCAGGCCGGTTCTCTTTCAATGTCAAAAGCGGCCGTTGTGATGTCTGTGAGGGCGGCGGCATGCGGGTCATTGAAATGAACTTCCTCCCCGACGTATACGTTCACTGTGAAAAATGCAACGGCAAACGCTATAACCGCGAGACCCTCGAGATCCGCTACAAAGGCAAATCCATCAGTGATGTGCTGGACATGACCGTCGAAGAAGCCGTCGAATTCTTCCAGAATGTCCCGTACATCTACCGCAAGATCAAAGTCCTGGAGGAAGTAGGATTGGGGTATATCACACTGGGTCAGTCGGCTGTAACCCTCAGCGGGGGTGAAGCCCAGCGGGTAAAGCTGGGTACAGAGCTGGGTAAGAAGGATACGGGGAAGACCTTTTATATTCTCGACGAACCGACCACCGGCCTTCACTTTGAAGATATCCGCCACCTGCTTGACGTGCTTAACAAACTGGTCAACAGGGGAAATACCGTTCTCGTCATCGAGCATAACCTCGACGTGATCAAGGTTGCCGATCATATTATAGACCTGGGACCCGAAGGGGGAGATGGCGGCGGCAGGATACTCTTCGAGGGCACACCGGAGGAATTGATCAAAAACAAAGAAAGTTTCACCGCTAAATTTTTAAAGGACGAATTACGCCCCTCAAAATAACTATGCAACGTATTATAATCGACATGGACGAAGTCATCGCCGATCCTATGGGTGATATGATAGAATGGTATCGTGCCGAACATGGCGGCGAAGTCGACTGGGATAAAATGCTCGTCGGCTCCTGGGTAAAAGGTTTTCCGGAAGAGCATCAGACCATGATCATGGAACGGCTCAAGGCTCCTGGTTTCTTTCGCCATCTGACGGTGATGGAAGACAGCGTCGACGTGCTTCGTGAACTTAACAAACAATACGAGGTCTTTATCGTCTCTGCGGCTATGGAATTTCCCAATTCCCTAAAAGACAAGCTGGAATGGTTGATGGATCACTTCCCCTTCTTTAGCTGGAAGCAAATAGCCCTCACCGGTAGTAAGGACCTTGTATTCGGCGACTTCATGATCGACGATCACGTAAAGAACCTGAAGGGCTTCAAAGGGAAACCCTACATCTATACCGCTGCTCATAATCTCGAGGTCACCGGCTACGACCGCATTAACAACTGGAAGGAAGCAGCGGACATCTTTCTCAGGTAGCCAGCACCTTCCTCAAATAGGCGGGATCTTCCATAAATAAATAACCCGCGGCTTGTTTGTCGCGGGTTTCAATTTTTAGAGGTTAGGGGTTGTGGGGTCTGGTTAACGGATCCCCGCGATTCCAACAGGCGGCAGCAGGGAGTGATTAATAAAATCTTTGTTTGTAAAGGGTACCTAGAATAGGGAACGGATCAGGTTTTACTTAACCTTCGGATATTCGGATTTTACCAATTTCCCTGCTTGCCTATTGGTTGTTCGTTTGAACCGGACAGGGTCCGGTCCCGGACAGTCATCTTACCAACAACTGTCCATTTTCAATACGCTCGTCGTCGGTAAAGACCTCGAAGAGGAAATTACCTTCAGAAATATTGGTTAGTACCGTTGTTTCACGGTTACGGATTTGTGTTTGAGCGACTAATCTGCCATCCATGTCGAAAAGGAATAACTGATACACTTTTCCATTCTCTCCATTGGCAGAGAAGAACAGCACTTGCTGACGGGCATCCGGATACAGCCGGATCTTGTGTTTTTTGCTACTCAGGGATTTATTGATCTGGATACTATGGATAGTATCGTTACCCGGGGGATGATGACCGCTGACCGCACGATCTCCGGCAGCAGCATAGGCAAAATTACTTTGAAGGCATAAGGCGAGGCCAAAGGCGGCCAGGCGGGTAAGCGCTTTCGGAGATAAAAAAGTTTTCTTTAGGGGTACAGTTTTAACCATAATACTATTGATTTCATGAATCAATAAAAAAGATAGGGTACGGATTAACAACAACAACTAAAACAAACTAAAAACAACGATCAAAATATAGTACGATCAACAACGTGTAACTCTTTCTTAGAATCTCAGCAACGGACAGTGTGTAGAGTTTCTCCAGCGGCTCGCACTATTGCCGCCAAGACGAATACCTAACTTGAACTGTGCCGTGAAGTAGGCGTCATTCTGAGAAGGGTCGCCTCTTTTATTGCCTGGTCTGTAACCCTGATCCTGCTGTGCTACGGGCGTCTTATTCGCCATCGCGGCCGCAATAGGCGCCTGTGAAGGGGACAGATATTTGTAGAAAAGACTTGGATCGACATACTTTGTACTCACATCATCGATATAATCTGTAAAGGTCTTACGGTGGATGATCTCAAACGCTACATTTACATTCTCGCTGATAAAGTATTTGATACCCACGCCCATCGGAATATTCAGCTGTGTAAGCTTGTAATCCTTTCTGTCGGGATATTCGGGGAAACCTTGACCTTCCGTATGCAGCGGCTGCAGATCTACCCAATAAGTATCGCCATTAGGAGATCTGTAGCTGCCCTGGGGCTTAAAATGGAAGAATCCCAGGCCCAACACGCCATAAGGGCGGAGACGGGCTGTAATGTCTTCCGGATCCTCTTCCAGGAAAACGGTTGGATAAAACTCTGCCATCACAGTCCCTTCCAGTATATTACTGCGGAAATCGAGATTACGGGCCAGACGGCTCTCTTCATCACCGCCCTTAGGCTTGATCTCATTGTCCGCACCTTCAATAGAGCCATAGTTTAAGGAAAACCGGAATCCCAGCCACTGCATGGGATACGCTGCCACGTAGGCACCCACCGCAAGCTTGGTGGTAGTCATATTGTAGTCTTTGATAAAGGTAGTGCCTTTGCCGGCATGACCTCCAAGGTCACCCAGAAACACCATTGGTCCTAAGGTCAGACCAATCTCCGTGTTGTTTCTTGCCTCCTCCTGACTGTAAATAGAAGAACTCAGACATAAGGTAGCGGCCAATACAAACAAACACTTCCATGACAAGGAGTGTAAACTCTGTTTCATTGATATTAGATTTAGTTTTCCGATGGTTTGGATTCCGCCTCTCAAACGAATTTAAAGAAGGGGCCTCATGTAAGAAACGCAAAAAGGGCGTTAAATTGTGTATCTAACGTCAACTATTTTATCCACAGCCCGACTAATTAAGGGAACTACCTTAAGGTTCAATAGGTAATAACATTTCAATGTGCTCTATTCCATCTTCGAGATAGATTTCTCCTTTTTGGACAAACCCGAAAGAGGAATAAAAATCTTTCAGATAATACTGCGCTCCAATGCGTATATCCTTTTTTCCATGTAGTGTATATAAGGCGTCTATACTTTTTATAAGTAGCTCCCTGCCTATTCCCCGGCCTCTTGCAGCAGGTGAACTTACGATCCTTCCTATCGAAGATTCCCCATAGGAAATGCCCGCGGGTACTATTCGTGAATATGCGAGGAGTTTTTCTCCCTCCCATGCCATCAAGTGATCACAATAAAGATCTTTATTGTCCATATCGAGAAAAACGCAATTTTGCTCGACTACAAATACTTCGCTGCGCAGACGCAGGATCATATATAATTCTTCCGGGCTCAGCTGATTAAATTTCTTGCAGTTCCAGGTTGTCATTTAGTATTGTGGCTGTTTAATATCCATATTTTTCTCCCCAGAGTCCCTTCAGGAACCTGCGAAGCTCTTCTTCTCTTGCATTCTTCCCCGGGTCATAAAATTTCGTCCCTGCAATTTCCTTTGGTAAATATTCCTGCAAGGAGAAATTACCTTCATAGCTGTGACTGTACTGATATCCCTTTCCGTAGTCCATATTCTTCATTAGCTTCGTTGGTGCGTTACGGATATGTAGGGGGACCGGGAGGTCTCCATGTGTCCGCACTGCTGCCTGTGCGGCGCCGATAGCCACGGTTGCGGAATTACTCTTCGGCGAAGATGCCAGATAGGTCACACATTGTGAAAGTATCAGGTTGGACTCAGGGTAACCTATCTTATTCACCGCTTCAAAACAGGCATTGGCCAGCAGCAATGCATTGGGGTTGGCATTTCCAATGTCTTCACTCGCTAATATAAGCAGTCGGCGGGCGATGAACTTTACGTCTTCTCCGCCTTCGATCATCCTTGCCAGCCAGTACACCGCTGCATTTGGATCGCTGCCTCTGATGCATTTGATAAATGCCGAAATGATATCATAGTGCTGCTCCCCTTTTTTATCATAAAGAGCAATGCGCTGCTGTGCAATCTCCATTACTTTTTCATCCGTGATGACTGCGCCCTTGCCGGCCGCATCACACACTACTTCAAGCAGATTCAGGAGTTTCCGGGCATCCCCGCCGGAGATCCTGATCAGGGCCGCTGTCTCCTTCAGCTCGATGCCGGAATCCCGGAGCCACGCGTCATCCCTGAAAGCATTGTGTAAAACCCGGATGAGATCTTCTTCGGTCAGGGACCGCAATACGTATACCTGGCACCTGCTGAGCAAGGCGCTGTTGACCTCGAATGAGGGATTTTCGGTGGTTGCACCTATCAGCGTGACGATGCCCTTTTCCACGGCTCCCAGCAAGGCATCCTGCTGTCCTTTATTGAAACGGTGGATCTCGTCGATGAACAAAATGGCTTTTTCTTTCTCCCGCGTTTCGGCAATTACTTCCCGGACCTCTTTTACGCCTGCTGAAATGGCGCTGAGGGTATAAAAAGGCACGTGCAGGGAATTGGCAATAATACCTGCAATAGTTGTCTTCCCGGTCCCGGGAGGGCCCCAGAGGATCATGGAAGGCGGTTTCCCATGCGCTATAGCGGTTCTGAGTACACTACCCTTGCCGGTAAGGTGCTGCTGACCGACCAGCTGATCCAGCGTTTGCGGCCTTAACCGCTCTGCAAGAGGTGCTTGAGGAGATGCCATGACAAAATATTAAGTAACAATAGTACAACAAGTTATCGTTTTTGATGTTTAAATTGAGATAACAAAAAATGGGTTCGATGGGGGTAAAGCCGTTGTTTTTTATAGTCGTATTTACGATCCTGGGATTAAACTCCTCTGCCCAGGCTATCGTATCCGACGAACCCACCGATGTCTCCACATCTTCCGGCCAGTCTTCCAAAGACGGTCAGTCTCCCGGTCAGGGCCACTTTTCCGGCGGCCTTTCTTCCTCCCAGTTCAACAAGCTCTCCGGCGTAGAGAATTATGGACTCAACAGGCCCGGCATCGTCATGATCCGGACCGAGTATTCTGCCAATGTCTATGTCAACAGCATGAAAATGGACAATAAGGCTTTCAACGCCTTATTGGACTCTATTCAAAACCTGGACCACGGCGGCGGCGTCACGGCCGAACAAAAGCTCGACATCGTCCTGAGGGAAATGAACAATCAGCCTGCCCGTTATTTTCAAACGACTTTCGATTATATCAAACAGCCCGAACAGATCACTGCCAGCGGCACGGGCTTTTTTATCACCGGTGACGGATATGTGGCTACCAATTGCCACCTCATAGACAGGGAGGAATCGTTTATCCGTCGTCAGTTTATCCTTTCTGCCTTCCATCAGATCACCGATGCCAGCATTGCGGCCCTGGAATCGTCCTGGGCCACTCATTTTACCGAACAGCAGCGCAGTCTTCTTTATAATACCTATGCCAGTGTCTACTCCCGTCTTTTCTCTATGATCCTTTATGATCTCAGGAAAAACATATATGTCGTTTACAGGAGTGACAGCAGCGACCGACACAGTGATACCGTCAAGAAACCTGCAACGATCGTCAGCAAAGGCCAGCCGATGCCCGGAAAAGACATCGCTATTCTGAAGATCGCGGCAAGTGAAGAGATGCCGGTGCTGACCCTTACGCGATCGGGGCTTCCCCAGGTGGGCGAACAGCTATTTGTCTATGGGTATCCCGGTCCTGTGACGAATAATGACTTCGTATCTTCTGCTTCTGCTATCGAGCCTACTATGACCACAGGCATCGTCAGCGCGATCAAGAAATCTGTCGGCGGCTGGCCCCTTGTACAGATGGATGCCAATATCAATCATGGCAGCAGTGGGGGGCCTGTCTGTAATGAAAGAGGAGAGGTCATTGGACTGACGACCTTTGGGAGCCTGGAGAATTCAGGTGGGCTGGCAGCAGGGCTTAACTTTGCGGTGCCTGTCTCTATTCTGGACGAATATCTCGATAGTGCTGGCGTTAGCCCCGGCATCAGCCGCTCCACGCAGCTATTTGCGCATGCCCTGTCCGCCTGGCACCAGCATCATTACCAGGCTGCGCTCAATAAATTTGAAGCCGTCCGGAAATACAACAACCATTATCCGGGACTCTATACCTATATCGCCGATTGCCGGGAGAATATCAGGAATGGGAGGGGCAGATCATTCGAGCCTATAACCCGCCTCCTGTTTATCGCTTGTTTTTTCCTGCTGCTGATAGGCCTGGTGGCCTTGGTCAGTGCCCGTCGTTAGATTCTGACGTATCGGCGTCGCTCTGTCTGACCAGGTAATACCAGCGCAGCAGCCGGAAGTTAAGGATCACATTCGCGCTTATGCAAAGCCCCAGAAACAGAAGAAAACCTCCCAGCAGCCTTATGCCGCGAGGGTTTAAAAACTCCTTGATACCTTCGGATCTTACTGCAGGGTCTTTGGCAATCGTCAGAAGCTGTGCAGTGTACATGAGGAAGAAAAATCCAAGGATGATCAGGATAAAACCACAAAACTCTGCGGCCAGTCCAACAAAGCGGATGCCTATAGGAACCTGGGAGCTTAATCTCACGGATGGATGGCGGATACTTTTATGCAGTTGCAAAGCGGCATAACAATTTAGCGGGATCGAAGCCAGCACGACAATAAAGGCCAACATCGGTACACCCATTGCAAAAGCACCAGGAAGGCTTGTGATCAGGTTGAGCCCCCACCAGATCAGGTTGAACCAGGTTAGAACACTCGCTATCTTAAGGGTTGTCTTCATATATTTTCCCTCCCGATATTCTGTGCTCCACTAATGTTCAGCCTGATCGACAATTCGGTCAGCTGCTTGTCATCGATGCTGCTCGGCGCATCCAGCATGACATCCCTGCCACTGTTATTTTTTGGGAACGCAATAAAGTCCCGGATGCTCTCGCTACCACCGAGGATAGAGCAGAGCCTGTCAAATCCAAAGGCAATGCCTCCATGTGGCGGGGCTCCGTATTCGAAAGCTCCCAGCAGGAATCCAAACTTATGCAAGGCTTCCTCCTGGCTCATCCCCAGGGCCGCAAACATTTTTTCCTGCAGCTCACGCTGGTAGATCCGGATCGATCCGCCCCCGATCTCATTTCCGTTCAATACCATATCATAGGCGTTGGCCTTGATATGATTGTAGGGGTGTTCAAGATATTTCTCCGCATTTTCGATCACCGGGTTATTGTTGATCATGACGGAGATGTCAGAAGGCTTGGGGGAAGTAAAAGGGTGGTGACGGGCTACCCAGCGATTGTCTTCTTCGGCATATTCAAACAGCGGGAAATCCAGTACCCACAGCAATTTAAATTCATTCTCCTTACGCAGGCCAAGGCGTTTGCCCATTTCGAGGCGGAGCTCGCTCATAGCCTTACGCGTTCTTTCCTCTCTGCCGGCCAGCAGGAGCAGCAGATCGCCGCGTTGGGCGCCCGCCGCTTCGACAATAGCCTTTAGTCTGTCTTCGGGATAGAACTTATCGACGCTGCTTTTAAGGCTGCCGTCCGTATTGTATTTGATATAGACCAATCCCTGCATGCCTATCTGGGGACGCCGGACCCAGTCGGTCAGCTCATCCGTCTGTTTACGGGTATATTCGCTGCAACCGGGGACGCTGATAGCCAGCACGGTCTCGGCATTGTCAAAGACCCCGAAGCCTGCGTTCCCGATAAGCTCTCCGTTAGCCAGCAGCCTGCCACCCAGCTTAAAAGCGGATTTCAGATTCAGGATCTTCATGCCAAACCGGATGTCAGGTTTGTCATTCCCAAACTGCCACATGGCCTCTTCCCAGCTCATCCGTTGAATTGCTTCGGTATAATCGATATTCTTTACAGCCTTAAAAATATACCTTACCATGCTCTCGAACATGGCAAGAATGTCTTCCTGTTCTACAAAGCTCATTTCACAATCGATCTGGGTGAATTCCGGCTGCCGGTCTGCGCGCAAGTCCTCATCGCGGAAACATTTGACGATCTGGTAATACCTGTCATAACCACTGACCATCAACAGCTGTTTGAAGGTCTGCGGCGATTGTGGCAGCGCGTAGAACTGTCCGGGATTCATCCGGGAGGGCACTACAAAGTCCCGGGCTCCTTCGGGCGTAGACTTTATAAGGAAAGGCGTTTCAAGGTCTATGAAATTATTTTCATGGAGATAATTGCGCGCAGCCCTGTTGACGGCATACCGCAATTCCAGGTTCTTTTTCACTGCCTGGCGTCGAAGGTCGAGATACCGGTATTTCATCCGGAGGTCATCTCCGCCATCCGTATCATCCTGAATCGTAAAGGGAGGGGTAACAGATTTATTCAGGATGGTAAACGAATTTACTTTTATTTCTATATCTCCGGTCGTCAGCTGCGGGTTCCTGCTCGTCCTTTCGCTGACCTCCCCTTTTACCTGGAGGACAAACTCGCGTCCTAAAGGGTTTTCTGCCAGCTCTTTATTTAATTCTTCTCCAAACAGCAGCTGCGTGAGACCATAACGGTCACGCAAGTCGACAAATGTAATACTGCCGAATTTGCGCACCGTCTGTACCCAGCCGGCAAGGGTTACTGACTGTCCAATATGTGCTGACCTTAATTCCCCACAGGTATGAGTTCGATACATGCTTTATTCTTTTTATAAGAGGGGCAAAAATACACATTAATTAGCCTTCCATCCGTTGGCCAATGCGGGAAAAAATGTTATTTTTCCTACTAATGTCCAATGGTGCTGTCAATATGATTGGCCTTATCCTGTTTGGGTTAGCTGTGGCTCGCCTGACTCCCCGTGTGTGGGTATGGGCTAAAAAGAAAAAGATCGTGCGCGTCTACGAAGAAAAGCACCGGGATTTCGAAACCCTGCTCTGCCGGAACAACCCCTATTTTAAGAGCCTGGGCAAAGCCGGCCGGGAGCGTTTCCTTCGCCGGGTGCTGTTATTTATGGAATTAAAAAAGTTTGAATATATCGACCTCGAACCCGAGGAGATCATGCCCCTGCTGGTTAGTGCCGCGGCCGTACAGCTCACCTTTGGACTGGAGAATTTCCTGCTGGACTATTTCCATACTATTTATATACTAAAGGACAAATATCGCTACGGGGTTTATAATATGCCCTTCGAGGGGCATGTCAGCGAAGAAGGAATTTACCTGTCCTGGAACCATTTCATCCGGGAATACACCGACTATTCGGATGGTCAGAATGTCGGCTTGCATGAAATGGCCCACGCGCTGACCTATGTCAACTTTACTGTTCAGAATGGCCGCGACAACTCGTTCTATCATCATTTTAGCGATTTTTCGCTTGTCGCGCGTCCTATCTTCGAACGCATGCAGGCAGGTGAAACTAATGTCCTTAACTCCTATGCAGCCACCAACTACCAGGAATTCTGGGCCGTCTGCATCGAAACCTTCTTCGAACGTTCCAATTCCTTAAAACGCCAGCTTCCCGAACTTTACTTCGCCCTCTGTTCCCTCCTGAACCAGGACCCTCTTACGCCCGAAAAGGTGCTGATCTCCGAACCGCAGATCTGAAAATTGACGTAATGTATTGATTTTCAGAGATAAAATAAAACATTTCCACAACTCTTCTCATTTTCAAAAATTCTTTTTACTTTGTTTCGCATCCGTACGATTCATTCCTCTTGAATTAAACCCGCCTACCGGTTTTCCATTCTAACCTGAAAGCCGTAGTTCCGTATCCAAAGCCAATGTAAGACCGTTTTTCTCGATCGTAACCCGATCGTTCTCGAATCACAAAGAAAAATGAACCTTATGGAAATCGTTGTCATTATTTCATTGGTAATTGGGATACTTCTCCTGAATCGTCCTGTCACGCTCCTCTTTCAACGTCTTTACAACAGACATCAGTTCAAGCGTTTCATCGCGCGGGAAACTTTTTATCACTCGGTTATCTCCCGGCATTTCAGATATTACAACAGGCTGAGCCTCGAAGAGCAACGGAAATTCCTTTTCCGCACCTATCTTTTCCAGCACGCCAAGAACTTTCACTATATAGAGGTGCAGGAAACGACTGAAATGCCTATCCTGGTCAGTGCTGCGGCTGTTCAGCTGACCTTCGGCCTGGAAAAATTCAAGCTGAATTATTTCGATGACATCTTCATCCTGAGAGATGACTATCATTATGGGTTTTATTCCCGCCCCTTTATGGGACATGTTGACCAGACCGGTATCTATCTCTCCTGGGATAATTTTATAAAAGGGATCTCCGGCCAGGCGGCCAATTGTAATGTCGGGCTCCATGAAATGGCTCATGCTCTTGCTTATGTCAACTTCATCACTCAAACAGAGGAAGACAAACATTTCAAGAAGGAGTTTCCCAATTTCTCCAAGGTCGCCCGCCCCATCTTCACTGCCATGCAGCAGGGGGAAGGACGTGCCAAAAATCTCCTCGGCGACTATGCAGCCACCAATTATCATGAGTTCTGGGCCGTTGCGGTGGAAGTTTTTTTTGAAAGCTCCGTGCCTTTCCGTCACGAGCTTCCCGAACTATATGAGGCCATGGCTTGCGTGTTGAACCAGGACCCACTCAATTTCATATCAGGCAGCACGACTATAATACGCCGTCCCGAAATGGCGAAAAAGGTCTTCGGAAAAACTATCTCCCGTTAGATAGATACTCTTCTCCAATCCTTTTATCCCCTCGAGAGAACTTTGGTAAACCGCAGTATATCCGCATCGGGCTGGATAGGGCTTCCTTTTGCCAGATAATCCACCAGCTGCCGGGCAAAATATGGCGCCAGCGAACAGCCCTTCGTCCCCATCCCATTCAGGATGCCCACCGCCGGATATAGCGGGTGAAACCCTACAAAAGGCCGCCTTTCCAGTGTTGCCGGCCGTACTGCCGCTATATGATCCACCACCCGGAAAGGCAGTTTGAGCCATTCCTTTAGTGCCATTTCCGTTTTTTGCCGAAAACCTTCGGTCGGGCCCGCCGTCTCAAAAGACCACTCATAGGACGATCCTACCCAGTATAACCCCTCCTGCCAGGGCGCCAGGCTGATCCCTTTTTTGAAGATCGTCCGCTCAGTCCCCTTCAATTCCGGAATATCCACGATCAATACCTCTCCTTTATTGGGCGCAAAGGGCAGCCGCGAAAAATATGGACCGGCAAAGCTCCCGACTCCATCACAAAAGACTATCCGCCGCGCTTCGATATCCTGATATCTGACCTCGCCGCCAACCTCCAGGTCCCCGCTTTCAAACCACTCTTCCCGCAATATTCCCTGCGCCAGCATCCTTTTGCGGGTGGCAGTCAGTAATCCCGGCAGATCAACCAGGTAACAAGGACTAATTATACCAAATCCCAGCTCATAATGAAAACAGCTGCTCCAATTTTGCTCATTCTCCGGCAAACTCAGGTATGAGCCATCTTCTTCAAGACGCCGGAGAAAAGCCAGTCGCATCTGAGCGGTTGGGAAAAAATCCGTCACGTGTACCTTCTCCAAAAAGCTGGACCCCAGCACGGTAGCTAATTGCCCGTATCTCTCCTGCGCAAAAGTCAACAGTTTATCGATCATCCAGGTTGTCACAAGTCGCCGGCCTGTAACCGGGTTGATCAGCCCAGCCGCTGCCCTTGAAGCCGAAAAAGGCCTGGACTCGTCAATTACAAGATAGGATAACCCCGCCCGCTCCAGTTCCAGGCTTAAAATGGTCCCGCAAATTCCCTGTCCGATAATCAATACGTCTACCTGCTTTGGCATGTCGTGGTGTAATGTTTGCTATAAATAAGAAAAGGTAAAAGTAAATAATGTCCTCAAAATGAAAACGCAGCGACAAATTCGTTTAGGCATGCAGCCCGCCCGCCCCGGCCGGCTTGCAGGACGCTTGTCAGAAGTAGGCTTCAAACGCGTGTTCGACAGCATCAATCAGCACGGCATTAAAAAAGGCGTCGACGAAATGGGCATCGACGCCTATATAGAACATTGCGCGCGGCTGGCGGCCGGTACCGGCGCCATAACCGGTTTCGGCGGCCCCATTACCTTTATTGTGGGCATCCCCGTAGACATGCTCAATAACCTTACCCAGCAATTCCGCGTCACTCTTGGCGTCATATACTATCGACGGGGAACGTATAACCTCGCTTTTGACGAATTTATGTCAATCGTAGCAATCTCCATCGGCGTCGAAGCCAGTCTTCTTATGACCCGTGCCGTACTGGAAAATGTTGCCGAACGCATTCTCCTGCGTATGGGCGCCCGGGCCGGCGGCCGCCTGATCCCCATCGTCGGAGCGCTGGTCGGGAGTGCCGCCAATTACCTTTTTATAAAGAGCATCGGCAAATCCGTAAAGAGGCTTCCGCTTTAAGCCCTGTCAAGGCGTCTCCTCGACATTCACCCTTATGCCCTCGCTATGATATGCAAACTCCGGCGCGTACATACATTCGATGCTCGTGATCCCATTGCTGAAGTTCCCTGCCTGACCCACCAGTAAAGGATATTCGAAAACATAGGTACCCTTAGGAAGTGTAGAAAAGAAGAAATCCGTGCTGGCGTCCTTCGTGCTCTCATAATACCCCAGTCCCCCCTGCCATTTGTATTGGCTGATCACATTTATGGGCTCCATACAGGCCGCGCGCATGTCTTTCATATGTACATATTCCATGCTCCTGTCCACCCGCAGCTCGATACGCACGACCACTTTGTCGCCCTGCTTCAGCACCCCATTCTCACCCACGGGATCCAACACCCGGCCGCGATCGGTATTCCGTTCGATAAACAGCTTCTTCACCAGTTGCAATGGCGCCTTACTGGTTCCTGGCGGCGTCACCCGATCCAGCATATCGAAATACTGCCAATACACCGCCCCCCATGCCGGGGAGCCGCCGCTTGCCCCGGCGCTGCCTGCCGTCCCTACGCCGCTTGCCCCGGCGCTATTCGCCCTTGCTCTGTCCGCCGGTGAGGCAGTGCTGCCATTTGCCGGCGCAGCAGCACTCCTCATCGTCACCGTAATGTTCCCCATCGAAGGGTTCACAAAAGGTCCATCAAATACCTTCTTATTATAGCCCGTTCCGGCTTCGCCTGCATTCACGCCCGCCTGCGCCGCACCTCCCCACTCAATGACCTTTTCCCCAAGCTTAATCTCCACCTCCCTCTCCCCCCTCAGCCAATCCTGCCCGCCCAGCAGCAAGGCATAGCAGGCATCGGCCGTAGCCTTCGTTGTCCTCCAGCTATGCGTTTGTTTTTGCTTCAGCAGCCAGGTTTTCAGGTCCCTGTCCACAGCCATGTCTCCGCTGATCTCCCGGAAGGCTTCTATCAACAAGGACTGAATTTCGACCGGCGCCTCATACCAGTAATACCCTCCTTCCATTCCCTTCCAGTACATTCCTTTTTCTTCGTCCAGTATCGCATTCTGCCGCAGTGACCTGATAATGTCTTTTGCCGTCTGGACATCTCCTGTACGGAACAAGGCGAGCGCAATCATTCCCTGCATGTATCTGCTCTGCTCTACCCATGACTGCTGCACCCTCTTGCGGAAGTAATTAACCGCCGGGAACACATCTCCCGGTATACCGTAATCGCTGAAGAAACTTCGCATATATAAATACTGCACCGGCAGCGGCCCGATCCATGGCAAAACCTTTCTTGCCGCACCTGCCGCCGCATCTTTCCCCGCACCTTTCTTTTCAATCGATTCATAACTTTTCTTTACCTGGCCATCCACATACGGCAGCGCCGCCTTCACCAGCGCTGCTACCTTCGCCGCCATCGGCGCCGGTATGGCCTGCAGCTTCTGCAAATGACCGATCCCCGTAAGAATATATTGCGTAATATAAAGGTCATCATACCCGCCTTTGAACCACGCAAACCCACCGCCCGGGGACTGCATGGCGCTCAGCCGGTCGAGGGTAGCTTCCAGCTCTTTGCTCATGCGGCTCATGTCAAACAATATTGCGATATTCTTTTTCTGCTGCTCCTCCGTCTTACCCTGTAAGACCCAGGGCGTCTCCTCCAGTAATACTGTCTTGAGCTCCTGGTTCTTTTGCAGATTGCTCAGCAGCGCAGATGTGTCCTTTGTTCGCCAGCGGGCAAACACTTCCTGCAAACGCGGTGAAGAAGAGGCGATGCTGCTTGCCAGCGCATTCGCATAAAACCGGTTGAAGGTCTGTTCGGCACATTCATAAGGATATTCGATCAGGTAAGGCAGCGACTGCACGGCATACCAGGCGGGGTTACTCGTAAACTCTACCGTCAGCGAATGATGATTCAGCGTCTCGCTGCTGCCGCTCTGCAATAGCTTATCAAATTTGAAACTCCGAACACCATTCCCACGAAGATTCAGCGGCAACGTTTCCGTTACCAGCATCCGGTTGCTCACCACCGGCAAGGTCGCTTCTTCTCCGTCGCTGTAGCTGCGTGACTGTGCAAGTACCCGGTAGGTCAGCGGCCGGTTGTACTGAAATGGAACGACCAACGGAAAACTTATCACCGCACTTTGTCCCGCACCCACTGTGAAATATTGGTTGGGTTGTCGATTCGTAAACCAGCCATCGGCCGTCTCCCCAGTAGTGGGGTCAGTCAGCTGTAAGGCCATCTGCCCGGTCATCTCCGAGTCGGTCAGGTTCACAACTTTAACGGCCAGGTCCATATGGTCACCCTCCCGCAGGAAACGAGGCGCGTTTGGTTGTACCATCAGCTGTTTCTGGGTCACCACGGTTCTTTCGGAATAACCAAAGGCCAGGTCTTTCGAATGCGCCAGCGTCATCCATTTCCAGCGCGTCAAGGCATCCGGCATCGTAAATGAAAAGCTGACATTGCCTGCACTATCTGTCCGCAGGTCAGGGAAGAAGAAAGCTGTTTCATTAAAGTTTTTCCGGATCTGCACGGGTTGCTGATTGATTGCTTCCGGGGCCGGTTTCCTTTCGCCATCAATCGACATCGTGATGTTATCTGACGTCATAGTGTTGACTGATCCGGGCTTCGCCTCTTTTCTCAAGAGTCCTATTGAAGCAGCCGGCATGCGCTGTGCATGTACAAACATGTCGCTGGATGCGCCCCTGATCATAACCGTTTTGTTGCGATATAGCAGAGAATTCCTGTCACCAGGGAACAGCATGTCATAGACCTTGACATAATACGGGTACTGCACTATGTTCTCGGGCTGCATCTGGCTGTTGCCGCTGGTAAAATTACTCCCGCTCCACGGGCTGCTCTGTACAAAATCCGGGTAAAGAGAAGGTGTCTCCCACTCCTGTTCAGCAAACTGGTCGAGCGAGGCATCGTACATCGAAGCCAGCACTTCGGCCGATACTTTATCTCTATTCTGTCCACCAATGGTCACCGACCATTTTTCCCCGCTTCCGGGAAGGGTCTTATCCCTATAGCTCTTGTAGCTGATCGTCAACTGCTTATTGGTCCAGGGAACTTTTACGATGACCTGGCGCGTGTAAAACCGGTTGTCTTTGACAAACGCCTCTGAGAGACCCACTCCGCCCCTATCGGCTTCCGTAATGGCCAGTTCAGTAGTTTTCTTTGCCTTATTCAGCGTGAACGTATTGAAATCCCCTTTGTCCTCCCCGGTACGTTCGATCTTTTGGATAACAAATACATCTCCGGCAGAGCTTCCGGTCTCTATGCGGACCTTGTCGCCAGGCGCTGCCGTCGGTTGCTGATCCAGCGCCCAATTGTATTGAGGTGTCGCCGGCCTCCCAGTGTTAGCATCAAATAATTCTACATAATGGAGATCTTTTACGTCTTGTCCGTATGGGTCGGTCGTGGTGGCTTCAACCAGGTACCACCCCGGCTTCAAACGCCCTGCGGGGATCCGGAAACTGCCGCCGCCAGCGCTCGTCCCGTCAACTCCACTCGCGCTACCGACGCCACCGGTCCGCGCGGTGCTGCCACTGGCTCCCGTCTCTTCCCATACCTTCGCCCCCCTTGCCCAACTTTCTTTCTGCAGCTCATCCCTGTATTCATCGTGTGGAAAGCTATCCAGGAACTGCTTTTCCGATAATATAAACCGGTCAGGTCTTGCCCACATCCTTGCCCGGATCAGCCGGTCCGGCGCTTGCAACGTAAAAATAGCCAGGCGTACAGTCGAGACCACCCGCTCTCCGGCCAGGTTCGTAGTCTTTACTGTCAGCTCCTTCGCGCTGTCGGCAGCCTGATGATCTCCCCCCGTCAAAGACAGCGACAGGTTTACCGCCGTATATCCGGCCACGATAGTCGTAACCCCGCTTCGGGTTTCGCCATTGATATCTGTCACATCGGCCGTCACCTCGTATTCAAATCGCGGGTCCTGACTTCGGTCCACGCTGCGATCGGGTTTTGCCAGAAACGCAAGCCGGAAGGCACCTTTGCCATCGGTCTTTAATTCGCCATGTTTTATCTCCTGCTCAGCGCTGCCCGGCAGGCGTCCCCGCCAGAAATACCAGGGATGCGGGAATCTCGTTCTCCTGACTATCCTGTACTTCACGCTTGCGCCATCCAGCGTATTGCCGGCAAAAGCCCTTGTATTACCTGTTACGTGAATGCTGTCGCCTGCCCTATAGCTACCCGTTTGTTTTTCATAGTCTACGTAGAAGGTTGGACGTTTGTATTCCTCGACAGAGAAATAGGCGGAATTGCCTCTTACATCGCTGATCCGGAATGACCCGTTCAACTGACCCACCGGCAGGCGAAAGGTACCATGATAAGAGCCAAACTCATTGGTCTTCATATCGAGAGAATCCACTACTTCTCCATTCGCGTTGTAAAGAAATACTTTTGCCGGCCAGTCTGCCAGCACTTTCGACTTTTCTGTTTCCTTATCTTTTGTTACGGCTATCCCCTTGAACCAGACCGTTTGCCCCGGCCTGTAGATCTGGCGATCCAGGAAAAGAAAAACCCTTGTATGCTTTACTTCGTAATCGTCCTTGTCTTCGGTCCCGGTTTGTGTATAATCAAAATCATTGTCCACAGAGCCGTCCAGGATAAAAAGCTTGTCGCTGGCTGTAGTGATATCCAGAGCCCGGCGTTTGTAGACCTCGTTTTTCTGAAGTTCCCGTAGCAGGAAATGTCCGTCCTTACCGGTTTCGAAATGATCAGTACTCTTTTCCAGGTCATTCTTTCCACTCCTGGAATAATATTCCCAATTCCATACCTGCACCTTTGCCCCGGTTAGCGGCTGACCGGTTTCTCTATCGACCACAAAATAGTCGCTACCCTTATTGATATAGGCGATACCGGACACATAAAAGTATTCAACTGCCATAACAGCCTTTCCCCAGGTCCAGCCCGGGTCTGTACAGCTCAGCAGCGCATAGACGCCCGGTGGCAATGACCCGATAGCTATTTCCGTACTGTGGTGCCGGTAATCATTGGTGGCTGGTAAGTTCAGGTCGAAGGACCGGTAAACGGGCCGGCTTATTAAATTCTTCCAGTATTTGTCATCCCCGATAAGGATATTGGGCAGCGCGGTCTTATAGCTATCCATGTTTATCAGACGCAGATAAAGATGATCGAAATTCTTCCAGTTGACCAGACCTCGTATCGGCACTCCGGGCAGATTGACTTTTTCCGTTTGAATAGCCAGGGATTTTTCCAGCAGCTGATTCAGAAGTGCCCTGCAATGATATTTACCCTCGCTGCTGTCCTTTTGCGCGAGGACCCTGTCGCAAATGGCTTTTGCCTTTACATTATCAGGTCCTGCCGTATCTGCGGATGAAGCAAGCGGAATTACGGGAGCAGGATAGGTTAAACGTCGGGCTTGCAGATACCATGCCTCTGCCGCCGCCGGTTCATCGCCATACCTGTCGGTTATCCGGGCCAGGGCCTGCGAATACAAAAAGACCTTATTATCCATGACGCCATAGGTATTGGCCCACTGCAGCCGTTCGAGATCCACGTCGATCAGGGCATCGGGGTGGGAGTCAGCCAGGTGCTGACCAATAAGCCGCTGGAACAGCAGTAATGCCCTATGATGAAGGGAGGCGGTGTCGGTTGTAATAAACTTATGACGGGCAAACACCGCCGCGTCACCCAATGCCACTGAATCGTCGATCTCGAATACATCAGCTGGCTTATTGACATTGCGGTCGCTTCTTTTAAAAAAATCCAGGGCCTGATGTGCCAGCAGGTCGAACAGGGTAGGGCGCAGATAACGTACATTGCCCTTCAGTATTATGGGCTCAAAGCTGTCCAGTTTTGTCTGTTCCAGCAACTTGTCTTCCCGCAGTGATGCCAGGTACAAAGAGCTGATCCGATCGTTGAAATCATCAGTACCCCAGGTTGCTATATCCTTCTTAACAAAGTTGACCGTGTTTGTGCGATTGTATAACTGCCACTCGTGATTTATGAAATACTGCTGATATGTCCTGGCAAGCAGGCTTTGTAAAATTGACTTCGCCGGCTCCCGGGCTTCTGCGATAGCTGAATCCAGCTGTCTTATCGTTACCGGCTCCATTTGCTCCCGGTCACTGTTTAATATGAACCGGTAAAGCAGGGCTTTGATACCCTGGGCGTTGTTGTGCTCCTGTTTTGCCAGCGTATAGATCCGATCTACTTCTGTCAGTGCCGACTCCGTTAGTCCCTTTTTTTGAAATAATGAATCGACCAGTTTCCATTTTGCATCGTAATTGGTTTTTTGTTGCGCAAAAAGAGTCGATGCCGACAAACAAAAACCAACAATGACAAATAGTCTTTTTAGGATCATAGGAGAAAACTTTTTTAAAGTTACTTTTTTTATTGTCGTATCGCGTCACTGCTTTCCAGCGGTGTATGACGGCGTATTTCCTTTAAGATGCGTATGCTGAGCCGATTACATATTCCAAATCTCTTTTAACATCCCTATAACTCTTCCCGTTTAAACAAGCCAGCCCCGGCAGCTTCTTATACCTGTGGGCTCATTAATTATTACTAATCTCTACACATAAGGCCATCAGTGTTCATGTACGAAAAAAGGCCGGTCTCTTCTCAGAGACCGGCCTTACTTATATTAATGAACTGAGATCTATTTCTTCAGCACCTTCGCCATCGTAGCGCCGATCTCGGCAGGTGTCTTTACCACGGTGATCCCGCATTCGGCCATGATCTTCATCTTAGCTTCGGCAGTATCATCCGCACCACCGATGATCGCACCGGCATGTCCCATTCTTCTTCCGGGAGGAGCTGTTTGACCGGCTATAAACCCGACTACGGGCTTGCGGTTGTTATCCTTGATCCAGCGGGCCGCTTCGGCTTCCATGCTGCCGCCAATCTCCCCGATCATCACGATGCCTTCGGTTCCCGGGTCATTCATCAGCAGTTCTACCGCCTCTTTTGTCGGGGTACCGATGATGGGGTCGCCACCGATGCCTACCGCTGTGGAGATTCCAAGACCCGCCTTAGCCACCTGGTCGGCAGCCTCGTATGTCAGCGTACCGGATTTGGATACGATCCCTATCTTTCCCTGTTTGAAGACAAAACCCGGCATGATACCGACCTTGCACTCTCCGGCAGTGATCACACCCGGACAGTTAGGCCCTATCAGCCTCGTATTCCGACCCATCAGGTAATTTTTAGCCTTGACCATATCCTGTACCGGAATGCCTTCCGTGATACAGATGACCAGTTCGATACCTGCTTCGGTCGCTTCCATTATCGCGTCGGCGGCAAAAGCGGGTGGAACAAAGATAATAGACACATTTGCCTGGGTTTCCCTTACTGCATCAGCTACTGTGTTGAAAACGGGACGCTCGATATGTATAGAGCCGCCCTTTCCGGGGGTAACACCACCCACTACCTGGGTGCCGTAATCGATCATTTGCGTAGCATGAAAAGTCCCTTCTGTTCCTGTAAAGCCCTGTACGATGATTCTGGAGTTCTTGTTAACTAAGATTGACATGAGAATAGATAGATTTGTGAAGACATCCTTCTGACCATTCGGGGGACGAAGTTAGGGGAAAAACGCTTCCGCGACAAACCATTTATTTCAGCAATTCGTCCATATCCCTGTTGTTATCGATCTTACCCCTCACTTCCAGCATCCGCATATCCTTGGCATCCCGGAGAAATTCAGAGGCGAAGATAAAGTCGTTCAGCAGCTTGTTCTTGCTGAAAATAATTTCCTTGTTACTGCCTTCCCATTCCTTTACGCCCTGGTACATATACAAAATATGATCGCCGACTTCCATCACGCTGTTCATATCATGGGTATTCACAACCGTCGTGATATTGTATTCGATAGTGATCTCCTTGATAAGCTTATCGATCAGCAGCGAGGTTTGCGGATCCAGCCCGGAATTAGGCTCGTCACAGAACAGGTATTTGGGGTTCAGTACTATCGCGCGGGCGATGCCTACTCTTTTCTTCATTCCACCCGAGATCTCGGCCGGGAACTTGTTGTTTGCATCCTTCAGGTTCACACGGTCCAGCACTTCATTCACCCTTTTCAGCTTCTCTGTGTAGCTGCTCTTTGTGAACATATCCAGGGGGAACATCACATTCTGCTCCACCGTCATGCTGTCGAATAAGGCCGAGCCCTGGAAAAGCATGCCAATGCTCTGCCGCAGATTCTTCCGGTGTTCTTCGTTCATTTCGGAAAAACTCTGACCGTCGTAAATGATCTCCCCGCTGTCGGGCTCAAACAGGCCTACCAGGCATTTCATCATCACCGTCTTGCCGCTTCCGCTGGTGCCGATGATCAGGTTACACTTTCCTGTTTGGAATATGGCGCTGACGTCGTTGATCACCGTCTTGTCGCCGAATCCTTTTTTTATATTTTTGATCTCGATCATAGTTATACTTTTTGGGAGTTGACGCCAGGTTGCATCAGAAGCGGGTTACAACAGGAGCGCAGACAGAATATAGTCTGCAAATAAGACGAGCACGCAGCTCACTACCACCGCCTTCGTACTCGCGCGTCCAATTTCCAGCGCCCCGCCCTGTACGTTATAGCCATAAAAAGCCGGAATACTTGAAATGATAAAGGCGAACGTATAGGACTTAGCCAGCGCAAAGAATACATTATATGGCTTGAAATACTGGTGTAGTCCCTTGTCAAAGGCCGCGGTCGACAGGATCCCCGTCGCGGTTCCTGCCAGCCGGCCGCCGATGATGCTCAGCACCATTGATATCACCACCAGCATGGGGATCATAAAGATCGACGCCATCAGCTTGGGCATGATCAGATAAGATTTCGTATTGATGCCCATGATCTCCAGCGCGTCTATCTGCTCGCTCACGCGCATATTCCCCAGTTCGCTGGCGATCTTACTGCCGACGACACCCGCCAGAACGATACACACAAGGGTAGGCGAGAATTCCAGGATAACCGTATCCCGTACGATCTGCGCGATAGTAGACACAGGGATCAGGGGACTTACCAACTGATAGGCAGTCTGTAAAGTCGACACCGCCCCCATAAAAACGGAAATGATGGCCACAATGCCAAGGGAGCCGATGCCAATATCAGCGCATTGATGCATAAACTCCTTCCAGTACATCTTACCATTCTCCGGTCTGGAAAACATCCCTTTTAGTGTAAGCAGATAAAGCCCGAACTCTGTGAAAAACTTCATTTTTGATATTTGGTTAATGTCTTAGTCAGTCCCGGTCTAATGTTTCACCCTTTTCCACCATGGGGCCTTTCTCGACTCTTCATCGTTTGTCTTGCACTTGATCTGCGCATCCACGATCGCCACCAAAGCTACATTATATATATTCCGTACCGTACTACCCAGCTGCAGCACGTGCACAGGCTTCTTCAGCCCCAGCAGGATCGGCCCGATCGCATCGGCCCCGCCTACTTCTTTCAAAAGGTTGTAGGCAATATTCCCTGCTGCCAGGTTGGGGAATACCAGTGTATTCACTTCCTGGTCCACCAGCTCGCTAAAGGGATAGTTTTCCCTGATCAGCTCGTTATTCAGGGCTACGCTGGCCTGCATTTCCCCGTCTACGATGAGACCCGGTTCCCTTTGTTTGACAATGTCCCGGGCTGCCGCCACAAGACGGGCTTCCGGAGAATCGCTCGTGCCGAAATTGGAATAGCTCAGCATGGCCACCCTTGGCGTAAGATTGAAATGTTGTACTTCCCGGGCGACCAGCAGCGTAATATCCGCCAGCTCTTCTGCCGTGGGATTGAAATTGACAGTCGTATCGGCCAGGAACAAGGGGCCCCGTTTCGTCAGCAGGAGGTACATGCCCGCGATCTTTTTTACTCCGTCCTCTGTTCCGATGGCCTGGAGGGCAGGGCGTATCGTGTCGGGATAATTCTTGGTCAGCCCGGAGATCATTGCATCTGCAAGGCCGGTCTCCACCATCATACACCCGAAATAGTTCCGGTCCCGCATGATCTTGTATGCCTCATATTTATTGAAACCCCTGCGCTGCCGTTTCTTAAAGAACAGGTCGCCGAACTGTTTGCGCTGCTCCTCATACTCGTCATTATATGGATTTATCACCGGCATGCCGTCCAGGTCGATCTGGTTGGCAGCGGCAATATGACGGATCTTCTTTTCGTCGCCGAGTAACATCGGGAAGGCGACACCCTCATCATGTAATAGCTGTGCAACCTTCAGGATCTTGAGGTTGTCCGCTTCCGCAAATACAAGCCGTTTCGGGTTCAGCCGGGCCTTGCTGCTCAGCACCCGCATCAGCTGATTGTCCAGTCCCAGCCTTTTGTTCAGCTCGATGGAATAGGCATCCCAGTTATCGATCTCGCGGTGGGCCACTCCACTTTCCATGGCTGCCCTGGCTACCGCGGGGCTGACCGTAGAGATAAGCCGGGGGTCCAGTGGTTTAGGAATAATATAGGTAGGGCCGAACACCATATTCTTTTCGTTGTATGCCATGTTGACGATGTCCGGGACCGGTGTTTTGGCCAGCTCGGCTAAAGCCTTTACCGCCGCCAGCTTCATGGCTTCATTGATCTGTGTTGCCCGTACGTCGAGGGCGCCCCGGAAGATAAAGGGAAACCCAAGCACATTATTTACCTGGTTGGGATAATCGCTCCGGCCTGTAGCCATAATAATATCGTCCCGGACGGCGGTGGCCGCTTCATAGGTAATCTCCGGGTCGGGGTTAGCCATGGCAAACACGATAGGCCTGCGTGCCATGCTTTTGACCATTTCCGCGGTGACCACGTTGCCTACGCTGAGACCTACGAATACATCAGCGTCCTTCAGGGCTTTATCCAGGGTCCAATCCCCTTTTTTAACAGCAAACTTCTTTTTCTCTTCATCCAGGTCGGTTCGTCCCTCATGCAGAACACCATCTTTATCAAACAGGATGAAATTTTCGTGTTTGGCGCCCAGCGCGACGTACAGCTTTGCACAGGCCATGGCTGCGGCACCCGCCCCATTGATGACAAAACGTACCTTATCGATCTTCTTTTTCTGCAGATCCAGCGCATTCAGCAGCGCGGCGCTGCTGATAATGGCCGTGCCATGCTGGTCGTCATGCATGACCGGTATCTTTAGCTGTTCGCGCAGCTCCTTTTCGATATAAAAACATTCCGGGGACTTGATATCCTCGAGATTGATAGCACCGAAGGTAGGTTCCAGCGCTTTGACGATTTGAACAAATTTAACGGGATCCTTTTCATTGATCTCGATATCAAAGACGTCGATATCCGCAAAGATCTTAAAAAGCACCCCCTTCCCTTCCATTACGGGCTTGGAGGCTTCCGGCCCGATATCCCCAAGGCCCAGCACTGCTGTTCCATTGGTGATCACTGCGACCAGGTTCCCTTTGGCGGTATATTTATAGACCTCTTCAACATTCTTGTTAATTTCCTTGCAGGGTTCTGCCACACCTGGAGAATAAGCCAGGGAAAGGTCCCGTTGAGTCTTCGCCTCCTTTGTCGGTACGACTTCTATCTTTCCAGGCCGCCCTTTAGAATGATATTCGAGCGCCTGTTCTTTGCGAAGCTGTTTTTTTTGCATACTGGGTGCAAAATACGAAAATGCCGCTAAACGACATTTTGCCCGATTTTACCCTCCTTCCCCCGTTTTTTATCCCTTCTCCAATTTACCCTTATAGTCCCGAAATGTCCGTTTGTTACTGCCCAAAAGTTAGTTTGGCTGCAATTTCACCGCACAAACAGGTACTAAATTACCCCTAGATCCCTATCCGACAAATAACTACATGGTCTGCACCTGCCATCCACTATCCCTTCCACAACCAACCTTGCCCTGCCTATTTAACTACTACTCCTAATCACCCGAACCTGATTTGCTATGAACCTTCAACACTTGCCATTCTTAAAGCCATTGTATGCAATGACTTTTTTCATTCTACTATCAATGTCTTTTTGCCGAACGCGAAGATCTCAGACCTCAAAAAGCCTGGCGGGCAATCAATACTACAGCAGCCGTAATGCAAAGCTGCTTGGAAATGATGAATCTGATTCTTCCGGTCTGTGGCTTATAGATTCAGGAAGCTTTGCGGCTATTCGAAATAAGTATGGCGGAATAACCCGCAGAGATGCACGGAGGGAGCTGCAGCTGGCCAGGACAAAAAAAATAACCGTAGATAACTATGTCATACAAGCTGACCTCCAGAGGATTCATGATTCCACGCTTTCCAATAAGAGGGAATATCAAATGTATATCTATATAGACCGCTTATCCGGGATCATATCATCAATACGGGACAGCTCTGCAACCGGCGAAAATGACTCTTACCCTGAGCTGATCATTTCACCTGATAGTGGAGTCAACTATCCCAAAATTGGCAATTGGAGACCTGCTTCCAGGATTCTTATAGCGCAGGCACACGGGCACCCTTCTCAAAAGGATTCGATTCACATAACGATAAGTGGAATATCGGAAAAGGACAAAAAAGCAGCCTGGTGCCTGCAAACGCCTATTTATGCGATAGATGCGATGGACGGTGTAGTCGGCTCTCCGGGTGACATTCACAGGGCTAATCCGGATACCCTGCTCAATAACTCCGAACAGCATAGAATATTTGGAAAAACACAGGGGAAAGGAAGCAACTATGCCGGCAAAATTTTTGATATAGGACTTGACGCATTCGAAATATGGAGCCGAAGCCAGAGACCCAATTTTAAATGCATGAAAGAATGGGACGAACAGCTTCGTAAAGGATATGTCATAGAAAAGGTATTGTAACCCTATCTTCCAAACTCCACATGTGCTCCCATCCAGGCCATCATACCGGCCCCGATCTCAATGGCGGACTCATCGATGTTGAACGTCGGTGTATGCACCCCCGATGTGATCCCCTTTTCTTCATTCATTACTCCCAACCGGTAAAAACATCCGGGGATCTGCCGCGTATAATATCCGAAATCCTCCGCACCCATGCGGATCTCTGTCTCCAGCACTTTATCCCTGCCCATAAATTCTCTGGCTTCCGCCCGGGCGACCTTGTCCAAAGATTCGTTGTTGTAAACCATGGGGTAACCAATGTCGATATGCAGATCGATCTCCGCTCCCATACTGTGCACCAGCTCTGTAGCCTGTTTGCGGATCAGCTCATGTGCACGGAACCGCCATTCTTCGTCCATGGCCCGGAAGGTACCCATCAGCTTTACCTCGCTGGGAATGACATTGGTCGTATATCCGCCCTGTACCGAAGTTATTGACAGGACGGAGGGGGACAGGGGATTCCGGTTCCGGCTGATGATCTGCTGCAGCGCCACCACGAGGTGAGAAGCAACCAGTATTGTATCTACCGTCAGATGCGGAGCCGCGGCGTGTCCGCCCTTTCCTTTTATTGTGATATAGATCTCGTCAGCGCTGGCCATTACCATACCACCGCGAAAGCTAAGCTTTCCGATCTCGAGTCCCGGATGTACGTGTAACCCAAAGATAGCCTGTGGCTCGGGGTTTTTCAATACCCCTTCTTTTATCATCAGACTGGCCCCGCCGGGATTTTTTTCTTCGCCTGGCTGGAAGATCAGTTTCACCGTCCCTTCCCACTCTTCTTTCAGCTCATTCAGGATCCTTGAAGCACCCAGCAGCACTGTCGTATGTACATCGTGCCCGCAGGCATGCATCACTCCTTCATTGGTCGACTTATAGGGAATATCATTTTCCTCCCTGATAGGGAGCGCGTCCATATCAGCCCGCAAGGCAACCACCCGTTTGTCGGGATTCTTTCCTTTTAACAAGCCTACCACACCGGTCCCTGCCATCACCTGGAATGGAATGCCGATCTCCTTTAATTTCTGCTGTACGAACTTCGATGTCTGGAACTCCTGGTAAGATAATTCAGGATGTGCATGCAGATGATGCCTTATAGATATAAAGTCAGGCGCATATTGTTTAGCGAGCTGCTGGATCTTTTCTTTCAACATGGATATGGAGTCAAAATTTTAAAATCACTGATTCGTACTATCCCTTGGCATATCCGATACCTTTACCTCGATAACATCCCGGATAATATACAACCCTGAAGGGAACAATCTTTCCAGCTGTTTCTGCATCTCCTCTGCCTCTTCCTGGGTCTTAAAATTACCAACCTTTAATTTATAATTGGGTGCCTGATATAACAAATAGGGCTTCAGATCCGGAAACTCCTGGTAGACTTTGGCCTTTGCCGCAAATACCTTGCTGCGATCGGGAGAATTCAGCACCTGGATCCGAAATCCCGGCATATTCCGCCGGCTGTCTCTTGTCGTCTCTTCATTGATCTCTATCTGCTTGCGGACCAGCTGATCTACCCTCGGGTCTTTTACCACTGTTACCGTACCCGCCGCCGACGTGCCGGATACTATTGAATCCGTCTGGGCCAGACTCCGCTCGGTCACAAATAATACGGCGATAAAGAGAAGTTTATACATAATAATTTTTTTATACTCCTGCAAACTTCCGGCCAAACAGATTTGCAGGTGGCCGGATGCTAATAACCGTTTGTGCCTGCGGCCTGGCCCTTTACAATTTCCACGCTTGCGCTGCATCCCAATCTGTCTGCGCCCGCCTCCACCAGCGCCGCTGCAAAAGCATAATCCCGGATCCCTCCCGAAGCCTTGATCTTTACCCGTGGCGGCAGGTGTTCCCGCATCAGTCGCACCGCGGCTACGGTCGCCCCTTTTTCCGCATAACCCGTTGACGTCTTCAAGAAATCTACTCCCACCCGGCTATAGATCGAACAACATTTTATGATCTCTTCATCGGTCAGGATCCCACTTTCAATTATCACTTTTACGATCTTCCCCGCCGCATGCGCGCGTTCCGTCAAAACCTTCATCTCTTCTTCCAACTGTGTCCAATCCCCTTCTTTTAAAGCCACCAGGCTGATCACTATATCCAGTTCATCAGCCCCGTCGGCTATGGCCTGCGTCACTTCTGCCATTTTTGCCTTTGTCGTCGAATAGCCAAACGGGAAGCCGATCACGGTAGCTACTTTTACGATCCGGTCTCCGGGCGTGTCCATGAGTACCAGCGAACAAGCCGCCTTGACCAACGGTGGCGGCACGCATACTGCTGCAAATCCATATACCAGTGCCTCATTACATATTTTGTTTATGTCAATATGTGTAGCCGTTGGTTTTAATAACGTATGATCGATATAGGAGGCAATTTTAATCACCGACATTTTACCGCTGATATAATATTCAAACGGTAAAATTACTCCATTTAAGTAAATTCGGGACCATTTTTCATTAGACTAAAACTAATAACATGAGAAGCTCGCGCCATCGCCCGAGGGGAAAAATACTATCCCTCTCTGCCTCACTCCTATTATTTACATTTTTTAGCACAGCTCAAACTACTTTTCCGGTCAACGGGGTCGCTGACCCAAGGGAAGGGTGTTATGCATTCATACATGCTACAGTGGTGAAAGACGGCCAGACCACTCTTTCCAATGCGACCCTTATCATCCGCGACGGACTCATTGTCAGCGCCGGCGCTGCTGCAGCACTGCCCAAAGATGCTGTCGTCATCGACTGTAGCGGAAAATATATCTACCCTTCTTTTATCGACATCTTTAGCGACTATGGCATTCCGGTCGCGGAAAAAGGGACGGGCCGTCCGGCCTTTGACTTCCGGGCGCCTGCGCAGATCACGTCCAACACAAAAGGCGCCTACAACTGGAACCAGGCCGTTCATCCTGAGACCGATGCGTCCCGCCTTTTCGCCGTAGACGACGCCAAAGCCAAACCTCTTCGTGAAGAAGGCTTCGGCACCGTTCTTTCGCATCTGAAAGATGGCATTGCCCGCGGTACCGGGGTCGTTGTTACCCTCGCCAACGAAAAAGAGAACCTCGTCATCGTCAAACAAAGAGCATCTGCCAACTATTCGTTGAGTAAGGGGAGTTCCACACAAAGTTATCCCAGCTCGCTGATGGGCTCTATCGCCCTGCTCCGTCAGACCTACCTCGATGCACAGTGGTATAAAAGCCAGCCTGTACACGAAGGGACGAACCTGAGCCTGCAAGCCTGGAATGAAGAGCAAACGCTTCCTCAGATCTTTGATGGCGGCGACAAATGGGGTGATCTCCATGGGGATCGCATCGGTGACGAATTCGGAGTGCAGTATATTATCAAAGCCGGCGGTAATGAATACCAGCGCATGCAGCAGATCACTTCAACAAAGGCCGCCTTTATCGTGCCTCTTAACTTTCCCCAGGCTATGGACGTCGAAGATCCGGGTGATGCCCGCTTTGTATCTCTTACTGATATGAAACACTGGGAGATGGCGCCAACCAATCCGGGAGCTTTTGAAAAAGCCGGTTTGACCTTCTGTCTCACCGCAGCGGACATGCACGATACCAAACAATTCCTTACCAATCTCCGCAAAGCCTTTGACTATGGCCTCACTGAAAATAAAGCCCTCGAAGCATTGACCAAAACCCCGGCCACTCTAATCGGCATCTATGATAAGGTGGGCAGCCTCGAGACTGGTAAGCTGGCCAACTTCCTTATCACCAACGGCCCTGTCTTCAACGAAAAGACCAGCATCGTAGAGAACTGGGTACAGGGGAAAAAATACAGCGTAAAAGAAGAAGCCTGGAAGGATATAAAAGGCCAGTACAACCTGGTCGTCACAACTACAGGGGGCTCATCGGCTACCTATACCCTTGACGTCAAGTCAGCCACATCGGCCACTGTGATCGGTAAGGACACCCTTGCCGGTAAGTTCAGCTATGACGGCACGCTCATCTCGCTCAGCTTCCCTGCTCCTCCGGCAGGCGGAGCCGGCGCAGCCCGGGGTGGTGGTGGTGAATCAGGCAGAAGACCCGGTGGTTTCGGCGGACGTCCCGCGGCCCATCTGACCGGCATAGCCAACGGCGACGTCTGGAATGGTAATGGTACGGACTCTGCCGGCAGCATCGTTATCTGGACAGCCACTTTCTCAAAAGCTACGCCCCCAACACCCGATTCCGCGCGCAAGAGGGTGGCCCGGATAGGTAAGGTGCTTTATCCCTTCGATGGTTATGGTTGGGATAGCCTTCCCAAACAGCAGGACCTGCTCATCAAAAATGCTACGGTCTGGACCAATGAAAAAGAAGGCCGTCTGGAAGGCACCGATGTGCTCGTCAAAGCCGGTAAGATCATCAAGATAGGTAAGAACCTTTCCGCGGACGGCGCGAAAGTCATCGACGGCGCGGGCAAATACCTGACTCCCGGCATCATCGATGAACACTCCCATATTGCGGCCTTCTCGATCAATGAAGGCGCACAATCCGTGACCAGCGAAGTGCGTATCGCCGACAACCTCAATCCTGAAGACATCAACATCTATCGTCAACTGGCCGGCGGTGTCACCAGCTCTCACATCCTGCATGGCTCTGCCAATACTATCGGCGGTCAGACACAGCTGATCAAATTGCGCTGGGGTACAGATGACGAGGGGCTGAAGTTTAAGAATTGGGACCCTTTCATCAAATTTGCCCTCGGGGAGAATGTCAAACGAACCACCTCGCAGAATAACAATCGCTTCCCGGATACCCGTATGGGTGTAGAAGAGGTCCTTATGGATGCCTTCACCCGCGCCAGCGACTACCAGAAACAACGGAAAGCGGCGCCCAATGCCGTCCGCCGCGACCTCGAGCTGGATGCCCTCGTCGAGATCATGGAGCACAAACGTTTTATTACCTGCCACTCCTATGTACAAAGCGAGATCACGGCGCTGATGCGCGTGGCAGAGAAGTTTGGCTTCCGCGTCAATACTTTCACCCATATTCTTGAAGGATATAAGGTGGCTGATAAAATGAAGGAGCACGGCGCCAGCGTCAGCACTTTCTCCGATTGGTGGGCGTATAAAGTAGAAGTAACGGATGCCATTGCCTACAATGCTGCCATCATGCAAAAGGTCGGTCTCAACGTTTGTATCAACTCCGACGATGCCGAACAGGCGCGCCACCTCAACCAGGAAGCTGCCAAATCCGTAAAATATGGAGGCATGTCCGAGGAAGATGCCTTTAAAATGGTGACCCTCAATCCAGCTAAAGCGCTTCACGTGGCCGATCGCGTAGGCAGCATCAAGGAAGGAAAAGACGCCGACCTCGTGCTGTGGAGCGACAATCCGCTGAGCATTTATGCCAAACCGGAAAAGACCATCGTAGACGGCATTGTCTATTTTGACCTTGACCATGACGCCCAGCTGCGTAAGAATATCGCAGCCGAACGCAATCGTCTCATCCAGAAACTGATCAGCGAGAAAAGGTCCGGCAACCCCATGGCTCCGGCAACTCCCAGCTTCCATTTCGAGCTCAGCTGCGGCGACCATGACCACCATGACGGCCTGCTGACCATCGACGAAAGTGAAGGCGACGATCAGAACGAAAATGCGGCCGTTATTAATGCTAACAAGTAAATCAGGACAACAATGAAAAGATCAATTTATATAAAAGCAGCTCTTGCGCTTTCTCTTTTTGCCACGGCAACAGTAAGGGCCCAGGATGATGTCTATCCGGCAAAATCATACAAAGGCAAGCTTTTTATCACCGGCGGCACTATCCACGTCGGCAATGGCCAGGTCATCGAAGGCGGCTCTATCGAAGTCGATAACGGTAAGATCGTTCGTGTTGGCGCAGGCCTTACGCCGGCAGGTGACGCCAAAGTCGTCGATGCAAAGGGAAAACAGATATATCCTGGTCTTATTCTTCCCGTTACTGACCTGGGACTAAAGGAAATAGGCAGCGGTGTACGCGGCTCCAATGACTTCCAGGAGATCGGCGACATCGACCCCAGCATTCGCTCGATAGTGGCTTACAATACCGATTCAAAGATCATCAAC
Source organism: Puia sp. (assembly GCA_036499285.1). Classification (GTDB taxonomy): domain Bacteria; phylum Bacteroidota; class Bacteroidia; order Chitinophagales; family Chitinophagaceae; genus Puia. The sequence goes on along the minus strand of DASYEB010000040.1, from coordinate 20,547 downwards.
ACCCTCAAGGCAAATGGGATCCTGCTTGCCGGCGTAACACCCCAGGGAGGTACGATCAGCGGCTCGTCTACAGTCGTACAGCTCGACGCGTGGAACTGGGAAGATGCAGCTTATAAAATGGACAATGCTATCCACATCAACCTGCCGACCTTTATCGCCCGCCCACGGCGCGGAGGTGGCGGCGGACGTTTTGGCGGAGTGCAGCCTCCGACGGATCCGACAAAAGCAGCCCTTGCGAAGATCAATGAGATCAAGACCTTCTTCCGGGAAGCAAAAGCATACCTGGCCGAACCGGCACACAAGGAAACCAACCTGAAGTTCGAATCGGTAAAAGGTCTTTTCAGCAAACAGCAGAAACTCTTTATGCATGGTGACCAGCTCAGGCAAATGCTCGCTGCCATCGACTTCGTAAAAGAATTCAACTTCGACGTCACTATCGTAGGCGGCAGCGAAAGCTGGCTCATCGCCGATCTGCTGAAACAAAACAATATCTCTGTCATCCTTCAGCAAACCAACAGCCTGCCGACAACAGAAGACGATGATTACGATCAGCCGTTCAAGACCCCGGCCATCTTACAAAAAGCCGGCGTCCTCTTCGCGATCAATGACGAACATGAAGAAACCCGCTATCGCAATCTCATGTTCAATGCGGGTGTTGCGGCTGCCCATGGTCTGACCAAAGAGCAGGCTCTGCAGGCCATCACGCTCAACAGCGCCAGGATACTCGGTGTCGACGACCGTACCGGCTCCCTGGAAGCCGGCAAAGACGCCAACATCGTCATCAGCGCCGGCGACATCCTCGACATGCGCACCAGTCTGATAGAACATGCTTTTATCCAGGGCCGGGAGGTAAGCCTGGAAAACAAGCAGACGCAGCTTTATCACCGCTATATGACAAAATACGGTCTCTAAGGCTCAATAGGAAGAAATAGTCCGCAAATCCCCCGGCATCAGCCGGGGGCTTTGTGTTTTTGACCCGCCATCGCGCAAATAATACCATTCATCGCGCAAACCATGCAATCCGGAGAACTCTTGCATCCTCTTTTTCCAAAACCCTTAATTTTGGTCAATTGCCATGTCGGATCCCACCCCAAATATCAGCGCTCTTACCGGACCCTCCTTTGCAAAGGATCTGCAGGGCTCGGGCCTCCTTAAGAAACGCTGGCTCTATCACCTGCTTTTCTGGCTTGCGTATTACGTGCTGATGCTGATCCTGTATATGAGCCTGCATGAGAAGCTGACCCTGGTCTCCTGCATCACGTATCTCGTCTTTTTGGCGTTTCAGGCTTCATTCGCCTATTTGAATATCTATATACTGATCCCGCGTTTCCTCTTTACAAAAAGATATAAAACCTATGCGGTTGTCCTGTTCCTGACCATCATAGCCTGTTCTGTATTTATTATGGTACTGGACGAGATCTACCATTTCTTCAAAACGGGTTCCTGGCGTGCCGGCGACATGCCCATCTTTACCAGGAACAACCTGGCTGTCGGCTTTATCCAGGAGACCTATCTGGTCGGGATGGTCACCGGAATGAAATTCGTTAAAGACTCCATTCTCAACCAGCAATGGATGAAGGAAAAAGAAAAACACTATCTCGAAACAGAACTGAAATTCCTCCGTTCCCAGATCCATCCGCATTTCTTTTTCAATACCCTTAATAACATCTACTCGCTTACCCTGAAAAAATCAGACGAGGCTCCCGGGATCATCCTGAAATTATCCGACCTGATGAGCTATATGCTCTATGAATCCAACGTTCCGCTGGTACCTTTGTCGAAAGAGATCGACTACCTGCAAAACTATCTGGACGTCGAGCAGCTTCGCTTTGGCCAGCGTCTTTCCGTTTCCTTTACGCGGACGGGTTTTATAGAGGAGGTAAACATCCCGCCTATGATCCTCATCCTCTTTCTTGAAAACAGCTTCAAGCACGGCGTCAAGAATAACATCAGCAAGATCCATATTGAGATCTCCCTGAAGCTCGACACAGAATTCCTTTAGTTCAGAGTTGACAACCCTGTCACGGAAGACGAGGCGCCGGCGGAAAGCAAAGGCATCGGTCTTAAAAATGTCCGGCGGAGGCTTGACCTTCTGTATGGTGACAATTATACCCTGGATATCCGGACCGAAGATGCAAAATTCAGCGTATCCTTAAAAATGCCATTATGCTGAGGTCCCTCAACTATATGATCGTGGATGACGAACCTCTCGCCATCGATGTGATCGAGAACTATCTTCAACGGCTCGACGCCCGTAACATCACCCGTTGTGAGAACGCCGTCGAAGCCTTCCAGGCCCTGCAAGCCAAACCCTATGATCTCATCTTCCTCGACATTGAAATGCCTCTTCTTTCGGGGCTTGAATTTCTGAAAAGCGTTAAAGATCCGCCGCGCATCATTATTACCACCGCCTACCGGGATTATGCTGTGGAAGGCTTTGAACTGGAAGTCATCGATTACCTTGTCAAGCCCATCTCCTTCCCCCGGTTCATGAAAGCGCTGGAAAAAGTAGTGAAACTTAGTCAGCCTGCACCCAAAAAAGAAGAAAAGGACAAGCCAGCCGGCAACGACTATCTCTTTCTTAAAGTGGACAGAAAGTTCGTAAAAGTCCTCGTCAACGATATCCTGTACATCGAAAGCCTGAAAGACTATATCCGGGTAAAAACACCCAGCCAGGCCTGGATAAGCTATCAATCGCTGACTGACATTACCGATAAGCTGCCCGCCGATAAATTTGTCCGCGTCCACCGTTCGTATACGATAGCGATCGACAAAGTGAGCATGATCGATGGCAACTGTGTTGAAATTGACGGCAAGCTTATCCCCATCTCCCGCGAACACCGTCAGGAAGTCCTGGACAGGATCTACAAATGATCTTACTTCGTGTGCCGGACCTTACCGTTCGTCGGGCAAATCCTGCATTTCAGCTAAATCCCATCCACCTCAGCTAAAAACGTTTATCCCCGCCCCTCCTCCGAATTAGTTTTATGCTTTATAAAACTGATTTTATGCGAAAATTTACTTTACTTATCCTCACAGCCCTTCTTCACTTTGCGGTGACAGCGCAGCAGATCTCCGGCACTATCGTCGATGAAACCCAAAAGCCCGTACCAGGTGTCTCCGTCGGTCTTCGAAAGATAAATGCGCCGGACTCATCGATCGTAAAATACACAACCAGCGATGAAAAAGGAAGATACGGCTTTGATAACATTAAGCCCGGCAGCTATTTCGTGCAGCTTTCCCATGTGGGATATCCCGTCCGTGTTTCTCCTTCTTTTATGGTTAGCGAAAAGGAACCCCGGATCGTCGCGGTTGTCCAACTGGGCAGGGCATCCGGCGACAATCTGAAAGAAGTCGTCGTCAGCACCCGCAAACCAATGATAGAGGTAAAGGCAGACAAGACTATTCTCAATGTGGAAGGCAGTATCAATGCCGTAGGGCAGGATGCTTTGGAGCTGCTGCGGAAGTCTCCGGGTATAATGGTTGACAAGGATAATAATATCAGCCTTAGCGGCAAGAATGGCATCAAGGTCTATGTCGATGGACGACAGGTACCGCTCAGCGGCACCGATCTCTCTGATTACCTGAAGACCATACAGTCTTCACAGATCGAATCGATAGAGATCATCTCCAATCCTTCGGCCCGTTATGATGCATCGGGGAATGCCGGCATTATCAACATCCGTCTGAAGAAGAACAAATCCTTTGGTAACAATGGCTCTCTCACCGGTGGATATGGCATCGGCATCCATTCCAACTACAATGGCGGTCTTTCCCTGAATCACCGGGACAACCATATCAATTGGTTCGGGAATTATAACTATAGCAATACGACCAATGCCATCCGTCTCGATCTCTATCGCAAACAGCTGGATACTTTATTTGATCAGCATTCAAAGATCATCAACGCTGCCGAAACGCATACTTTCAAGACCGGTCTTGATTATTTCCTGAACAGGAACAACACGCTGGGAATAATGGTCGATGGCTCTCTTTCCAATTATAATACCCGGACCCAAAGCAGCACTCCCATTTCCTATATTCCCGACGGGGACGTCGTAAAGGTCCTGCAAGCTAATAACAGCAATAATGGAAAGAAGAACAATGGCAACCTGAACCTGAATTACCGGCATACCGACTCGCTGGGTCATGACCTGAATATGGACGCAGACTATGGCATCTATCGCTTGCGGAGTAATCAGCTTCAGCCCAACCTCTATTTTGATCCTTCCGGGGGCGTCCTGCTCTACAGTGATGTCTTTAATATGCTTGCCCCTACTGACATCGATCTCTACAGCTTCAAGACCGACTACGAGCAGAACTTTAAAAAGGGACGCCTGGGCCTCGGCTTTAAAACGACCTACACAACCAGTGACAACGACTTTCAGCAATATAATGTCTACCCCAATGCGAAAGTAAAAGACACCCTCCACAGCAATGGCTTCAACTATAAAGAAAATATCAATGCCGTCTATGCCAACTATAACAGGAACTTTAAAGGACTTATGATCCAGGCCGGGCTCAGAGTGGAAAACACCAATGCCAAAGGGATCTCTATCGGTTATAAAGAGTCGGCGGGTGGTTATGCAACATACGACTCCTCCTTTAGCCGTCACTATACAGGCTTCTTTCCCAGTGGGGCCATAACCTATAACAAGGATCCGATGAAACAATGGACGCTTGCCTATAGCCGGCGGATAGACCGGCCCGCCTACCAGGACCTCAATCCATTTGAGTTCAAGCTCGACGAATATACCTATCAGAAAGGCAATACGGGACTGCGCCCGCAATATACAAACAGCGTTGGACTCACCTATGTCTACAAATACAAGCTGACCACTACCTTGAACTACAGCCACGTAAAGGATGTATTTACCCAGCTTGTGGATACGGCGGACAGGTCAAAAGCCTTTATCAGCAAGCAAAACCTCGCGACACAGGATATCGTCAGCCTAAACATCAGCTATCCCTTCCAGTATAAATGGTATAGCGTGTTTGCAAATGTGAATACCTATTATTCTGTCTATAAGGCCAGTTTCGGAACTGGCCGGGCGGTGGATGTCAACGTCTTTTCCGCCAATATCTTTGCCCAGCAGACCGCGCGCCTCGGCAAGGGCTGGACGGCGGAGCTGTCAGGCTTTTATACCTCGCCCTCTGTCTGGCAGGGGACCTTTAAAACGCATGCGCTGGGCAACCTGGATGCAGGGATACAAAAACTTATCCTTAACAAGCAGGGAACGGTTAAAGTCTCGGTAAGCGATATCTTTCATACGCTGCAATGGACTGCCACCAGTGACTTTGCGGGTCAATATCTCCGCGTCACCGGCGGAAATGAAAGTCGCCAGCTAAAGGTCTCATTCACCTACAAGTTTGGAAACTCACAGGTAAAGAATGCCCGCCAGCGAAAATCCGGCCTTGAGGAAGAAAGCAAACGGGCTAATTCATCCGGTGGGTTTACCAACTAAAGGATAAAAAGAACCCTCGCGTCAGCGAGGGTTCTTTTTGATATTATTGTTTTGGATTCAGCGCCTGTTTAATTCGCTCCTGCACATCCTGCAAATGATATTTACTCAATTTATCGGTCTCACGCGGTATTGCGCCAGCTATTTCGGTTCTCAGCTCCACCAGCTGAGCCCTTGCGATGGAAGGCACGTCCGTATTCTTAATATCTCCTCCAAATAACGATGCCAATCCCGGAGGCAGTCCCGCTGGCACTGCAGGCGGAGTCGCATTCATGAGGTTAATAAGGGCATCGGTATATACCTTTTGCAGATTCCGCCGGAAGATATCGATGGGGGAGGCTGCCGTCAGCTCTGTCCAAACGCCTTTTTTGGCATCAGCCAGCATTTCATCCACACCATAAGCCGCGCTGCCATAACGGCCCGTGCACACCGACATGCGGAACAGGCGGGCAGAAGACAAAAGGCCTTTTAAAACATTGGCCTGTATCGTCGCGACCTGTTCTGCACTTCCCGGATTACTAAATTTATTGAGGATCTCTTTATTCAACAGCCACGCTGGTGTTGCGAACAATTGCTTATTCAGGAAATCCACCGCTTCTTTCTGTGTGGTTTTGGGTGTGACCTCGTAGGTATCTCCGGGTTGTTCCACGCTCTTGAAGGTCTCCTGGATACCGCCGACATTTTTGACCACATGTCCCATATAACGGCTGAACTGTCCCACCAGCTGGCCATACATTTCTTCCAGGTTATCGTACTGGTCGGCCTCTTCCTTCGTCCACTCAGGCAGGTTGGGCAGGATGCGTTTCAGATTTTTGATACCGTACTCGCTCGCTTTGACGCTGTTGTCACCGAGGTCTTCTGTCTGGGCGCGGGGGTCGGGATTCTGACCTTCTCCTCCAAACCAGAGGCGTGGATTAGACTTCAGACTATCGATGACCCATTTATTGAGGATCATTTTATCTTCCTCTTCATTTTTGGTACCGGGAATACCCTTGTAACCCCAAAGGATCGCCCACTTGTCATAATCGCCGATCCTTGGATACAAACCCTTCCAGGAGATATTATCCTCTGGCTGTGCGACGTAATTAAAACGTGCATAGTCCATAATGGAGGCCGTATGTCCGTTGGCTTCTACCCAGGCTTTGTCACGGAGCTTCTCTACCGGTGTCTTGCTGCTGCTGCCCATGTTGTGACGCAGACCCAGCGTATGGCCGACTTCGTGAGATGAGACAAACCGGATCAGGTCGCCCATCAGCTCGTCGTCAAACTTCATCCTCCTTGCCCTTGGGTCTACGGCAGCGGTCTGGATCATATACCAGTCATGTACCAGCTTCATTACGTTGTGGTACCAGCCGATATGGCTTTCCAGGATCTCGCCGCTGCGTGGGTCGGCAACATTGGGGCCATAAGCATTCTCGATGTCGCTGGCAAAATACCGGATCACTGAGAACCGTGCGTCTTCCATGCTCATCGTCTTGTCATTCTCCGGCCATTCTTTACCGACGATGGCATTCTTAAACCCAGCCTTTTCAAAAGCAGCCTGCCAGTCATTGATACCGGCAATGAGGAAAGGACGCCATTTTTTTGGCGTAGCGGGATCGATATAATAAACGATCTGTTTTTTGGGCTCTACCAGCTCTCCGCGTTTCCATTTCCCGATGTCTTCGTCTTTTGGCTCCAGGCGCCAGTGGTGTATGAAACGGCTTTCTTCCACCCGCTGCTGATCATCTCCATAGATTGTATACTGACTGGCAAAGAAGCCTACACGGGCATCGAACAGCCGTTTGCGCATCGGTGTTTTCGGCAGGAGCAGGAAGGAATTATTCAGCTCTATCGACACGGCTCCGGTAATATCTGCGGCAGGCAGGCTGCCGGCTCCTCCACGTCCGCCGGCATTTGGGGCAGCCGGTGCAGGCGAGGCGGTGAACGTCTTCACCGTCCTGATCTCCGTATTGATCGGGTAGGTATGAATGTTCTCTATATAACTCCGGTCTGCGGCGATGGCAGCCAGGCTGAAACGTCTTTTGATACCCGGCGTCAGGCTCACCGCCTGGTTATCGCCTTTAAAGAAATCAGTCACATCGATCACTGTGGTACCGGAAGAAGAATCTGCACTCTTGCCATAGGCTTTGATGTCGAATGCGGCTGCTATGGGGTTCATATTCGAATTTGTCACGGCCTGCGCGATGGGCTGACTGCTGTCAGTCGCTACGCTGACGATGGTCAGCACTTTCAGGAACAGGGTGTGAGAAGGGCCTTTCACCCAGTTGATCGTCTGCAGGTTCACCTGTTCCCCGCCGTAGAAGCCGCCGCCGGCAGCGGTCTTGCTATAACGGGTGCTAACGAGGATATCCCGCCCAAGAATTGAATCGGGGATCTCGAAATACCATTTGTCTTCGATCTTATGCACCGTGAACAGGCCACTATGGCTGATCGCTTTGTCTGTGATAACTTCTTTATACGGTTTGGGCTGGGCTGCAGCTCCCGCGCGTGCCGTTGCCGGGGCGCCTGCCGGGGGTGTTTGAGTTGGATTGCCGGGGCGTTGCTGCGCGACAGCAGCTGAGATACCGGAAAGCAGTGTCAGCGCGATTAGAACTTTTCTCATAATAGTCAATCTACTTGGTTAATTGGGATCGGGAAAACCCTTTCCGATGAGTAAAATAAAAATGCGGATGAAATTAACAAACCACGCGTAGTATGCGCAGAAAAAGTGACGAGTGGGAGAGACGTAGGTCCAAAGCCATAGATAATATATGCCGATCAAGCCTTCTGGCTAGATATTTTTCAATCCAGACTTATGATCGCCGCTAAATCGTTAAGAAATCAGCTGAAATATAAAATTATTTATTAAATCGCATCAGCGTAACAGTGGCGGCCAGCCATGCCAGCGATTTTGCTGTTTGAGTTTCTGTCATCAGCTCCCGGACCTGTTTAAACGATCCCTTGTCGAAGTATGTTGCCAGCACCAGCGTGGCCATCCCATTCTTTGGCTCGAACTGGGTCCCTGCTTTATAGGCAGACTCGTTGTTTTGTGCTCTTTTCCTGTCGAAGTCCACCGTACTATTGACAAATTCCGGATGTGTCTTCTGTCCGTTCACATAGGGTAAAAGCCAGTCGACCGATCTTTTTATGGAAGAGCCCGTCGGCGAAGGGTAGTTGTAAAAATCGGCTCCGGTAGCGCGGGACAATACGATAGCCAGCTTCAGCAAGGGTTCGAGGTCATATACGTGATAATGCAGGGCATCCCGTGAAACAAAGTCGATGCTCGATCCGTCGGGATTTAAGTTCTTCTCCAGCTGGATCTTTAATTCCCGGATCGTATACCCCTGTAAAGCTGTATCTCCGATGGCATATGCGATCTCGCCGACGATCTTCAGCCGGTGGGAATGCCAGTTATTATAGAAGCTGGGCCGGTCGGGGTGATAATAACGGCCCTTCAGTTCGGCCCCTGCCGTTTCTTTTAGCCAGTCCCGGATAGTGTCATTGGCGGCTTTTGGCAGCTGTGCCTTTAGCATATCATAGGCTTCGATGGCCCTGTCGAGGTTGGTGTCATCGATGGGGTCACCTCTGCCGTGATTGATACGGGCCCATGCGAGCAGGAATTGGGTAGCATGCTCCAGGTATCTTTTGTCGCTGCCGACTTTGTACACCAGGGCCAGTGCGTATAATTTATTCATGTCCCCAAGGGCAAGCTGGGTAGCTGTCTTCTTTGGATTTCCTGCCAGGAGGCCCTCGGTCCGGATCGTATCGATGGGGTGGGGTTCTTCCGACAGTGCAAGGGCTGCCACCTTTTCTATTGAGTCATAGGTCTTTGCTACTTCCGCCGCCACGCTGTCCCGGCGGCCTTCGCGCTCGAGGGTGATACGTTTCAGCTCCTTTATTTCCTTTTGATTAAAACCAACGTATTGTGCGTGCAGCGGGGTCGAAAAGCAGGCGGTTACAGCTATCATGCAAAGTAGACGGTTCATATATTGCAAGATACCTTGTCCGTTGGCAATTGCAAATTGCATCTGCGCAAACGATTTCGTGCCCGGGCGTCTTCTTTTAATCTTACCCTATCACATCCTTTCCATGGCAATTCTTATACTTCTTGCCGCTTCCGCAGGGACAGGCATCATTTCTGCCGATCTTGGGTCCCACTTTTACAGGCTCCTGCCGTACCGGTTCGGAAGGCTCATAATAATCATTGCCTCCTTCCTGTGCGATGCCGTTTGGCGGGCCTCCTGCATTTACGGGGTTGGCGGCCATCTCATCCTTCCGTACTTTCAGCTTGCTCATATCCGTTTTCTGCTCTCTTCCTTCCCGGATGGTATTGGATTCCTGGTTTCCGGCCTGGATACCGGAATGGCAAAGGAAGCTGATGATATCCCTGTTAACGTCGCTGTCCATGCGCCGGAATAATTCGAAAGCTTCCACCTTGTAGATGACCAGCGGATCCTTTTGTTCGAGGTAGGCTGTCTGTACGCTTTGTTTCAAATCGTCCATGCCCCGCAGATGCTCCTTCCAGGCATCATCGATAATAGACAGTGTGATCTGTCTTTCCACGGCATTGGTCAGCTCGCGTCCGTTGGTGTCCAGTGTCTTTTGCAGGCTGGCTACGACATTGGTCCTTTTCTTTCCATCGGTGAAAGGCACCACCACATTTTCCACGTGGCTGCCCTGTGTGGTACGGATATTCTGGAAGACCGGAACGGCTTGCTTGCGCAGCTCATCCAGCTTATGTTCATAATTGGATATAGCTTCCTGGTAAAGTTTTTCCGACAGTTCGTTGACATTATTTTTCAGGAAATCCTCCTTGTCGATGGATGTATCGATCCCAAAATTGACGATGGTCGACAGCTTGAATCCTTCGTAATCGTCCTGTTCCCTGAAAGAGCTGATCAGGCCTTCGGCAACAATATAAAATGCATTGTCGAGGTCAAGGGCAAGTCTATCACCGAAGAGGGCGTGATTACGTTTCTTATAGACGACATTACGCTGTTTGTTCATGACGTCGTCATATTCCAGCAGTCGCTTACGAATACCGAAGTTATTCTCTTCCACTTTTTTCTGGGCTCTTTCGATACTCTTCGTCACCATGCTGTGCTGGATCACCTCTCCTTCTTTATATCCCATTTTATCCATCAGGGATGCGATACGTTCGCTGCCGAACATACGCATCAGGTCGTCTTCGAGTGATACATAGAACTGGGTGCTGCCCGGGTCGCCCTGACGTGCCGACCGACCTCTCAACTGGCGGTCTACACGGCGGCTTTCATGTCTTTCCGTACCAATGATAGCCAGACCGCCGGCTTCTTTAACGCCAGCTCCCAGCTTGATATCCGTACCACGACCGGCCATATTGGTTGCGATCGTCACGGCGCCGGCCATACCGGCTTCGGCAACGATCTGTGCTTCCCGGGAGTGTTGTTTGGCGTTTAATACATTGTGGGGTATTTTTTTAGCCTGCAGCATCTTGCCAAGCAACTCGCTCACAGCCACATCGGTCGTACCTACAAGCGAAGGTCTTCCTTCGGCGCGAAGCTTTTCTATTTCGTCGATGACGGCTTTATACTTTTCCCGTTTGGTTTTGAAGACCATGTCCTGGTGGTCCTTGCGGATAGCCGGCATATTCGTGGGGATCGTCACCACATCCAGCTTGTAGATGTCCCATAATTCCGCAGCTTCTGTTTCGGCCGTACCGGTCATACCGGCCAGCTTATGATACATACGGAAATAGTTCTGTAAGGTAACCGTTGCGTAGGTTTGAGTGGCGGCTTCGATCTTCACGTTTTCTTTGGCTTCTATTGCCTGGTGCAGCCCGTCGCTGTAACGTCTGCCGTCCAGGATACGACCTGTCTGCTCATCCACGATTTTCACCTGACCTTCCAGGACCACATACTCTACGTCCTTATCGAATAAGGTATAAGCTTTCAGCAGTTGTTGAACGGTATGGATACGGTCGGCCTTGATCGAATATTCGTTCAGCAGCACTTCTTTACGCTGCAGCTTTTCTTCTGTACTCAGCGGCTCTTTCTCAATGTCGGCCAACTTGATGCCGATGTCGGGCAGGATAAAGAAATCAGGATCTTCCCCTTCCCGGGTGATCATTTGAATGCCTTTATCGGTAAGGTCGACCGAATTATTTTTCTCGTCGATATAAAAGAACAGCTCCGCGTCTACTTTTGGCATTTCCTTGGACTGGTCAGCGAGGTAGTAATTCTCGGTCTTCTGCAGTCTTACCTTGATGCCCGGCTCGCTCATGAACTTTATCAGCGGGCCGGATTTGGGGAGGCCCCGGAAGGCTCTCATCAAAGCCAGTCCTCCGTCCTTCGGGTCATCATTGCCTTCGCCAATCTTCTTTTTGGCTTCTATAAGGAACTGGGTAGTTACTTTCTTCTGCGCTTCAAACAGATTCAATACCCTTCCTTTTAATATATGGTATTGCTGGTCGTCCCCTTTCGGAACAGGACCGGAGATGATCAATGGTGTACGCGCATCGTCGATCAGTACGCTATCCACTTCATCCACCATCGCATAGTGGTGTTTGCGCTGTACCATCTCTTCCGGGGAATGCACCATGTTATCACGGAGGTAGTCGAACCCAAATTCGTTGTTGGTGCCGTAGGTGATATCGGCCAGATAAGCCTTGCGGCGGGCTTCGGTGTTTGGTTCGTGCTTGTCGATACAATCGACTGTCAACCCCAGCCATTCGAAAATAGGGCCATTCCATTCAGAGTCACGACGGGCCAGGTAATCGTTGACCGTCACGATGTGCACCCCTTCGCCGGCCAGGGCATTCAGGTAGGCCGGTAAGGTCGAAACCAGTGTTTTACCTTCACCGGTAGCCATTTCGGCAATCTTTCCCTGATGCAATACCGTACCGCCGATGAGCTGAACGTCATAATGTACCATGTTCCAGGTGATGGGGCTGCCGGCGGCCATCCAGGAATTCTTATAGATGGCCTGGTCTCCCTCGATACGGATATGCTCCTTCTTAACGCTCAGGTCGCGATCCAGCTCTGTGGCCGTCGCCACTATTTCCAGGTTGTCTTTGAACCGGCGGGAAGTTTCCTTTACTACGGCAAATGCCTCGGGTAACAATGCCTCCAGGACTTCCTCTATCTGCTCGTCCCGCTCCTTTTTTAACTGGTCGATCTCCTGGTAAATGACATCTTTTCCGGAAATATCGCTAAAAGGCAGTTCTTCTGCCTTTTTATTCAGATCGGCAATATGTGTATCAAGCTTACTTAAATGCTCACTGATCCGCGTGCGGAACTCAACTGTTTTGGCCCGCAATTGATCATTGGACAGGGACTGGTAAGCGGCAAAGTGTTGATTCACCTGACCAACAAGGGGTTGGATGTGCTTTATATCCTTTTCCGACTTGTTCCCACCGAATATTTTGGATAGAATACCTAACATAATTCCTTAAGTATTAATGAGTTTATTGGTTTCAGGCTTCCGTCAAAGAGTACGGAACCCACTTTCCCAGTCAAATTTGGTGCTATCCTGAAAGGAAGGTCAAATTGACAGGGAAGCAAATGTACAAAAAAGCTCCCATCCACCCCTTCCCGACGGGGCATTTCCGTCGGCTAAACCGTTGAAATCCCTTCTTATTTATCTTGCCGCACCTTTTCTGCGTTGCCCCCCCTGCCTCCGCAACAGGCTTGCGCCTACGATACCCCGGATAAAAATTTTTTTTGTTCTGACAAAGAAGTTAGTATCTTAGTGCTAAATATATTAGCCCATGTCAATAGCAGGTCAAAATCTCAAATACCTCCGCAAGCTGCGGGGGTGGACACAGGAAGAGTTTGCTGCCCGCCTCGGCATCAAACGTTCTCTGCTCGGCGCCTACGAAGAAGAAAGGGCCGAACCCCGGCTGGAAGTGCTGGAAACCATTTCTGATATGTTTAAGCTTACTCTCGACGAATTGCTGCGTAAAGAGCTTAGCGACACCAAGGCCGGGAGCTATCTTTCCAGGCGGAGGGCGCAAAAGCTCGTTGCTGCATCCAATGACATCCAGCTGGTCCCTGTAAAAGCCGCTGCCGGTTACCTTGCAGGTTATGCCGACCCCGAATTCCTCGATGAGCTGAATACGTTTACGCTGCCAATGCTGGCTCCGGGTCATTACCGTGCGTTCGAGATCGTCGGGGATTCCATGTTGCCCACACCCAGCGGGTCTGTTATCGTTGGCGAAAAAGTAGACGATATGGAAGAGGTTAAAAGCAACCAGACCTATATAGTGGTGTCACGTAATGAAGGCATTGTCTATAAAAGGGTGATGAAAAATAACAAATCCAAGTCCAAGCTCACCCTGATCAGTGACAATACGGCGTACCAGCCTTATAATGTAAATACTGATGACGTGCTTGAAGTATGGAAGGCCCAGATGGTCATCAGCAAGGCCAATACTCAGCACCGTTGGGACGTCAATCAGCTTGCCAATCTGGTCTCCAACCTCCAGGATCAGGTCAGCTCTATGAAAAAGAAAATGAACTGATCGGCGGCGTCGATGCCAATACTATCGACCGTTTTTCTGAAATGGGAGTAGTCGTTTTATCCGGCTTTCCACCAGTTTTCATATGTTTTACTGGATTTGCAGAATGCAGCCCGGTCCGTCGCTCTTAACAGCACCCAGCCCCCGCATCCCGTCCAGGCCCATTGTCTGCCTACTCCTGCGATGAGCCTGCCAGCCCTTCTCTCCACCCGTCGGAGGAAGTATGGCAAAGACATTGGCTTCGGGCATCGGATCGATGGACACGGTACCGGTAAACCTCCCGAAAGCAGGCAGCACAGCATACGAGGCTCCAAAATAAAAGCAGGGGAATTGGAGGCTCTGCCTGCCTGTACCCCTGATCCGTATACCGGGATGAATATGTCCGGAGAAAAAATAAGATCCTTCCCCCACAACACCCTCCGTAATATCATGGATAAACGCGAAAGGCCCAAGACGCAAGATCTCCCGGCTCACGTCGATCCCTGCTTTCCTGTACCAATCGGCATGCAGAATATCATGGTTACCCTCTATCAGCCGGATGCCCAGGTCCGGGAAATCCTCTCTCCATTTTAAAAAGAGGGCCAGCTCCTTGTTTTCCCGGCTATGAAAAAGGTCTCCAACTACGAGCAGCTGCCGTGGCTGAAAATACTGGATCTGGCAAAGCAGCCGCAGCAGATCCTCGCGGTAAACGGACTGAGGCACGGCGATACCCGCCTTGCGAAAATGCCCGGTTTTGCCAAAGTGAAGGTCGGAAACGATCAGCGATCTCTCCTCCTCCCAAAAAATACAACGGTCGGGCGAAAGCCATAGCTGCTGGCCCTTAATACGATATGGAAATGCAGGATGCATAGATAAACTCCCTGTTGCAAATGTATTTACTATATCTAAATAGAAGCAGTCCGCCGCATTAATTATATTTAATAGTTTCCATTGACAATCCTGAAAATTGTATTTACTTAGAGAGACAATACCAACATCATGACAGACGTTCAAAAACCTGCGACTCCCGGGAACTGGCTCGAAGAGCCGAAAAAGCGTTCGGAAACGCTCAACGTGATCTCCATCCTGACTTTTGTCGGCAGCGGCATAGCGATCCTCGGTCAGATCTATAGTTTCTTCAAAGCCCAGAGCACTTATGATCAGATCCTGCAGAACCAGGACAAAATGGAGCAGGCACCTGACTTCCTAAAAAAACTAATGGGCTCCGATCCCGTAGGCATGGCCCGTAAAACACTGGAAAATCGTACACCCATGCTTGTTTTGGCTATCGTGGCTGCGGCGCTCTGCATTTATGGAGCTCTGCAGATGCGGAAGCTAAAGAAGATCGGGTTTCCTATCTATGTAATTGGTGAATTATTACCCATTATAGCCTATTATATCTTTGTTGGTCCAATGGGCATCTTTACGCTGATCTTTTCCTTACTGATCAACGGAGCTTTTATCATCATGTATGCCACGCAGCTAAAACATATGTCCTGAGACAGATCTAATGTCCTGAGACGGATCTAACGCAGTTGAGCCTGCATCTTTTTGACTCTGTCTTCCAGTTTTTCCGAAGACAGGTCTTCCCGCATGCTGTCCACTTTCAGCGGGAAACAGAAAGGTGTCAGCTTCTTCGGCCACCGAAGCACGATCCTGCCATGCGCTATCCGTTCCAGCATATTGCGTAACCGCTGCTCTTCCATCTGCTGATCCATCACCTCGTTGTAAGCCTGGCGGATCAACAGATTATGCGGATCGTACTCACTGAATACATTGAAGAGCAATGACGCCGACGATTGCAGATGCCGGGCCTTGGTATGCTCTCCCGGATATCCCTGAAAGATAAGTCCCCCGATCACCGCGATATCCCTGAACTTCCGCCGGGCCATCTCCGCGCTGTTGACGCTGCGCTGTATGTCTGCCGTCAGGTTTTCCGGGCTAAAGAGCTCATGCGCATTCGTGTCATCCAGCGGGATGGGCTGGTCGCTCAGCAGCTCGAAACCATAATCATTCATCGCGAAAGAAAAGCTGATGGGCGTAGTCCGGCTGATCCGATAAGCCAGCAGGGCTGCCATCGCCTCGTGCACCAGCCGGCCTTCAAAAGGATATACGAACAGATGGAATCCATCCTTTGTCTCTATCTGTTCGATCAGCAGCTCGTTCTCCCTCGGCATATATGACAGTGACGCCTGTAATTCAAATAAGGGCCGCAGGACCTTCAGTTCGATATCGATCCCTGCCTCCTTTAAAACCTTAACTTCATGTTCCCTGCCGGTGCGAGCTGCTCCATGGCTTTCTCCCGCCAGCATCCCGGACGCCTCATCCAGCTTCCTCCGCAACATCATCCCCAGGTTGGCCGACAGCGGCATACGCCCTCCATTCCAGCTCGGAACTTTCGACTTCTTTGCATTCGACTTGCGCACCAGCGCCGTCATATCCTTGATCATCACAAATTCCAGGTTTCTGCCGGCCAGCGTGAAGACATCTCCCGGTGACAGACGCGAAATAAAATACTCCTCTATCACTCCTACATATCCCCCGGTGACAAACCGCACTTTCAGCATAGCATCGCTCACGATCGTTCCGATATGCAGCCGGTGTCTCATTGCCACCCTCCGGCTATTGATCTTATAAAGTCCATCCTCCATCACCTCTACTTTCCTGAACTCATCATACTGTTGTAATGCTACTCCGCCTTCGGTGATAAAATGAAGGATCTCCATCCACTCATCTTCCATCATTTCACTATAGCAATAAGTCGACTTCAGCTCGCGAAACAAATTCTCCGGATAAAAGCCATCTGAAATGGCCAGTGTTCCCAGGTATTGGATCAGCACGTCGAAGCACAACAACATCGGTTCCCTGTTCTCGATCAGTCCTTCCTGCATGGCCGACTTCAGCGCCGCGGCCTCCATCAGCTCCAGCGAATGTGTCGGCAGGAACCAGATCTTGCTCACCTGTCCCGGCTGATGCCCGCTGCGTCCTGCCCGTTGCAGGAACCGGGCTACACCCTTCGGACTTCCTACCTGTATCACGGTCTCCACAGGCCGGAAATCCACTCCCAGGTCCAGACTGGCCGTACACACCACCGCTTTTAACTTGCCTTCGTGTAATGCATCTTCCACCCAGTTGCGCAGCGCCATGTCGATAGAGCCATGATGCAGGGCGATGACACCGGCCAGATCGGGACAGACGGTAAGCAACGACTGGTACCACGTCTCGCTCATCCCCCGGGTATTGATAAAGATCAGTGTCGTCCTGCTCTGCTCCAGGATAGGGATCACCTTATGAATAAGCCTCAAACCCAGATGGCCCGCCCATGGGTAATTTTCGATCTCATCGGGTAATATCGACTCCACATGGATCGGTTTGTCCATCTGTGCACGTACGATAAAGGCGGGGCTGGCGTCGTTAATACCTAATGAGGCCAGCAATACTTCTTTTGCCTGCACCAGGTTGCCTATCGTCGCGCTGATCCCGATGATCGAACAGGCTCCTGCTCTTACGCCCGTCAAACGCGACAGCGCAAGCTCTACCTGCACCCCCCGTTTGCTGCCCAGCAGCTCATGCCATTCGTCCACCGCGACAAGCCTCAAAACCTTAAAGGTCTCGGCATATCCTTTCTGCGCCAGCAGCAGATGCAGGCTCTCCGGCGTAATGATCAGCACTTCCGGCATACGCCGTTTCTGTCTTTGCCGTTCGCTCATCTCCGTATCCCCATTGCGTGTACCCACCTGCCACTTCATGTCCAGGCCGCGGATGACCTCTTCCATAGCCCGGCCGATATCCTTGGCCAGCGCCCGGAGAGGAGAAACCCACAACAGCTGCAGTCCGCTTCCGCTTCGCGTCCGGTAGTCACCGGGATGATGATTGATAAAATCGATCAGCGCGCCGAGAAAAACCGAAAACGTCTTCCCGCATCCCGTAGGCGCGTTGACCAGGCCTGACCGGCCTTCGAGAATGTACTGCCAGGTCTGTTCCTGGAAAGTAAAAGGCGCACGCCCTTCTTTTGCCATCCAGGCCTGAATTGTCTTATAACCGGTTGTCTCTTGTAAATGCATAATAGGTCTCCGTTCTGTTGCCCGTCCTTACAACGTCTTCAGATATTCGATCACGGCCTTTCGCTCGTGGTCGCTCAGCTTGTCTCCGAATGTGTGTCCATAATTACCATAACCCGGTAATGTCGTGTTATAGACGGCCGTACCGCGTGGCCCGGCCTCCTGTGTATACTTCCATCCAATGTTTACATAATCGTATTGGGGGTCCTTGAAATTCCTCGACCAGTAAGCGGGGCGAAGCTTGCTGTTCAATACGGCCTCCAGCGTTGGCAGCGATCCGTTATGCAGGTATGGCGCCGTGATCCAGATGCCATCAAGCGGTGGCGCGATGTACCCGTTAAAGGGTTCGAGCTTCGCGGGATGATCGCCCTGTGCAAACCAGCTCCTGTTAAACCACTCGATGAATTGCGGGGTCTGGTAATTTGCTTTGAAAAGCAGTGAGTCCGTCTTAACGATAGACTCCGGTATGAGCAGGTTGGGGTATTCTCCCCCTGCACCATAATTCCCATGACATTTGGAACAGTTCTGTACGAACAATACACCTCCTTGTTTAGCCAGAGAGGTATTTATGGGCTGCGGATATTTTGGAGGTTCGATGGAATAGATATAGGCAAGCACATCATTGAAATGGCTATCCACTTCCCGGGCCTCAGAACTATCACTTACTGTCAGCAGGTTTGAAGCCATGAGAAACCGCCCGAAATCACCCCGTCCGAATCCGTTGTAGAACATTGCGTGTTTTTTCTTCAGCAACCACCAGGGAGGGGTATCCGTGGGGATCACTTCACCGGCCACGTCGATTACCGGCTCATTGCTCCAGCGCAAGGTCTGCGGGTCACGATGTGCGACGAGCAGGTTAGCCAGCCGGTCCGCCGAGTTCACTCCCCGGACCTGAGTATACAGACTTCCGCTGATCGTCTTCATCGCCGTCAGGAAAGGCAGGGCCGCCTCATACTTTTTGGGGTCTCCGCGCTGTAGCATCGCCTCAGCCATAAGTGCCGTCCGGGGATTCAGCTTCTGCCGGTCAGTGAAGTCGATCATAGAATTCCCCAATCCTACATACAGCTTGTTTTCAAATACCTGCGCATGACATTGCAGACAGTTCGGTGCGACTACTGTCTCTCCATTTGGCGACCTCACGGCAGTATATTCATGGCTGATCAGGGTATTTGGACTGTCCCTGTTCAGGTAATTAGCGGTAGTTTTTCCAAACCCCAATAAAAAATAACTATAGGGAATACCGCTTTTCAAATAATCTCCTGTCGTCAGATAACGATAACCCACAGCGGCGTCACCGATACGCTGCGGGCTCGCGGGAATCGCTACGGGCTCTTCTTCCCGCGTATGCCGTATCACCGTCGTAAAAGCTAAACCTACAGCCGCCAATAATCCAAATACGAGGAGCTTTTTCATGTACATAAATTTACTACTTCCCATATAACTCCAGCATCTTCTTCAAATTCTCAATGGTGTCGATCTCTTCCGGACCCTTGTCCTTCCTCCAGCGGTTGATCCGGGGGAAACGCAGGGCCACCCCTGACTTATGCCTCGCCGAAGCGGCAATCCCTTCAAAAGCGATCTCAAAGACCAGTTCTGGCTTAACTGTCCGCACCGGTCCGAACTTCTCCAATGAATTCTTACGGACAAAGGCATCTACTTCTACCAGCTCCTTGTCCGTCAAACCCGAATATGCCTTGGTGAATGTCACCAGCTGATCACCCTGTCGCACGGCGAATGTATAATCGGTATATAGATTACTTCGTCGTCCATGCCCTTTCTGAGCATAGACCATAACGGCGTCGATGACCAATGGATCGATCTTCCACTTCCACCAATCTCCGCGTCGGCGTCCCACCTGGTAAACGGAGCTCTTCTTTTTCAGCATGATGCCTTCGCTCCCTCTGTCTCTTGACAGAGCTCTCATCGCCGCCAGCTGTTCCCAATCGTCGAATGAGATCACCGGAGACAGCTGCAGCATCGGATGTGCTGCTGCAGCAGCCAGCTTTTCCAGCTGCGCCCTGCGCTGTTCCAGCGGCCTGTTTCGCCAGTCCTCGCCATTGTATTCGAGCAGGTCATAAGTTATAAAACCAACCGGCACCTCATTTAAATGCTTCTTTGTTACATTCTTCCTTCCGATCCTTGTCTGTAAAGCCGCAAAAGGCAGTGGTGTAAACGGGAATGGCTCAGCCTCGCTGCGCCCTCCCGCCTGCGCGCTGCTTCCCAGTCCAATGATCTCCCCATCCAGTACCGTCCCATCCGGCAACAAATCCTTAAACTGCTGGTACTCAGGAAGCCGATCCGTCATCAGCTCTTCTCCCCGGCTCCAGACAAAAAACAGTCCTGCCCGTTTGATCACTTCTCCGCGGATCCCATCCCATTTCCATTCGGCCTGCCATAACCCCGGATCACCCAGCGAAGTCAGGTCTTCCTCCAGCGCATAAGCCAGGTAAAACGGATAGGGGCGTGACAAGTCGCTGCCTGCACCCTCTTCACTCAAAAGGGCTGCAAAAGACGTCGTCCCGGGATCCCAGTCGCCGCTGATCCTATGCGCGATAATGGAAGCTTC
>DASYEB010000039.1:0-147181 GCA_036499285.1 Puia sp. | reverse complement strand
ACATCCCGGGCATCTTCCTCCTGCCGGAGGTTCTTCAGGATAAAGCGATACACATTGTCCGCATATAGAGTTACACAATCATTGTATTCTTTCTCTGTCATAAGCGGTTGCTGCTATGCCGGGTAAAACCAGGACTTACGGTAGTACGTTCGATAAAAGAGGAAAGTTACAGTAAAGAGGAAAAAAAACGAAAGGAAGCGGCCGGACCGGGGGAAACGCAGATAAGCCGTGATTAAGGCTTGATCATTAACAAGTTGCGAGTAATAGATTCAAAGAGGATATATTCGGTCTGGGCTTTTTTATTGCAGCACTTGTTGCCGCATTCATTGGTGGTGGGATCTTCCTGCCGTGAAGCGCGGACGCGGACATAAGAAAAAAGCATCAGGCTCAGCGAAATCGCGAGGGTTAAAATGGACAATCTTATGTAGAGTTTGCGTTTCATTTAGCCAAAGATCACTATTGGTAAGACGAAGGTATAAATAATTTGTTACAGATGGGTAAAAATTTACCCGTTGGTCCTAACAGGTGATGATTCAACTACTTACCTTTGGCTCCATAAAAAAAAGATTTCTATGAACTCTTCCTTTGTGAAACGTATTGCTGCCGAGCTGGATGAGATAAAAGCCGCCGGCCTCTTCAAATCGGAACGTATCATCACCAGTCCCCAGGGAGCTGAGATGCAGGTCAATGGTAAAAAGGTGCTGAATTTCTGCGCCAATAATTATCTCGGGCTTTCTTCCCATCCGAAGGTGATCGCTGCTGCACACCGGGCCATTGACTCGAGGGGATATGGGATGAGCAGCGTCCGTTTCATCTGCGGCACGCAGGACATTCACAAAGAGCTTGAGCAAAAGATAGCCACTTTCCTTGGCACGGAAGACACCATTCTTTATGCTGCGGCTTTTGACGCCAACGGAGGCGTTTTTGAACCGTTGTTCGGGGAGCAGGATGCTATCATCTCCGATGAGCTGAATCATGCATCAATTATCGATGGTGTCAGGCTTTGCAAAGCTCAGCGATACCGGTACAAGCATAACAATATGGCCGATCTTGAAGAGCAGCTGAAGGCGGCTCAGGGCGCCCGTAGCCGGATCATTGTTACCGACGGTTCCTTCAGCATGGACGGCACCATCGCCCAGCTCGATCGGATCTGTGACCTGGCGAATAGTTTTGATGCCATCGTAATGATCGACGAATCTCACTCTTCCGGTTTCCTGGGAAAGACGGGTCGCGGAACGCACGAACACTGTGGCGTGATGGGCCGGATCGATATCATTACCGGTACATTGGGCAAGGCGTTGGGCGGCGCCAGCGGAGGCTTTACCAGCGGCAAAAAGGAGATCATCGAAATGCTGCGTCAAAGAAGCCGTCCCTATCTCTTTTCCAACAGCCTTGCTCCTTCTATTACCGGCGCATCGATTGCGGTACTGGACATGCTGAGCGAGACGACGGAGCTGAGGGATAAGCTGGAATATAATACCAGGTATTTCCGGTCTAAAATGACGGAAGCAGGTTTCGATATCAAACCCGGAGAACACCCCATTGTTCCCATCATGCTATACGACGCCGTCGTGGCTCAGAACTTTGCCGCCAGGCTATTGGAAGAAGATATCTATGTTATCGGCTTCTTCTTCCCGGTTGTCGCCAAGGGGCAGGCCCGCATCCGGGTTCAGTTGAGCGCCGGACACGAGCAACAGCACCTGGACAAGGCTATTGCAGCCTTTACAAAGATCGGCAGGGAGCTGGGTGTTCTGAAAAAGTAGTGTCGCGTGGTTAGATCTGGATACAGGCGATCATGCTGATCTCCACATTCACATTCTTAGGCAGGGTTTTTACGGCATAGGTCTCGCGTGCGGGGAAGTCGCCGGTAAAATATTTTCCATACACTTCGTTGACGTCGGCGAACAGGGCCATGTCGCTCAGCAGGATGGTTGTCTTCAGCACATGGTCAAAGGTAATATGGGCTTCGCTGAGGATGGCTTTGAGGTTGTGCATTACCTGGTGGGTCTCACCTATGATGTCGGTGGCCTCGACCTTTCCTGTAGTCGGATCGATGGGGATCTGCCCGGAAATGAACAACAGGTTGCCGGACTGGACGGCCTGGCTATAAGGCCCGATCGGGGCCGGAGCATTCGGGGTATTGATGATCTTTTTTTCCATGAAGCAAATATAATAATTGCTTACAGCTAAATTTGCCGGAAATCCCACAACCAATTACATGAGAATTGTTGTTATAACAGAAGCGAAGACAGAAAAGGACCTGGCCGCCTCTTTTCCGGCTCCGGGTAATAGCTGGGTGCTGGTCGGGACTGCTGTGGAGGCGGGCGATTATCCGGGTGCAGATCTTTATATAGATCTTGACTTTGTCAACGAGCCGGGGCGTGTGGATGCTTTGAGGAGGTTGTTGCCGGGGGTCGTTGTTGTAAATGCTGTGGTACCGACGCTCGGGGAGATAGGGTGTCCTTTTGTCCGGATCAATGGCTGGCCGGGCTTCCTGGAACGTAACATCCATGAAGTGGTGGTTTCGGATGAGGCTGCTGTTTTGCTGGCCGGGATCTATGAAAAGCTGGGTCGTGAATATCGTCCTGTTCCTGATACTCCGGGAATGATCAGTGCGCGTATTCTTGCTACGATCATTAACGAAGCGTATTATACCTGGGAGGAGGAAGTGAGTACAAGGGAAGAGATCGACATTGCCATGAGGCTGGGCACCAATTATCCGTTGGGGCCTTTTGAATGGGGCCAGCGTATCGGATTGGAAAAAGTGGCGGAACTGCTCACTGCTTTGAGCAGGGAAAATGGGCGTTATACCCCTTCAAACAGCCTTTTGAAGGCCGCGAAGGTGTTAAAATATGATTAAAAATAATAAGTGTAATTCAGTGATTTCATGGCATTGATTTTAAATATTGACACAGCTACGGGGAAGGCCGGCATCTGTCTGGCGAAGGATGGAAAGTCGCTTGATATAATCGAGAATCCGGAGCAAAAAGATCATGCATCCTGGCTGCATCCTGCGATAGAAAAAATGCTTCAGGGGGCGGGATACCGGCTTTCTGATCTGCAGGCTGTGGCTGTCGTCTCGGGGCCCGGGTCTTATACGGGTCTTAGAGTTGGAATGGCCGCTGCCAAAGGGTTTTGCTATGCATTGAACATTCCTTTAATCACAGAGGATAAGCTAAAACTAATGGCATTTGCCGCCAGGGAGCAGTATCCCGGGGCGGATCTTTTATGTCCGATGATCGATGCGCGGCGTATGGAAGTGTTCACTGCCGTCTATCAAAATGACCTGTCAGTCCTTCTGTCTTCAACAGCAATGATCATAGATGAAAATTCCTTTTCTGAATACCTTACGACTCGTCAAATGTCGTTTTTTGGCGATGGTAGTGATAAGTGTAAACCTATAATATCTTCGCCTCATACAGCTTTCGTAGATGTCAAGGATCATGCCGGGTATCTGGGCATTTTATCTTTTTTACGATATTTGCATCAGGAATTCACCGCCCTGGCATACAGTGAGCCCGCTTATACCAAGGAATTCTACACTCATACAAGAAAATGACTATATTATCATATTAGCAAAATTTGACCATTTTTATTCGGGTAGTTGATCATAAATTTGCCCGACCTGTCACGTATCTTCTTGAAATCCTTAAAACGGTATCGCTCATGAGCTTAACGATGAATAATAATAGCAGCTATTGGATGGTAGTAAATGCAGAGGGCTCCGAAGGTGCTCCTGTAAAAGTTGATTTTTTGAACCTGAAGAAAGGAGCATTGATCCTTAGAGCGCTAAATCACAAGCTTCGCCAACAGATCATCCGTCTGCTGGACGAGAATAAAAAACTCACCGTCACCGAGATTTACGTACATCTTCGCCTTGAACAGTCTGTCGCTTCTCAGCACCTCGCCATCTTACGCCGGGCCGGGATCGTAAAAACCCAGCGCGATGGGAAATTTATCTATTACATCATCAACCACGACCGGTTGAGCGAGATCATGAAATGTGTAGATGAACTGATCGATTAATGTCAGCTTTCCGACTAGTCCAACGTTGAAATAATGACTAATTTTGCGTGAAATGCATAATTATGTTCATTAAGCAATTGTATACCGGCTGTCTCAGTGAAGCGGCCTATTACATTGAGAGCGAAGGGGAAGCTGCTATCATTGACCCATTGCGGGATATCGACGGATACCTTCGGCTGGCAAAAGAGCGGAACGCCGTCATCAAATATATTTTTGAGACTCATTTTCATGCCGACTTTGTGTCCGGGCATCTGGACCTGGCGAAGGCAACCGGCGCACCTATTATTTACGGTCCGCGGACGGAGACGAATTTTCCTATTCACAAGGCGGAAGACGGAGAGATCTTTCCTATCGGGAGCAGTACGATAGAAGTATTGCATACTCCGGGGCATACGCTTGAATCATCCTGTTATCTTGTCCGGTCGGCTGAGGGCAAGGCGGAGGCTCTTTTCACCGGTGACACCTTATTTGTGGGAGACGTAGGGCGGCCTGATCTCAGCAGCGGCAGTCTCAGCCGGGAAGAGCTGGCCAGCCTGCTTTATGACTCCCTCCATTCCAGGATCCTTCCCCTGCCGGACGATGTCATCATCTATCCTGCTCATGGACCCGGCAGCAGCTGTGGCAAGAATCTGGGTCCGAATACCCACAGCACGCTGAAGGAGGAAAAAGAAAGCAATTATGCATTGAAGGAACAGACCCGCGAGGAATTTGTCAAGGCTGTGACGGACGGCCTGGATGCGCCGCCAAGCTATTTTTCCGTCAATGCGCGGATCAATAAGGAAGGATATGAAAGTCTGGATGGAGTGCTGGAAACCGGATTGCAGGCGCTGGATCTTTCTGCGTTCAAAGAATTGACCGGACAGTCTGATGTCATTTTGCTTGATACCCGCCGGTCTGATGTTTTTGTAAACGGTTTTGTCCCCGGGTCTGTGAGCATCGGCCTTGACGGGCGTTTTGCAGAATGGGCGGGCAGTCTTCTGCCTTTTGACAGACCCATTGTGCTGGTGACATCACCGGGTGAAGAGAAAGAAAGTGTTGTTCGCCTCGCCCGTGTCGGCTTTGACAAGGTGAAAGGATACCTGGAGGGCGGGTATGCCGCCTGGCAGGCAGCGGGTGAACCCATTGACATGATCATTGACATAGAGCCGGACGAGCTGGCTATGGATATACCTTTTGATGAAAACCTCGTCGTACTGGATGTAAGAAGGGAAACCGAATTTGCGGATGGTCATGTAAAGGATGCCATCAATATCCCTCTCCAGGAATTAGCTGATCCGGGCAGCATGTCCAATCTTGAAGAGCATTTTAATATCTATGTTCATTGCGGTGGCGGGTATCGCAGCATCATTGCGGCTTCCTTGCTTAAACGGCAGGGCATCCACAACCTGCGAAACGTCGCCGGTGGTTGGGGGAAGATCAAAGATCAGAAGGGCATCGAGACGGCAAAAGAGAAAAGCGTATTGAATTAATATTTTTTTCAAATACTTTTTTCTTTCAGCGGCATGTCGCGCCTCTCTGCGACTTTACGGGCAATAGCCGATGACTGGCTGCCCATGTGTCCGGTTACCGGTCCTGAACCTGTGACCCGGGCAAGGGTGCTTATCGTATCAAGGCTGACGATGCCGTTCCGGACGGCGTACATGGCCAGACCTACTCTTGTCCTGACATTCAATTTTTCAAACAGGGCGTCGCGGTAGCCATCGATGGTTCTTGGGCTCAGGTACATCCTGTCCGCTATTTCCTTATAGGTCCATTCCGTGCAGACGAGCTTCATAAATTCCAGCTCGCGCTCGTTCAATGCCAGCAGATGGTGAACCCGGTGTTCCGGCTCGTCGATGTGGCTGATAGTATGGATCAGCCTGCCTGTCACCAGATCGGAATAATAATATCCTTTTTCTATTACCGATTCCAGCGCCAGCTTTAGTTCTGCGGGATCTATATCCTTGAGGATATAACCCTTTGCGCCGTTCTTCAACATGCGTACGATAGCAGAGTCCGTATCATACATGGAAAGTGCCAGGACCCTGATCTCGGGATAATTGCGTCTCAGCCAGCATGCCGTCTCATAGCCATCCATTTCCGGCATGTTGATGTCCAACAAGATAATGTCCGGGCGCCGGTAATTTTTTATCTGTCTGATCAGGTCTTTACCTCCGCCAGCTTCAAATAGAATTTCATACTGACAGAAACTGCGGATAAGTCCGGCAAGTCCGTTACGGAGCAGCACGTGGTCGTCGACCAACACCACTCCAGGTTTAGAAATTGTCATCCGGTTTAGGTTTAGGTTTAGATTGAATCTACTGCTTGCTAATCAGAAAACCGGCACCTCTGCCTGGCCTTGTTAAACCATTCGTTTGCCAGGGTAAAAAGTAGAATTGAATTTATTTGTGTCAGCGTTAGAGTAACGGTCTGGCGGGTAAGATCAAAATTTGTAACGGATAATTTAGTAGCGGATAATAAGGTCTGGTACTTAGCCCAGTGTAGTAAATGTATTAATATTTTCCGGAATGTCACCAATTTGGGCCATTATTTTCCCAGGTCTTTCTCTATCCACAATGGTGAATATTCGTCCTTCCAGGTCTTTTTCCATCGTTTATGACTCCAGAGATAATTTCCGGGCTGCCTGCGGATAGAATCTTCGAGCATTTTTCGATACAGACGGGTCAGCTCTCCTTCCGGAAGAAGTGCCGGCTGATCGGAAAGAGTAGTCAGCTCAGCCCTGTAGTATCCCCTCCTGGTCTTATAAATCCGCGCGAACACCGCCGGAATATTGGCAATACGGGCACCCCGTTCAGGCGTCCGGACGAAGGGGGTCGGCTTACCAAAAAAGTTCAACCAGTAAGAGCGTTCGGGTCCTGACGGGGCCTGGTCGGCGACGAGGGTCAGCATATATTGCTTATTCCGATAAGGGAGGATGGCCCGTTGCATGTTGGTTGCGGGTAACAGCACGGTGCCGGTACGGCCCCGCAGGTGCAGGAACAGGCGGTTGAAGGTGCCGTTGTCCACGGGCATATAGATAACGATGAAGGTAAAGCTGGTGCGCAGGGGTATAGCGACGTTGGCAATCTCCCAGTTAAAAAGATGTCCCATATGCAGTTGGACCTTTTGTCCTTTTTCGTAGAAGCGTTCCAGGAGTTCGGGGTTGTCGAGAATAAAACGTTCCCTGAGAAAATCGGGGCTGGCTGACAGGAGCTTGATGGTCTCTATAAAGCTATCTGTAAAATTGCGATAGAACTCTTTGGCGATGGCTTTCCGCTCGCTTTCGGTTTTTTCGGGAAAGGCTATTTCAAGATTTGAAAACACTACTCCCCGGCGATAGCGGATGACGGCATACATCAGCAATGCCAGACCGTCTGATATTCCGTACAACAACCACATCGGCAAAAGGGAAAACAGATATAAGAGGCCGAATACTAAATAATACATGAGAACAATTTCGTCAGTTGATCCAATTTTTCCCTTCCTGCTCGACATGATGCAGGTCGATCTTTACGTGAAATTTATTTCGCAAATGTCTTGCCAGCGCATCTGCGGCATATACGCTCCGGTGCTGGCCGCCCGTACATCCGAAATTGACCGACAGGCTTTCAAAACCTCTTTTAATATAATCCTCTACTGAAATATCGACGATATTATAAACGCTGTTCAGGTATTCGGGCATGCGTGTCTGCTGTTCCAAAAAGTCTTTTACTTCCTTGTCCCTGCCGGTCAGGGATTTAAATTCCCGGATCCTGCCCGGGTTCAGAATACCCCGGCAGTCGAATACGAATCCGCCGCCATTTCCGCTCTCATCTTCGGGTATTGTTTTACGATAGGAAAAGCTGTTGATGTGGACGATCAGCGGTGTCGTCGGGTCCGCCTGCACCGGTTCGAATCTTCCAATGATCTCTTCCTGTACCATGAGTCCCAGCATTCTCTCAAATTCGGGCAGCACGATGCCCACCTGTTTGTTACTCAGAAACCATTTGAAGTTGCGTAAGGCCAGCGGGATGCTGGTAAGAAAATGCGCCTTTCGTTCGAACAGGCCGCGGAATCCATAGGCCCCCAGCACCTGGAGGAGGCGGATCAGTACATAACCATTGTACTGCCTGACAAAGCGTACCCTGTCGATGGTGGTGTCCAGGATCGTCTCCACCTTGTCCATATAAAACTCCAGCAGGCTGTCTTTCCATTGATCGGGCAGCTCGGCCTTGGCCTGCCACAACAGCGAGGCGACGTCGTATTGCAGTGCGCCTTTCATCCCGCCCTGGTAATCGATGAAATGTACCTGGTCGTCCCGGAGCATAATATTGCGGCTCTGGAAATCCCGGAACATAAAAAACTTATGGTCCACGTGCGTAAGATAGTTGCTCAGTGCTTCGAAGTCATCTATCAGTTTCTCCTTATCATAAGGGATCTGCAGCGTGTCCAGGAAATAGTATTTGAAGTAAAGGAGGTCGCTGAGGATCGCCTGTTTCCCGAACTCGCGGCTTGTAATAGCCCAGTCATAGTCCAGCTCCCGGTCTCCGAAGATCTGCAAATGCGCCAGCTGTTCGAGGCTCTTTTGAAAAAAAAGGTATACCCTTTCATCATGGCCTTGTTTTTCCAGCGCATTCAATAAGGAGATGTCGCCGAAATCTTCCTGAAGATAGATGGTATATTCTTCATTGACTGCAAAGATCTCCGGTACGGGGCATCCACGTGCCCGGAAGTGATGACTATAATAAACAAAAGTGCGGTTCTCCCGGACATTGTCATTATAGGTCGCGATATAGGAGCCATTGTCAGCCCGGATGCGAAAGTAGATACGATTGCTGCCCGATTGGGGGAGCTTATCCATCGAGGTGATATTTGTATCATTGTTGCTATAGGAGGCAAAAAGCGCTCTGATGCTGTCGATAATAGATATCATGGGTCGGTAAAGATAAAGGAAAACGGGTAACTGCAGGCATCCGGATGAAGCGGTCCTGGCCCGCTAAGGGATCGTGCTGCCCGCGCCTCCCCCGACGCGTTTGGTCTCCTCTTCGGCCCCTGACTGGTGGTGGCGGGCTGCTTTTAGCGTCATATTGCCCAGCCGGTAAGTAAAATGCAATTTAAGCTGGCGGCTTTCATAGCCTCCCGTCGTCTTTATATACTGCCCTGCAAAATTGCTGGTCGCCGTCCAGTGCAGGGTATTGAAGATGTCCGAGACCGAGACCCTGAAGGAGCCGTTTCCCTTGAAGACGCTTTTTTGCAGGCCTGCGTCGAGGCTCCACATCGACCGGCTGCGGAGGGTCGCCTGCCAGATATTGGGGGATACGTAATACTGTGTGAGCTCGCCCGTCCAGCCTCCACCGAGGCGAATAGTATGCTGGGTATAAATGGTGGTGTTAAAGACATTCAGATCGATGATCCGTCCTGTGCCGAAATTGGCCTTGTTGATGGAATAAAAGCCGGTGACATTGAAGAACACGCTGTACCATTTGTACTGGAAGGGGTAGCTGATATTCAGGCTGGTGATGTCCTGTGTTGCGAGGTTCTTTTTGTAGATGATGGCCTTCGACTGTTCGGTTGTATCTACCAGTGTTGTGGACAGGTCCTTAATATGACTATAGTTCAGCGTGGCGGTGAGCTTATACCTGTACATAAAAGTGAGGCCTGCGCTGTGGGTATATTGAGGCCGGAGCAGGGTATTTCCTTTGGAGAAGGTGTAATCATCCAGCTTGAACTCGAAAGGGTTAAGGTCCTGGTAAGCCGGGCGGTCGATCCGCCGGCTGTAGTTCAGCGTCCATTGTTTCATCGGGTCCTTGTTCCAGGTAGCGGAAGCGCTGGGGAAAAGATCGGTATAATGCCGTGTAAAGGAAGAATCATAGGTTTGAAGATCCCCGCCCTCCGCTTTATAACCGGTGGATGTGCCTTTTATATTTGTGTTCTCGGCCCTGAGCCCGGCCTGCAGGATCCAACCTTTCAGCGTCCGGGTATAACTGGCGTACAGGGCATTGATATTTTCCCTGTAATCGAAATTATTGCTTCGCAGGGTATCCAGCACTTTTACCTGGCCATTAACATCATACTCCTGGAAATTATTTCCGCTGGTGACATAAGACACTTTGCCGCCGATCCCCAGCCGTCCCGTCAGGAAGTTTTGTTCCCAGTCAGTCTTCAGACTGTATATATGAATGTCTGTAGGCGACAGGATATTATAGTCATGACTGTATAAAAGAGTTTTTTCTGTAGAATCATAATACCTGTTAGGCTGCAGCTGGTTGCTCCGGAGACGATAGAGTCCATAGTCTGCATTGATGTCGAGCTGGTGACCGCTGCTATCTGCATAACGATAGCTGCCGTTCACATTGACATTATTGTTCTGCGCATCCGTGTGATTGTTTGCTTTAAGGATCCTGTCCGTTATATTGGTGGGGATATAAACGATGGGTGTGGTGCCGTTGGTGCGGATGCCGTAATCATAAAATGTGCCGGACACGACAATACCTAAAGTGTTTTTGGTGTTGATGAAATAATCCAGTCCTGCTTTATAAGTATGGGTGTTATTGGCGGCCAGCAATGTCGAATGCTGGAGGAATTGAGTGTCCAGCTGTGTCCGGTACATGGTGGCATAGGTCTCGTTGAGCGAATGGTTATAGGTATAATCACCAAATACGTTCAGGTTCTTTTCCCGGTGATTGAAAGAAACCCCGCCATTGTATTTGCTATAGGTGCTGATATTGTACCCTGCGTTGAGGGTTGCGTTTGTGCCAAAGGCTTTGTTCTTTTTTAACCGGATATTGATAATGCCTGCGTTGCCGGCTGCCTCGTACTTTGCGCCGGGATTGCTGATGATCTCTATGGATCCTACCGAGGAGGATTGTATCGTCTTCAGATAGTCGGCGAGGGAGCTTCCGGACAGATAGGCAGGCCGGCCGTCGACATATACCTGAACACCGTTTCGGCCGCTCAGGCTAAGATTATTGTCTTTGTCCAGCGTTACACCGGGCGACTTGCGTAACAACTCGAGGGCATCCTGTCCTACGTCATTGATACTGTTTTCCACGTTGAGAACGATCTTGTCGGACTTTACTTCTACGAGCGGTTTGCGGGAAGCTACAGTCGCTTCCTTTAGCTCCCCGGAGGCATGCTGCAGCTCTACTGCAGGCACCGTGGTGAGACCATCCGCCATTACTTTGAACGCGGCAGAATTGCGGGGTATATATCCAACGTGAGAAACAGAAACAAAATAATTACCGGGGGTAACTGTTGAAAATTCATATTGTCCGGTTGGGGTTGAAATGCTTAGCTTTACTACAGAGGAATCCTTATTATTTTTGAGGGCAACTGAAGCTCCGGCTAATGGTTTCCCCTGATCGTCCCGGCTGATGCCGGCTATCCGCTGGGCCTGAAGGCTTTCACAGGAGAAGATGATCAATAGGAATAAAGGTAAAATTCTCATGTTTGAGGCGTTTAGCTTTGGTATCTGCAGGGCCAAATTTAAGGATTAAAATTGCGGGGCGAAGTTCAGCAATTCGAAGACTACATGGATTATATCAGGCAATATAAGAGTTTTATTAACAGTCATTACCTGAATGGGGCTATACGGATCACAGCAGGAATTACCTTACCTGCCATCCTGCTTGGTTATTTCAACAATTTATCAGCTGGTGTAGTATTGTCCATCGGCGCCATGTGCATTGGGAACACGGATAATCCAGGCCCTATTCATCACCGTCGGAACGGGATGATAGCCTGCGTTTTAATCATTTTCCTCGTCACTCTGCTTGTGGGTCTTGCTTCCGGTTCGCCGGTGATGACGGGTATTTTTGTATTTATTTTCTGTTTTATTTTCTCGCTGATGAGCATCTATGGTACGCGGGCCAGTTCCATAGGTATCAATGCGCTGCTCGTTATGGTATTGAATATCGACCGTCCTCATCATGGCTGGGATATTCTCATCAATGCCGCCTATGTACTGGAGGGAGGCGCCTGGTATACCCTGCTGAGCTTGCTGCTGTATAGTTTCCGTCCCTACAAGCTGGTTCAGCAGGCATTGGGAGACTGCGTACAGGCTACAGCGGGATATCTGCGGATCAAGGCATCTTTTTATTCGCGGGATGCGGACTATGACAAAAGTTATCGTCAGCTGGTGGATAGCCAGGTCGCTATACATGAGAAGCAGGATCTTGTCCGGCAGCTGCTGTTCAAAAGCCGCAATATTGTCCAGGAATCCACTCACACCGGGCGTATTCTGATGATGATGTACCTGGACATCATCGATCTTTTTGAAAGGATCATGACCTCGCAGCAGGACTATCAGCTGATGCATAAATTCTTCGACGATACCGGACTGATGGAAGACTGCAGGAAACTGATCATGGGGCTGGCGGCGGAGCTCGATGAGATCGGCATAGCGCTGATGAGCGGGAAGCCATCGGAAGAGGATGCGGGGCTGTCTTCCAGGATCCGCCTGGTTCGTGAATCGTTCAATAATTACCGCGACCGGTACCGGACGGCGGAGAATGTAGAAAGTTTTATCGGTCTGCGGAATATCCTGGACAGCATCCAGGACATCGGCGATCGTCTGCACACCCTGCATGCCTATACAACCTATGACCGAAAGCTGAGCGGGAACTTCAATCCGGAGCTGGACTATGAAGAATTTATTTCTCACCAGGACATGGGTCCCAAGCTGCTGCTGGATAACCTGACCCTCAGATCCAATATCTTCCGTCATTCCCTCCGGGTCAGCATCGCCACCATCACAGGATATATCATCTCCGGCTTTCTGCCTTTCGGTCATGGCTACTGGATCCTGCTAACTATCATCGTCATCCTGAAACCTGTATACAGCCTTACCAAAAAGCGAAATTTTGCAAGGCTGACGGGGACGCTGGGCGGCGCACTGGTAGGGCTGGTAATACTGTACTTTATAAAGGATCCGGGTCCCCTGTTTGTGCTGATGATACTCTTTATGATCGGGACCTATGTATTCATCCGTACTAACTACCTGGTCGCTGTAACAATGACGACGCCTTATGTACTGCTGCTTTTTCATTTGTTGTATCCAACGGACTTCCATGCCATTCTTATGGATCGTGTCATCGATACCCTCATCGGCTCTGCGATCGCTTTCCTGGCAAACATCCTGATCATTCCTTCCTGGGAGCACGAAAGGATCACTGATCTTATGATCGCCGCGGTCGAAGCCAATACGATCTATTTCAGGGATGTGGCCAGTGCTTTTTTGGGTAAGCCTTCGAGTATCCAGCAGTATAAGCTCGCCCGGAAAAATGCGTTTGTAGCGCTGGCGAATCTCTCGGATGCGTTTGGGCGCATGTTGTCCGAGCCTCGCCGACAGCAGAAGAGGATTGCCGAAATGCACCAGTTTGTCGTCTCCAATCACATGCTGACGGCTCATACGGCGACACTGGCTTATTATGTAGCTCCATACGCCGCGAAATATGCGGACAGGGCTTACGAACCGCTGGTGGATGATATTGCTCTCCGTTTGGAAAGGGGTGTTGCTGTCCTGCAGGATAGGGCCCTGCCCGAGCCTCCGGCGGTCCGGAAAGAAGAATTGAGGATACTCAATGACAGGGTGAGCGTGCTGATAGAACAGCGTAAGGCGGAACTGGAGAGCAATGTGGTAATGGCGGCGGATACGCGCCGGCGCTTGTCTGAGTTCAAGCCAATAGCAGATCAGTTCAACTTCATCGTGAAGGTGTCGGCAGACATCGAGAAGCTGGCCATTACTTTTAGTGGGCGCCAGGAGTCGCCAGAATGGAAACAAGCATTTCCTTCATCCTGATCACGAGCTCGGTCTTTGTGATCGGTATGCCCATAATTTTATGATAACCCTTTGCATCGATGAAGAACTGATCGCGGATGATCCTGATCAGTTGTCCATTATTGATCTCGGGGATCAGCACTTCCTTGTAATTGCGAAGCATTTCACCCAGGTTGGCGGGGAAGGGGCGCAGGTGACGGAGATGGGCATGCGCAACGGAAAAGCCTTCGCGCTGCAGCTCGGATACGGCGCTTTTGATAGAGCCAAAGGTGCTGCCCCAGCCCAGGACCAGCAGATCGCCTTTATCGGGGCCGCTGTCCAGGTGTTGGGGTGGGATATGATCGGCAATGCGGGCTATTTTTTCTTCGCGGATCTTTACCATCACCTGGTGGTTTTCCGGATCATAGCTGACATTCCCGGTGACGTTCTGTTTCTCCAGGCCGCCGATGCGATGTTCCAGACCTGGTGTGCCGGGTATGGCCCAGGGGCGTACCAGCTTTTCATCGCGGAGATAAGGCTGGAATTTTTCTTCGTCGGGTCCCAGGTATGACTTGAACTTAACTTCGATGGGCGGAAGGTCGGCGCTCTTTGGGAATTTCCAGGGCTCTGCTCCGTTGGCGATGTATCCGTCGCTCAGGAAGATGACGGGGGTCATATGTTGCACTGCAATGCGTACCGCTTCATAAACAGCGTTGAAACAATCGCTGGGTGTAGAAGCCGAGATCACGGGCATGGGACATTCCCCGTTACGGCCATAATAGGCTTGCAGCAGATCGCTTTGTTCGGTCTTTGTGGGTAAGCCGGTGGAGGGGCCGCCTCTTTGAATATCACAGATCAGGAGTGGTATTTCAAGCATAACGGCCAGGCCCATGGCTTCGGCTTTGAGAGCCATGCCGGGACCGGAGGTTGTCGTGACACCGAGTGATCCGCCATAGGCTGCACCGATCGCCGAAGTGATGCCGGCTATCTCATCCTCGGCCTGGAAGGTTCGTATTCCAAAAGATTTGTAGCGGCTTAGCTCGTGCAGGATATCGGAGGCGGGTGTGATGGGATAAGAGCCAAGAAACAGGGGAAGCCCGCTTTTCCGGGATGCGGCGATGAGGCCATAGGCAAGGGCCTGGTTACCCATGATGGAGCGATATACACCGGGAGTCATCTTTGCTTTTTCCACTGTATAGGTGGTCGTAAAGGTTTCGGTTGTATCTCCAAAATGATAACCTGCCTGTAATGCTTTTACATTGCTTTCCAGGATCTCCGGTTTTTTACCGAATTTATCTTTCAGGAACTGGATGGTATTCTCCATATCCCGGTTGTACATCCAATAGAGAAAACCAAGAACGAACATATTTTTTGCCCGGTCTTTTTCCTTTGTACCCATGGTGATCTCCTTCAGCGCTTCCCTTGTCATTTTGGTCACATCTATACGGATGACGGTGTAGTTGTCGAGGGAGTTATCTTCCAGCGGATTTATTCCATCGGGGAAGCCGGCCAGGCGAAGGTTCTTTGTGTCGAAGCCTTCGGTATTGGCTATGATCTTACCGCCTTTCTTCAGGCCTTTCAGATTTGCTTTGAGGGCGGCGGCATTCATAGCTACCAGGACATCGCATTCATCTCCCGGTGTATAGACCTTGTCGCTGGAAAAACGAAGCTGATAACCGCTTACCCCGGGTAAAGTGCCCTGGGGGGCCCGGATCTCGGCCGGAAAATCGGGGAAGGTAGCGAGGTCGATGCCCATTAGGGCAGTATTGTTAGTGAATTGGCTTCCAGTTAATTGCATGCCATCACCGGAATCTCCGGCGAATTTTATGACGACGTCCTGCAGAATCTCTTCTTTTCTGTTCATGAGTTGCAAAGTTAGGACATTTTGGGGTCTACACTTATCGACATTGGGAAAAAGGGGGGCGACGCGGGGCGGTTTGGGCGACGGCGAAGGACTATTGGCCGGGCACGGGTCTATTCGTAGCGCAGCGCCTCGATCGGGTCGAGCCGGGATGCTTTCTGCGCCGGATAATACCCGAAAAAGACGCCTGTAATAAAACATACCAGGAAGGACAAAAGGATCGAATATTCCGTCACCAGGGTTGGCCAGGACAGGAAAACAGTGACCAGCCGGGCGGAGGTAATACCCAGAATTACGCCAATGATCCCGCCGGTGATGCTGATCAGAATGGCTTCTGTCAGGAATTGGAGCAGGATATCCATGCCCCGCGCCCCTATCGACATTCGCAGCCCGATCTCTTTTGTGCGTTCGGTGACAGATACATACATGATATTCATAATGCCAATGCCCCCTACCAGCAGGGAGATGCCGGAGATCACGGCCAGCAGTATTGTCAGCAGCTGGCTGGTGGAGCTGAAGGTATTGATCAGCTCCTGCATGGTCCGCACGGCAAAATCATCCTCGTCGGTGGACTTCAGCCGGTGTGTGGTCCGGAGGATATCGGATATTTCGTCTGAGGCGGCCGTGGTGGAATTTTCGTCTAAAGCGGAAGCATAGATATTCTGGAGATAGATGGTCGAGAGTATTCGTCTTTGCACGGTGGTAAAAGGCGCGAGGATAACGTCGTCCTGGTCCTGTCCGAAGGCGCTTTCCCCCTTGGCTGTGAGGGTGCCGATGACCAGCATGGGTACTTTCCCGAAGCGGATATACTTCCCGATCGGGCTTTCTCCATTGGGAAAGAGATTGGTGATCACGGTCTGGCCGAGGAGGCAAACCTTGTTTTGTGACTGGACATCCCGGTCGGTAAAAGAGATGCCATCTTTTAGCGGCCACTGGCGAATGACATCCAGGTATTGCGGATTTACGCCCTGGATCGTAGTAGGCCAGTTGTTGTTGCCATAGATAGCCTGTCCTTTTGCGCTTGCCAGGGGCGTGACGGCGCTGAGGTGGGGGGCTTGTTTCTGCAGTGCTTTTACGTCATCAAGCGTAAGGGTTTGGACAGCGGAGGCATCGAGGCGGGCGCCTGCGGAGATATTACTGTTGGGGCGGATGATGATCATGTTCGACCCCATGCCGGATAGTGCTTGCTGGATGCTTTGTTTGGAACCCTGTCCGATGGCCACCATGGCGATGACGGATGCCACGCCGATGATAATGCCCAGCATGGTCAGGAAAGCCCTTAGCTTATTTCTTTGTAAGGCTTTCAACGCGATCCGGAGGAGGTTGAAGAAGCTCATGAGAATGAATTTTGATGGCTGCGGCGGGCCGGCCGGTTAATAGTCATCCGATTTTGGCAATGCCGCCAGTACTTCTTTGGCGTATTTCCTGTTCTCGTTCGGACTGTCTTTCATCACTCGTCCATCCTTCAGCATGATGGTGCGGCTGCTGAAAGAGGCGATGTCGGGCTCATGGGTGACGAATACGATTGTTTTGCCCCGGGCATTCAGTTCCTGGAAGAGGGCCATAATACTATACGAGCTGCGGGAGTCGAGGTTGCCTGTCGCCTCGTCTGCAAGGATCATTACGGGCTCGTTGACAAGTGCCCGGGCGATGGCGACGCGCTGCTGCTGGCCGCCGGACAGCTGATTGGGGGTATGGTCCAGCCGGTCGCCGAGGTTGACGGCCTCCAGCGCCTTTATCGCACGCTCTTTTCGTTCTTTTGAGCTGATCTCCGGATTATACATCAGCGGCAGCTCGACATTCTCCAGCGCTGAGGTCCGGGGCAGCAGATTATAGGCCTGGAAGACAAAACCTATTTTAAGATTCCTAAGCTTTGCCAGCTCATTACGGCCCAGCTTTTTTATGTCCACGCCATCCAGCAGATAGGTGCCTTCCGATGGCTTATCGAGGCAGCCAAGCGTATTCAGCAGGGTTGTCTTACCCGAACCGCTGCTGCCCATGATGGTGACAAATTCTCCGGCTGTCACATCAAAAGTAACTCCCTTCAGGGCTCTGACTATCTCGGAGCCCATGCGAAATTCCCGTTTGATATCCTTTAGTTCCAGTATTTTTTGATTGCTCATGGGATTAGTTTTGCTATCTGCCGCCTCCGCCGGGCCGGCTTCCGCCGCTTGCGCCTCCGGCCGGCCGGCTTCCACCACCACCGCCTCTGCCGCCACGGCGTGCAGGCATGAAGGGACTTCTTACTGCGCCCGATCTGGCTTCGGCTTTGGTCTCGACCTCGGCGCCATCGATGACCTCATCGTCATCGTTCAGGCCGCTGATGATCTGCACCTCCGTGTCATTGTTCAGCCCGGTCGCGACCTTTTTCTCTACCAGGCTATCCCCAACCCTTACCCATACGAAAGCCGGTGTGCCTGTGGCCGGCGCGGTGTCGATCTGCCGTGAAGCCGAATCATGCCGGTGTCGTGGCGGCGCCGTGGGGCCGTTGTTGGCCGCCCTGCGTGCTTCGCGTCTTACTTCCCGCTCTGCATTGGTGTCGGGGATTATTTTGAATTGTTTCAGCATGGAGGAATCCGGTTTGAATTTCAGCGCCTTTACGGAGATCAGCATGGCGCTGTCTACCTCTTTTGTGAAAATGAAAATATTGGCCGTCATGCCGGGCTTGAGCTTAAGGTCCTCATTGGGAGCGGTGAGCAGTGTGGAATAAGTGACGACATTGGCGGAGACCACCGGCTCCAGCCTAATCTGGTTGACCGTTCCATTAAAGGAAATATCAGGATAGGCGTCTACGGTAAAAGATGCCCGAAGACCGGTTCTTACCTCGCCGATGTCGGCTTCGGATACGGCAGCCTGTACCTGCATCTTGCTGATATCCTTTGCAATGACAAAGAGCGTAGGCGTATTGAAGCTGGCTGCCACGGTCTGTCCGACGCTGACATTGCGGGTCATGACCACACCGTCCACGGGAGAATAGATGCTGGCGTAGGAAAGGTTTTTAATATTTGCATCCAGCTGCGCCTGTACGCTTTGTACATTGGCTTTTGCGCCTAAGTATTGGTTCTGGGAATTCTCATAGTCTGCCTTGCTGATGGCGCCTGTGTTATACAGCAGGGTCTGGCGGTCGAAGGTGCTCTTCTGATAGACCAGGGCAGCTTTGGCAACTTCGAGGTTGGCCTTGTACTGGTTCACCTGCGCTTCGAAAAGGGCTTTATCGAGCTCGGCAATCAATTGTCCCTTTCTGACCTTGGCATTGAAATCCGTATAGATCGACTTGATCGTGCCGGATACCTGCGAGCCGATGGTGACCGTATCCACAGGCTGGACGGTACCGGTAGCTGTGACGCTTTTTGAAATATAGGCATATTTCGGTTGCTCCGTTTGCAGGACCAGCGGCTTTTCTTCCTTTCTGAACCGGAAATACCAGTAAGCGCCTCCTGCCAGAAGTATTACTACAATGATGATGACCACCCGAATTTTACTCATACGAAAGAGCGTTTATAATTTGACTGCTATTCCCATGTAGAAATCATAGATCCTGATGCTGAGGGCCGCATTGTATTTGGCCTGTACATATACCTGGAAGGCTTGTGTATACAGCGTCTTCTGCTGCAGGTAATCCACAATGTTGGCCGCGCCCACTTTCAGCTGCTCCCCGGCAATGCGATAGGTCTCCTGGCTTGCCTTTAGCCCATCGACGGCGGCATCATACTGTCCCTGGGCATTGAGCACATTGATATATGCCTGTTCTATCGCCTGTGCCAGATCCGTTTGTATGTTCTTCAGATTCAGTTTGGACTGTTCGATCTCTATTTTGGAATTTTCCACATTGGTCTTTACTGTCCTTCGGGTAAAGATCGGGATGGACAAGGTGAGCCCTACCTGCTGGAAGAAGTTGTTGTCCAGCTGTTCGACATAGTCGCTGGAATTGTTATTGGAATAGCCGCTTGACAGGTTACCCGACGCTGTCAGGATGGGCAGATAGCCTGCTCTTGCTTTTAAAAGGTCATACCGGGAGATATCGATGCCCAGCTGGCCGTTCTTTATTTCCGGCCGGTCTCTCATCGCGGCGGCCACTACCTGATCGAGGGCGGGAACGGCTTCTTTGGACACCACTGTATCAGGGCTGACGATGTCAAAGGTATCTTCGATGGGAAGCTGTAGTATTTGTTTGAGGGTAAGTTTATTTTGACGGACGGCATTTCGGGCGGTGACCAGGTTGTATTTGTCCGTAGCCATTTGCGCCTGCAGCTCGAAATAGGCATTGCGTGCGATGCTGCCGGCATCATATTCTTTCTTCCCCTGATCTACCTGCGCGGTGGCGGTGTTGACCAGGTCCTGTACATAAACGACGTTCTCTTTTGCAAGCAGGATGTTGAGATAGGCCTGGGTGATCGACAGCGTGATGTCGTTTTCGGTCTGGAGGATGTTGAGATTGGCAGATTCGATCCCGAGTTTTTTTTGTTTGATGTCGTTGTTGATGTATCCGCCGTTATACAGGGTCATCGAGGAAGACAGGGAAAGGCTGTTGGAAAAAGAGGATTGTGTCTGGAACCCGCCGACCACCGGATTGGCGTTTTTGCTGTGCGTATAGGTAAGACCGACACCACCGTTGAGCGTCGGTTCGCGCTGAGCCCGGGACAACAGGTAGTTTTGTTGGGCTGTCCGGGCGGACAAACGCAGGCTGTTGATCTGGATATTATTCTTTTTGGCATAATCCAGACAGGTCTGGAGGTCCCAGCGGACCGGCAGTGGGCTGGCGGCGCTGTCCTGTGCACTGGCTATTCCGGCAAGGGATGACAGGCCGATAATCGTCAACACCGATAGTCTTAAGAACATATGCTCCTGGTTTAGTGACACGCATTGCCGACAAGTGTTACAAAGGTGAGGCCATAATGGGCTTCCATTCACCCATTCGTGTAAAAATAGGTATTTTTTTATTTTACTGCAGGCAGTGTCATGCTGTTGACGGCGCTCTTCTCTGCCGCCAGCTTTTCTACATCTTCGGATTTGCGGGGCGCCTGCCCTGACAGCAGCTCGAACTTTTCTTTCCCTATGCGGACGTCATCTTCTATTCTCACCCCGATGTCCCACCATTTTTTGTCGCAGGGGCTTCCTGCCGGGATATAGATGCCGGGCTCAACGGTGATGACCATGTTCTCTTTCAGGTTCTGGTCATAATTGCCGACGTCGTGGACATCGAGGCCAAGGAAATGCGAACAGCCATGCGGGTAATAAAGACGAACCCGGGACTTGTCTTTTATGATCCCCAGCCTGACGAGGCCTTCGGCCAGCACTTCGGTTGCTTTTTTATTCAGCTGGTCAAATGGAACGCCTTCGTGGCAAAGGGGGAAAATGGCTTCCTGTGCCTGGTAGACGAGGTCATAGATGGCTTTTTGCTCCGGGGTGAACTTACCTGTGGAGGGAACGGTGCGGGTGATGTCCGCGGAATAACCATGATATTCGGCCCCGATATCCATCAGGACCATATCCTTGCCGACATTGACCCGGGCATTCTCTTCATAGTGAAGGATGCAGCCGTTGGCGCCACCGCCAACGATAGAAGGGTAACCGACATACTCTGCTCCGAGCTTTTTATGGACATACTCCTGAAGTCCCTGCAGCTCGCCTTCGGACATACCAGGCTGGATAGCCTTCATCACTTCTGCGTGTGCGATACAGGAGATAGAAACGGTCTTGCGCATCAGGTCCATCTCTTCGGGAGTCTTTATTTCCCTTAGAGAAGCGACCAGCTTGCTATAGAGATATGTATTCCACTTAACGGCCGAGAGCTTCTGCCGGAAAGCTCTGAGGCCGGCCGTATCTTTTATATTGAGAAAAGCATTAACCCATTCATCGTTGCGCATTTTCTCGTTTGTATCCCGCCGTTTGCTGACATATCCGATGTAACGGGGAAGAGTAGCCGGGGTAACCCTATCCGTGATCGCCGCCAGCATTTCATAGACGGAAGCATCATAACTTTCGGGAAGAGCGGCTTTCTTTTTAAAGGCCTGCATCAGATCGTAGAGGTCGGCGGGATCCGAATTGTCATCATGTACATCATCGGGCAGACCTGAGAAAAGGATCTGGCTGAAGCCGGACAGGTCGATGGGGAAATCTTTAAAGTCGCTGCCATTGTATACGCTGTCAAATTTCAGCTCGTTCTTTACTTTTTCAACGCCGAGCCGGCGGCCTGTCCACTGCTCGGCCTGCGGGTCGCGCTGCTGGATAAAAAAAAGCTCTTTATAGGTACCGCCGCCCGCTGCCTTTTGCGGCTCTTTAAAGATAAGCAGGACGGCCTGCGGCTCCTTATAACCGGAGAAATAATAGAGGTCCGGGCTGGGGTGATAGGGATAGCTGACGTCGTTGCTGAATGTGCGGGTGGGATAAGCAAAGATGACCGCAACGGAATTGGCGGGCATTATTGCCCTTAACGCTTCGCGTCTCCCGGCATGGAAGGCGGGAGTGAGATAATCGGTAGGGAGACCTTCCTGCGCCTGGCAGGCCAGCGCCGCAATCAGGAGCAGGAAAGAGCAGAATTTTTTCATGTCGGTGAGTTTAAGGAAACAATGATCAAAATACGCTCTTACGGGACAGTTTTTGCAGCCGCTTGTCAAATAATGGGCGATTATGGCTATGATTCGCTAACTTTGTTAGCAAATGGAATGTGTATGAAACGATCCGGTGCTGCTGATCTTCCTTTACACTATGGTTATGTTCCGCAATGGCTGGCGGACCGGATGGCGAAGCTGGGGCTTGCCGTCACCGAAGCACTTTTGGCGGACTATGGAAAAGAAGAAGTCATCCGACGGCTGGCCGATCCCTTCTGGTTCCAGAGTCTGGGAGCGGTAATGGGGATGGACTGGCATTCGTCGGGGATCACCACCTCTGTCATGGGGGCATTGAAAAGGGCTATCAACCCGCTTTCCCGTGAGCTGGGAATCTACATCTGCGGCGGAAAGGGCAAATATTCGAGACAGGCTCCGGACGAGATCCGGAAAGTGTGTGAGAGCACTGGTCTGGACGCAGTACAGCTGATCCGCAGCAGCAAGCTCAGCGCAAAGGTCGATAATACGGTTGTACAGGACGGGTTTCAGCTTTATATGCACTGTTTTGTCCTTACCAATGAAGGGCAATGGACAGTTATCCAGCAGGGAATGAACCCGGGTAATTCTATGGCCCGGCGATATCACTGGCATTCTGCCAACGTACGTTCTTTTGTGGAAGAGCCTCATACGGCTATTTGTGGGGTGAACCAGGGGGAGATCCTCAACCTGGCCGACAGGCAGGCTGACCCGGCCCGCAATGCTGTCCTGTCGATCACACAGGAAAAACCCGAGCTGATGATGCAGGACATCCAGCAATTAGTGCTTCCGGGTCATCACGATGTCCGTGCGGAAGATGTCGATCTTCGGAGGCTGGGTGCTGTATTGTGGCTCGCGCATGACCGGCAGCCTTCCAATTTTGAGGAGCTGGTGTTGCTGGAAGGTGTCGGTCCCCGGACATTGCAATCCCTGGCGCTTGTCAGCGAGGTCATCCATGGTACTCCCTCCCGTTTTCGGGACCCGGCGCGTTTTGCTTTTGCGCATGGGGGGAAGGATGGTCATCCTTTTCCGGTGCCTGTCACCGTTTATGACGAAACGATCGGCATCCTGCAGACGGCTGTGTATAAAGCAAAACTGGGTCAGAGTGAAAAGCTGGATGCGGTACGCAAGCTTACAGAGCTGGCGCAAAAGGTGGAAAAAGATTTTACACCCACAGGCGGACTTGCAGGGTATATTGAAAAAGAAAGGAAGGATTCATGGAAATATGGAGGCCGCACTGTGTTTGGCAGAGAAAAACCTCCTGTGGAAGAGGAGGTGAATCAGGGTAAAGCGACAGGCCAGGGGAG
This sequence comes from Puia sp., assembly GCA_036499285.1. GTDB lineage: Bacteria > Bacteroidota > Bacteroidia > Chitinophagales > Chitinophagaceae > Puia. The sequence continues at coordinate 123,688 of DASYEB010000039.1, read as the reverse complement.
GGCGGCAGGCCCTATGAAGGGCCGGCAGCTGCGATTGTTCTAAACGTCATCCGGAGCGCGTTTAAGAGTTTTTCGCCTCTTTAATAACTCTTTCGTACAGAGGCAAGTTTCCGAAGCTTCAATTCGGGGTTTTTTTCCAGCAACAGGTTGGCTTTCTTTTCCGTTTCCTGTGTGGTTAACCATTTCTTCATCAGCTTGCGCAAAACTCTTGCCTTTTCTACGTTTTCTTTTGTGGGTTCAGTCATAATCAGAATACCTTAACCGTGAGCGTGAATTTCAGAGGCTGTAAAAATACAACATCACGATTGGCATCAGGAGTGAGCGATGTTATTGATTACGATCGCTAATGGTTTTCTTTAGGGTCTATCCTTCCCAATGTTTTATTGGAGTTGTAGAATAAATTCGGGTGGTGCAGGTTTTGCATTGCGATAGCTATGCCCGAAGGTCCTTCCATAGTCATTTTGAAAGAGCAGGTCGCCGCTTTTACAGGGAAGAAGATCCTGTCAGCTACCGGCAACACGAAGGTCGACAAGGATGGCATGCCCGGACAAAAGGTAGTAGCCTTTAAAAGTTGGGGTAAGCATTTTTTAATTTGTCTTCCCCGTATGACGGTGCGGATCCATTTTTTGCTTTTTGGCTCCTACAGCATTAACGAGCAGACAAAACCCAATCCGAGGTTGCATTTGCAATTTGCCAATGGCGACCTTTACTTTTATACCTGCTCGGTGAAACTCCTGACGGAGCCTGTCGACAAAATCTATGACTGGAGTGCGGACGTGATGAATGACGATTGGAATGCGGCCAAAGCGCGAAAAAAGCTAAAAGCTCTTCCGGGTATGCTGGTCTGCGATGCATTGCTGAACCAGGATATTTTTGCGGGGGTGGGGAATATTATCAAAAACGAGGTGTTATTCCGCATCAGGGTACATCCTGAAAGCGAGGTTGGTGCGCTGCCGCCCCGCAAGCTGACGGAGATGATCAGGGAAGCGCGTCTTTACAGCTTTGATTTCCTGAAATGGAAAAAGGCATTTGAGCTGAGAAAGCATTGGCAGGCGCATGCAAAGACTATATGTCCCCGGGATCATATTCCTTTTATTAAGGTGCGGCATCTGGGAAAGACCAAACGCCGGGCCTTTTATTGCGGGGTCTGCCAGATCCTGTACAGGAAGTGATCACATATTATACGCACCATAGTATGCTGCACCCTGGAGGGCCATCTTATCGTTCAGCACTACATGCACGGGTACTCTGTCCGAGAGATCGTGCATGCGGCCATTGTTGTCAAAATTTTTTTTCCAGCTGTCAGTCTGCAGCAGCGGCAGGATCTTTGGTGGTATGCCGCCTGCCAGGAACAGGCCGCCGGTGGCCATAAGCTTCAGCACCAGGCTGGAGGATTCTGTAGCCAGGAAGCGGACGAACAATTCCATCGTTTCGGCGCAGATCAGGTCTTCGTGTTTCAACGCAGCCTGGCTGATGACGGCGGCGGGATCTTCTTCTTTCAGCTTTTGGGATAGCCATTCGGGTATGGGTTCGTTGCGGCCTTCCGTGAGGAAACGAAAAATATTTTTGATGCCCATACCGGACACTACACGTTCCCAGCTGACGTGACCGAATTGTTTTTGCAGGAAATAAAATAATTCCACGTCTATGGGTGTCCGTGGTGCGAAGTCGCTGTGGCCGCCTTCTGTGGCAAAAGGGTGATAGCGCCGGCCATCCCAGTATAAACCGGCTTCTCCAAGACCTGTGCCCGGCGCCAGAATGGCGATGTTGCCTTTGGCGTTGGCATCGCCGGCAGCGAGTGTAGTCAATTCTTCTTTTCCGAGTCCTGCCAGTCCATAGGCTGTTGCTTCCAGATCATTGATAAAGCAGACGGGGACCTTCATGTCCCGGCTCATGACCTCGCTGTCGAGCTGCCAGGTCAGATTGGTGAGCTTGCTCTTCCCGTTGACGACGGGGCCTGCTACGGCTGCAGAGACCCGGTCGGGAAGATTGCCGGCGGTAAAGTCATGGATAATATCAGCGAGGGATGCATGATCCTTAGAGACATATCTTTTCTGCTGTAGTGATCTAAGTCCATTACGATCGGCGCTATACAGGGCAATGTTGGTCTTTGTGCCACCGATGTCGGCGGCAAGGATCGTAATTGCTTTTTGTAATTGTCCGGGCTCTTGTTTAAATGCGATCGGTACTACCGGTTGTGCTGCCATGCTAATTAAAATTGAGATGCTACTCTGCTACCCTCAAAGTTACATGTTGCGCCGGTATTGACCGCCAACTTCGTATAAAGCATTTGTAATTTCTCCCAGCGTGCAATATTTAACGGTCTCCATCAGCTCTTCAAAGAGATTGCCGTTGTTTACCGCTACGGCCTTCAGGTCCTGCAGCTTTTGGGTACTCCGGCTGGTGTGCCGCTGTCTGAAAGCCTGCAGGTTGGCGATCTGCTGGTCTTTTTCTTCCGTCGTGCTGCGGATCACCTCACCTGGCAGGATGGTGGGCGAGCCTTTTTTGTCGAGGAAGGTATTGACCCCTATGATGGGTAATTCCCCGCTATGTTTGAGGCTTTCATAATAAAGGCTCTCTTCCTGGATCTTGTTCCGCTGGTACATTCTCTCCATCGCTCCCAATACGCCTCCGCGGTCCGTCAGCCGGTCGAATTCAGCCAGGACGGCTTCTTCCACGAGGTCGGTGAGCTCTTCCACCGCGAAACTCCCCTGGATAAAGTTTTCCGTACGGGCGCTGCCCAGTTCCCGGTTGATGATCAGCTGGATGGCCATGGCGCGGCGCACGCTTTCTTCCGTAGGCGTCGTGATCGCCTCGTCATAAGCATTGGTATGCAACGAATTGCAATTGTCATAAATAGCATAGAGAGCCTGCAAGGTAGTGCGGATATCATTGAAGTCTATCTCTTGTGCATGCAGGCTGCGGCCGCTGGTCTGGATATGATATTTCAGCTTTTGGGACCGGCTGTTGCCTTTATAGACCTGTTTGATCGTTTTGGCCCAGATACGTCTTGCCACGCGGCCGATAACGCTGTATTCGGGGTCCATACCATTGCTGAAGAAAAAGGAAAGATTGGGTGCGAAGTCATCGATAGCCATTCCCCGGCTCATATAATATTCCACATAGGTGAAGCCGTTGGCAAGGGTGAAGGCGAGCTGGGTGATGGGGTTGGCGCCGGCTTCTGCGATATGATAACCGCTGATGGACACACTATAGAAGTTGCGTACCTGTTTGCTTATAAAGTAAGCCTGAACGTCGCCCATTAAGCGAAGTGCGAACTCGGTGCTGAAGATGCAGGTGTTTTGGGCCTGATCTTCTTTTAATATATCGGCCTGTACGGTTCCCCTCACCTGTGAAAGGGCTTCGGCTTTTATCTTTTCGTATATATCTGCGGGCAGGACTTCGTCTCCGCTGAGACCCAGGAGGGCGAGGCCCAGGCCATTGTTGCCATCGGGCAGGACGCCCGGGGATGCGGGGTTGTTATATATGGCTTTGGCGCTGTTGCTGCCGGTTGCGCCCGCACCGCTGCCATCTGCGGCCTTGTCTTTTGCGTTGCCGCCGGCTGTGCCGCCCTTTTCGGCCAGCCATTTTTCGCAGAGCTGATCGATAGCGGCATTCATGAAAAAGGCGAGCAGTATCGGGGCGGGTCCGTTGATCGTCATGCTCACCGAGGTCCTGGGGTCGCAGAGGTCAAAGCCGCTGTATAATTTTTTGGCGTCATCTACTGTGGCGATGCTGACCCCGGCATTGCCGATCTTGCCATAGATATCCGGCCGGTAGTCGGGGTCTTCGCCATACAGGGTCACTGAATCGAAGGCCGTGCTCAGCCGTTTGGCCGGCTGGCCCGAAGAGACGTAATGGAATCGTTTGTTGGTACGTTCAGGGCCGCCTTCGCCTGCGAACATCCGGGTAGGATCTTCTTCTGCTCTTTTGAGGGGAAACACGCCCGCGGTATAGGGAAATTTTCCGGGAAAGTTCTCCTGAAGGCGCCAGCGAAGGATGTCTCCCCAATCCTTGTAACGCGGCACGCTGATGCGGGGGATGTTCGTTCCCGAAAGCGATAAGATATATAGCGGCTGCCGGATCTCTTTGCCCCGGACATCGTAGTTGAAAGTCTCCTGCTGATAGCGGGCCCTGGTCGCGGGCCATTCGTCAATAAGCTTCTTACACAAAGGAAAAAGCTGCTGCTCTACTTTTTTCTTTTGTTCTTCCAGTACGGGTCTTGCGGCGGAATCGGCCGGCAGGTCCCGAAGAACACCATCCAACTGGTAAAGTTTCGAGGCAATGGCCGCCTGGTCGCCGGTGCTTTGATTATAATCCCGGATAGCCGAGGTGATCTCCGACAGGTAGCGTACCCGTGCCGGAGGCATTATCTGGGATTGTGTCGTGGTATCCTTTGTATGTGTGTGCAGGGTCAGGTCTCCGTAATGCACGCCGGTCTTTTTATCGATCGTGGTCATCAGCTTTTCAAACAGTTCGTTGACACCGGCGTCATTGAACTGCGCGGCGATGGTACCTACAATGGGCAGTTCGCCGTCTTTGGCGGTCCATAGTCCGTGATTGCGTTTGTATTGTTTCCGGATATCATGCAGGGCGTCCAGCGCCCCGGCCTTATCGAATTTATTCAGCACGACGAGGTCGGCGTAATCCAGCATATTGATCTTTTCCAGCTGTGAAGCGGCTCCATATTCCGGGGTCATCACGTAGACGCTGATGTCGGCGTGGTCGAGTATGGAGGCATCGCTTTGTCCTACACCTGCTGATTCGAGGACGACGAGGTCGTAGCCTGCCTGTTTACAGATGTCGATGGCTTCCTGTACGTGTGCGCTGAGAGCTCTGTCGCTGTCGCGTGTCGCCAGGCTGCGCATATAGGCGCGGGGGCTGGAGATGGCGTTCATCCGGATGCGGTCGCCCAGGAGAGCGCCGCCGGTCTTTTTCTTGGAGGGGTCGACGGAGATCACGGCGAGTGTCTTGTCGGGGAAGTTGTTGAGGTAACGGCGGACGAGTTCGTCTGTTACGGAGGATTTGCCAGCGCCGCCGGTGCCTGTGATGCCGACGACGGGGATGATCGGCCTGGTCCCGGCTGACGTGATGCCCGGTTCGGTTGCGACGGTCGATGTTGCTGAGCCGGCCGGTGTCGCTGTGCTGGCGGAAACCGTCGCATTCTCTGCATTGGAGATCGCCCTTGCGATCTTGCGGATATCTTTCCATTCTCCCAATTTCATTTCGCCTTTGAAGTTGGCGGGGCTTCCGTTCAGGGGAAAATCGCATTGGCGGATCACGTCTTCGATCATTCCTTCCAGCCCCATCTTCCGGCCATCATCCGGTGAGTAGATACGGGTGATGCCGTACTGATGCAGCTCATCGATCTCCTGTGGGAGGATGGTGCCCCCTCCGCCTCCGAAGAGCCGGATATGTCCGCAGCCATTCTCGTTCAGGAGGTCTTTCATATACTTGAAGAATTCGATGTGGCCTCCCTGGTAGGAGGTGATGGCGATGCCCTGTACGTCCTCCTCGATAGCGCATTCCACAATTTCGGCTACCGACCGGTTATGTCCCAGGTGAATGATCTCGGCTCCTTTTGACTGGAGAATGCGCCGCATGATGTTGATCGCTGCATCGTGCCCGTCGAAGAGGGCCGCTGCGGTAACAAGCCGGACTTTATGAACAGGAGTGTAACTCATATATTATAATCGTTTGGCAAACAGGGCAAAATTAATCAAAAAACTAATGATCGTTAGTTAGTTTTTCGGCCGGAACTTACTTAATTGAATTGATCCATAAATCTTTACCTTCGCCGGAATATGCTTAAGAAAACAGCCAAACCCGCGAATAAGAAGTCTGCGTCACCAAAGAAGTCTGTACCTGCTAAAAAGAAATCTGCTTCTCCGGCGAAGAAGACCGCAAAAAAGGCAGCGCCGGTCCGGAAAAATGAAAAGCCCGTCAGGCTCAGGCTCGATATGGTATTCACGGATCCTCTGAAACAAGCTGCAAAGGCTTCTGCCCGGAAGATGATGAAATAGCAGCCTGGTTTTCTCTTTGCAGTAAAGCCTTTTTTGGATTGAGGGGAGGGAAAGCGTTTTTTGGATTGACGAAGAGGGAACGCGTTTTTTTGGAATGACGAGAGGGTGGCCGCCGCGAAAAAAAATCGTTGGATATCCAAAAAATCACTAATTTGTCCTTGCTTGAAACGTCTTGCCGTTATATTGCTTATGGGGATCCTCTTCTTCAACTGGTACGGGTATCAGCTGGTAAGCAACTATATGCAGGACCGCGCCGACCGGCAGCTGGAGGCGAGTCTCGACAAAAAGGACTACGACGAAACCCAGCTTCTTTCTATCAAGGTTCCCATTACTTCGCTGTCTTATTATAATAGCTCGGCCAATTTTGAAAGGGTCGATGGCCAGGTAGACATCGGGGGTATACAATATAAGTATGTGGAACGGCGCATTTTCAGGGATTCCATAGAATATCGCTGTATCCCCAACGAGATGGCCATGAACCTGAAGAGCGCAAGGGAGGCCTTCTTCCAGCTGGTGAATGATCTTTCACACAATGGCCAGGAGAAAAAGACTCCTCATTCAACCCAATACAAGAGCATTTCGAAGGACTATTGCAAAACTCAAATAGAGACTTTTTTACCACATGCAGTAATAGTGCCGGCCCCGCAAATGGGTATTCATGTCGCTGCTGCTCTTCTCTCCCGTTATACTCCCACTGCTGAAAGGCCGCCTGATCAGGCCGCTGCCTAAGTCTAAGAAGGCAAAATCAATCGCCTCAACGGCTAATCGTCGCCAATCATTGCCAATTGTTCGGGCAGATTGTTCCGCGCGATGGTCCCCGTTTGATTGCGTTTGCACCGGCCGGTGGCAATAACCGGTCATTCTGTACACTCAGTACATTTCAGGAGTTCAAAAAAACATATGATGAAGGATCTCAGCAGTAGCAGACATACGGCGTCTGCTCACAGGATGCACTATATTTTGCGAATAGCATCGGCTATGTGTTTTATCGGCCACGGTGTATTTGGCATCATTACCAAACCCGTCTGGTGTAATTATTTTGCTGTATTCGGCATCGGACATGACATGGCTTACACGCTCATGCCGATCGTCGGTACAATGGACATAACCATGGGTCTTCTCCTGTTATTTTATCCTATCCGGGTTGTTCCGGCGTGGCTTGTGATATGGGCGTTTGTAACTGCGTCGCTGCGTCCTCTCTCGGGCGAGCCGTTTGCCGAAATGATCGAACGCGCCGGAAATTTCGGCTCGCCGCTGGCTCTGCTGCTGCTGGCGGGAAGTGAGTGGATGACGCGCGGGACGAAGGGTGCGGGCGGAGCGCGCGTGTCAGGAGCAGGTTTCTGGTTTTCCCGTCCCGACCCCAATCCTCAGCCGGATGACCGGACTTTTTCGCGGGTTGTCCTTTGTCTGCGGATAGTCGTCTTCCTGCTGCTGCTGGGTCATGGCTGGCTCAATCTGATCGGAAAGAAAGGGTTGCTTCAACAGTACACCAATCTCGGTTTTTCGAACCCGGCCAACACCGCGCTTGTCGCAGGTCTGTTTGAAATACTGGCGGCATTGGCCATCCTTATCCGGCCTGTACGGCCGCTGCTGATCGCCCTGTTCATCTGGAAAATCGGGACGGAGCTTTTCTATCCGAAATACGAAGTATTTGAATGGATAGAACGGGGTGGCAGCTATGGAGCTCTGCTGGCCCTTTATTTTGCCCTTGAAAAAAATAGTGTTCAGGAAACATCCAGTCAGCACAAGCTGGCTTTATAATATTTTTTATAGCCAGGAACAAAGGCTATGACCACACTAACAAAACTTAAAAAATGAGAAAGATTGTACTTGCGATTTTATTGCTGACCGGAACAATAGGATATAACAGGCTGGCTGCACAGGGATGTATCGCGATCCGCAGCACCGGCGGGTTCTGTTCTGCCGGCGGGGCGGAGCATATCGATACGCTTAGTAAATGGCAGTTCAGTGCCAACAACCGATACTTCCGGTCATTCCGGCACTTCATCGGAACAGACGAGCAAAAGCAGCGGCAGACACTGGGGACAGAAGTGATCAACCATCAATATACGCTCGACATGGCACTGTATCGTCTGCTGAACCCACGCTGGTCACTGATGATCGATGTACCTATTGCCGCCAATTCCCGTTCGTCGCTGTACGAGCACAACAACCTTGGCCGTTTCGCTACGCATTCCTTTGGAGTTGGGGACATCCGCCTGGCTGCTTATGCCTGGGTGGTCAACCCGGTGAAGATGCCAAAAGCTAATGTGCAGGTTGGTCTGGGACTCAAGCTGCCGACGGGAAGTTATAACTACTCTGATTATTTCCATCTTACAGACAGCACGAAGCGGCTGGGTGCTGTAGATCAGTCCATTCAATTAGGTGACGGAGGTACCGGTATCACCCTGGAATTAAATGCATTTTACAATATCTCCCATTCGGTTGGCTTTTACGGGAATTTCTATTACCTCAGCAGTCCCCGCGAAGTCAACGGCACCTCGACTGCCCGGGGCGGGACAGCTTCGGCTTCGGCAGTTAAGAATGGCAGTGATGTCATGAGCGTTCCTGATCAATGGATGGCTCGCGCAGGTGTCAACGTAATGGCCGGACAGTGGAGTTTCTCGGCCGGTGTCAGGGATGAATGTCTGCCTGTTCATGATCTCGTAGGAGGCAGCAACGGCTTCAGAAGACCGGGATATATCATCTCGGCCGAGCCCGGGGTCACTTATGTGTTCTCTAAAGTATCGGTGTACGCATTCGTTCCGGTAGCGATCGTGCGCAATCGTACGCAGAGCGTTCCCGACAAGATAACGACGTCGCTAACCAAAGTCATGACGCATGGAGATGCTGCCTTTGCCGATTACGTGGTTAATATCGGTATGAATATCCGGTTCTAGTACTATTAAACAATGCTTACAACCAAAATGCTTATGATCAGGTTACCGAATTTACCAAGGCTCGCCTTTGCTGTTGCTGTGGTTTTCCTTTTTCTGCAGCCCCGGACACTAAAGGCACAAACAGATGAAGACGCTATCATGATGATTAAAAACAATTTTTGTGTCGGCGGAATTTACAGCTACAGCAGCTGGGACCATTACTGGGAAGGCAAATTCAAACGCAATAACCCGAACCTGGGTACCGTAAAGACACAAATGACCGGTTTGATGGGTACTTATGGCATCAGCAGGAAACTCAATGTCCTTGTGAATGCCCCTTATGTATGGACAAATGCCACAGCGGGGACATTACATGGTCAGCATGGCATACAGGACCTCACGGCCTGGATCAAATGGATGCCCATCGAGCAAAACATCGGGAACGGGGTTCTTTCGGTGTATACGCTCGCCGGCGGCTCTGTACCGCTCACCAATTACATCTCCGACTACCTGCCGCTGTCCATTGGCTTACATAGCCGGACGGCATCCGGTCGTCTCCTGGTCGACTATCAGCTGGGCAAATTCTTTGTTACCGCTTCGGGCACCTATACCTGGCGCAGTGACATCACTATCGACCGGAATTCGTACTATACTACTTCCCTGCACCTGACCAATAACGTGGACATGCCCAGCCTGCTTTCCTTTAATTTCAGGACGGGCTATCGCAGCGACCGCTGGATCATTGAAGCGGTGCTATCCAATATGACCACGCAGGGTGGTTTTGACATCCGTAAGAACGATATGCCTTTCCCGAGCAACAAGATGGATGCCACCATGGCCGGCGCCCATTTTAAATACAACTTCACTGTGGTGGATGGTCTTTCTCTTACCGGAGGCGGAAATTATACTGTAGCCGGCAGGAATGTCGGGCAATCGAAGGCTTTTGATATCGGGGTCTTTTACATCCTGGATTTTTCTCATAAGAAGAAGGGAAGCGAAAAAACGAAATAATTATGCAACGAATAATATTATTTTCTCTGATAACGTTAGTGGCAACTACTGCCTGTAATAAAAATATTTCCGACAGGACCGCGAATCTGCCGGCCCTGCAACCTGCCAACCAGGATCTGAATGCGGGCAGCTGGAAGCTGATACTTCTTTCCCGTCCTGATAGTTTTGCTGTGGCTGCTCCTGCGGCAACGACCTCACCGTTATACGTAGCTGACCTCAACGAGATCAAGGCTTACCAGGCCCATCTCAGCAGCGACCAGGCAAGCAAAATAAAATACTGGAGCGCCGGCGGAGTATTACGCTGGAATGAGATAATGCGGGACCTGATGGCAAAATACAACCTGCCGCCTTATCAGAATCTGGATGGTACTTATCCCGCTCCCAACGCTGCCAACCCCTTTGCCTATCCGCTGTTTCCTTTTTCCAACCCGCCTTATGCCGCCCGGGCTTATGGATATGTCAGCGCTGCTCAATATGACGCGCTGGTAGCCTGCTGGTCGTATAAAAGCAAATACAAACGCCCGGCGCCCTACCTGGTGGATTCTGCGATAAAGGCATTGGCCGGGAAAAGCGTTCTCCCGTCCTATCCGTCGGAAGGCGCTGTGCTTGCGGGTGTCACTGCCGAACTGATGCAGCTGTTCTTCCCCGATGAGATAGCCAATATCCAGCAGAAACTGGAAGAGCAGGAATTGAGCCTCATCGCATCGGGTGCGGCCACCCGCAGTGATGTGACAGCCGGAGAAACACTGGGCCGCCAGATCGCGGAGGTCTTTATCACCCGTGGAAGGGGCGACAATGCCGGAAAGGCCGGCGGCACATCCACCGACTGGAATGGTTTAGTCACGACGACACAAGCAAAGAATCAGATACCCTGGCTCAGTCTCGAAGCGCCTTTGAGGCCGCCCATGCTGCCTCTTTTTGGAAAGGTGAAAGGCTTTTTGTGTGACTCTGCGATGATCGTCGCGCTACGTCCCGGGCCTCCGCCTTCCACGAGCAGTGATGAAATGAAGCAGGAAACACTTGACGCGTACAATACCATTAAAAATCCCAGCCGCGAACAGATGCGAATCGTGCAATTCTGGGCAGACGGGGTAGGGACCTACACTCCTGCCGGTCACTGGAATGCCATTGCCGCGGAAGACTTCATCACCAGGAATTTCAGTGAAGTCCGGTGGGCGCGAAATATGGCCCTGCTGAATATGGCGGAAATGGATGCCGGCATATCCTGCTGGGATATCAAATACTTCTATTTCAATCCACGGCCTACACAGATGGACCCACGCATCAAGACGCTGACGGGCATTCCGAATTTCCCTTCCTATGTTTCGGGTCATTCGATGTTCAGTTTTGCTGCGTCCACCATCCTTGGACATATCATTCCGGAAAGAGCGGATGCGTACAATGCAATGGCCCAGGAGGCGGCTAATTCGAGAGTTTATGCCGGGATCCACTACGTCATCGACTGTACGGCGGGCAAGACGGTGGCACAGAACGTAGGTAATTTAGCCATCCAGAGAGCGAAAGTCGACGGAGCGGAGTAAAAAACTAATTAGGAATTTTTTCTTGGTTATAAGCAAAAGCAAGCAAAAACCCTGCAATTCCTTGCGGGGTTTATTTTTAAAAGTGATAACGGCAGATTCATTATTTTTATACTACATACATATGTTTATGAAGAGATCTGCTGGATTTTTGCTGCTTATAGTCAGCGGCTTCCTTTCGTTCGGACAACCACTGGTCACTACTCCTCCCGACAAGATCTATGGAAAATTATTTGTGGACGTACAAATGAACCGGGTTTTTTCAGACGGCAAGACCTTTGTCGACTGTATCCCCAAACGAAAGCCCGCAGAGATCGTCGCGGACTATGAGACAGCAAAGGCAGCTCCGGGTTTCGACCTGAAGAAGTTTGTCCTGGATAATTTCGAGGTGCCTGCTGAGCCTACAAACTCTTACAAGACCAATACTTCAGAAGATGTGACCGTGCATATCCGGAACCTGTGGGCCGTTCTGAAGCGGACCCCGGACAAAATAGAGGAGGGCAGCTCCCTGCTTCCGCTACCTTATCCCTATATCGTGCCGGGCGGTCGTTTCCGGGAAGTATACTACTGGGACTCTTATTTTACTATGCTGGGCCTGAAGGAAAGCGGCGAAATAGAGATGATAGATAATATGGTAAAGAATTTCGCCTATCTGATAGAAAATTATGGACATATCCCTAACGGCAACCGGACTTATTACCTGGGGCGTTCGCAGCCACCATTTTTTTCCGTCATGGTCGCTTTGCTGGCGGAAGCGAAGGGAGACAGTGTCTACCAGGAATTCCTGCCTGCCATGGAAAAGGAATACCAGTTCTGGATGGATGGCAGCGACAAGCTGAAACCGGGCCAGGTCTATCGTCGTGTCGTCAGACTGAAGGATGGCTCGATCCTCAACCGTTACTGGGACGACGCCACTGTGCCGCGGCAGGAAAGCTGGCGGGAAGATGTGCTTACGGCGCAAAAGTCCGGCAGGGACAAACAGGAAATGTACGAGCAGCTGCGGGCTGCGGCTGAAAGCGGCATCGACTTCAGCTCCAGGTGGTTTGGGGATGGGAAGAACCTGGTGACGATACGTACCAGCGACATGGTGCCTCCTGATCTGAATGCCCTGCTTTATCACCTGGAATGGGCTATCTCCAAAGCAAAGTTGATGAATAAGGATAGTTTGGCGGCCGAATACCGGCGCAAGGCCATCCGGCGCGGCGAGCTCATCGATAAATATTGCTGGAACAAGGCCCTCAACTTTTATACGGACTACAATTTCAAAACCCTGAAACAAAGCAAAAGTATCAATCCCGGTGGGATGTATCCGTTTTGTTTTATCAATGAACACCCGGATTATACGAGCTTTTTAGGCCAGAAAGTGGCTGCTGTCATCCGGGAAAGATTGTTAAAGCCTGGCGGGATAGTTACGAGCGAGTTCAATACCGGCGAGCAATGGGATGCCCCCAATGGATGGGCGCCGCTCGAATGGATGACCATCTGGGGGCTGGACCGCTGTGGTCAGAAAGACCTGGCGGCGGATATTGCGGCGCGCTGGGTTAAGCTAAACGAAAAAGTTTACAGGGAGACCGGCAAATTGATGGAAAAATACAATGTGGTCGACATCAACCAGGAGGCTGGTGGTGGAGAATATGCGGGCCAGGATGGTTTTGGCTGGACCAATGGGGTTTTGCTGAAGCTGATAAAGAAATATAATCTTCCAAAGGAGTAAGCGGCCGCGCGGGATTAGGCCGTACATTTACGCAAAATTTCGTTAAATGTCCAAATCCCTTTTTGCCCTTTTGCTGGCTCCTTTTTTCTTTGTCGCCTGTTCGACCAATAACGTGACTGTCGACGACAGTCTGCATCGGTATTTCGATTCGGCAGGTGTAAAGGGCTCATTTGGCTTTTTTGACAATGGGCAAGGTCGTTTTACCATCTATAATCTGCCGCGATTCCGGGATAGTGCGTATCAGCCTGCGGCGACATTTGATATTGTTCAGTCGCTGATCGCTTTGCAGACGGGGGCGCTTGCAGATACTTCGGCAAGGATCCCCGTCTCCTTGTGGGGAATGATGAATAGTGCCGATACTAATAAGCTGCCTTCGCGGGTATTAACGCTGAAAGAGGCTTTTCAAAATGTCGATGACGGCGATATCCCTGGTTTCAGGCTGATAGCCGGACGGCTTGGAAAAGACTCCTTAAAAAAATGGATCGATTCCCTTCACTATGGGAACAGGAACATCAGCGGCCCCATCGATAGCTTTTGGCTGAACAACCACCTGAAAATCACGTCCGACGAACAGCTTGGGCTCATGAAAAAACTCTATTTCGACCAGCTGTCCTTCTTCAACCGGCCCCAAAAGCTGGTGCGGGATATGATGCCATTGGAAAGCAACTCTATTTATCGCCTGGTTTATAAAAGTGGCCAGGGGATAAAAGAGGATGGCCAGGCAGTCGGCTGGGTGCTGGGTTGGGTAGAGGAGAATAAACACCCCTATTTCTTCGTTGTGAACATGGAAGCGGCGGATACGTCAAAAGACCTCTCTGTCATTGGTTTACATATTGTTAAAAGCATTTTGAAACCGATGGGGTTTTTTGAAGGGAAGAAGTAATTGGCTTTCTTTTTGCAACCCTTATTGGCTATCTTGCACAAAGCTGTGAACTACCGTATCGAACATATTGAATTTCTTATTGGTCTTGTGGGGCTGCCTGCATTGATAGTCCTGCTCGTTTTCCTGCTTCGCTGGAAGAAGAAGACTACGGCCCGTATAGGTGATCCTGCTCTTGTGCAGCAGCTCATCAGTAATTTCTCTCCGGTGAGATTTTTGATAAAAGCAGGTCTGGCGCTTGTCGCCTTTCTGCTGCTTGTGCTGGGGGCCGCCAATTTCCAGAAGCCGGGCGCCATGGAAAATGTGCAGCGCAAGGGTGTGGATGTGATGTTTGTGCTGGATGTAAGCAAGAGCATGCTGGCGCGGGATATCAAACCTTCGCGTCTTGAACGGGCCAAGCAGCTTCTGCTTCGGCTGACCGAGAAGCTGGACAATGACCGGATAGGCCTGATCCTTTTCGCCGGCCGGAGCTATCTGCAAATGCCGCTGACCACCGATCATGGAGCTGCGAGGATGTATATCCAGCAGGCTGGTCCCGATGTTGTTCCCACACAGGGCACCGTGATCGGAGAGGCATTGAAGATGGCGAATACCGCCTTTAATTCCAAGGAGCGAAAATACAAATCGATCGTGCTGCTTTCGGACGGAGAAGATCACGACCCCGAAGCACAGGAGGTTGCCAAACGGCTGGCGCAAAACGGTGTCATGATCAATACCATCGGCATCGGCTCACCCGAGGGCTCCCCTATCGTAGACCCCGTTACCGGGGAATTAAAAAAGGATGAGCAGGGGCAGACAGTATTGTCGAAGCTGAATGAGCCGGAGCTACAGCAGCTGTCGAGTATCACGAACGGGCAATACATTCGCCTGGACAATATCGATGATGCCCTCATTACGATGACGCAACAGCTTGAAAGCGCCGAAAAGAAATCAATGAGTGATGCCGAGTTCATAGACTATAAGAGTTATTTTCAGTGGTTCATAGCGACGGCTTTGATCTTATTGCTGGCAGATCTTTTTCTTGCGGAGCGTCATCGCGCGAAAAGATCAAGGCCTGCGGCTTTTCCCGTCCAGGTATTACTGTTGGTCCTGGCGGGTATGGCTGTTGTTCTGCCGGCAGAAGCACAAAGCGGGAATGCGCAAATCCGCAGTGGCAACCGGTATTATAAAAAGAAACAGATCGACCAGTCACTGAAGGAATATAAGTCGGCTGTTGAAAAGGCGCCCGAAAACCCTACCGCTAATTACAACCTGGGCAATGCCCAGTTCAGGAAGAATAGTTTTGAAGAGGCTGCGAAGTCTTATGATGTGGCCACCCACAGTTCGGATAAAGCCATGCAGGAAAAAGGTCAGTACAATAAAGGGGTGGCGATGATCAAACAAAAAAAGCTCCAGGAAAGCATCGACGCGTGGAAGTCTGCGTTGAAGCTGGATGCTTCGGATGCCGACGCCCGGGAAAACCTGGAAAAGGCGTTGATGGAATTGAAGAAGCAACAACAGCAGCAACAGCAGCAAAAGAAAGACCAGCAGCAAAAAGACAAGAAAGATCAGAAGGATAAAAAAGACGAAAAAAAGGACCAGCAGCAGGAACAGCCGAAGCCGCAACCCAGCCGGCTGAACAAGCAGCAGGTGGAACAATTGCTGAAGGCGCTGCAGCAGAAAGAGAATGATTTACAGAACAAGCTCAATCAGAACAAAGTAAAGGCCCCCAACCAGCCGGAAAAGGATTGGTAGATTATGCGACTTAAAACCCTCGAAGTAAATATAGGTGATCTTCGTCTTGGCAACTATCACCCTATCCGGGTGCAAACGATGACCACGACCGACACCATGGACACGCTGGCTACCGTGGAGCAATCCATCCGTTGTATCGAAGCGGGCGCCGAGCTGGTGCGTATTACTGCGCCGAGCAAGAAAGAGGCCGAAAATCTTCTGAACATAAAGAATGAGCTTCATCGCAGGGGGTATAAGACCCCGCTGGTAGCGGACATCCACTTTACGCCCAATGCCGCGGAAATTGCCGCCCGGATCGTAGAGAAAGTGCGGGTAAATCCCGGTAACTATGTCGACAAAAAGAAATTCGAGCTTATCGAATATACGGATGCGGAGTACGTCGAAGAGATCGACCGGATCCGCCAGCGTTTCACTCCTTTGGTGAAGATCTGCAAGGAATATGGCACGGCGATGCGTATCGGCACCAATCATGGCTCGCTGAGCGATCGTATCATGAGCCGTTATGGCGATACTCCAATGGGGATGGTTGAAAGCGCGATGGAATTTCTGCGGGTAGCCAGGGGCGAGAGCTATCACAATATCGTCCTCAGCATGAAATCCAGCAATCCGCAGGTGATGGTACAGGCGTACCGGTTGCTTATCCGGCAGATGGAAGATGAGTTCGGCGTCATTTATCCCTTACACCTGGGAGTGACGGAAGCGGGGGATGGCGAAGATGGCCGTATCAAGTCGGCAATAGGCATCGGCACGTTGCTCGAGGATGGTATAGGGGATACGATCCGGGTGTCTTTAACCGAGGATCCGGAGTTCGAGATCCCGGTATGTAAAGACCTGGTAAAAAGATACCAGGACAGGGCTGCTGCGAGTGAAATACCTGCGGTTGGGAAAGTTCCCTATTCTCCGTTTGAATACCGGCGCAGGGTATCCCGTTCGCTGCCCGGCATCGGTGGTCAGCATGTGCCTGTTGTGATGGCCGATTTTAAGCAGGCTGCCAGGATCGGCAGAGCGGACCTTAGCGCCATCGGTTATAGTTATGATGCTGCCAGTGACAAGTGGAATATCGGTGATGCAGCGGCGGACTATCTGTACACGGGTAAAAAGATCGTCGACTTCGATCTGCCCGGCACGCTGAAACCCGTTTGTGATCATGCGACCTGGCTGGAGGTGGATGATCAGGCAAAATATATCCCGCTGTTCCAGGGAACAGCATATGATCCTGCCGGCGAGCGTTCGGATACCCAGAATTTTATTTCGGTGGATGCGGCTGATGAAGAGTCGCTGGACCTGGCTGAGTTGTTGAAAGACGATGCTACGGTCATCTTCTGTGTGTGGTCCTCTCATCCGTATGCGATGCTTTCGGTGCGGCGATTTGTCATGGAGCTGATGATCAGGGATATCCGCAGCCCCTTGATACTGGCGGTTGAGAGCAGCGATACGAGCATCGACGAACAGCTGATCCATTTCTCTACTGAGGCAGGGGCTTTATTGCTCGAAGGCATGGGGGATGGGGTATGGCTGATGAATGACCCGAAGAAGATAGTCAATTCCCGGGTGAGCGGCCGCACTTACCTGGAGACAAAAAATAATCATCAGTTCCTTAATAATACTTCTTTCTCTATCCTTCAGGCTACGCGCACGCGGATCTCCCGAACAGAATACATTTCCTGCCCTTCCTGTGGCAGGACCCTGTTCGATCTCCAGGAGACAACAGCCAGGATCCGTGCGGTAACTCATCATCTGAAAGGCGTTAAGATAGCCATCATGGGATGTATCGTCAACGGCCCCGGTGAAATGGCGGATGCAGACTTTGGCTATGTAGGCAGCGGCCCGGGAAAGATCACGCTGTATAAAGGAAAAGAAGTGGTAAAAAGAGGGGTAGATAGTGCTATTGCCGTAGAGGAATTGATCCTACTGCTAAAGGAAAGCGAGGTTTGGATCGATCCTACCCAAGTTTCTGTTGTCAATTAAAGCTTTTTGCCGGTGAATCGCATCGATAGACTTCATGCCATCCTCACCCACCTGCAGAGCAAGAAAAAAGTGACGGCGCAAGAGATGGCCGATCGCTTTAATATCAGCCTGCGGACGGTATACCGGGACGTCAAAGCCCTGGATGAATCCGGCGTGCCTGTCATCGGTGAAGCGGGCTCTGGGTATACCATAATGGAGGGCTATCGTCTTCCGCCGGTGATGTTCACACAGGAAGAAGCCAGCGCCCTGCTTCTGGGCGCCAAGCTGGCAGAGCAATTTACAGACGGGTCCGTAAAGCGACATTTTAATGCAGCGTTGTTCAAGATCAAGGCCGTGCTGCGGTCGCCCGACAAGGAATATGTAGACAGTCTCACTGAACATATCGAGATCATATCCCGTTATTCCCCCGACAGTGAATCTCCGCAACAATCTCTTTCCCAGCTGCAACAGGCGGTCGTCCACAAAAATATCGTTCATCTTCAGTACAGGTCCAATCTAAAAGAAGAGGTTACCCGAAGGGATGTCGAACCCATCGGACTGCTGCATTATGGCTCCGCCTGGCATCTGATCGGCTGGTGCCGGCTCCGGAATGACTACAGGGATTTTCGTCTGAGCAGGATGCTTGGTCTCACTCTTGACGAAAAAAGGTTTGACCCGGCAGTACATCCTTCTATCCGGCAATACATCGAAAAGATCAAGGCCGGTTCGGACCTGCAGGAAGTCATCGTGCTTGTCAACAAGGATGTGGCAAAATACCTGCAGGAGCAGAAATATCTCAATGGTTTTGTGGACCAGGAGGATGCGGGCGCCTATCTTCGCATGAAATTCCTTACTTCCTCGGTCTTTTATTTTGCCCGCTGGCTCCTGATGTATACGGACAATGTCCGGGTAGAAATGCCGGAATGTCTGAAAGTCCAGCTAAAAGAATTATCCCGGAAATTATCGGCTCATTACGAAAGCTACTGACATACTGCTGTCAGTCGGTGGCTGTTTCTTTGCTGAAACGCAAAATAACTATGCTTATCCGAGTACATCCACCCATGGCTGTCCTGTTCAGCGCTCATCAGGCAACTCTGGGAGAATTAAAGAATTATGCCGGAACGACAGTACGTGACCTGTATAAATATGTGGCCGACCTGGATCTTCTGATCTGTGGGCCCCAGTACTGGTTCTACTATGGAATGGATGGGCGTCCGGAGACCCGTTTTACGCTGGAAATAGCGCTGCCCGTGCAAGGCCGGATACCTACTACCCTACTGCCCATCTTCAAGCAGATCCCGGCCTTTAAATGTCTCTGCTCCCGGCATGAGGGATCATGGGAAGGGCTGAAAAAGGAATATGAAAAAATGTTTAAATATATGGAGGAAAACGGGCTAAAACCGAATGGATTTTGCGCTGAAGCTTTCCTGCATATTGATCTTGCGGCTCCGGCCGACCAGATCACGGAGATACAGATCGGGCTTTTTTGAATTTTCGATACATTGCAGGAAATATATATCCGCACATGAAGTTCTCGATTCGGCACAACACTGAACAGGGCCTGGAATTAGTGACTATAAAAGATGAGAGCAATGCTACGGAAGTGGCCCTTCTTCCCGGTTTTGGGGCAACTTTACAGGCTTTCCGGGTAAAACAGCCAAATGGGGTGGCTTTCAACGTCATCGACAGTTATCGGGATGCAACTGAATTGAACAGGGAGATAAGCAGGTCTTTTAAGGGTCCCAAGCTTTCTCCTTTTCCCTGCCGGATCCCCGATGGAAAATACGAGTTCGAGGGCAGGGAATACCAGTTCAGGCAGCTGTTTTCCGATGGAAATGCCATTCACGGATTGTTATACAACAAGCCTTTCGCCATCCTCGAAGAATCTGCCGATGAAACATCGGGGTCGCTTGCCATGGAATATATCTATAACAAGGAGGATGCCGGTTATCCTTTCGAATATAGCTGCCGGGTAGAATATCTCCTGCATGCGGACAGTCAGCTCGAGGTTGTCACGACGGTGGTCAATACCGGTGGGATCCCCATTCCTATAGCGGATGGCTGGCATCCCTATTTTCAGCTGGGTGGGAAGGTAAATGACTGGTTGCTGCAGTTTCATTCGACGGCCATCGTGGAATTTGACGAGCGGCTGGTACCGACGGGTAAACTGGTATTTTATGATGTCTTCAAGAACCTGAAAAAGCTTGGAGATACATTTCTCGACAATTGCTTTACCCTCAAGCCGGAAATTGTCGGTGCAGTCTGTGAGATCAGCAATCCGGCTAACGGGTTAAGGGTTTCTTTCTTCCCTGATCCCGGCTATCCTTATCTTCAAATTTATACACCTCCTGCCCGGGACAGCATCGCCATTGAGAATCTCAGCGGGGCGCCGGACTGTTTTAACAATAAAATGGGACTGCTCATCCTGCCTCCGGGCCACTCACAAATATTTACCGTACGTTATAAGGTTACCGTCGGGTAAAAAAGTAATTTGCTGCCAAAACGGGCCAGAATCCCGCACAAAAATCAGACTGATGAAAATATTGAAGTTTATTCTCCCTGTGGCGTTCGCATTTTGTTTTGCCGGCTGCCTGGATATCAATGAGAACGTGGACGTGAAAAAGGATGGCAGCGGTCAGCTTACCATGGACATGGACATGAGCCAGATGATCGAAATGCTGCAGAACTATATGGGAAAAGATGAGCTTGCGAAAAAGGGCATGCAGAAAATGGATACGACCATTTATATGAAGGATATAGTGGATACGCTGAGTTCGCTCAGCGCGGAAAAAAAGAGCCTGCTTCGTCCCGGCAAAGTGCATATCAAGGTGGACATGGATGCCAAGGTCTTTACGACGCATATGCAATTCCCTTTTACAAGCCAGGAAAATCTTCAGAAACTGTATGTTATCATGAGTGATGGTTCGCTGGGTAATGCCAAACTCTTCGGCGGACTAGGTGGCGCCGACCAGGCCGGAAGCCCGGATATCAACCAGTTCAACGGGATCTATGACTTTACGAGCAAGGATGGGCTGATGGTCAAAAAAGTGAATGAGGCAAAATGGAAGGCGCTGAAAGATGATCCACAAATGGCCCAGGTAAAACAGGCTGCACAAATGGGCATGGAGATCAACTATACTACTACGATCGTACTGCCCCGGGCAATTAAGAATGTAGAAAACCCGCTGGCTAAATTGTCGGAGGATAAGAAAACGGTCGTCATGAAGTTTAACCTGATCGACGTATTCGACCATCCTGAGCAGTTTAACTATCGCATAGAATATTAGTTATTACCTTTGGGCATGGTAAAAACAGATTTTCTGGTCATAGGCTCCGGTATTGCCGGTCTTAGCTATGCGCTGAAAGTAGCACAACAGCACCCGGATAAAAAAGTCCTCGTTATCACCAAGACGCGGGTGGATGAGACCAACACCAAATACGCGCAGGGCGGCATTGCCGGGGTGACGGACTTTGAGCACGACAGTTATGAAAAACATATCCAGGATACCCTGATAGCGGGTGATGGACTTTGTAATCCGCACACGGTAGAGATCGTAGTCCGGGAAGGTCCGGAACGCATTCAGGAGATCATCGAATGGGGAACGCGGTTTGACAAAGATCCGGAAGGCGACTTCAAACTGGGCAAAGAGGGTGGTCACTCAGAATTCCGGATACTGCATCATAAAGACGTTACAGGTAAGGAGATAGAGCGGGCTTTGCTGGCGACCGTCGGCAAGCAAAAGAATATCGAGATCATCAAACACTGGTTTGTTCTCGACCTGATCACGCAGCATCATCTTGGATATCTTGTCACCAAGTCGACTCCGGACATCGAATGTTATGGTGTCTATGCCCTGGATCAGCAGACCAATAAGATCGTCAAGATCCTTTCCCGTATTACGCTGCTTGCAACGGGAGGTAACGGTCAGGCCTATCGCACGACTACCAATCCGAAGATCGCCACCGGGGATGGTGTGGCGATGGTGTATCGTGCCAAAGGCCGGATAGAGAACATGGAGTTTATCCAGTTTCATCCTACTGCCCTGTTCGAACCGGGTGTCAGCCCTTCTTTCCTGATCACCGAGGCGGTTCGCGGTGATGGCGGCATTCTGCGGAATGGCAAGGGCGAGGCTTTTATGGAGAAATATGACGAAAGGAAGGATCTGGCTCCGCGTGACATCGTGGCCCGGGCTATCGACAGCGAAATGAAAAAGGCAGGTACGGAGCATGTTTACCTGGACTGCCGGCATATGGACCAGGCGAAGTTTGTGGAACATTTCCCGAATATCTATGCAAAATGCCGTTCGATCGGGGTGGATGTAGCCGAGCATATGATCCCTGTGGCGCCGGCTGCCCATTACAGCTGCGGCGGGATCAAGGTCGATGAATGGGGGCATACTTCTATAAAAAATCTCTATGCCTGCGGGGAATGTTCTTCCACCGGTCTGCATGGCGCCAATCGTCTTGCCAGCAATTCCCTGCTGGAGGCGCTGGTCTTCTCCCATCGTTGTTACCTGGACAGCATCCAGCAGGTGGAAAATCATGTATTTAAAGACAATATCCCCGACTGGAATGCGGAAGGCACCATGGAGCCACAGGAAATGATCCTCATTACCCAAAGTCTTAAAGAGCTGCAGCTGCTGATGAGCGACTATGTCGGGATCGTCCGCACGCATACCCGTCTGCAAAGGGCCAGTAAAAGACTGGACCTGCTGCATGAAGAGATAGAATCGCTGTATGAGACGACCGCCGTTTCCCCTCAGTTGTGTGAAGTAAGGAATCTCATAACGGTCGGTTATCTGATCGTCAAGGAAGCCTCTTTCCGTAGGGAAAGCAGGGGGCTTCATTACAATACCGACTATCCGCAAAAGAGCCTCCTTTTACAAAATATCGTACTCTGATGGCTAGTGCATCTCTTCCTACGCCGGTCGTAAAAAAAGCAATGATCCTTGCTGCGGGTCTGGGCACGCGTTTCAAGCCCTGGACAGACGAGCACCCGAAGGCTCTGGCTCCTGTCAATGGGAAAAGCCTGCTGCAGCGGAATATCGAATACCTGCAGGCGTTTGGGATTAGGGACGTAGTCGTCAACGTGCATCATTTTGCGGACCAGATCATGGAAGCGCTGACTGTAAATAAAGGCTGGGGCAGCCGGTTTACCATCAGTGATGAGACGGATAGTGTTCTGGAGACGGGGGGTGGATTGAAAAAGGCAAGGTTTTTTTTGGAGGAGGATGTTTTTGTGCTGATGAATGTGGATATTCTGACAGATATGGATCTGTCTGTTATGATAGAGGATCATTTTCGTTCCGGCGACCGGCCGGGGACCGGGTCGGGCGCGGGGCTTTCGCCCCTGGCGACGCTGGCGGTGACGGACCGGACCACGTCGCGGTATTTTTTGTTCAACGGGAAGGATGAGCTCTGCGGGTGGCGGAATGTTACGACGGGGCAGGAAAGGATGGCGCGACCGGGTGGTGGTTTGACGCAAAAGGCGTTTAGCGGGATACATGTCATCGATCCGGCCATTTTTCCTCTTATTGAGCGGACGGGTAAATTTTCCATGGTAGACCTATACCTGGACCTGGCGGTGAAACATACGATCCGGGGTTTTGATCATAGTCAGTCCAGGCTGATCGACGTCGGCAAGCCCGAATCTGCGGAGCAGGCGGCGAAGCTGTTCCCATAATTATGTAACTATTATTTTTTATCATCGGGTGGATTGATCTTTATGATGTAGATAATTTTAACCTCTTATGAACAAAAAAGTATTAATATTTCTTCTCGCCGCGAGCAGCCTGGTATCTGCAGCGCAGGCCCAGGAAACAAAGGAAGACCTGATCAAAAAGAAAGTTTTGTTACCCAATGGATGGACCCTGACGCCGGTTGGGAAAAATTTACAGCTGGGCGATCTGCCTCTGAATATCGCCGTCTCCTCCTCCCGTCGTCTGCTGGCGGTTACGAATAATGGTCAGAGCACGCAGACCCTGCAGCTGATAGATGCGGCAAAGGAGGTTCTGCTCGACAGTGTGATCATTCCCAAATCCTGGCTGGGCTTAAAGTTCAGCGATGATGATAAATATTTATATGTTTCGGGCGGGAATGACAATTTCATCCTCAAATACGAGGTGAATGGTCAGCCTGGCCCGGGTCATCCGGGACTGGTCCTTGCGGATTCAATTGTACTTGGAAAGAAATGGCCTGAGAAGATCTCTCCTGCGGGAATAGAAATAGATGACAAGCGTCATTTGTTGTATGTAGTAACAAAGGAAAATAATTCTCTTTATATCGTAGACTTGTCGAATAAATCCGTCCTCCAGCGCCTGGACCTGGGTGGGGAAGGATATACCTGTCTGTTGTCCCGTGATAAAAAGGAACTATATATCACCTGCTGGGGTTGTGATAAGCTGCTGGTATTCGACACAGAAAACCGTCGTTTTGTATCGGAGATCCCTGTTGGAGATAATCCCAATGATATCTGTCTCTCCAGGGACAGCCGCTGGCTTTTTGTAGCCAATGCCAATGATAACAGTGTCTCGGTAATAGATGTGCGCAAAAAGAAAGTAGTGGAGACGCTGAATGCCGCCTTATATCCGGATGCGCCTCCCGGCTCTACTACGAATGCGCTGGCCCTTAGTCAGGATGACAGGACGCTGTATGTCGCAAACGCGGATAATAATTGTCTTGCGGTATTTGACGTCAGCAAACCGGGGTCCTGTCTCGCAAAGGGATTTATTCCTGTGGGCTGGTATCCAACCGCAGTAAAGGTCATTGGTAAAAAGGTATGGGTGGCGAATGGCAAGGGGCTTTCTTCGCTGGCTAATCCCCGGGGACCCAATCCGCTTGGGCGTCGTCAGGAGGTGAACTATCAGCAGGGTGATCTTAAGAAAGTGCAGCCGGTCCAATATATTGCGGGCTTATTCAAGGGCGTGATGAGCATATTCCCTGAGCCCGACGAAAAACTACTGGGAGATTATTCCGCATTGGTCTATCAGAACACGCCCTATACAAAAAATGGGGAGCTGCAGGCAAAGGGTGAAGCGGGAAATCCCGTTCCCATGAAAGTAGGAGATGCTTCGCCTATCAAATATGTTTTCTATATCATAAAAGAGAACAGGACCTATGACCAGGTGCTGGGGGATATAAAGGAGGGTAATGGCGATACAAGCCTGGTTCTTTTTGGGGAGCATATCACACCCAATCAGCATGCCCTGGCACGTGAGTTTGTGCTATTTGATAATTTTTATGTCGATGCGGAGGTCAGCATGGACGGCCATAGCTGGAGTATGGGTGGATATGCCAATGACTATCTTGAAAAGAACTGGGTTACCAGCTATGGTGGCAGGGGTGGTAGCTATGACGGTGAGGGGAATCGTGCGATCGCCAATAACAAGGGTGGTTTTATCTGGGATCATTGTCAGCGGGCGGGGGTATCCTTTCGTACCTATGGTGAGTTTGCCGACAATCAAAGACCTAACATCCCGGTGCTGGAGGGGCATTTTTGCCGTTCGTACCGGGGATGGGACCTTGGTTTTTATGATACGGCAAGGGTCACCCAGTGGAAGAGTGATTTTGATTCGCTTGTCGCTGCCAATGCTTTACCCCGGCTGAATACGGTTCGGCTGGGGAATGACCATACCGAAGGGTTGAGGAAAGGGAGACTGAGCCCGTTTGCTCATGTGGCCGACAATGACCTGGCTGTCGGGGAGTTTGTCGAATACCTCAGCAAAAGCCCGGTATGGAAGGAAAGCGTTGTGTTTGTCCTTGAAGATGACGCACAGAATGGTCCCGACCATGTGGATGCGCATCGCAGCCCCGTATATATGGCAGGAGGGATGGTCAAGCGTCATTTTGTAGATCATACGATGTATTCTACGACCTCTGTATTGCGTACCATGGAGCTGATCCTGGGATTATCCCCGATGTCTCAATATGATGCTGCGGCTACTCCTATGTGGAATTCCTTCTCTACTACGGCAGATCTGGCGCCTTTTAGGGCTTTGCCTGCGAATATCGATCTTACGCAAAAGAATATGGTCTGGAATGAGTGGGCAAAAAAATCGGCCGGGCTTGATTTTGCACGGGAAGATCGTGTTCCTGATAATTTATTTAATGAGATACTTTGGAAGGGTTTGAAGGGAGAGAATGTACCGTTGCCTGTGCCGAGCCGGGCGGCCTTTGTAAAGGGCGGAGTGGATGATAAGGACTAAGTGATGGGGCAGATAAAGAGAATAAAAAAAAGAGGACCGGAATGGTCCTCTTTTTTTTTATAGTTTACCACCTTCTGCCGTGGTCATAATGGCCGCGATTGAAACGTTCGTGGTCATACCTGGCGTGGTCGAAGCGTCCGTGGTTGAAATAAGCATAGTGTTCTCTTTCAAAGTAAGGACGATAGTGGGCGTAGTAAAAACGATCGCGATAGTGTCCGTTCCATGCGGGATAGGTATAATAGGCATATCCGGGGAACTCGTTCTCATATGCGCCATCATATCCATCCTGGTATACAGGGGCTGGTGCGGGGGCGACATATGCAGGGGCAGGAGCGACATAAGCGGGGCCGGAAGAGACATAAACTCTTGCGCCGGGGACACGGAAGCCGACGTGTGCGTTTACATATACCTGTGAATAACTATTAGTAGCAAGGAGGCTGGTAGCAGCTACAAGGGCGGAAAGAATAAATAGCTTTTTCATATCTGTAGATTTTTAGTTAGCGGATGTTCTTTTGTTGCTGGTGTACATCCTTATATATCAGATATGAAAAGGGCGGGAAGATTTAAAAGGAGAGTGTTAAAGATTATATAAAGGCAAGAATTAGGCTTTGAAACCTGTGATAGCCAGGCAGTTATCAGGGTTTAATGAATGAGCTTCGGTGCTTATGCGGCTGAAGCCGGCGGAGCGGCAGGCTATCTGCAGGAGGGCTGCTGTTTCGTGCAGATTGAAACGGGTGCGTCCTGATTCAAGCAATAAGACCAGCCGCCCCCTGTTTTTCAACAGGCCGGATAAACGCAGCAGTTCTGAGTGAATGTCATTTGAGGAAAGGTGGATATTGGTTCCATAGATGGTATGAAAATAATGTCGGGGATAGGGAAGCTCGTATGGCTCACCGATGTGCAGCTGTACGAGCTGCTGGCGGACGAATCGTTTGTTACGACGATAGGCCTGCTGATAGGAAGAGATCGAGGATTCGATGCCGGCAAGAAAACCGATCCGCAGGGTACGGGCCACTTCTTCCATCAGCTGGCCTGTCCCGTATCCGATCTCAAGCAGGTGCTGATAAGGTTGTATGTTCAGCTGTTGCCGGGCCCAATGGAGAAATTGGAGAGACCGGCCTGTTTCTTTGGCTATGGAATGTATAGGGAAGAGATTCTGGTAGGTCATATGCGTTCCTCCTTTCCCGGGCCTGGTGCTGATGAGAATGGTTTCTCCGTTCCCTGGGCGGATCCTGATGAGAATGGCCTTTCTCCTTCGAAGGGCTTACGGCAGCGACGACCCCATTCCTGTTTGAATTTTTCCCTTTCTTCCGGTGTCATGTTCATCCATTTTTGTTTCATCTTGTCTTTCCATGGTCGTCCGGGGCCGCCGCCGCGAAACCCGCTGAATAATATTTTGGTCAGGATAAGTAGTCCGAGGGCCTGCCAGAACGTGATGAGGGGCAGGTGAAAAATATAAGGCATCAGGGCGTTCCACAACAGCATGACGATGCTGCCAAAGACCAGGATGCCGACTATGGCCAGGAGAATAAAGCCCGAGACCTTACGTATCCAAAAACGTTTCATATGCTGTGATTTTTAATGTTCGATAATTTCATGATATAATGTCAGCAGTCTTTCCCGCAGGTGGACGATGGCATATCGCTTTCGCGAGATGAGGGTATTAATGTTCTCCCCGGTGAGGTCTGCTATCTCTTTAAAAGAAAGGCCGGCGAGCTCATGCCATTCAAACACAACCCTTTGCTCTTCCGGTAATTCATCGAGGGCATCCTGCACGGCCTTCCAGAAAAGCCCCCGCAGATTGGCTGTTTCGGGATTGGCGCTTTCGTCGAGCAGGATGCCGGCGAGATCGGGTGCATCAGCGCTGCTGTTGCCGCGCGATTCGCTTCCGCTGCCACCTCCGGATTGCAGGAGCATGTCCAGCGACTCGGGCCGCTTCTTCCGGTAGCGGTCGATGATCTTGTTGCGGGCTACGGCAAAGAGCCAGCCACTGACCTGCTCAATAGGCTCTGTGTCGACCGTGGTCGTCAGCTGGTACCAGACATCCTGCAAAATATCCTCTGCATCAGCCTCGCTGCCGACCCGTTGGCGTATAAAGCCCAGGAGCCGCTGGCTAAACCGGCTAATGACTGCGGCGATATTTTTCCGGCTGGAGGAGGGCATGCCTGGTGATATGGTCAATAGCTCATCCATCTATAAAGGAAGACGGACGAAGCGAATGGATATTTTAAAATTTTAAAAAATAGTTTATTTTACATCTTTTAGCTCTTCCCACCTTGTGCTATGGCGTCCCGATCGTAATTCCTGTCTCATCTTCCAGTTTTTTGCCATTCCCGCGGCCCCGAATTTCACGCTATCATCCCGCATGCTGAAATTGATATTATCGATGGTATTCATCAGGAAGCGGTGCCGGTTTTTTTTATGAGGGACAAAAAGATTGCCCTGGATGGAATCATCCGGCACCAGGGCGGTCAACATCACGCCGGCCTTTTTGTAGGATCTGCCGTTCTCATACAGATCGTCTATCAGCCCGATGGCGGGTTTGATCAATTCGTGTGTGAGGGAGGTAGGTTTGGGCAGGGAGGTATAGCTGCTGACACCGGGACCATGCCGGAAATTGATATTGTGATCCAGCTCTTTAGGTACTATAAAAACGCTGACTACTCCTGCTGCGCTTTGTTGCCGGCGTAATTTCTCGGCGGCCCTGGAGATATAGGTGGCGACGGCCTCTTTTATTTCGAGTATGTCGGTGACGGGCCGTCCGAACATCCGGGTGGTAGCGATCATCTTCTTATTAACCAGCTCTTCTTCCATCACGATGGCCGGCTGCCCCTTTAGTTCCCGGATCAGCCGTACTCCTACCACGCCTCCCATGTTGGTATGGGCCCACTCCTCGGACATATTGCTGAGCTCCCAGGCGCTGGTGATACCCCAGTTGATGAGTTTGACAGCATAGGCCCTGCCGATGCCCCAAAGATCGTCTACTCGTGTCCGGCGCAGCGCAGCGTCTATTGTCTCTTCTGTCGCGAGTATGGTTATGCAGCCGGAGGCCTGTTTGTCTTTTTTTGCGATGCGGTTGGCCATCTTGGCCAGCGTTTTTGTGGGAGCTACTCCGATCGATACGGAGATGCCGGTCCATGTCTCGACCATATTTCTGATCAACCGTGCCTGTTCTGCAAGCTGTTGAGCCGGGACGTCGTCCATATCGAGGAAGGCTTCGTCCACTGAATAGACTTCGACCTTATCCCGGTCTCCTATTAGTGTCCGCAGGGTCTCCATCACCCGCCAGCTCATGTCTCCATAAAGGTGATAGTTGGAAGAGAATACGGCGACATCGTTCTTTTCGATGATATGCCGGGCCTGGAAATAGGGTGCCGCCATTCCGACACCCAAGCCCCTGGCTTCATCGCTTCGCGAGATGATACAGCCATCATTGTTGCTGAGGACCGCGACGGGTTTGTTCCGGAGGTCGGGCCGGAAGAGACGCTCGCAGCTGCAGTAGAAACTATTACAATCGACGATGGCTTTCATATAATCAGGTTACGGCCGCAGGCGGCCTATAAACTATGTATTACATATGTCACTACGCCCCAGATAGAAAACTCCGAACCGGAGAGATCAACGTCGATGGGTGAAAGTCTGGACGTCTCCGGCACCAGCCGGATCTTATTGAACGTTTTCTCGAGGCGGCGGATGAGCATTTCCCCGTTCAGTGAAGCAATGACGACTTTTCCGTTTACCGCCTTGACAGAACGGTCAACGATGACCACGTCCCCGCTGAAAATGCCGGCTCCGGTCATGGCATCACCGGTGACCCTCATGAAAAAGGTCGCGGGCTTGTTGCGGATCAGCTGTTCGTTCAGATCGATGCCTCTTTCCATATAATCATCGGCCGCCGCGCCAAAGCCGGTTGCATTGGCGGTGGGCACCTCCCATTGGGTAAAGCGTTTGGTGCCGGTATAGTTCATTCCATAAAATTGTTCGAGTTCCATAAAGTTGCGTTTTTCTCCGGGGCGAATAAAAAAAATAATTGACGTACTAATTTATTTAGTAAATTTATGCTAAATTATTGGTCAAATTAAAATTATTTTATGAAAACCGGGTTAGTAAAACAATCAAATTCTATGTCGCTGCAGCCGGTTGGTTACCTGCGTTCGCAGGAGCATTCGCGCAGGGCGGAATATCTCCTCGTGATCTATCCTTATGGGGAGCTGCAGGACAGGCTCCTGGACGAGCAGCACCAGTTTTCTTCCGACTATGGTCTGCAGATACCGGTTCGCAACAAGCCACATATCACCGTCGCTGCTTTCCAGGCCGGCGAGCCGATGGAAGACACGCTGATCCGGTGGATCCAGCGTATTTGCAACCGGCATAAAAGCTTTGATATCACGCTGAACAACTACAGCGGATTCCCGCCCCATACCATCTATCTGCGTGTGCAGGACCCCCAGCCTTTCCGGGAGCTGATGCAGCAATTGAGGGCGATAGACGATTTTATCCGTTCGTCCGGCTGTCCGCCTGTCAATCTGATCGGCCGGCCCTATCTGAGTATTGCAGGGGGCCTGACGGAGCAGGTCTACAACAGGGCGATGCCTGAATACTCCCGAAAGGACTTCCACGATAGTTTTCATGTCAACGAGATGATTCTTCTGAAAAGGGAGCATTCGTTTGATGCCTGTAAGACAGTGAATATTTTCCGGTTATTACCCGATACGGGTCAAGCGATATCCTGATCCAATAAATAATCCGATAACCCTTTAGCCTGATGTTATTGTCACTCTTTAAAAACGAAAACATGCAACAAGCAATAAAACCCGTTGCTGCTGTCCTTAATGAGAACTATAAACGACAGCTTGCGACCAATGAATATCTCCTGGTGCTTAATCCACGGGAAGAGCTGTGCAACCGGATCCAGCGCGTGAAAAAGGAATTCTATGAGGCCTACCAGGCCCCGACGGCTATTGGCGGCAAACCAAACCTGACGATCGTACGGTTTACGCAGCTGGAATTGATGGAAGAGCGGATCGTTCAGCGTCTCCGGGCCATCGCCATGGGCTTTTGTCCCTTCATGGTAGAATTGAAAGATTTTGGCAGCTTTCCTTCTCATACCATCTTTATCAATGTGACAAGCAAGCTGCCTATCCGGGGTCTGGTCAATGAGATAAAAGATGTGCAGCGGCTGATGAAGCTGGACAAGGATCACAAGCCGCATTTTATAGACGAACCTCATTTGCCCATTGCCCGTAAGCTGCTGCCCTGGCAGTACGAAAAAGGCTGGCTGGAATACAGTAATAAAAGTTTTACCGGCAGGTTTATTGCCGATGCGATGCTGCTGCTCAGGCGCCGCGAGGGGGACAGAGGCTGGCAGATCGCGGAACGTCTTGTTTTTCAGAATCTGCCTGTGGGCACCCGCCAGGGGGATCTGTTTGGTTAAAGGGATTAAAATTCAATTACTATGTCTCAACAACAAAATGAAGGGCGCGATCCTGCGTCTATGCGATATTATGAGGATAATGAGGGGATGAGAGTGAGTGCGTCAATGCCTGACCGGGTTGAGGACGGCAGTGATGCAGACCCCAATCAATATCTGAAAGGACGGGGCGCCCAGTTCAATCCGAAGAATCGTTTTCTTAAAAACGAAGTAGTCAAAGAGCATATCGAGGGGATAGATGAATGGATCGAACCCAATGTCGAAACGCAATATCTCGAAGACAAGTCCAAGACTATCGTCAATAAAGTCGACAGCCCCGATGTGGGCATGTGGTACAGTATGAACCCCTACCAGGGATGCGAGCATGGCTGTACGTATTGTTATGCCCGGAATGTTCATGAATACTGGGGTTACAGTGCCGGTCTCGACTTCGAAAGAAAGATCATTGTAAAAAAGAATGCTCCCGAGCTGCTGCGTAAATTCCTGATGAACCCCAAATGGGAATGTCTTCCTATCTCGCTCAGCGGGAATACGGATTGTTACCAGCCTGCAGAGAAGAAATTTGGGATCACCCGCCAGCTGCTGGAGGTCTGCGCGGAATTCAACCAGCCCGTTGGAATGATCACCAAGAACGCGGGCATTCTCAGGGATAAGGACCTGCTGGCGGAAATGGCAAAAAAGAAGCTGGTATCCGTCCTGGTATCTATCACCTCTTTCGATGAGGATCTCCGCAGACTGATGGAACCACGGACCACAACCGCCAAACAAAGGCTCCGGACCATCAAAGAGCTTAGCGAAGCAGGCGTACGTATGGGTGTCATGTTAGGCCCTATGATCCCCGGTCTCAACGAACATGAGATGCAGCGTATCATGAAGGCGGCAGCGGAAAATGGCGCAACTTTTTCCGCATATACCTTTATCCGGCTCAATGGCGCGATAAAGCTCATTTTTCACGACTGGCTATATAAAACGTTCCCTGACAGGGCCGACAAGGTATGGCACCTGATCGAGGCCAGTCACAATGGTAAAGTAAATGACAGCCGCTGGGGTGTGCGTATGCGCGGAGAAGGGAATATCGCCCAGCTGGTAGCCCAGCAATATGCCCGTTATACGCAGAAATACGGCCTTAATGCAGAACGCTGGGAGTTGGACTGTTCACAGTTCAGAAGGCCGGGGCAGCAAATGAACCTGTTTTAGAGGAGGGCGAGTAAATGAATTTGTTTTTGGGCCAGGGCAGCAGATGAACTTGTTTTAAATATGACGTATAAATTTAATAGCTTTGGTTTGGCAAATTGAACGAGTTCTATGATGAAATTCAGTATTATTGGTTGCGGCCGTATTGCCCAACGGCACGCGGAACACATTCATAAGCTGGGAAAGCTGATCTCCGTCTGTGACATCATCGAAGAAAGATCGAAAGAACTTGCCGGAAAGTATGGCGCTGATCCCTATACTTCGGTCGAAGGGTTGTTGGGAGGATCGGAAGATACGGATGTAGTAGCCGTATGCACTCCCAATGGTCTCCATGCCGAACATACGATAAAAGCATTGGAAAGCGGCTTTCACGTTTTGTGTGAGAAGCCGATGGCGCTGACCGTAGCCGACTGCAGCAATATGATCAATGCTGCGGAAAAGGCCGGCAAACAACTGTTTATCGTAAAACAAAATCGTTTTAACCCGCCGGTAGCTGCCGTCAAGAAACTCATTGATGAAGGCCGGCTTGGCAGGATCTTCAGTGTCCAGCTCAGCTGTTTCTGGCATAGGGATGCGGCTTATTATCACGACAGTTCATGGAAAGGAACTAAAGACATGGACGGAGGAACTCTTTTTACCCAGTTCAGTCATTTCATCGACCTTCTTTACTGGATGGTGGGAGATATAAAAGAGGTTCGGGGTTATGCCGGCAATTTTGCTCATAAAGAAATAGCGTTTGAAGATACCGGTGTGGTCAGCGTGTTATTTTATAATGGCGCTGTCGGCACGATCAATTATACTGTCAACAGCCACAACAGGAATATGGAAGGGTCGCTGGCCCTTTTTGGAGAAAAAGGAACGGTAAAGATCGGCGGGCAATACCTGAATGAGCTGGAATACCAGGATATCGAAGGTTATACCATTGAAAACCTCCCGCCGGCGAACCCTCCGAACAATTATGGTTTGTACCAGGGCTCGATGTCCAATCATGATAAGGTTTATCAGCATGTCATCGAAGCCATTCGGGGGGCCGGTATCAGCCCCGGCGGCGGCTCCAATGCTAACGGTTACGAAGGTCTGAAAACAGTCGGGATCATCGATAAGATCTATTCCACAATAAAATATCTATGAGCGCGCGTTTCCTATCATCCGGCATTGCAGACGATGTCCTGTTCGGCGAGCAGACGACCGTCGTACAACCGGTCAATCTATACGGTTGCCGTATAGGCGACCATTGTTTTATCGGTCCCTTTGTAGAGATCCAGAGGAATAGCCGGATCGGAGATTATTCCAGGGTCCAGTCTCACTCCTTTGTCTGCGAAGGAGTGGAGATAGGCGACCATTGTTTTATC
Organism: Puia sp.; assembly: GCA_036499285.1. Lineage (GTDB taxonomy): Bacteria > Bacteroidota > Bacteroidia > Chitinophagales > Chitinophagaceae > Puia. Next base: position 89,781 of record DASYEB010000039.1, on the reverse strand, counting down.
GGACATGGCGTAATGTTTGTGAATGATCTTTTTTCATCCGGCGGCCCGGCAGGAGAAAATAAAGACCTGTGGAAGACAACGAAGATCGGCAATCATGTATCCATCGGCTCCAATGCTACCATTCTGCCTGTCACCATCTGTGATGATGTCGTCATTGGCGCCGGCGCCGTCGTCACAAAAGATGTTCTGCAGCCGGGTATTTATGCCGGCAACCCGGCCCGGCTTATTCGCAACCTGTAAAACGTTTTATCCATGTACTATCGCCGCATGCCTATTGAAATAGAATCTCCCGAGCAGCTCGGTTATGACAGCATCCGGAACAACCTTTCAGAAAGTTCTTATACCGATGCGTTTTTCAGGGATATCCAGCTTGACACCGACCTGCGCGACCTGGTGCTTTGTTATGGGTCTCATGCGGGACACGAACAGCTCCGTGAATTGCTGGCGCAGGGCACCCCCCTGAAAAAAAACGATATCCTGCTCACGATCGGTGCAGCCGGCGCTCTATTTATCATCGCCACTACCCTGCTGGAGAAAGACGATGAGCTCATTGTAGTCCGGCCCAACTATGCCACCAATATCGAGACGCCCCGGGCTATAGGAGCTGTCATAAATTATATCGATCTGTGCTTTGAAGAAGGGTTTGCCCTTGATATCGAAAAAATAAAGGCAGCTATCGGCCCTAAAACAAAATATATTTCGGTAACGCATCCCCATAATCCCACGGGGGTCTGTCTGACGGATAAAGAGATCCAAACGCTTGGCAATCTTGCCGAAGAAAAGGGGGTTCGCCTCCTCGTCGACGAGACTTACCGGGATATGGTGTTTGGTGAACAGCTGCCCCTGGCGGCTATAGCCTCACCCAATATCATCAGCGTCAGCTCTCTTTCCAAAACATATGGGCTGCCGGGACTAAGAACAGGCTGGATCATCTGCCGCGATCCGCTGCTGATGGAAAAATTCCTGGCGGCCAAAGAACAGATGCATATCTGCGGTCCGGTGCTGGACGAAGAACTGGCTTACCGATACCTGCTGCACAGGGACAAGTATTTCGGCCGGATACAAAAAGACATACATGAGAAATTCCAGATCGTAAAAAGCTGGATCATACAGGAGGAAAACTTTGAATGGGTGGAACCCCGGGGTGGCTGCGTTTGTTTTCCGCGTATGAAATACCCGGAGAAAGTAGACAAGGACCAGTTTTATCATCTATTGCTGGAGAAATATGGAACTTATGTCGGTCCCGGGCATTGGTTTGAAATGCCGCGCCATTATATGCGGGTTGGATTTGGCTGGCCTGCGAAAGAAGCATTGCAGGAAGGACTGGAGGGGATATCAAAAAGTGTGGAAGAAGCGAGCCGGCGCTGAGGATGTTTGTTGCCTGATAAGGAGTCTGTGTGTGTAGGATGCCCGCACTGGACGTGTTGCCGGTATTAACCCTGGTTAAAAGCCACCAACCGGGCCTGCTCATCCCTTATGATGGACTTGGCGTGGAGGAGCTTCTCAAACAAAACGGCGTAGTGATCTGCCAGCTGGGAGCAGCTTGAGTTCTCGCAGGCATTCTCAAACCGCAGGCATAAAGTCTGCAGATTGGTCAGTCCAACAAAGCCAAATAAGGGTTTTATCTTATGGACAGCGCTTTTCAGAGCGGCTGAGTCGTCATCCCGGAAACAGGTATTTATTTTTTGCACAAAACTGTCATATTCCAGCAAAACATCGGTAAACGTCTCTTCAATCATGACATAATCGCCTGCATATAATTCGATTATATATTGGCTATTGATGGCATTGCTAAACACAAAGGTCTTGTCGGACATAGGCTGTACTTTATCCCGGGTCGGATATACAACGGGTCGTCATAATAATTTATTGCCTTCGGACGTTCACGTAAAGGAATACTCAAAAACCCTTATTCCACATCCTGTGAGCAACTCGTTCGTACTTTTTCAATCTTTCTATGAGGATATCGTCTATTCCGGCCTTCGGGAAGACTATACCCATTCCAAAAGGAAAAAGACGATACGTTTCAACCAGTTCATCCTTCTTATTCTTATTGCGCATTTTGTCTGTGTTGTTTCCTACTTCTGTTTTGGCCTCTATATCAGCGCGCTGATCAATCTTAGCGCCGCCTATATCTTTATCATAGCCTATCATCTCAACTTAAGACGCAAATACGCGCTTGCCCGTGTGGTGTCCATTCTGAACCTGAACCTTTACCTGGTTATCATGAACTATATGGAAGGGCTCAGGGCAGGTGAATACCTGTTCTATTTTCCGTACTTCCTGATAATGACCTTTATCATCAGTTTCCGGAAAAATTTCCAGGAATTGGGATTTGCCTATCTGGTGACGATGGTCTCCCTGTTGTTCTCCGTTTATGCCTGTCCCCAGGAAAACTATTATCAGGTTCATATTGCTCATATGTTCGGGAGATTGTATGAGAGCAACCTGGTGTTGTCCCTGTTGCTGACGACCTTTTTCTCCTATGCCATCGTGCGCATCAACCGGAATAATGAAGAGGCCATCCTCAAGGAAAAGCAATTCGGTGATACGATATATAATACTTCGCTGGACGGTGTATTTATCCTCGATGCGGAAAGGTTGGTCATTACAGACTGCAACAACCGGGCGCTGGAGCTGCTGGAGATCGAGGATAAGAAAGAAATTGTCGGCGCCCCGATGGACAGCCTTTTTACCAAAGAGCATATCCAGCTTTTCAAGGGTATAAAAGGCGGGCCGGAAGACGAGCGGGTCAATAGCTGGCAGGGAGAGCTGTCACTCACCTCCCGCAAGGATAATACGGTCTTCGCCTTTGTGAACGTAGTGCCCTTCTTTGAGAATGCCCGTCATTTCTGGAAGATCAGCATTTTGGATATCTCCGAGATAAAAATGACCCAGTTCGAATTGATGAAGGCCAAGCAGAAGGCGGAAACGGCCTCCCGTGCGAAGTCAAGATTCCTGTCGAATATGAGCCATGAGCTACGGACCCCGCTGAATGGGATCATCGGAGCCTCCAATCTTTTGTTACAGGAGCAGTACCTGGAAGACCAGCGTTCGCACCTGGAGATACTCAAATTCTCGTCCGAACACATGATGATGCTGATCAATGAGATCCTGGATTTTAATAAGATCGAATCCGGGAGGTTCGAACTGGAGAACGTGCCTGTCAATATGCGGGCTTTCCTGAGAAAGCTGGAGACGCAGTTTTCCGTGCAGGCCCATACGAAGGGGCTTTTATTCCTGGTTGACATAGACGAAAACCTGGAAGCGGAATTCCTGACCGATGAGACGCGGCTCAACCAGATCCTCAGCAACCTGCTGTCAAACGCCATTAAATTTACCCAGACCGGCGGCATAACGCTGGGTGCAAGAAAAATTTCTTCCAGCAGCAAAAAATCGGTCATCCAGTTCATGGTCCAGGATACGGGTATCGGGATCCCGGCGCATAAACAGCAGGAGGTTTTTGATAGTTTCACACAGGCGGATACGGATACTACCCGGAAATATGGCGGCACCGGCCTGGGGCTTGCCATTAGCAAGAAGCTGGTAAGTCTCTTCTCCGGCGAGCTGCTGTTGAAAAGTGAAGAGGGAAAAGGCAGCACTTTTTATTTTACGCTGGAACTGGAGATCAATGAAAATGCCAAGCTCTATATTAATGACGAAAAGGTAAAACAGCTGCCTGTATTCGACCGGTTGAAGGTTCTGATTGCGGAAGACAATTTCGTCAATATGTCGGTGGCCCGGAAATTCCTGACAAAATGGGGTATCGAGGTACACGAGGCGGTGAATGGCCTTGAAGCCGTAGAAAAATTCCGGCGGGGTAATTTTGACCTCGTGCTGATCGACCTGGAAATGCCGGAGATGGATGGCATCACCGCACTGGCGGAGATCCGGAAGGTCCATCCTTCTATTCCGGCCATCGCCTTTACTGCAGCCGTATACGAGGATATGCGGATCGATCTCATGAAAAAAGGTTTTATGGAGGTGGTGCCCAAGCCCTTCCGTCCGGAAGACCTGCATAATAAGATCAAAAAGCTTATTGCGAACAGAGCATAGGGGAGTGCCGTTAATGTCTCCATAGCAACCGATGAAACAAGCAAGGCCTGCCGTTAAAAAAAAATCACCAACAAATTTTTCAAATACTTGCTAATTAAAAAAAAATAATTTTACTTTTGTACAGTTCCAAAGCACAACTATATGCTACGACAATATACACATACACAACTGATTTCCGGGTATAACCCGATTAAGGTGTGTATATCTGCGGGGCGAAGTGCTGTTTGACATCAATAAAAAGATCCAGCATATAAAAGCCCCGCCAACAGCGGGGCTTTTTCATATGAGAACCACGAAAAAACAAAACAGACCCCTGGTAGCCACAACGCCCCTGAAGCGTGTGAAGGACAACTATTGCCCAGGACCGGGCTATACCGAATAATAGCTGCAAGTGCAGGCTTTTTATAGGAACCCGGTCAATGACAGACCGGTTTTTTTATTAATCAACAGCTCCCGCAGGGGAGAAGGAGGCAGCCATGAAATTTAACTTTAACCTGAAAGGAAGAAGACCAGCCGGGACCCGTTACACATTCGTGCAGGCGGGAATACCGGATGTACGATCGGAACTGTACACAGCCTTGCTGTCGGCATCGCTGTACACGAAGCTGGATCAACAGGACGAGCCTCTGCTTTCCATCCGGGAAGGCATTCGGAACAGTGATCCGGAACTTGTAGCAAGAATGGCTATTTATCTACGGGAACAAAACAACCTGAGCCAGCCTGCTTTTCTGCTGACTGCCGAGCTTGCTGCTCTGCGGGGCAATGACGAGAAGACGGGGCTGTTGATTGGTCGCATTGTGCGTCATGCTGCTGATGTACCGGTGTGGCTGGGCTATTTTCATAATGGAAGTGACCGAAAGCTGGGCCGGGCTGTGCGCCGGAGTCTTGCTACACTGCTTAACCAGCTGGATGAATACCAGTTCACCCGTTACAACAGGGAGACGCAGACTGGTATAAAGGAAGCGCTGTTATTGCTTTGCCCGAGGGCCGCCGACCGGGATCAGAAGGCGCTGTTCTCCAGGATACTGCGTGACCAGGTGACGGTACGTCCCACCTGGGAGCAGGAATGGCATGCCCTTCACCAGCAACGCTATGACAACCCGGAGCAACGCCAGGTGATCCTGCGGGATAAATGGAAGGAGGGGATCTCTTCTTTCCGAATTGGATACTCGGCACTGCTGGACAACCTGCAGCCGATGCTATGCACCGGCGTCAGTGGAAAGGTCTTAAAGCTGGCCGCGGAATATCTGGGTAATGCAGCCGCGGTGACAAGAGCTGGTCATTCGCCTTTAAGAATGCTGGAAGTTTACAGATCCCTTCGCCGGATCGACCAGGGTGGTGTGGGTATGTTGTCCGAAGCGCTGGAACAGGCTGCTCTTCACAGCAGCTGGAGCCGGTCGGACTTTGGAAAAAATGAGGTCTCGGTCATTGCCATGGATGTCAGCGACAGCATGAAATGTCCGGTAAGCGGTGCTGGCGGCTCTTTACGCTTCGACATCGCCCCCCTGCTGGCACTTTCGTGGAAAAACCGGGGCGAACAGGTCATCACCGGCATCATTGGAAATACCTGGAAGCCCATAGACTTTCCGGGTCGTCCCATCCTGTCGGGAACGGACGAGCTCCGTTTGAGGGAGGGGGAAGCCGGATATGCCATTAATGCACATCTTATATTGCAGGACCTGCTGCGGAAGAGACAGGTTGTTGACAAGGTCCTGATCTTTACGGATACCCGTCTTTGGGACAACAGGACTTTCAATCAGACTGCCGGAACGAATCTCGGGGATTGGTGGAGACAATACAGGCGCCAGGTGGCTCCGCAGGCAAAGCTGTATTGTTTTGACCTGGCCGGTTATGGCGCAAAGCCGCTGGAGATAATGGACGATGACGTTTATCTGGTGGCAGGCTGGCAGGAGGGGGTATTAAATATACTGAATGCGATAGAAAAGATGACGTTCCGATAATGATAATTAATTTCCAGCTGGCCCGGAAAGGACCTGGTATTTTAATTTATGCAGAGAAGTATCTCCGTGAAAATTTGTATTAAGGATCTTGTATTTCCTTATATAATTCTCGTCTAAGAGGAAATCTGTTGGACGAATGTTCACGTCCGTTGATTCAGATTGGTAAAACTGCGCTCCCCCGATGAGGTTTTTGTTGAATTTTTGCAGGTAAGGCGGGTCATAAGCGCTGAACATCTCGATGGTCGGATACCCGTTCACAATTGTTTGATCCATAAACGAGCGGGTACTGTTATTTGCATTGGAAAAGCTGATGGTTCTAGCGGAAGGGTTTATTTCTGTTACATAAGATCCCGCAGGCAAAATTGGAATATCCGGCCGATCTCCCACGGATGGGAATGCGCCCTGCACATTCCTGAACGTATTGCTGCCTGCGGCAATATCTCCGGTGAAGAAAGCATTTTCATTTACAAAATAGTCCATCCAGAGATGTAAAGTCATACCATTTCTTATTCCATAAGCAACGTTCGTAAGCAGGACGGTATCATGCCTGATCTCCTGAATAATGCCCACAGGGTAAGTCGGCGCATAAATTTTTGAAAATTGATCCTGATAAAACAGGCCCGAAGTCAATATAAAATCGCCGGCTTTCAGAACATTGCATTCCGACTTGGAAGAAGGCAGGAAATAACCTGTCCAGTCCGATTTATTGACATGAACAACGGATGTCCCTGAAAGTCTAACCGTTCGCTCATAGGTGCCTTTATAGGTAAGTCTGTAAGTGACCTGGACCCCCGAAAAAGGATCGCGGAACAGATAGGTGTTGCCGTAATATATGGGATCGGTACTGTTGCCATTTGACCCGCTTAACTGGGATGCTATCGATATGGCTCCATAATTACTGCTTCCCAATACGCCTCCGGAATAGTACATGTTTACGTTCCGGAAGGTAGGGTATGGATAAACGCCATTATTATCTATATTAACCACCACAGGAGGCGCATTCGTAGTGCCCCCTTCGTAATAATTATTCGTTCCGGACAAAACGAGCCTTGCCCCTTTTACACCAGGGTATAGTCTTAACATACAACCGTGAAATGTAGCTCCTCCTCCCAGAACATAAAAGTCAGGATAAGGGATTCCCTGCGACTGTGAAGAGAAATCGAGCTGACAATCTTCAAAGGAAACAGTAGCATTGCCGCCTACGAACCCCAACCTGAACAATCCTTCTGCATAGACATTCCGGAATACGCCGCTAAAGGAAGAGGCCTGTATATTACAAAGCTGCTTGGCCATGCTGGCAAGATTAACGCCGTCTACCATGGGAATGCCCCCTCCGTCCCCGCGTCTGATCCCGTAAGTCACATTGTCAAAAACGGTATGCGTAGGACCCCAGCATTTTAGCCGGGACACGTGGCATTCTTTGGATTGAGCCTGGCTCATGGCATAAGCCACTTTCGTCCAGCTGATATCACAATCGATCACATCGATCAGTTCTCCATTTTGTTGATAGGAGGGAGTGATCATTACGCCTACAACAAAATTTTGAATGGAACAACCTATGATCTGTACATTGGTGCTGCCACTCCTGTTCAATCCGGCAGGGCACCAGGAATGTAATCCGGGGTACATATCTGCATTCTTCGGGTAGGCCGTCGAGTCTGAGAAAGGGTCAATAGCAATGCCAGAATAAGGGGAGATGGGATTTTGCCTGCACGCACCATCTGTCCATTCCACAAAGGAAAGAGTATCTACCTGGATCGCGTTGAGCTTGTGAGGAAAAGTGAACTGTCCTGTAATGATCAGGTTTTTTATCAGCACTCCTTTGCCTGACTGGATTCCGATCGCAAAGGTATTGTTAAAGGTGGGACAAATATTTGCATACCCTGCCGATATGGTTTTGGAATTGGCAGGCCCTTCCAGACTGATGCTGGAATGTCCATAGGTTTTATGGTTCAACCTGGCTATCAGCAGCGGTTTCGAGATGTTATAAGTTCCGGATGGCAAATAAAGCGTTCTGGATACGACGTTGCTATTTATGATATAGTTAATCGCCTTTTGAAGTGAGTACCAATCGTCCGACCTGCCATCACCTGTGGCGCCGAACCATCTGGCATTGATCTTATCCTGATCAAAAATCCTTTTATAGCGGGCCCCATTGGCGGCAACAAGGGTCATCACGCTGTCATCCAGACTGCTTTTATCGGAGGGGTCATAAATGAAAGTACCTTGCCGGGCCTGGTCTGTAATATAGTAAACGCCGCCGGGCTGTGAAGAGCTATTCCTCAGCGTTTGAATGGACTGTGCCGAAGCAGGATGTCCCATATAACAAATGGCGGCTAAGAGGAAAAGAAGGAGATATTTCATATGAATACTGCATCTTTTAGATGAAAAAAACTTTCACTACCTTAATCGTGTTCCAAGTTAGCGAATAGTTTGAAAATCAATGAGGATCTATGGATCAGACCACAACTGAATCATTTGATGGCTGTCAAAATGGATGGATCGAAATGAAGATTTTTCTCTAACTTGACATTCCAAAAGACTTAAAATACATGGAACCTCCCTCCTGGTCCGTTCGACTCAGCCGTCTCCGGCAAATGTTCTGGTTCTTTTTATTTCTGACCATCGGTTATATGCTTTGGATAAGGGCTTACCTGGCTCCTCTTCATGCCGATGAGATTGTACAATTTGAAATTGCCAAGACAGTAAACAGGGCTCAATCGATCATTCAGGATTGGAAAAATAGCGGGAAATATGAGCAAGGTGTAAAAAGTACGCATTTGGCCTATGTTTTTATGATCTTATATACTGTCGCCATCGCTTTGGGGTGTCGTTTTATTTCAGTTTGTACGGGTAATGAAATTCTGATAAAGGGTGGAAGAGGCTTTTCCTGGCTTATTGGGCTGGCTACCATTTCTGATGTCGTAGAAAATATGGCTCTATCCAGAACCCTTGGGGGGAAGGTCCTTCAATTAAATGTCACTGTTGCTTACAATCTGGCAAGAATTAAATTTTCCATCGTTATCGTTTGTATTCTATTCATTGTGGCGTGTTTGCTGTATTGGCTTATAGGCAGATTGGAAGCAATAAACAGACGATAGGAAAAAGAGTTTCCTGGCTGGGGATACAAAAAGTTATTCCCAGCAAATCATGCGGTTAATAATTTTCTTTTTTACCCCTAAAACATTGCTTTTCAATTAACAATTAATATTTATTGAATATTAAAATCTCCTATATTTGCACCGAAGGGAATGAAAAATTTGTTTTATAAAAAATTGTAAGACAAGTAGTACAATAAATCTAGGCCATATGAAGTTTTTGTGTGCTTAGCGCCGCACCCCCTTAAATTTTAAATCCTTTGAAGAAACTGGAAGACTTGTTATTATAAAATAATATGATAAAGGTATAAGGAGAATTCATAGAGTGCTCCCTTATGCCTTTTTTTGTTAATTAGTCCGCAAACCCATTGAAAAAAGAACTACTGATAATCAAGACATCGAAAGCGGTCATGTGACTGAGGAGGCGAAGCTATGTCCGAGATAAAGCAAGGTTGGTTTGCGATATATACCAAGCCCCGTTGGGAGAAAAAGGTATATGCTCTCCTGAAACAGGGGGGGATTGAGGCCTATTGCCCATTGAATAAGGTACGTAAGCAGTGGAGCGACCGGGTGAAATGGGTGGAAGAGCCTCTTTTCAAATCTTACATATTTGTTCGGGTGGCCAGGGGTGAGCATACGAATATACGCATGGTAAATGGGGTCGTAAATTTCGTCTATTGGCTGGGCCAACCTGCTGTTATACGGGATGAGGAGATAAAGCTTATTCGTAAATTTTTAGATGAATACCGCGAAGTGCAGGCTGTGCAACATGATCTTAGTGTAAACGCGAGGATAAAGATCCGAAACGGGGCTTTTATGGATAAAGAAGCTGTTGTTGTAAAAATCCTTAATAATAAAGTACAGGTTGTCATCGAGAGCATTGGGTATTCCCTTATGGCGGTGATCTCCAAATCCAATATAGCCGTTCATGATGAATGCTAGATTTGAATCTTAATCTTTTTGAAAAATGCATGAATTTTTTTCATTGAGGAAAAATATCCTGATATATAGCTGTAGTATAATATTCCTGGTGTGCATATTCTGTTCCTGCGGCAATACCAGGCAGTTGACTTATATGCAAGGAAAGTTTGATACAGCCAGGCTTAGCGAACTGAAGATCAGCGAGCCGCTGATTCGAAAGGGAGATTTGATCAGTATCATTGTATACAGCGATAATCCACAGGCAACAGCTATTTATAATCAATCTCTCATTACGGTAAACAGCGGTACCAGTACCTCAGGAGGCGGAAATTCAAATAGCGGTGGCGGGACGGGGTCTACTACGGGGTCAATAAGTGCGGCATCACCTTCCTCACCAGGTTACCTCGTTGATGAAAGCGGAAGCATACAATTCCAGGGACTTGGCAATATCCATGTAGAAGGCTTGACAAAAAAAGAATTAAAAGACTTATTGGATTCGATGTTAAAGAAATACCTGACAAACCCATATTACACCATTCGTTTCCTTAACTATAGATTTACAATGTTGGGAGAAATAAATAAGCCCGGTATTTTTAGCATTCCCGGGGAACATATAAGCCTTTTGGAAGCAATGGGATTGGCTGGAGACCTGACCTTTTTCGGAAGGCGTGATAATGTACTGGTGATCCGGGAAAACAATGGAAAGAGAGAATGGGCCCGGTTAGACCTCACTAACCCTGATGTTATGAGCTCGCCGTATTTCTATCTGCAGCAAAACGATGTAGTTTATGTAGAGGCCAATAGAAAGAAGGTTGTAGCGAACGACCAGGTAACCGTTCGAAACATATCTATAGCCGCTACTGTAGCTTCAACCCTGGCAATATTGTATAGCATATTTAGGAAATAATTCATTTTTATTCCCATTCCAATATGTCCGATCAAACTACTGGTTCCCGTCCATCAACGCCCTCCGGAAAAATAAACACTTTATGGGTCCTAGGTCCCAAAGAGGTTATAATTAAATATTTTCATTATCTGCCCTGGGTATTGATCAGCGTGGCGTTCTTCCTTGCAATTGCATTTATAAAGATCCGCTATTCCATATCAATTTTCCGGGTGCAGTCCTCAATGCTGATCAAGAATGACCAGAATAATGGCGGGGGCAAAGAGGAGCGATTCGATGAACTATTTATCGGGGGCGACAATTCCAACCTGAGTAATGAGATCGAGATCCTCAGATCGAGGCCGATTTTACAGCGGGTGGCGAATGATCTGGGTTTGCAGACGGCCTATTATAACGAGGGTAAGGTGAAGACAAGTCTTTTATATCGTGATGTCCCCTTTTCATTGATAGTGCCGGCATTTGATTCAGTCGCCGACTTTTCCTTTAAAGTGACGATCATAGACGCTTCAAAATTCATTTTGAACGAGGACAAAACGCCGATAGCCTTTGGCGAGCCGTTTACGATAGGGAATATGCCGTGCCGGCTGGTTCGAAATCCTGCGGTACATCTTCAGTTGTATGGCAGCATGAAATTTATTATCAACCGTACTTCTTTGTCCAATGCAGCAGAGAACCTGAAAAGCGTGATAACTGTCGGCCATCCAAATGAGCAATCAACTATCCTGAACCTGGCCTTCGAAGGTCCTAATCCCGATATGGGGAAGGATATTTTGAATATGCTGATGTCAGTATATGATAGTTCCGTCGTCGAGGCGAAAATTCGTATTGATGCCAATACCCTTAACTTCATTAATACCCAGCTATATCAACTAAGCGATACCCTTACGGGAGTCCAGGGCGGACTGAGTAATTATATGTCAAAAAATCAAATATTTGATATAGAAAATCAGTCCAAAGATTTCCTTGATAAATTAGGAGAAAGTGTTCAAAACGAGAACGCGCAGACTTTGAGGCTGACAGTTTTAAATTGGCTTCTCTCTTATATCGGAGACCAAAAAAATACCTATGGATTAGTTCCCACTAATCTGGGCATCGAAGAACCTGCATTACTACAGCTTATTGGCGAATATAACCGCCTGCAATTGCAGCGGGAAGCAAATCTTAAGACTACTACGGCTGATAATCCGTTGATCGTAGGGCTTGAATCTGCTTTGGATAAGACCCGGGGTAATATTTACCAGGCATTATTAAACGTTAAAAAGGCTTATGAATTAGCTCTTGCGAACATTGAAAAGCATAAGGAGCAATTGCAAAGTGGGGTCACTTCCCTTCCGGGCAAATCCATTCATTTACTAAATATTCAACGAAGGCAAAAGATCCTGGAAGAGTTGTATGCCCTTCTTTTGCAAAAGAAACTGGAGACATCGATTGCTTATGCATCTGTCATTTCAAATTCTACGGTCCTTGAGCCTGCGCTATCCGGCGGAAATCAGGTAAGTCCGAATAGCACAAAAACGTATACCGTATATTTTTTTGTCGGCCTTCTTATCCCTTTTGCGATCATCGCTTTGAAAGAAATGCTGAAAGACAAGGTTGCCAACAGGGGGGATGTCGAGAAATATACACAAGCGCCTATCCTTGGGGAGATCGGTCATTCGGGGAACGATCAGACTCTTGTCGTATCCCGGAATAGTCGCCGGTTCATTGCCGAACAGTTCCGTATCATCAGGACGAACCTTCAATATATAATTTCGAAGTCTGAAAAACCCATAATAATGATAACTTCTTCCATCAGCGGAGAAGGTAAGTCATTCATAAGCACTAACATTGGCGCAGTAATGGCGTTGGCCGATAAGAAAACTGTGATCATGGAGTTTGATATCAGAAAGCCAAAGATCGTTTCGGGGCTTGATCTCAAAAGAAAGATGGGGATTACGAATTATATTATCGGGAATGTCAAATTTGAAGATCTGATAGTAAAGGTCGAAGGGCAGGAAAATTTATTCGTGATCCCATGCGGACCAATCCCTCCCAATCCAGCTGAATTGCTGCTGGAACACCGTCTTGATGAATTGATGAGGGAGGTTCGCGAGAGGTTTGACGTGATAATTATGGATACTGCGCCTGTCGGCCTGGTAAGCGATGCCATCAGTCTGGGTCGTTATGCCGACTGTACTTTATATATTATTCGCCAGGGATATACTCTTAGGAAACAAGTGACGTTAATTGAAGAGTTATATCTCCAACAGAAACTGCCGAGGATATCTTTACTTTTAAATGATGTGAAAGCCGAGGGGGGGTATTATGGTGGAGGTTATTACGGCAGTTATGGCTATTACGGGGGGTATGGCTATGGAGCGGAGTCCGGTTATTTTGAAAACGAAAAGGGTCAACGCACCAAACGGTCCTTTTTTAGCTCGATAATGGCCTTATTGCATCGTATCTTTCGCTGATAGCCGAACTGGATTAATGCTCATCTTAAATTGGAACAGGTGACTGACCTCAACACATACGACACAGAATTAATTATTGAAGCTGGCCGCACTGAGAAAAATTATTGGAATGATCTTTGGCGGTACAGAGAGTTGTTTTACATTCTTAGCTGGCGTGATATTAAAGTACGATACAAGCAAACGGTGATCGGTGCTGCGTGGGGAGTTATACGGCCCCTTCTCACGATGCTGATTTTCACTTTTGTTTTTGGCAAGCTGGGAAACCTGGATCACAAAAATGCCGTCCCTTATCCAATCCTGGTATTTGCGGGGTTACTACCCTGGCAATTTTTTTCTTCTGCTCTTACAGAAGCCAGCAATAGCCTGATCGGCAATTCCAATCTCATTACAAAGGTTTACTTCCCCAGGTTAATAATTCCTGCAAGCTCCATTATAGTAAGCCTTGTCGACCTTGGCATTACCTTTATTCTTTTATTGTTTGCAATGCTGTTTTTCAGGTATTTGCCCCCATTGCAAATACTTTTACTTCCCCTGTTCGTGATGTTGGCTTTTATGATCTCTTTCGGTGTCGGTCTGTATGTAACTGCTTTGAATGTAAAATACAGGGACTTCCGATACATAATTCCTTTTATAGTGCAGCTAGGTATTTATGTCACTCCTGTCGGATATAGCAGTACCGTAATAACCGAAAAGTATTCGGAGCATATGCGGCTATTATTTTCCATAAATCCAATGGTCGGGGTTATAGATGGGTTTCGCTGGTGTATAATGGGTGAGCCGTTATATATGCCTGGATTCTTCCTGTCACTCGGTATGACTCTTTTCTTTGTATGGCTAGGCTTTAGCTATTTTCGGAAAACTGAAAAATCATTTGCAGATAATATTTAGAACCAATGTCTCAGCCAATTATAGAAGTTCAAGGTGTTTCAAAGAAGTTTATCATCTCTCATGAGGCAAAGGAGCGATACTTGTCTTTAAGAGACGTAATCGCAAACAGGGCGAAAAGTTTGTTAAGTCGTAACGCGGGTTTTCAGAATACTACCACCAGGGAAGAATTTTATGCTTTACGGGATATTAGCTTTAGTATAAATAAGGGTGATAGAGTGGGTATAATTGGAAGAAATGGTGCAGGCAAAAGCACTTTGCTAAAGATATTAAGCCGGATCACCGAACCGAGCAAAGGGCATATCTCAATCCGCGGAAGGGTGGCCAGCTTGCTGGAAGTAGGTACGGGCTTCCATCCCGAACTCTCGGGCCGGGAGAATATTTTTCTCAATGGTGCGATACTCGGAATGAGCCGGGCTGAGATTCGCAAAAAATTCGATGAGATCGTCGATTTCGCGGAAATAAGTACATTCCTGGATACTCCCGTCAAACGATACAGCAGCGGAATGTATGTTAAGCTGGCATTTGCGGTAGCGGCACACCTGGAGCCGGAAATTCTTATCATCGATGAAGTATTGGCGGTAGGTGACGTGCAATTCCAGAAAAAATGCCTGGGAAAAATGGAAGATGTGAGTAAAAACGATGGCCGGACAATTTTATTTGTAAGCCACCAGATGCCCACGATCCTTAATTTGTGCGAAACCTGTATTTTCCTTGACCGGGGGCAGGTAAATGAGATCGGACCCAGCAGCGATGTCGTCTCCAATTACATGAAACAGGGAGGCATGATAGGAACCAGGTACGAACCCCACGGCGCCGGCGAAGTCCTTCGTAAGGCTAGTCCCTATTTTACATTGAGCCAGTTCTATATAGCTACTGAAAAGGGCGCCGATTGTACCATTTTACAGGCTTCGGATAATGATAAGATCGTGATCTATATCGAAGGCGAGATAGAGGAAATGGACGACAGATTCAATATTGGCTTCGTTTTGAGAAATGAATTTGGAGAAAACATTATAATTTCATATTCGACCGATCAACCGGAGTCTCAATGGATAAGACAGCGGAACGGGAAAGTGGTTATCAAAACGGGAATTGATGCAACAATACTCACTGAGGGCAAATATTATATATATCTCCTGGCCAGCCTGCACTGTGTAAAAATGTTACTTACCTCGGAAGATAATATTTGTATAGGTTTTGAAGTTATTGGAAACCGCGGGCTATCGCCATATTGGACCAACAAACGAAATTCTGTCCTTGCCCCATTCATACCTTGGAATTTAATCGAACCTTAAATCAGTATATATATGGACGTCCTTGGGAAAATTTTATTCAGGCTAAGAAAGTTTAGAAAAGAACCCATTATTCCGCCTTATGAGGAAAAGAGGGCAATTCTCCTGTCATACAAGAATAAATATGCTCTGAATATATTCATCGAGACTGGAACATTTCTTGGTGATACCGTTGATTTTTTTAAGAACACATTCGACAAACTCTATTCAATCGAATTGAGTAAGGAACTTGCAGACAAGGCCGCTCGTCGATTTGAAGGTCAGCCAAAGATCAAAATCATACAGGGTGACAGCGGGAAGGTATTGACGGACCTGGTGAAAGGCCTGGGACAACCGGCTTTGTTCTGGCTGGACGGGCATTATTCCTCTGAATTTTTTCTTGGCGATGAATATATAAAAACTGCCAGGGCTGATAAGGATACTCCTATCGAACAGGAACTGAACATCGTTCTAAATACGCCTGAGCAACATATTATCCTTATTGATGATGCACGGCTGTTCGACGGTCATGGAGATTACCCAAGCCTGAGGACGATAAGGAAAAAGGTCGCAGCTTCGCCTCATAAGTTCCAGGTTTTTGTAGAAAAAGACATAATAAATATCATACCTCAGTAGATGAACATTGTTAAGAAAATTCGAATAAAGTTAAATTCACTTTTGAATTTTTATTTATTTCAGTGGGGTGGAATACCAAAGGTCAGGAAAGAGGAGATATCAAAAAGCGTATTCAAAAAGTACCTGCCTGCTGAACCCGTGATCGTCGACTGCGGGGCCTATGATGGCTACGACACTACGCAGCTGGCAAAGATATTAAAGGGTAAGATCCATGCCTTTGAACCCATTGATGATATTTTCGTTCGTTTGAAACAGAACACGGCTCCATACAGGAATGTAAGTTGTTACAATCTTGCATTGAGCAACAACAGCGGCAAACAGTACTTTTTTGTCAGTGAGGGGCAGTCTGACGCATCCAGTTCATTCCTTGAGCCGAAGGATCATCTACTGGATCATCCGGATACAGTGTTCACAAAAAGGATCGAAGTGGAAGCAGTTACCCTTGATAAATGGGCCGAGCAGAACAATATCGGCAGGGTAGATATGTTATGGCTGGACATGCAGGGCTTTGAATTAGCCATGCTTAAAGCGTCAGTAAATATTTTAAATTCGGTAAAGCTCATTCATACGGAAGTAAGCACAAGAGAGACATATAAAGGGGTGCCCTTATACAAAGAATACCGCGAGTTCCTTGAAAGCAGGGGATTCTCGGTAGTTATTGAAGCCATTCCAAAGGGATGGGATATGGGAAACGTTCTATTTGCCCGAATTTGAAAGCGCATGACTCTAAAAATTAATTTTACGGATTTTTGGCCCGGGTTTGTCATTGAAGATAGAAATAATTATTTTTTTTATCTTTTGTGTAAGTATTACGACGTAGAAATTTCCAATGAACCGGACTTCCTTTTTTATTCCTGTTATGGCAACGAGTATTTGAAATACGATTGTACCAGGATTTTTTTTAGTGCAGAAAATATGAGGCCGGATTTTAGTGGGTGCGATTTTGCGATCACCTTCGATCACAATGGTAGTACAAGGCATTTCAGACTGCCTTTATATGCATGGTATATTCATCATTACGACTCTATGAATAGCCTTTTAAAAATTAAGACACGGGAAGAGGCTTTAGCGTCCTGGCGCAGCAAATCCAAATTTTGCTGTATGGTTGTTTCAAACCCTATGGCAGGCAAAAGGATTGCCTTCTTTCATTCTCTTTCAAAGGAGAGGGTGGTGGATTCCGGTGGGGCATACCTCAACAATGTTGGAGGTGTGGTTGTTGATAAGATGGATTTTATCAAAGATTATAAGTTTGTCATCTCATTCGAAAATTCTTCTTATCCAGGATATACAACTGAAAAAATTGTCCAGCCGCTTATTGTAGATAGTATTCCGATCTATTGGGGAAATCCCCTGATCGGAGAAGATTTTAACGAGGGCTGTTTTCTTAACTATGACGGCTTTCCAAACGAGAAGGCTCTGTTCCAGCGCATGATTGATCTGGAGTCTAATGAAGAGCTTGCGGTTGAAATGCTCATGGAGCCGAAATTTCCCAACAATCAAATACCCTCGTATATAAGTGAGACGGAACTGATGAGGTTTTTAAATAGGATATTCGATGAAGGAAATCGTTCTCCTGTCGCTAAATCATACAAAAGATTTATTCACTACGCCCACAGGAAAATGAAGATCTTATACCATCTTAAGAACAGGTTGTTTCGAAAGAATTTCAGGTAATACGATTGTTCAAAATATATGTCGATGACGAATTTTGCGAAAAAGATTCTAAGACATTTCTTTTATAAGATATATCAAATCGGTCACTATGAATTTTACAAACGGTCGATCCAGGACAAATATTCCTTTCTGAAAACTCAGATGGAATTTGATGAAACAAGTGTCAAGATAGACCTGGAAGCGTCTGTAATCAATCATAGAAAAGACAAGAGGTATATAAAAATTGGCAGGAATTCCTGGTTAAGAGGGCAAATATTGATATGTAAACATGGCGGCGAGGTTTCGATCGGAGAGGATTGTTTTATCGGTGAAAATAGCCGGATATGGTCAGCCGCCAGAATTGTTATCGGTAACAGGGTACTAATTTCCCATAATGTAAATATCCATGATAATTCCTCACATTCACTTGATTCAAAAGAAAGGCATTTGGAATATCTGGCTATAAAGAATGACAATGTGCTTCTTGATAATCTCAAGATAGGTGAGGCGGAGATAATAATCGAAGACGATGCATGGATAGGCTTTAATTGTACCATTCTAAAAGGAGTGACAGTTGGCAGAGGGGCAATAATCGGCGCAAATTCAATTATTACCAGGGATGTTGAACCATACTCCGTAATGGTCGGCAATCCTTCTAAAATCATAAAATATACGACTTAATGTCAGGGGAAAAGATATTTATTGCCGGGTCTGAAGGTTTTATTGGCAGGAATTTGGTTAACTATTTCAAATCGGAAGGTTTTGAAGTTTTCGGATGTGATTTATCAGATTTCTCTACGGACGAGTACACTTATTTTAGAGTATCTCCGTCTATGTCTGAGTTAGAGGAGATCCTTCGTACTCATAATTTTAGTTATTGCATTAATTCTTCAGGAAGCGGAAGCGTACCCAATTCATTATCCGATCCGATAAATGATTTCGAAGCAAATAGCCTGACGGTCGTCAGATTACTGGATGCTATACGACGATACAGGCCTGAATGCAGATTTCTACAAATTTCGAGTGCTGCGGTGTATGGTAATCCCCAAAAGCTACCGGTTTCAGAAGAACTTCCTTGTGCTCCGCTGTCACCGTATGGGTACCATAAGTGGATATCAGAGCTGATCTGTAGGGAGTATACCACTTTATACAAAATGCGGATTGCGATCGTACGACCTTTTTCCACATATGGACCCGGGCAGAGGAAGCAGATCCTATGGGATATTTGTACGAAGATTAAGAATGAAGATTACGTAAAGCTATTTGGAACAGGAAATGAATCGAGGGACTTTATTCATGTTCACGATCTTGCTGTTTTGATGCATTGCATTATTAAGTCTGATAAATTCAATTGTGATATTTTTAATGCCGCTTCGGGCAAAGAGAGTAAAATAAGTGAAATAGTGGCCATCTTTAAGGAGTATTACAAAGAAGGGAAATTTAAGTTTTCCGGTGAAGAAAGGTTGGGTGATCCTTTAAATTGGCAGGCTGACATATCCAAAGTTTCTTCCTTAGGATTTCAGCCATCGATGTCTTTGGATAAGGGCATTCTGGAATATCTGAAATGGTTTGAAATGGTCCAATTGACCAGATAGGAGTAGGGGCCATTTTTGTTTATAGTCCTGATAAAGTTACAAACGTACTTTTTTTAAAAATGATGAAACCTGAAAGACCGGAATGCATTTTTGTAATACAAAATAAGTTGGGGGGAGTCGCCTACCTGAATAAAAATGTTATCAACAGCGCTGCTATAAAGGATAAATTTTATGTAAAAGTGGTACTTGTTGATGAAGTCAATTCTGTCTATACGCGATTTACGGATAACATCTACGCGGATGAAATTATCCATTTCGAATACAGATCCTTTGAGAATAAATACCATATTTTAAAAAGGCTTCATAAGATTTTTGGAAATTCTCCGGGGGCCATTATCTGCAATGATGGATTAGAGATGGAGGCTATTCATATTTTTGGAACAAATAAAACGGTTTACCAGCTCGTTCACGATTTTTATAATTTAAAGTTAAGTATCAGCTATGGTGGGATTGTAGATGTATTTATTGCTCACTCAGAGTTGTTCTATAATGTGATGTGCAGTGCCAATCCCGGGGAGGACTTTTGCTTTTATCTGCGGCATGGAGTTTCAATCTCGCAGTATCAAAAACCTGTTCCGGCAGAAGCCTTAAGAATCATTTTTGTTGGAAGATTGGTGGAATCCAAGGGAGTTTTGGATCTCTATGAAATTAATAAATTCCTGACTAAATGGAACGTGCCTGTTGAGTGGACAATTATCGGCGGCGGGCCTCTGAAGGAGGCCTTACTCAGCCAATGGAGCAATGAGACAAATTTTAAGTTCCTTTCGCCTGAAACGAATGAAGAGGTTTTGAGTATTTTGAGCCGGCAAGAGATTTTTGTATTACCAACAAGATTTGAGGGATCGCCCGTTTCGGTTTTGGAAGCATTAAGCGTCGGAGCCGTTCCGGTTGTTACAGATCTGCCCGGGGGGATCAGGGAAATTATTACTGAAAATATAGGGAAAAGAATACCGGCGGGCCGCGTGGACCTGTTTGCGGCAGCGATCCGGGAATTACATGCTGAACGTGATAGTCTAAGGCAACTCAGCGTGAATTGCCGGGAATTAGCTATGGAAAAATTCGACATAAAAAACACTTCGAATAACTACTTCGAGCTTTTCGGCCGTTATAAGGAATTAAAGAAGCCAGCAAGGGATCTTCCCCGATTGAAAATCGGTTCCAGGATGGATAAAAAGTGGCTTCCCAATGGTCTTGTAAGTTTCATTAGAAAAAAACAGGGTAATGAATGAGATTAGGCCTCTTGTAAGTGTATTGATGACGGCATATAACAGAGAGCGATTTATAGCAGAAGCGATCGAAAGTGTTCTTGGCTCGACATACACTAATTTTGAGCTTATTATCCTGGATGATTGTTCATCTGATACGACCCTGGAAATTGCGCATGTTTATGCGAAAAGGGATTCCCGGATCAGGGTATATAAAAACGGGCACAACCTGGGAGATTATAATAACAGGAATCAGGCGGCCTCTTATGCTACCGGGAAATATATAAAATATGTGGACTCGGATGACATAATTTATTCCCACGGACTGGAGGTTATGGTAAAGGCCATGGAAAAATATCCGGAATGTGCAGTGGGGATTGTCAGTTTATATATCCAGGAAGAAAAACCCTACCCTTTTATACTCAACCCTGAGGAGTCTTACAGAAGGCATTTTTACGAAAAGGGAATTTTCGAGACCGGACCGGGAGGACTGATATTTAATACTGAGAAATTCATGCAAATTGGGGGTTTCAGCGGCAAAAGATATATTGGAGACATAGAGATAAATTTGAGACTGGCGGCGAAATGGCCTATTGTAAAAATAGCATCATCCCTGATTTTCTGGAGGCAACACGAACAACAGGAATATGCTATTGGAACTTCATCGAATGGATATCTTGAGCTATTGCTGCCGATGTATGAGGAAGAGCTTGGGAAGGCGGATTGTCCATTAAGCGGGGATCAGCGGAAGGCAATCATTCGTTATTATCGAAAGTTATCGGCCAGGAAGATATTAAATATGGCTTTCAGGAGCAGAGAGGCAGGACTGGCCGTTAAGATGTATAAGCAACTTGCCATCCGGCCAAGGGATATTTTTGATGCTACTTTCTTTATAAAGAAGCGATATTGACTCAGGCTCGTGGCGATAATGATTAATAATAGTATCCATGAAAAAAAGACTTATTGAGCTGGATTCCCTAAGAGGCATTGCCGCAATTTCAGTCCTGGTATTTCATTATGCCGGACTTGCCGGTTTTAGCTCGCTCTTATTCAAAGTGGGAGTGACTGGTGTCGATCTTTTTTTTATGATCAGCGGCTTCGTAATATTGATGTCACTGGAAAATACTTCGACAGTCAGGGAGTTCATTATTTCGAGACTGTCGAGATTGTATCCATCCTATATCGTGATAATGGGACTTACTATCGGGGTCATCTATCTATTTGGTCAGCAGACGATGCCTTCGGCAAAAACTGTGCTGGCTAATCTAACAATGATGCAACCTTTATTTGGCGCAGGTTATATCGATGATTCCTATTGGACACTTACCGTTGAAATGCAGTTTTATTTTTTAATGCTTTTATTGTTCATCACCGGCGGCTTATACCGGGTAGAAGTTATAGGAAGCATAATATTAATGGGGTTTGTTATTTATTACCTTGTTGCTTTTTCCTATTTCTATGACGGAAAAATATATATAATTCCGCGATCTCTTTTTCCTATCATTAGTCATTTTCAGTTGTTTTTTACCGGGATCGTATTTTACAAGATGAGAACTGTTGGTGTGAAATGGTATCGGCATCTTATAATAGCGGCATGCTTCCTCATCAATCTGTTCCTTTTTAATAAAGCCGGGAAATCCCATTTTTTTATAGGAATAGGGACATATTTGTGGATAACCGGCCTTTATCTTTCCTTATTTTACTTATTCACCTATGACAGGTTGAAATTCTTAAGAATACGGATACTTACTTATTTAGGAAGCATCTCTTACGGGTTATATCTTTTCCACCAGGAGATCGGAAAAGTACTTTTCGCTTATCTGAACCGGGCAAGCAAGGCAGACCCGATATATATTGTTATATCATTGTTTTTCCTTTCACTTTTCATTGCATCAATAGTTACTTATAAAATTGAAAGGCCTATCATTAGTAGTATAAGAAATTCGGTTCGGCAAAGACTGGCTTTTAATGCATAGTAAAGTTTTTATCATTGAATCAGACTTATCATGAATATTTTAGTTACAGGATCGTCAGGCTTGATTGGTTCGGAAGTTTGTGTGTATTTTTCAGAGAGAGGGCACCGTGTCTATGGACTGGACAATAACCAGCGGGCGGTGTTTTTCGGCCCGCAGGGAGATACAAGGTGGAATCAAAAAAGATTAGAGACGACATTGAAGAATTACGAGCATAGGGAAATGGATATCCGTGACAGGCAAGGTGTTCTTGATCTACTGAAGGAAATCAGACCGGATGCAGTAGTTCACACGGCTGCTCAACCCAGCCATGACAGGGCAGCTGATATTCCTTTTGAAGACTTCGATACCAATGCCGTCGGTACGCATAATATGCTGGAAGCTGCCAGACGTTTCTGTCCGGAATCGCCTTTTGTCCACATGTCGACAAACAAGGTATACGGCGATGCTCCTAATTCTCTTTTATTAGAGGAGAAAGAGACACGCTGGGACTATGCAGATGCAGCGTTCTCCCAGGGTATCTCCGAAACATTCTCCATCGATCAATCCAAACATTCTTTATTCGGTGCTTCCAAAGTCGCTGCAGATATAATGGTGCAGGAATATGGAAGGTATTTCAACATGCCGACATGTTGCTTGCGGGGCGGATGTCTTACCGGCCCAAATCATTCCGGAGTCGAACTGCATGGATTTCTGAGTTATCTTATCAGGTGCAACCTGGAATCGAAGGAGTATAAAATATTTGGCTATAAGGGAAAGCAGGTCCGGGACAATATTCATTCTCTCGACGTGGCCAGGTTCATCGAATTTTTTATTCTTTCTCCCAGAGTTGCCGAAGTGTACAATTTGGGCGGGGGAAAGGAGAATTCGATCTCTATATTGGAAGCATTTGCCCTGGTTGAGAGTATTACAGGAGCTTCACAGGTTTACTCCTATAGTGATGTAAATCGTATCGGGGATCACATTTGTTATTACAGCGATCTTAGCAAGATGAGATCGCATTATCCCGCGTGGGATATAACCAAGGGGTTGAAAATAACTTTCGAGGAAATAGTAAATGCCTGGAGGAAAAGATTGGAAAAACAGCTATGATAAATATAAAAGAATATATTAGAAAAAAGACGTGGGTGTTTCTTAAAGCAAAGTGGCGTCTGAGATCCGGATTGAACGTCATTATCGAAAATGATAGCGACTGGTTTGTGTATAACGAGATATTTGTCAACAAGGAATATGACCAGGCCTTGAATGTTTTCCTGTCTGGCCTGACTAACGAACATCCTGTTATAGTCGACCTGGGTGCCAACGTGGGCTATTTTTCGATCAGGATCGCCGATGAGTTGATATGCGCCGGTAAAGACCGGTTCTCCATTATCGCTTTGGAAGCCGCTCCCCAGAATTTCACAGTTTTAGACGGAAGAGTTCAACAGAAAGGATTGTCCGGAAATATCAGCGCAAAACTCGGTCTTGCAGGATATAAAACCGGAACGGAAACGGTGGTTCATTCGGCGCAGCATTATGGCCATTCTTCCGCGGGTGTCGGGCATGCTGAAGGGAAAAAGTCGGTCGTAAGCTATATCGATATCGAAAGTCTTATTCCTCGTGAAAAGGACATTGATTTTCTGAAATGTGATATTGAAGGCAGCGAAGAGATCTTTATTAACGAATATGCCGGCCTTTTAAAGCGTGTTAAATTGGCAGTTTTTGAATTTCACGCCGGTGAATGCAACGTTGCCAATTGCAGGGCTATGCTTGAGAAGGCCGGGTTGATCTCCGCGGGCATTCTAAAGGAGGACCCTGCGTTCAAAACGTCCGTAGAAATCTTTAAAAGAAATTGATATTGGCCCTTCAGCACTATGCCGAAACATGTATTAATTAAGGATCCCGGATTAAATGGCTGGGAATATGGAATGCTCCGATCTTTTGAAACTGCAATTGTCGAAGAAACTGGTGCAGAAATAGAGACCGTTCCTGTCCATAAATTTTCTACTTACCTGAGCTCTTTTGGTCATGGGACCAATAAGTCAAGGTTCAGACCTTATTTTCCAAAGGATAATTTTGATCTTAATGCCGATGTAGCATGGAGTGTTTTGATGGGACCGGAAAACTATAAACTTGACTCCTTCTCCGGATGGCAAAAAAAATGTAAAATAAAGGTCCTCTATATTTATGATACTCTTCCGGCCCAGTATCCCCTGATCAGGAAGCTTTTCAGCGATAATACGTGGGATATACTCATCACATCTTTCAATGATGCAGCAGACGATCTAACCAAATTGACAGGCAGAAAATGGCATTGTGTTGCGCAGGCAGCAGATAAGACCAATTTTGAGCCGACTCCATTGAGTGAAAGGCTGATACATTTTTCTTCCTATGGCCGACGCTACCCTGTTTTGCATGATGTGTTAAAGAACTTTTGCAAATCAAGGGGATTGTATTACGACTATACTACTCATGACGCGCGGCATCCGACAGCTCCCGCGGAGGAATTATACAGGCAGTACGGATGGCACCTGAACCATAGCTTATTTACGTTTTCATGGCCGGTCGAGCTGACTAATCCTGCCCGAGCATTACATTTGAGGCCTATTACATGCAGATGGTTTGAAGCCGCGGCCGCGGGAACGGTAATAATAGGCAGAGCTCCGGATAACCCGGCTTTTAATGATTGGTTGAGTAAGGACCTGGTTGTGCCGCTGGACCCCGATGGAGACAAAAAGGAACTTAACTATACTCTTGGGGAAATATGGGATAAAAGGGAGCGGTTTTTCGAAAAGGCCGAAATAATGCGGAGGCAGAATATTGAAAGATGGTCGTGGAACCACCGGGTTAAGGAAATTCAAGGACTTCTGAAATGAAGAAGAGATTAGCCATTATCACAAGTCACCCAATCCAGTATAATGTCCCTTTATTCAGGCTGCTGACGGAGAGGGATAACCTGGAAATATTGGTATTTTATACCTGGGGGAAAGGTGTTTTGAATAACAAATATGACCCGGGATTCGGGAGGATCATTAATTGGGATATCCCGTTATTGGAAGGTTATCCATCAAAGTTTTTACTAAATGTGTCAAAAGATCCGGGGACGCATCATTTTAGAGGGATTATTAATCCTACAATAATTGACGAGCTCGATGAATATAATCCGGATGTTATTTTAGTATACGGATGGAGTTTTAGCAGCCATTTAAAGGTTATGCGCCATTATAAGGGGAAAACTCCTGTCTTTTTCAGGGGTGATTCTACGCTATTAGACGATAAACAGGGGCTAAAGCCAATGCTTCGGCGAATGGCGCTGAAATGGATATATAAAAAGGTTGATGTAGCTTTTTATGTCGGAAGAAACAATAGGGAATACTTTGAGAAGGCTGGCCTGGGTGAAGGCCAATTGGTTTTTGCGCCCCATGCGGTGAACAATGATTTTTTTATGGACAACAGCGGTTCTTATGAGCTGGAGGGAAATAGACGGCGGCAGGATTTGGGGATTTCTGATAATTGCTTTGTTTTTCTTTTTGCTGGGAAGTTCGAGAACAAGAAGTCGCCATTGCTTTTATTGGAAGCTTTTGAAAAAGCTTTTGAAGCAACTTTTGAATCAGAAACTTTACCTGGAGATATTCACCTGATTTTTGTGGGTAATGGAGATCTGGAGGTTTCACTTAAGGCACGGGCGAAAAATAAACCTGGAATTAACCGTATTCATTTTATTGATTTTCAGAATCAAAAACAAATGCCTATCGTCTACAGATCAGGGGATGTGTTTGTATTGCCGTCCGGAGGACCAGGCGAGACCTGGGGTCTCGCGATCAATGAGGCCATGGCCTGTGGCCGGGCGGTGCTGGCAAGCACCCGATGCGGCGGTGCAGTGGATCTTATTCAGGAGGGTGTCAATGGTTATATATTCGAAGCCGGGAGTGTGGAGTCATTGAAGAGCAGGATGATGCTCTTAGTGCAGCAACGGACAAAGTCAAAAGAGATGGGGCAGGCTTCGCTGACACATATCGATCATTTTTCCTTGAACAGGCTTGCCGATACAATAGAGCAGACAGTTCTCACGTTCTGAAACCAATATCACAAAATTGAGTATCGTTATTTGTCAACTTCCGGCTGCAGGATTGGGAAATCAGCTCTTCCCATTAGTAAAAGCGGCTGTTTTTGCCGAGCTGAATGGACTGCCAATGGTAGTCGCGGGTTACAATCAATTCAGGATTGGCCCGTATTTACGCGGCGAAAAGATCAAGCGGAACTATAATGGGTATTTCACTTTTCAGAAAGGCTGGATAGCCGGCCAGGTAAGCCGGCTGGCGATGATGAAATATAACCGCCTGGAAGCCGTGAACGAGCCTCCGCTGGAACGGCTCGGTCCATCATCGATCACAGGAAAGAAATTCGTCTTTAATTCCATTCCGCACTGGAGCGATTATTTTGCCGGGCTGAAAGAGCACCGTGAGCTGGCTATTTCCCTGCTTAAGAGCATCATTAGGGAAAATATTGTACGGCAAGTCGATAAAAACACGCACCCTTCTATAGGCATACACATTCGGATGGGAGATTTCCGGAAATTACAGACCGGAGAAGATTTCAGTAAGGTCGGTGCGGTAAGGACGCCGGAAGACTATTTTATAGACATAATTTCTTCGATCCGGCGTATCAATGGGCAGGAACTGCCCGTTTCGGTATTTACGGACGGTTACAGGCATGAGTTCAAAACCTTGTTCGATATGCCGCAGGTACGGATGGTGGAGGGTAATCCGGACATCGTAGACATGTTACTGCTCGGAAAGAGCAAGCTGATCGTGACCTCGGCCGGTAGTACATTCAGCTATTGGTCCGGCTTTTTGTCGGATGCCACTGTCATCATGCACCCGGATCATCTGCATGAGCCGATACGGCCTGACAGCGTAAACCGGAATTATTACGAAGGACCTTTTCTGCCGTCTGCGCCAGGCAGCTTATTGGAAAGGAACATTAAACAGTTGCTTTATGAATAGGATCCAACCTATTGATGGTCTTCGGGCTTTTGCCGTAATTGGAGTCATATGGGCGCATGTATGGATGTTCTTTGGAAGCCAGCCGCTGTTCGTGGCAGGCATCAATATCCATCAATTTATTTCGTTCGGCGGGATTGGAGTAGACCTCTTTTTTGTGATCAGCGGTTTTTGCATGTACCTGATGCATTCGAAAAATGCAAGTCATTTTACAGGCGCATTATATGGCAATTTCATAAAAAAGAGATGGTTTCGGATAGCTCCTGCATTTTACTTTGTAGTCCTGTTCGAATCTTTAAAAATCCTTTATAGTCTGGGATCCTTTCCAACGAAAAGCTTTATTTACCACCTGGTTTTCCTCAACACTTTCAATAACGATAATGTTCTTTCCCCCCCACTCTGGTCACTGGCAACAGAATGGCATTTTTATCTCATTCTGCCCTTTCTCTTTATATCCGATCCATTGGGAAAATACCTTAATGTAAGAGTTATAGGTTTAATGACGGTCTGTTTGATCCTTAGACTATGGCTATATCATGGTTATGATCTGACATCCGGGATCACTGTACCAAATGATAAGATATGGTACAGGTTCGTGGAGTTTGGTTTTGGTATCCTTGCGGCACGCTTTTATATCCAAAAACGTTCCTTGCCTTTTGTATTCAGGGGTAATATTGGATTCATGCTGAGTTTCCTGCTGGCATTCTCAGGAAGACTATGCATGGCTACGGCTATCCTGGCGCATTTTGGAAAATTTTCTTTCATCATCCGGGCATTCGGGGAGCCGATACTGACCTGTGGGTTTGCTCTGATGATCCTTAATCTGGTCGATACGGATAGCATCTTTAAAAGGCTGATCAGCGCAAAACCTATTGTTTTTTTAGGCAAGATATCTTATAGCATGTATCTGTGGCATTGGATGATCGCCTCCTGGATAAGCTTTTCCTGGATTGCCCGCGGAGGGGTATCCATCATTAACCAGGAACTTGCTTTTGTTGTGTCCGTTCTTTGTTGCATTCCCATTGCAATGATCTCTTATCGCCTTTTTGAAGCGCCTTATTTTAAACAACGTCCGAAAGCTATTGATATGGAAATTCCAAGGGAAGGGCTGAATCTCATGAACGGACTTCGAAAATAATAATTCACATCATGTTACATAGAATCAGAAAGCTTGCACAAAAAAACAGGGCACTACGAAAATTTATAGGGTATCATCTTGCGAGCTCTGGCTTATTTGATGGCATAATCAAGAACTACCGGCTATCCGATGCCTGGGAAAAGCGGATCGCGGACGTATTAAGTTCGGACGACAACAAATTCATACCAAAAGTGCCTGATGCGGGCTCGATCAAGGGCGGAAAGCAGATCATGCATAACGGTCTGAAAATCTACCTGGGATCCTACTATGGTCCGGAATATTCCAGGATGCTTCTGTTGAGTAAGGGGGTCCATGAACCGCAGGAGGAAAGGATATTCGGAGAGTCATTGAAGACGCTTTCGCCTGGAGCGGTAATGATAGAAATGGGAGCTTTCTGGAGCTTCTATTCCATGTGGTTCAACAAACAAATTCCCGGCGCCAGAAATTTTATGATCGAGCCGGATGAATTCAATATGGGGCATGGCCGACGCAATTTCAGGCTCAATCAGATGAAGGGGACTTTCGTACAGGCGTTTGTCGGGAGCGAAAGTAAACAGGCCGGTCCCGTAGAAACGGTCGCGGTGGATGACTTCATGGAGCAGCACGCTATTCCTTTTGTACACATGCTGCACAGCGATATACAAGGATTTGAATATGATATGCTGCAAGGAGCGGGTAAGGCTATTGAAGACAAAAAGATCGGCTATATTTTTATATCCACCCATTCAAATGAGATCCATTATAAATGCCTTGAGTTTCTGCAGGGTAAGGGATTTATAATCCTGGCGTCGATCGACCTGGATGAGACTTACTCGGAGGACGGCCTTATTGCGGCCCGGGCTTCTTATTTTGAAGGGCTTCAGCCAATTGCCATTTCGAAAAAGAAAAAATGAGATACTGTCTGCAGGTGTTCCTGAAAGTAAAGTTAAACCGATCCGGGAGATGAAAATTTTACTGGTAGGGTCTGATTATGTCTGGTCCATAGAAAGGGTATACAGGAAATATTTGCTTGAGGCCGGCGCCGATACTGTTCAGCTCTTCGCCGCCCAAAATCTGTTCTATTCATATTATAACCGGTCATTGCTGCATAAAGCGCTTTCCAGGGCCGGTCTATCAGGCATTTATAAAAGGATCAACGGGCTACTGCTAAAGGAGATAGACAGTATGAGGCCGGACGTCATATGGGTATTCAAAGGGATGGAAGTGATGCCTTCCTTATTAAGGATATGCCGGGAAAAAGGGATTCCTCTGGCGAATTTTAACGGCGACAACCCGTTTATTTTTTCCGGAAGGGGGAGTGGTAACAGGAATGTCATTGAAGGTCTGCCGTTGTATGACATGCACATGACCTACAACCTGAAAATCAGAGAGGAGATCGAAGAAAAGTATAATATAAGGACGGAGCTCCTGCCTTTTGGGTTTGATGTCAGCGATGAAGTCTACGCGGCATGCCGCCGGGAAGAAGAGGTTAAGAAGATCTGTTTCCTTGGCAATCCCGATAGCACCAGGATCTCTTTTATAAAGGAGCTGGCCGGAGCGGGAATGTCTATCGATATTTATGGGGCGCCGGAGTGGGCGGAGCTGGCATCTCTTCCCCTGATCTCTGTTTTTCCCCCGGTGTATGAAGATGGATTCTGGAAGAACCTTCGGCGATACCGGGTGCAGCTGAACCTGATGCGTCCGCACAATGAGGACTCACATAATATGCGTAGCTTTGAGATACCAGGTATCGGGGGAATTATGCTGGCGCCGGCAACTACAGAGCATAAACTATTTTTTAAGGATGGCTGCGAAGCCTTTTTGTTCAACGACAACAGGGAATGCGTGGAAAAAGCGGCCTATATCCTTTCCCTTTCCAGAGAAGAGGCGGATAAAATAAGGGACCAGGCCCGCAAACGTTCCCTGATCGACGGATATACTTATCGACAAAGGGCGGCAAGTGCGCTCTGCTATTTGCAGGAATTATATGAAAAAGCTGGCGATCATTCACTTTAGTCCGATAGAGCTATTCCCACCCACGATGAATTGGTTGTTCTTCCTGGACGGTGCAGCCGGTGAAGATACGCGGATCCGTGTATTCACCATGCGGCCCGGCGATGTATCCCGGAAATTGATGCCCGAATCGGGAAAGATCAGGATCATCAGGCCGGTCCGGGCGGGAGCAAAAGGCTGGAAGGCCTGGTCTAATTATGTGATGTATTATATCCAAACCATTATCGGTCTATTGCTGTGGCGGCCCGATACGGTGCTATATTATGAGACCCTGTCTTCTTTGCCGGCCCTGTTGTATAAAAGATACCTGAACAGAAAGGCTGGGTTGTATATTCACTATCATGAATACACTTCTCCCGCGGAATACGAGCAGGGAATGCGGATGAGCAGGACATTACACAAGCTGGAAAGGAATTCCTATAAGCTTGCCGATTGGATTTCTCATACGAATGCTCAGCGGATAAGGCTTTTCAGATCGGATATGGGTGACACGGGTCTACCCGATCTTTATGAATTACCCAATTATCCGCCTATCTCCTGGGAACCGACCGGACAGCGAAATCTATCTGCCGGTCCTATAAAGGTCGTATATGTAGGAGCGCTCAGTCTCGAAACTATGTATATAGCTGAGTTCGCCGAATGGGTGACAGCACAGCACGGGAAGGTCACCTGGGACATTTACTCCGATAACATCTCTGACGAAACGAGGGCCTACCTGCTTTCGCTGGGGGTATCTACAATCCGGTTCAGGGAGGCTGTCGATTATCAGGCATTGCCGCAGGTCCTGGCAGCTTATGACATCGGCGTTATTCTGTATAAAGGCCATATTCCCAATTATGTTTATAATGCTCCCAACAAATTATTCGAATACCTGGCTTGTGGACTGGATGTCTGGTTCCCAAACGTCATGGAGGGCATCGATCCTTTTGTGACCAGCGGAACTTATCCGAAAGTGCTATCCCTGGACTTTACCAGTCTAGCCTCCCTGGATCTTTCGGCAGCTACCGCCCGTTCCGGCATGAGCCATCGGCCTTCTGCGTATTATGCGGAAAAAGTCCTTCCCGGACTGCTGGAACAAATGAGAACGATCAAACATTGATGTATGAATTTGACCAAAATATGACAGCTAAAATTGAAGGGCAAAAGTCGGGATCCTGGATAAGAGGACTTGATTCTATACGATTCGTACTTGCATTCGTTGTATTTTTATCTCACCTTGGCAATCCATTTCACGAATATGGGATGCACAGCTCTCATCTTGCCGTCAAGGCTTTTGCGATAGGTTGGGGATTATTATTCAGCGGCGTAGGTGCAGTAATGGCCTTTTTTATAATTTCCGGCTTTGTCATTCACTATCCGAACAGGGAGAAGTATCCCGAGACAAGATCATTCTTAGTTAGAAGATGGCTCAGAATTGGACTTCCGCTTTTAGTAATTTCTTCCATAGCGCGGGGATTCCATATATTTTCAGTCATACCTATCTGGAGCTTGTATTGCGAGTTGATCTATTATACACTTTACCCGGTATTGATAAGGATAAAAATGAGTTGGGTAAACAAATTCCGGCTATCTTTTATCCTGGCTTGTCTGATGGTAATTTGTTTAGCGCCAAACGATTGGAAATCACTGGTCTCCCAAAAGAACATCAGCTACAGCGGTGCTTATTGGCAGCTGGGAGATCTACTGACCTGGATAATCGGCCTGCCCTGCTGGCTTCTTGGTGTTATTCTTGCGCAGAATATCGACTCTTATCAGAAAAACATATCGACTTTTCGGATCTATTTATTGCGGTTTTTGGTACTGATGACGGGGATCGCCCTGGATATACTCAAGTTCCATTTCTTTTTTGGTTATTTTTTTAGCATGAACTTGTTTGCCCTGGTATTATTTTTCTGGATAAAGTTTGAAATTCTTTATTTTAAGAAATGGCAGCCCGTAAAGTCATTGGAATATTTAGGTAAGTTCTCTTATTCATTGTATTTATGTCATAATGTTTTCGTTTTTTTTATTGGAATATTCCTGCCGCTGACGGCGTACACCTATATTCCGATAATAGCTTTTACGCTTCTGCTATCTTACTTTTTTTATATTTGCGTAGAGAAACCGTCGCATCTATTATCAAGAAAATTGGGCAAGCTGGCGCGCAACCAAAGGCCGGCAATCGAATAAAATGAGAAAACTTCTTTTATTTTTTTCAGCCTCTATTTTTGTCATCGTGTATGTGACAGGGAACCTTACTCCATGGGAGAATCTTTCGGTATGCCTTTTTGTTTATTTTTTCCTGACGTTTCTCATGAATTTGGGAAATAGAATCGCAATTCTCGATCTTACTATAATAATGGCGTGCCTTACCTGCCTTATTATGCCGGTGGTTTTTTATCATGTCTATACAAGAGAGAATACGTTAGCGAGGATCTGGGCGAAATATATGCCGATCTCTTCTTCTGATTATTTTTCCTTTGCAGTCCCAGCCGTTATTGCTTTGGCGCTGGGATTGAAAATACCTCTTCGAAAGTTCAAGCTTAACGCGGATCCCGGGGCTTATTTGGAAAATATAAAGGAGTATTTAAAAGACCGGCCAAAATTAGGGCTGATCTTAATTGCGGTTGGCTTACTCTCCGGTTTCCTCGACTTCCTTGTTCCGGGCAGTTTGAAGGAGTTCTTCTTCCTGATGGCGCATCTTATTTTTGTCGGCGTATTTTACGTGATTTATTCGCCCAATAAAAATAAAAGGGTGATAGTGCCGGCGGTGATTCTTTTAATGATCGGAGAATCAATACTGACGGGCATGTTCGGGGAACTGATCTTTATATTAGCGTGTGCCTTGGTCCTGTTGATGCTGGGCGCTAAAATTAAATATCGGAAAAAGCTTTTGTTTGCGTTCTTAGGGATCTTTATAATCGTACTTCTACAATCCATTAAAGGAGACTACCGGCAAAAGAGTTGGCGCGAAGGAGGGGGTGCAGATCCTTTTTATTTTGGCGAATTAATAGTAGACCGGATAACTAACCCTTCCTCGATGCTGGATCCCAAGGGTCTCTTTGTTTTGTCTGTTCGTATGAACCAGGGGTGGATGGTTGCCAACACAATGAAAATGGTTCCGCAACGGCATTCTTTTGGCAACGGAGAGCCTCTTTTGATATCGGTGGCAGCGAGTGTAGTGCCGCGATTTGTTTGGCCGGAAAAGCCCGAAGCCGGAGGAAAAGCCAATCTCAAACGGTTCTGGGGATTTGACCTGATAGGATGGAGTACCAATATAGGTACATTAGGAGAAGCGTACGCAAATTTTGACCGCACCGGAGGACTGGTATATATGTTCTTTTACGGACTATTTTTCAATATCATTCTTTCCATAATCATTAAGTTATCAGAACGCCGCCCTACCATAATTCTCTGGCTACCTTATCTTTTTTTCGCTGCCATTACGGTCGAGACGGACTTGCTTTCGACCATGGGGGCTTTGGTAAAGGGTGTGATCTTTGCGTGGATCGTTTTTGTACTATTTGATCGTGTATTCCGGTTAAAATTATGAGACATACATTAAGCTATTTCTATCGTCATCCGGATGCGATCTATTTCAGCCTCGAAAAGCTGTTTAAGGAAATAAGCGATCGAATAACAATGGCGTATTCGCATGAGTTTGGTGTGGTACAATATTTTATGCCGTATCCAAGTCACTGGAAAAAGATCCTTGGCAATATTCGGTTTACTAAGAAGAATCAATCTGTCATTAATCATGTCACCGGAGATATACATTATGCCGTATTAGGCATAAACAGGCGGAATATCAATATTCTGACCATTCACGACTGTGTGACCTTGCGGCGGTATTCAAAAAAAAGCCTCCGGTTCCGGGTATTAAAATGGCTATGGTACGACTTGCCGGCGCGAAAAGCCGACGCAATTACCGTCATATCAGAGAATACTAAAAAGGAATTGCTTCACTTTACTAAATGTGATCCTGCAAAAATCAGAGTGATACCGAATTTTG
This sequence comes from Puia sp., assembly GCA_036499285.1. Lineage (GTDB taxonomy): Bacteria > Bacteroidota > Bacteroidia > Chitinophagales > Chitinophagaceae > Puia. Next base: position 55,064 of record DASYEB010000039.1, on the reverse strand, counting down.
TGGATCCCGCGTTTCATTCGTCGCCTGCGCTGTTTAATGCGGAGCGACCCCGAATTCTTTTTATTGGCAGTACGCCCAATAAGAATCTTCAACGTCTTGCAGAGGCATTGGAGGGAATCGAAGTTTTATTGGATATAGTAGGGAACATAAGTTCGGAACAGGCGGGCGTGCTGGAAAGGCATTTTATTCAGTATCAACAAACATCCGGATTATCAAAGGAGTTATTGATCGAAAAATACATCCAATGTGACCTTCTGGCATTTCCTTCTATGTATGAAGGGTTTGGACTACCCATCATAGAAGCTCAGGCGATTGGCCGGCCGGTATTGACAAGCAACATTGCTCCTATGTGCGATGTTTGTGGGAAAGGTGGGGAGCTGGTTGACCCCTATAATGTTTCATCCATACGTCAGGGGATCATAAACATTTTAAAAAACAAGCCGCATCGCGAACAGATGGTAGAAGAGGGATATAAAAATGTGCAGCGCTTCCGGCTTGGAGAAGTAACAAACCAATATGTTTCGTTATACAGAGAAATGATCGAACGAAAATTAAATTAACGCGTAATTAATGTGTGGAATTGCAGGAATCATAAATTTAGACGGTCGGGGCAGTAATGAGTCTTCTATCCGGAAGATCACCCGGGCCATGGAACATCGCGGACCTGATGCGGAAGGTTTTTTTGAAGAGGAAGGCATTGCGTTCGGGCATCTTCGGCTTTCGATCATCGACCTTTCCACGGCTGCAAATCAGCCTTTCCCGGATAATTCCGGGAGATTTGTCATGGTTTTTAATGGCGAAATATATAATTACGCTGAGGTAAAGAGACTGATCCCCGAATACCTGTTCCACACTACCAGCGACACCGAGGTGCTTATTGCGGCCTACGCGAAATGGGGCAAGGACTGCGTGAAATACTTACGAGGCATGTTTGCTTTCGCGATCTGGGACAAGGAACAAAAGGAATTATTCATTGCCAGGGACCGGATGGGTGTGAAACCTTTATACTATTACAAAGACGACAAGAGATTGATATTTGCATCCGAAGTCCGTGGGATCCTGGCGACGGGAATCGTGGAAAGAAAACTTAGTCATAAGGCTCTGGTGGATTATTTTAGTTATCAGTCGGTAAGTTACCCTTACTCGCCTGTAGAAGGCATCCTTCAACTTGAAGCCGGGGCATGGATGACGATGAAAGCGGGCCGGCTGCAAAAGGGTGTCTACTGGGATGTCAGCGATAGGGCAATAGATTTCGATTTTTCGGATCAGGCACTGATACAAAGACGGATCAGGGATCTGATGCTTCAATCCATTGAAAGAAGATTGGTGAGCGATGTGCCGGTAGGCGCTTTTCTGTCGGGTGGCATAGACTCGAGTGCGGTAGTTGGTCTTATGGCTGAAGCCGGTAGCTCGAGGCCAAACACTTTCAATATTTCGTTCGAGGAGAAGGAATATGATGAATCGGCTTATGCGAACATAATTGCCAGGAAGTTTAATACGAATCACACGAAGATCCTGCTGAAACCCAGTGTTTTCCTGGATGAACTGCAGAATGCGCTGAACTCCATGGATACTCCGAGTGGAGATGGCATCAATACATATGTCGTATCAAAAGCCATACGGAATAAGGGTATGACTGTTGCTTTATCCGGCGCTGGTGGCGATGAGCTGTTTGCCGGATATCCTTTTTTTGATCAATACATTCGATTGCAAAATAAAAAGGGGTTATGGAATATTTCTCCCGGACTTAGAAAGTTGCTGGCAGGACTATTGTCGGCGGGGAATCGGGAAGGAAAAACGGGGAAGATAAGCCAGCTATTACAATTACCTTCAATCGGGATCGAGCAGGCATACCCGGTCTTTCGGCAAATATTATCACCGTCTTTGCTTCAGCATCTGACCTCGCTGGCTGACCCTGGCCTTGCCGGTACTGCGGTGGGAGATGCACTTGCTATGCGCACAGACAGACTTGTCAGCCTTCCTTTGCTAAGCCAGGTATCCATTGCGGAATACCTGGGTTATACGCAACACACTTTATTAAAGGACACGGATCAGATGAGTATGGCCGTATCCCTGGAGGTCAGGGAGCCTTTTTTTGATCAGGATCTTGTAGAATTCGTTCTTGCTATTCCGGACCGATGGAAGAAACCAGTATACCCTAAAAGCCTGCTTGTGGAATCCCTCAAACCCCTTCTACCGGATGAAATCGTACATCGAAAGAAACAGGGATTTTTATTTCCCTGGAACAGCTGGCTTAAAAATGAATTGAAGCCTTTCGCGGATCAACATATAAAAAACATGGCTCAAAGGCCCTTTGTCCGGGGAAAAAATCTTATTGATTACTGGGATCGTTTCCAGAGAGGAGATCGGAATGTACGATGGCCGGAGCTGTGGTTGTTCATTGTGCTTGAATACTGGATGGAAAAAAATGGGGTCATGTAAACATGGAGCAACAAAAGAAGATCCTGTTGTTTGCGGACTGGTATGAGCCCGGTTATAAGGCTGGGGGGCCAATCCGCTCCTGCATAAACTTTGCAAGGAGGATGCAGGAAAATTACCAGGTATATGTATTTACATCTGACAGAGACCTGGATTCCACAGAACCATACACTGGGGTTATGATCGATCAGTGGATAACAATGACCGGAGGAGTAAAGGTCTTTTATTGTTCTCCGACCCGGCTTTCATGGAAAGAGATCCGGCAGCAGTTGGATGCCATTCAACCGGACTTTATCTATCTGAATAGCATGTTCTCCATGAAGTTCACTATTTTCCCGCTGCTGATGGGCTGGTTATATCGGCTAAACGCGAAAATTATTCTGTCGCCGCGGGGAATGTTGCGTACCAGTGCAGTGCAATTCAAATCTTTAAAGAAGAGAATTTTTTTTAAATATTTTCGTTTACTAAGACTTCACAGGCATATAAGGTTTCTTGCCTCTGACGATACTGAGGTCAATGACGTTCGTAGATATTTTGGAAGGAGGGCGGAAGTGATGAAAATTCCCAATTTCTCCGCTAATCTCCCGGATCGACCGGATATTGCAACGAAGAAGCAAGGAGAAGTATCCATGATCTATATCGGGAGGGTCCATCCTATCAAGAATACCGATTATCTGCTAAATGTGCTTAAGGGAGTGAAAGCGGACGTTCTCCTGACGATTGTCGGAAGTCTTGAGGATAAGAAGTTCTGGCAGAGTTGTGAAGAGATCATCGCCGGGCTGCCGTCGAATATTCTCGTTAAGTATGCAGGTGAGTTACCAAATCAGGAGCTGCCCGGTATTACGGCTGCACATCATATATTTGTACTGCCAACCCGGGGCGAGAATTTTGGGCACGCGATCTTCGAAGCGTTGGTTTTAGGAAAGCCGGTACTCATAAGTGATCAGACGCCCTGGAGGGACCTGACTATCGTCAAGGCCGGATGGGATCTGGCATTGGACCAACCCGCACTTTTTGTGCAGGTAATTGAGCAGGTCGCAGCCTTTGATCAGGAAGAATATAGATCCTGGTCCCTGGCTACCCGTGAATATGTGGAAGCTTATATGGGAAAATTTAATTGGATAGAAGAATATAAAAAACTCTTTAGCTAAATGTACATTTTAGGGCTCAATGCTTATCATGCCGACTCCTCGGCCGCTATTTTCAAAGACGGGAAAATGATCGCTGCTACGGAAGAAGAACGTTTTCGCCGGATCAAGCACTGGGCTGGATTTCCATCTCAGGCCATCGAATTCTGTCTAAGGGAAGCAGGAATTACGCTTGCCGAGGTCGATCACATTGCCATAGGGCGGGATCCTTATGCCAAGTTGGGAAAAAAGCTACTTTTTCTTGCCCGTAATCCCGGTGGCGGATTCGGTGCGGTAAAAGACAGATTGCAAAATGCAAAAAAGATCTCCAGCCTGGAAGAGGAGTTCGCAGCGATCGAGCCAGGTATCAATATTACGGCTCTGAAAAAGAAAATTCACCAGGTAGAACACCATAGGAGTCATCTTGCTTCCGCCTTTTTTGCTTCTCCATTCGAAGAGGCGGCGCTGTTATCGATCGATGGTTCCGGTGATTTCACAACCACTATGATCGGTACCGGCAAAGGAAACAAGATCCAGGTGCTGGACTCTGTAGATTTTCCACATAGTGTCGGTCTGTTTTATACGGCTTTTACGCAATTACTTGGCTTCCCTCACTACGGGGATGAATACAAGGTAATGGGGCTGGCTCCTTATGGAAAACCTGAATATACGGACCGTTTGCGGGACGTGCTTATCTTTTTGCCCAATGGCCTTTTCAAGCTAAACCTCAAATACTTTCGTTCCGCGAAGAGCGGCATCGTTTCTTATGGAGATGATCATATTCCGGTAGTAGCACCGTTGTTCTCGGATTATATGCAGGAAAAGTTCGGCCCGGTCCGTAAGAAGGACGAGCCGCTGACCCAATATCATAAGGATATGGCCGCTTCGGTCCAGCGTATCACCGAAGAACTGATCTTTCATATTCTGGAACACCTGCACAGGAAAACGGGTTACGATAGTGTATGTATTGCGGGCGGTGTGGCCCAGAATTCTGTTGCTAATGGTAAACTTACCCGAAATACGCCGTTTAAGAATATATATATCCCATCTGCGGGTCATGACGCGGGCATCTCGATGGGCTCCGCTCTTTATGTTTATAATCAGGTGCTGGACCAACCCCGCGCTGCTCCTGTCTGGTCTGCCTACACCGGCAGCCGGTTCTCCAACGAAGAAATTGAAGCTTATCTTAAATCAAGAAATATCTCTTATCAGCGATATACGGATGCCGAGCTATATGAAAAGGTTGCGGACCGCCTTATAGATGCAGGTGTTATCGGCTGGTTCAACGGCCGGGCGGAATTTGGCCCCCGTGCTCTCGGGGCACGTTCGATACTGGCTGACCCCCGGCGCCTGGATGCGAAAGACCTGCTGAACAGCAAGATCAAGCGGCGGGAGAGTTTTCGTCCCTTCGCGCCTTCCATACTGAAAGAATACGTTTCTGAATACTTTGAGGTTACGGACAATGTGCCTTTTATGGAAAAAGTATTTCCGATCCGCCAGGAGAAAAGGGCCGGGATCCCGGCCGTCACGCATGCTGATGGGACGGGCAGACTGCAATCGGTGGATAGTGAAGTAAGCCCCCGCTATTATCAGCTGATCGAGGCGTTTCGTAAAAAGACCGGCGTTCCGATCCTGCTGAATACTTCCTTTAATGAGAACGAGCCGATCGTCAACTCGCCGGAGCAGGCGCTGGAATGTTTCCTGAGGACCAGCATGGATATGCTCGTTCTTGAAAATTGTGTCATCACACGGTAGCAGCATGAAAATCTCGATTATCACAGCTACTTTCAATAGTTCAGGCACTGTTGCTGATACGCTTGCCTGTATCAGTGAGCAGAATTACAAAGAGATCGAGCACATTATTGTTGATGGGGGTTCGTCTGATGACACGCTGGACGTCGTTGCCCGCTACTCTCATGTAGCGAAGGTCGTGTCGGGAAAGGACAAGGGCATTTATGATGCCATGAACAAAGGAATTGGTTTGGCCACGGGTGAGGTCATTGGTATTCTGAACTCCGATGACATTTATACCGACCCCGCCGTATTGTCGGATATAGCCAACGTTTTCCAGGACCCGGCCGTAATGACAGTTTATGCCGATCTCCAATACGTCTACCCGGATGACCTCAATCGGATCCAGCGTACCTGGAGATCGGGAAGTTTTAGCAAAAGGAACTTTTATTATGGCTGGATGCCCCCGCATCCTACCTTTTTTGTCAGGAAGGAAATATATGAAAGGGGCGGACTATTCAATATCGATCTCCGTTCGGCAGCCGACTACGAGCTCATGCTGAGAATCCTGGTGAAAATGGGGATGCCGGCATATTATCTTCCCCGGGTCATTGTAAAGATGCGGGCTGGCGGGATGAGCAATGCCAGCCTTGGTAACCGGCTCCGCGCCAATAAAGAAGATCGTCTGGCATGGAAGTTGAATGATTTAAGGCCATATTTTTTTACATTGTATCTGAAACCATTACGAAAAATTCATCAATTTATAATTAAGTAAACCGATTTATGGCAAAAGTAGCACTGATCACGGGCGTCACCGGGCAGGACGGGGCCTATTTGAGTGAATTATTGTTGAAAAAGGGGTATATCGTCCATGGGATCAAAAGGCGCAGCTCTCTTTTTAATACGGATCGTATCGATCATCTTTATCAGGATCCGCATGAGACCAGTGTGAAATTTCATCTACACTATGGGGACCTGACAGATTCTACCAACCTGATCCGGATCATCCAGGAAACTCAACCCGACGAGATTTATAACCTGGCTGCCATGAGTCATGTGCAGGTAAGCTTTGAAGAGCCTGAATATACGGCCAATGCAGATGGGATTGGCACGCTGCGGATCCTGGAAGCGGTCCGTCTGCTGGGTTTGACGAAGAAGACAAAGATCTACCAGGCATCGACCTCCGAGCTGTATGGCCTGGTGCAGGCTGTCCCCCAGAGTGAGACGACGCCTTTTTATCCCAGGTCCCCTTATGCGGTAGCCAAATTATATGGCTACTGGATCACCGTGAACTACCGTGAAGCTTACGGCATGTATGCCACTAACGGGATCCTTTTCAACCATGAATCGCCGTTACGGGGTGAGACCTTTGTCACCCGTAAGATAACCCGCGGGGTAGCCAAGATAGGCCTGGGACTGCAGGACAAAATATACCTTGGTAACCTGGATGCGAGACGCGACTGGGGGCATGCCAAGGATTATGTAGAAGCTATGTGGCGGATATTGCAGCAGCCTGTTGCCGAGGACTATGTCATTGCTACCGGCGTGACGACACCTGTACGTGAATTTGTCCGCATGGCGTTTGCCGAATTGGGTATCGAGGTGGAGTTTAAGGGCAAGGCAGAAAAGGAAGTAGGTATCGTTGCTGCCAGCACCAACCCCGATTTCATCATTGAGGTCGGCAAGGAAGTGGTGGCTGTGGATGCCCGGTATTATCGTCCTACAGAGGTTGATCTGCTTATCGGCGACCCAACAAAAGCGCAGCAGAAATTAGGCTGGAAGCCAACCTATAACTTATCCATGCTGGTAAAGGAAATGGTCGACTCAGACGTTCAGCTTTTCAGGAAGGAAAAAGTATTAAAAGATTCCGGATTTTATATAAAGAACCAGTACGAATAAGTATGCAACAAGGAGATAAAATATACATTGCCGGCCATCGTGGGATGGTCGGTTCTGCTATTACCAGAAAATTGCAAAAGGAAGGATTTACCAATTTATTGACCAGGACATCTTCCGAGCTGGATCTGAAAAATCAGGCTGCTGTGCAGGCCTTTTTTGAAAAGGAAAGACCGGATCATGTATTTCTTGCTGCGGCAAAAGTTGGGGGTATTTTGGCCAATAACATCTATCGGGGTGAGTTTCTTTATGACAACCTTCTGATCCAAAGCAATACCATCGATGCGGCTTATCGCTCGGGCGTGAAAAAGCTGATGTTCCTTGGTTCTTCCTGTATCTATCCAAAGCTGGCTCCCCAGCCGCTGAAGGAAGAATATCTGCTGACCGGACTGCTCGAAGAAACCAATGAGCCCTATGCCATTGCCAAGATCGCAGGGATCAAATTATGTGACGCTTATCGTTCGCAATATGGGGCCAACTTCATTTCTGTCATGCCTACCAACCTGTATGGCCCGAATGACAATTACGATCTCAACAGCAGCCATGTGCTGCCGGCCCTGATCAGAAAGTTCCATGAGGCGAAGAAAAACAACTCTCCATCGGTCGTTCTGTGGGGTTCAGGCAAGCCGCGCCGGGAATTTCTCCATGCTGACGACCTGGCTGATGCCTGCTTTTTTCTTATGCAGAACTATAATGAGCCGGGGCTGGTCAATGTGGGAGTGGGTGAAGATCTGGAAATCAAAGAATTAGCTCTACTGATCAGCAAAATTGTCGGGTATGAAGGAAGTATTGAACATGACCTGACAAAACCTGATGGTACACCGAGGAAGTTGATGGATGTCTCTAAATTGCATAGCTTTGGCTGGAAAGCCAGGATAAGTCTCGAAGAGGGGCTTCGCAGTGTTTACGGGGAATTCAAAAAAGCCAATTAATAACAACTTCTTGTTCTCTTTTTTCAAACGAAAGTCGGCGGACGCAGCAGACAATCTAGCCGGGCTAGCCTGCGACATGCACTCTCATCTCATCCCGGGGATCGATGATGGAGTAAAGGATTTGGAGTCGTCCATCCGGTTGATCCGTGGGTTGATGGGCCTGGGGTATAAGAAGATCATTACCACACCGCATATCAATGCGGATATTTTTCCTAATACACCGGAGATCATCCGAGCCGGCCAGGCCGCTGTTTCAGCAGAATTGGAGCGTCTTCAGCTGGACGTGGGCTTTCATGCAGCAGCGGAATACCTGATGGACGATGGCTTTATGCGATTGTTATCCGAGGGGGAGCCTTTGCTCACCCTGAAAGACAATTTGGTATTGGTGGAGCTTTCCTTTGCTGTACCCGCCATTAATCTGAAAGAAATACTCTTCGACATGCAGCTGAAAGGCTATCAGCCCATACTGGCTCATCCCGAAAGATATCTTTATTTCGGTGCCAACAAGGGGTGGTATGACCAGATCCGCGATGCCGGATGCCTTTTTCAGCTCAATCTGCTGTCCTTCCGCGGTCATTATGGCCCGGAATCCCAGCAGCTGGCAGACTGGCTGATAAAAAAGAAATATGTCGACTTCCTCGGGTCGGATATGCATCATGAAAAGCACCTGGAATTGTTAAGCTCTTCTCCACGGTTATTCCGGATTGTCGATCAGCTGCTCGATGCCGGCCTGATCCGGAATAATACCCTCTAGCCGAAGTTCATGTTTTGCACTCCAATCCTTAAACAGAAATTGGCGTATCTTGTAGTGGATGGAAGCGAATGTCTTCACCATAAAGGACCTGGAAAACCTATCCGGGATAAAGGCTCATACGATCAGGATCTGGGAGCAGCGATATAATTTCCTGAAACCGCATCGAACGGATACGAATATCCGGTATTACAGCAACCAGGAGCTAAAGACCATCCTCAATATTTCCCTGCTGAATAAGTACGGTTACAAGATCTCGCACATCAATAAGATGACCGGACAGGAGTTGAGGACCAGGATCGTCTCTCTTTCGGATAGGATAGCTCAGCAGGAAAGGCTGGTCAACGATCTCATTGCCTATATGATCGACCTGGACATCGAATGTTTTGAAAAGGTCCTGGACGGCTTTATCCTGGCGAAGGGCATCGATAAGGCCATTACGCAGATCGTTTTTCCTTTCCTGCACCGGGTCGGGATCCTTTGGGTAACCCATCCTATCAATCCCGCGCAGGAGCGCCTTGTGGCAAATATCATCCGGCAGAAGCTGATCGTAGGGATCGAGGGTGTGATGGCGCATCGGCGGACCGGAAAGACGGTGCTGCTCTTTCTTCCTGAAGGGGAGCATCATGAGCTGGGTTTATTATATGTCTGTTACCTGCTGAAGACGCAGGGGGTCAGGATCATCTACCTGGGTGCCGATGTCCCGATGAAGGACGTCGAATTCGTCTGTCACCATAAGGCGCCCGACTACGTCTACACTCATCTTACCGGGATAGCCGGAAACTTCAACTTGGAAAAATTCCTTTTACAGGCTACACAACGTTTTACCGCTCCTCTTGTTATATCAGGAGAGCTGGCCGGGACCTATTTGCGGAAGATCCCCGAAAATGTTGATCTCCGCCGGTCAATCCCGGAAGTGCTGAAATTTATTGCTTTGCTTTGACTGGCCGATGGCCGTCTTTATGGCTCCTTTTTTTTAGGCTGCCTACCCCGTCTCTTTGGCATATCTCTGCCAACTTCCCCTCCATTCTGTCTTTCTGGCGCCAATTTCTGGCAGGCCCCTTTTTTGCATGTATAGTGAATAAAGAATAATAGCATGGCACACGAATCAAAGCTTAAAAAGACACAATCGATTGATTATCTGATCTTTAGTTTTTTAACAGAACCACAGATCACATAATTATGAATCGAAGTTCTTAAATGTTTAAATTTGAATCAGCATTTATCAAACAATTTTTTACACTATGGCTACAGTAGAATTCAACCAGCTTCTGGTAAACAATGCAGAGTTCTTAAAGCCGTTCGCTATCACGCTTACCCGTGATTCCGAAGCAGCCAAAGACCTTTTCCAGGAAACCCTTTTCCGCGCCTTAGCCAATAAGGATAAATATAATGTAGGTACAAATATCAAGGCATGGCTTTATACCATCATGCGGAATATTTTTATCAATAATTACCGCCGGAAAGCTAAACAGAATACCATCTTTGATAACACTCCCAACGAATTCCTGCTCAATTCTGCGCAAATGGCAATTCCGGGGACTGTTGAAAGCAATCTGCGGGTGAAGGATATCCAGGCTGCCATTCACAAGCTGCCGGAGATCTTTCGTAATCCTTTCCTCCTTTATTTCGATGGGTTTAAATACCATGAAATAGCAGAAATGTTACAGGAGCCGCTGGGAACGATCAAGAGTCGTATACACTTTGCGCGTAAGCTGTTAAAGACGCAGATCCAGCGATTTTAACCGGCGTAGGAAAATTCATTTATCATTCATCGAAAGTGGCTTTGCCGGTAGCTTTGCGGTTTGCCGGCAGCCACTTTTATGTTAAAACCAGGGTGATGTCAAATCAGATCTGATGCAACGGGAAGAAGTGATATTGGTCAATGAAAACGATGTTCCGTTGGGCACGATGGAAAAGATGGAAGCCCACCGGAAAGCTCTTTTGCACAGGGCCTTCAGTGTATTTATCTTCAATAGCAAGGGAGAAATGCTGTTACAGCAACGAGCGCCTGAAAAATACCATAGCGCCGGTTTGTGGACCAATGCCTGCTGTAGTCATCCCCGGCCCGGGGAAGACACGGGCGAAGCTGCCAGGCGCAGGCTCTGCGAGGAGCTGGGTTTCAGCGCTCCCCTGGAAAAGATCTTCGATTTCACGTACAGGTCGGAATTTGACAACGGGTTGACCGAATTTGAATTCGACCACGTTTACATCGGCCAATATGACGGGGTTATCGCTCCTAACCCGGCGGAAGTAAGCGGCTATGGTTACCGGTCGCCTGAGGAGATCCGTGTCTGTCTTGAACAGGAACCGGAAAGCTTCACCAGTTGGTTCCATCTTGCTTTTCCGCTGGTATGTGAAAAGATGATCTCCTGAAATCTACGGGTATGGCTCACTGTAAGAAGCTGATCACTCGCAAAGGTTCAGCATTTCGGTTCCCAGCGTACTGAACTGGAAGAACCTGACCTTACCTGCGGGACCGGCTATATCATAGTGTAAGACCAGGGTGCCATATTGCATCTCATAGGCGTCCCAAAGATCATCCTTTACTTTTGGGTTCCCCAGTGTTTTGAAGAGGCTGTTGCGTTTGGTGCCCAGGAGCGGCAAGCTTGTTTTGCCCAGGAATTTCGGGCCTATTTCTATATAATCCCGCCGGGTATAAAAGTAAATGTCCTTGTCTTTGAAATAAATCCCGCCGCCGCATTTTACGCTTTCGCCTTCCTCTTCTGCACTGGTAAAGCAGGGGAATTTTTCCTTTATTTCGTTGGGAGTATAACTTGGCTTGATATCATTGACGGTGCCGTTGAGAATATCCACGTAAAAATCCGGGCATTTTGCTTTGGCTTTCAGCTGAGCCATGCTGACGGATAAGAAGCTCATAAAGAGGGCTACCAGCAGGGTTTGTTTCGTTAAACTCGGTTTCATAAGTAGTAAATTTTGACACCCTTATACCTGCAAACAACGGGCCGGAAGAATAGTCTTCCGGCCCGCTTTATTTAAAAAAATGATTATTTGCTTAAATACATGCTCCTGTCCTTATACAGCTGGCGGAAGTAAGGGTCCCGCAGGTTTTTGATAAACCGGATGGCTTCACCCGTGGACTTCATTTCGGGGCCCAGCTCGATCTTTACACCCGGGAACTTATTGAAGCTGAATACCGGCTCCTTGATGGCAAAACCGTCCAGCTTTTTCTCAAACGTAAAGTCAGTGAGTTTTTTATCGCCGATCATGACCTTGGTAGCTATGTTGAGATAAGGGATCTGGTAGGCTTTGGCGATGAACGGTGTTGTCCTTGAGGCTCTGGGGTTGGCTTCGATGACGAAGACCTTTCCGTCCTTGATGGCAAATTGGATATTGATGAGTCCTTTTATGTTCAGGGCCCGGGCAATTTTTTCCGAGTAATATTCCATCGTGGTGACCTCGATCGGTGTAAGATTGAAGGCAGGCAGGAGGGCATGGCTGTCGCCGCTGTGGATACCGGCAGGTTCGATATGTTCCATTACACCCATCACATGAAAGTTCTCACCGTCGAAAATAGCGTCCACTTCTGCTTCCTGGCAGCGGTCGAGAAAATGGTCGACGAGGATCTTATTTCCGGGAATATGTTTCAGCAGGCTTACCACAGCAGATTCAACCTCATCGTCATTGATAACGATACGCATCCTTTGACCGCCAAGCACATAGCTGGGGCGTACCAGCACCGGATAACCTACCCGGTTAGCTACCACGATGGCTTCGTCGACGTCATAGGCTGTGCCGTAATTGGGATAAGGGATGTTCAGCTCTTTTAGCATATCGCTGAAGCGACCGCGGTCTTCGGCGATATCCATGTTGTCGAAGGAAGTGCCGATGATCTTAATTCCTTTAGCGCTGAGACGCTCTGCCAGCTTCAGCGCTGTCTGGCCTCCCAGCTGTACGATGACTCCTTCGGGTTTCTCGTGCTCGATGATCTCCCAGAGATGTTCCCAGTAGACAGGCTCGAAGTAAAGCTTATCTGCGATGTCGAAGTCAGTGGACACTGTTTCGGGGTTGCAGTTGACCATGATGGCCTCATAACCGCATTCTTTAATGGCCAGGAGTCCATGTACGCAGCAATAGTCAAATTCGATGCCCTGCCCGATGCGGTTGGGGCCTGATCCGAGAACGATGATCTTCTTTTTATCGGATATTTTGCTTTCGTTGGCATGACCGCCTTCAAAAGTGGAATAGAAATAGGGAGTTTTTGCTTCGAACTCGGCCGAGCACGTATCTACCATTTTATAGACACGGGTAATGCCGGCGGCTTTCCGCTTTTCATACATCTCGTCTTCGGTACCGGAATTCATGATCTTGACGATCTGTTCATCGCTGAATCCAAGCCGTTTGGCTTCCGTCAGCAGGTCCAGCGGCAGGGTATCGAACTTGTATTTCGCCAGGTCTTTCTCCATGTTACAGATCTTCTGGATCTCATAGAGGAACCAGCGGTCGATGCCATGGGTGGCCTTTGAGATGGTGCCTACGGAGATGCCGGCCATCAATGCATCCTTGATGCGAAAGATGCGGTCCCACTTTGGCGTCTTGATATATTCCAGCAGTTCTTCTGCATGCATGAGGCTTTTGCCATAATAACCCAGGCCGACGGCGTTGTTCTCGAGACTCTGACAGGCCTTCTGAACGGCTTCGGTAAAACTTCTGCCGATGGCCATCACTTCTCCGACGCTTTTCATTTGCAGGCCCAGCGTATCGTTGGCGCCTTTAAATTTGTCAAAGTTCCAGCGGGGTATTTTCACGATCACATAATCCTGCACCGGCTCAAAATAGGCTGAAGTGGTCTGTGTGATCTGATTTTTGAGCTCGTCGAGATTATAACCGATGGCCAGTTTGGCAGCTATTTTGGCAATGGGATAACCTGTTGCCTTTGACGCCAGGGCCGATGAGCGGCTTACGCGGGGATTGATCTCGATAGCGATGATCTCTTCTGTTTTTGGGTTCAGGGCGAACTGTACGTTGCAGCCGCCGGCGAAGTTGCCCAGGTCACGCATCATCATGACGGCGGTGTTGCGCATCAGCTGGAAGGCTGAATCGCTAAGGGTCATAGCGGGTGCTACTGTGATGGAATCGCCGGTATGTACGCCCATAGGATCGAAATTCTCGACGGTACAGATGATCACGACGTTGTTGTTGGCATCGCGAAGCAGTTCCAGCTCAAATTCCTTCCAGCCCAGCACTGCCTGTTCTACCAGTACTTCATGGATGGGAGAGGCCTGTAAACCTCTGTTCAGGGCTTCGTCGAGATCCTCCTTGCCATGTACGAAACCGCCTCCTGTTCCGCCGAGCGTAAAGGAAGGCCGGATCACCAGCGGGAAGCCGATATCCTGGGCGAACTCTTTACCTTCGAGGTAGGAGTTGGCCGTTTTGGCGGTAGCCACCGGGACACCAAGCTGGATCATCCACTGACGGAATTTTTCGCGGTCTTCGGCTTTGTCGATGGCCTTTATATCTACGCCGATCAGCCGAACCCCGTACTTTTCCCAGATACCGAGGTCTTCGGCTTCTTTTGCCAGGTTTAAGGCTGTCTGACCGCCCATTGTAGGCAATACGGCATCGATCTTATTTTCTTCGAGGATCTGTTCGATGCTTTCGGCCGTCAGTGGCAGCAAGTAAACCTTGTCCGCCATCATCGGGTCGGTCATGATGGTAGCCGGATTACTATTGATCAGGATAACTTCTATACCTTCTTCCCGCAGACTGCGGGCAGCCTGGGTGCCTGAATAGTCAAATTCACAAGCTTGACCGATAATAATTGGGCCTGAACCGATGATCAGGACGCTACGAATGGAGGAATCTTTGGGCATGTTGAAAAAAAATAAATTGTGCAAAGGTAAGGCAGCGAGGTAGATTTTCCCGATTAATTTTAATGGTTGTACCTATTTTCTCCCCACTTACCCTTAGTGGCTTTAGCGGAGGCGCCGGATGCGGTCGTGTTCACTCCCGCGGCGGTAGCGACATTTCGTGGTGTCATGTCGATAGGCGGCTGTTAATGCCCGGGCCGAAATAAAAAAAGTCCTGGTCTCGGCGACCAGGACTTGTATAAACTAAAACTTTACGGGGAAAACAATTCAGTCAAATTGGTAAGGCGGCGGCGATATGACTGCCGTCCGCAACCGCATTTGTTCAGTTGTTGTGATAAGCCGCGAGCTCTATGTCATCCAGCAACACACCTCCTTTGCGGGCAATAGACTTACGCTCTGCCATCAACTTGCGATTTTCATACTTGCTTTTTAATCGAAATACCCATTTCTGTTTAGCTTCTTCGCCTTTGATAACTCCTATCATTCCTCCGACAGTCACTGCCAGAAAAACGACCATTTTGTTTTTAATTCCTTTCATAGCTGCCAATTTGTGATGGTGAAGCCCATCTATTATTAAGACATCAATTGTTAGCCAAAAGCTGTACCAAACTTTAAAAAAAACCTACCCTTTAAGTAGTATTTTTTTGTTAACGGGACCGGATCGCTGATCCAGAATCCTTTATTAACAAATCGCTTAACATTTCCAGCGTGATATACGGTAAAATGCCTGTTTTAGATCTGCCAACAATGCATCCGTACGTGTCAAAACCGGAATAGTTGGCTCATCATGGGAATAAACCGTATACCTGGTACCGGGTCCCCGGAGTTGTTTTACATTTGCATGCAGGACATAAATTTAATCCCGAATTAATCTTTGATGGCCAACAACATTGGTTGAGACCGATGGGCCGGTAAAAAATACAATCGCAACGAATGAGAAAATGCTTCGTAGCAGCCTGTTTGCTTAGCTCTCTGCTTTCCCGGGCGCAGCCTTCCGGCCAGGTACCAGCGCAGCCATCTGCGCAGTCATCGAACCAGCCATCCGCGCAGTCATCGAACCAGCCATCCGCGCAGACGTCGAACCAGCAACCCGGGCAGCCATCCGCGCCTCTTTTTCCGCCTGTCGTTTACCCGCGTGATTATTTCCGCGACCCGCTGGATATTCCAATAAAGCTGGCGGCAAACTTCGGCGAGCTTCGTCCCAATCACTACCATATGGGGCTGGACATCCGCACCCAGCACCGCGAAAACCTTCCGGTCTTTGCTGCCGCCGACGGATATGTAGCGCGGGTAGAGATAGAGCCCGCAGGTTTTGGTCAGGCCATCTATATCCGGCATCCCAATGGGTATACTACGGTCTATGGGCACCTCAATCAATTCTTTCCTGCACTGGCCGCCTATATCGGCGAGCAGCAGTACAAGCGCGAGTCCTGGCAGACAGACCTGGAGCTGCCTGCTACGCTTTTCCCGGTGAAGAAAGGCGATCTCATTGCATACAGCGGGAGTACCGGTGGCTCCCAGGGGCCGCATCTTCATTTCGAGATCCGGCGTACGGCCGGGGATATAAACCAGAACCCGCTGCTGTTCGGGCTGCCGGTGCCGGATAATACATCGCCTTCTTTTGTCCGTTTGGCCTGGTATGACCGTAACCAGGGTATTTATGAGCAGTCTCCGCACATCCTGCCGGTTCGCAGGGAGGGTGGAAACAAAGCTGCCCATATATCTTTGTCGAAAACGCAGGACGATCGGGCAACAGTTGCCTGGACAATTCTTTCGTCGTCGCTTACTGTTCCGACGAGCCGCGTCAGTTTTGCCATCTCCGCCTTTGACACGCAAAGCGGATCGGTCAATCCAAACGGCATTTTTGAAGCGATACTTTACAAGGATGAGCAGGCGGTCATCGGGTTCCAGATGAACAATATCAGCTACGATGATACCCGCAATCTCAATGCGCACATCGATTACCGGACGCGAGCGGCGGGTGGCCCTTTTCTGCAGCATCTCTCGCTGCTGCCGGGATATCCGCCGCCGACCATCTATGCTTCACCGGCGGGGCGGCCTTCCAGCGGGGTTATCGATCTCAGCGATGGTCAGATGCATGTCATCCGCATTGTGATAAAGGACACTTATGGGAATGCTTCTGCGTTATCGTTCAGGCTGCAGTACAGGCCTGCGCCGGCGACGGTTTCGGCGGCGCCTGGTGGCGCAGCTGTTGGTGCGCGTGGTGCGGTTGGTGGTGGTGCTATTGTGCCTGGTGCGGCCGGTAAAAAATTCTATCCCGGAATGGTGGATGGAGTGGAGACGGAAGACTGCGCCTTTTATCTTGGCGAGAAAAGCCTCTATGACTCTGTTACGATCGCTACTACCGTAGCGGGCTATCCTGGATCGGGTCTTTCCCTGCCCGGGGCTGTCTCGGCAGCGCATGTCATCGGCTCTGTGGGGATCCCTTTGCTGCAATCTGTCCTGGTTCGTTTGCGCCCTCTTCACCCGGTGCTGACCGATTCGGGTGGAGTGCCGGCGTCGGGTACGGCATCGGGTGCGGCATCGACGGGAGCGCCGGCGTCGGTGGTATGGTCAGCGCACAGGGGTGGTGCGGGTTCAATGGGGACAGCGGGTATCGTCATGGTGCGCTTCCAGGGAGGACAAAAGGACGTGCAGCTACCGGAGTGGCAGAATGGCTGGGCTTCCGCCCGTTTCCGCGAATTTGGGAACTTTCAGCTGGTGCTGGATACCATAGCACCCGTGGTGACGCCCCTGGGATCGTTGAATGAAGCTGATCTGAGCCGGGCGACGCGCATTGCGTTTTCCATAAAGGACAATCTTGGCGCCCTTCGAAATTTTCGGGCAGAACTGGATGGGGCCTGGCTTTGTTTTACCAATGACAAGGGGCTGGCCTATATTTATAAATTCGACCAGCATTGCACTCCGGGCAGACATACGCTGAGGGTGTCGGTAGAGGATGTGGCCGGGAACAGAACGGTAAAGGAATATCATTTCAATCGCTAGCTCATCATAAAATCATAACATGACCCATCTGCAGGAGGGAGACAAGGCCCCGGCTTTTACCGGGAAGGACGCCAATGGAAAGAAGATCGCGCTTGCCGACTATAAAGGGAAAAAGCTGGTACTCTATTTCTATCCGCAGGATAATACACCGACGTGTACGGTACAGGCCTGTAATCTCCGGGATAATATCGCGCTACTCAAAAAAGAAGGATTTGCCGTCGTCGGGATCAGCCCCGATGATGAGAAGAGTCATAAGAAGTTTGAAACAAAGTTTGATCTGCCCTTTCCTCTTGTCGCCGATCCTGAACATGTCATCATCGACAAATACGGCGTCTGGGGAGAGAAGCAGCTTTATGGCCGCAAGTATATGGGGCTGCACCGGACTACTTTTGTCATCGATGAAAAGGGGGTGATCCGTAAGATATTCCTAAAGCCAAAGAGCAAGGAACATGCGGAAGAGATCGTAAGGGCCTGGGGGCAGGGTTTATAGGCCAGGGTTCCGGGCGATGCGGCCAGCTGCCTCACTTCGAACTGTGCAGCCCGCTGCCTGACTTTGAGCCGTGCGGCTCACAGCCGGGGCGACTCAGGGATGATCCATTCCACTTCACCGAAGTTAAACTCCCGGTCCATCACATCCCGGGTCAGTAATTGACCGCGCGAGGATACGCCCCGGACTATGGTTTCGAAGACGGCGCTGTCTTTTTTCAGGCGGACCGTCTGTCCGCGCCGGTAAAGCAGGGTGTTGTACTCTTGCAGTTGGATTGCGGCGCCGGCGGTGGTCGCGGAAGCCGTGGTGGTTGCGGTGCCGGCGTTGGTCGGGTCTGCGGGGTCGGTGCTGATCCGGGTTGTAGCATCGGCGCCGATGAGGGCGGAGTAGCGCTGGTCAAGACAGGCGCCCAGCTCCCGGGCCAGCTCTACTGCCTGGAAGCTTCGGCCGGTGATCTGGCGCAGGGAAACCGGATTCCGCGCCGTTGCCGGAAACTCCACCTGGTTGATATTGATCCCCATTCCTGCTATAGCCAGCGGCCAGCGATCGCCCTGGAAGTGGTTCTCGATAAGAATGCCCCCTGCCTTTCTGTCATTCCAATACAAGTCATTGGGCCATTTGATCGACGTGGATCCAGGTCCTGCATACCGGCTGAAAAGGTCGTGACAAGCCAGCGCCACACAGATGCTGAGAGAAAAAGCCTGTGCGGGTTGTAATGCAAGTGGCTCTAATACAGCGCTGAGGACAATGTTTTCGCCTGGTGTACTGGTCCAGGAGCGGCCCCTTTGCCCCTTGCCGGCCCATTGCTCATGGGCAAAAAAGAGGGTGCCGTGTACTGCCCTTCCTTCCGTTGCCTGTGCCATGGCATAGTTGTTGGTGCTATCCACCGATTGTAATTCAATAAAAGCGTGACCGATAGCCAAAAGATTACTATTTTTGGTAGAACGCAAAATTAATTCTTTGCCGCAATTCATTTATCATCAAAACGTTTTGATTATTGGAACAGCTGTCTATATTAGCTACCCGTAAAAGAAGTAGTGTAGTCCGATTAACGAGGAATTCGAAAATTTTTAAAACCATCATCAAAGCTATACAGGAAAAGAAAGGTGAGAATATTGTTTCACTCGACTTGCGTAAGATACCAGAAGCTGTATCGGATTTTTTTGTTGTATGTGAGGCTGGTAGCACCACCCAGGTAAAGGCAATAGCTGATTCAATAGAAGAAGAAGTGAGGAAGAATTGCGATGAACTCCCCTACAAGCACGAAGGCAGACAAACCCTTCAATGGGTACTGATCGATTATGTGAATGTGGTTGTCCACGTCATGCTGCCGGAAAATCGCCGTTTTTACAAGCTGGAAGAGATGTGGAGCGACGCTCCCCAGGAAAAGCACGAAGGATAGAAATCGTCCGGGACCGACAATTTAACAGTATATTTTGCCGTTTCTGGTGTTTTTCCGAACATTTTCACTTTATAAGTTTTATTATTTGATCTAAGCTGGACCAGGTCCAGTTCGACATAGACACTAGATGGTATTATGGCAAAAAATTACTTTATTTGATTATTTTTTGACACAGTACAAAATATTGAAAAACAACACGGATAAATAAAAAATGCCACAAGACGATTTGAAACAAAACGATAAGAACAACTTTCCCCGCTTCAGGCCCAGGGGAGATGATGATAATGGTTCGAGAAAGGGACCGAAATTCAGCATCTATTGGATCTGGGGCATAATTGCGGCTGTATTGATCGGGTTTAACTTATTCGGATCATTTTCGCCCGATGCGCATCAGATAGAAAACGGGGATCTGGAATTCCGGAAGAACATGCTGGCCAATGGCGACGTCGAAAAGATCGATCTGATATCCAACAAACAGATAGTACGGGTTTATATCAAAAAAGACAGCCTTTCAAAACCTTATTACGCCAAATACACCAGCAAGAATTCCTGGCCGGGTGGTATTGGGAAAGAGGGCCCTCAGTTCGAGTTCCGTGTCACTGACGTTAAGGACTATGAAAAATTACTGCGGGACTTTTTTGCCAGAAACCCTCAATTGGAGGTACCGATAGTCTCCAAGCCGGAAGGTGAATGGTTCGGACCGCTCCTCAACTTCCTTCTGCCGCTGCTGATCATCGTTCTCATATGGGTCATGCTCATGCGGAAGATGGGTGGTCAGGCCGGTGCCGGCGGACCCGGAGGGATCTTTAACATAGGTAAATCCAAAGCCACTTTATTCGATAAGGGAACCAAGGTTACCATTACTTTCAATGACGTTGCGGGATTGGATGAAGCAAAAGTGGAAGTGATGGAGATCGTGGACTTCCTAAAGAATCCAAAGAAGTATACTGCGCTGGGCGGGAAGATCCCCAAAGGTGCTCTGCTGGTCGGGCCTCCCGGAACCGGCAAGACGCTGCTGGCAAAAGCCATGGCCGGGGAAGCCCAGGTACCTTTCTTCTCAATGAGCGGTAGTGACTTTGTGGAGCTGTTTGTGGGAGTAGGCGCCAGCCGTGTCCGTGACCTGTTCAAGCAGGCTCGTGAAAAAGCACCTTGTGTCATCTTCATCGATGAGATCGATGCTATTGGCCGTGCCCGCGGTAAGAATGCCATTATGAGCAATGATGAAAGGGAGAGCACCCTTAATCAGCTGCTGGTGGAAATGGATGGTTTTGGTGGCGACAGCGGTATCATCGTACTGGCAGCGACCAACCGTCCTGACGTACTGGATACAGCCCTGCTGCGTCCCGGCCGTTTCGACCGTCAGATCTCCATTGATAAGCCGGATCTAAAAGGCCGTGAAGCAATATTCAAAGTACATCTCAAGCCGATAAAGATCTCCAGCAAGCTGGATATCCATAAACTGGCCGAACAGACGCCAGGTTTTGCGGGCGCAGACATCGCCAATGTTTGTAATGAAGCTGCCCTCATTGCTGCCCGTAAGGGGAAAGACAATGTGGAAATGGAAGATTTCCAGGATGCGGTCGACAGGGTCATCGGAGGACTGGAAAAAAAGAACAAGATCATTTCCCCTGAAGAAAAGAAGATCATTGCTTACCACGAGGCCGGTCATGCCATCTGCGGCTGGTACCTGGAACACGCATATCCTTTATTAAAAGTTACGATCGTTCCGCGCGGTGTTGCTGCTCTCGGGTATGCACAATACACCCCCAAAGAACAGTATCTGTACAATACGGACCAGCTTTTCGACCAGATCTGTATGACACTGGGAGGCCGGGCCAGCGAAGAGCTTAACTTCGGAAAAATCTCTACGGGCGCACAGAACGACCTTCAGCAGATCACCCGGATCGCTTATTCCATGGTAACCGTATACGGCATGAACGATAAGGTCGGGAATGTCAGCTTTTATGATCCTCAAACGGAAAACACTTTTACGAAGCCCTATTCGGAAGAGACGTCCAAGATCATCGATGAAGAGGTAAGGAAGCTGATCGACAAGGCTTATGATGCGACCAAAGACCTGCTGACGACGAAGAGCCGGGAAGTGAAATTGCTGGCAGAAGCCCTGCTGACAAAAGAAGTACTTTTCCAGAGTGACGTCGAGCTGCTCATCGGGAAGCGTCCTTATGAAGAAAAGCGGGCATTGGATGTCACGGAACATACAGAATATGGCGAGAGCAATGGTGTTCCACCAGCAGTGATCATTCCTCCTGCTACCGAAGAAGTAAAATAGAATGAACGTTCTCATGAATGTCGCTATGAATGTCTCATCAGCAAAAGAAAATATATTAAAAAAGATAAGGAAGGCGTTGAGTGAATCAACGCCTATTCCTTTTCCTCAAAGTGAGGGAAACGCTTCTGTTTTCCAACCTTCCAGCCAGGATCTTGGCATTGAATTCGCCGAACAGTTCACCAAGCTGCTCGGCAAATTTGTTTTCTGCGCCGATCACCATGAGCTGGTAGCTCAGCTGAATGCGCTGGTCAGCGGTCAGGGCTGGAAAAAATTATACTGCCGCGAAGAGAAGATCCGTACTGTCCTGAAGGCGCATGCTTTTGACTGCTTCTCCGCCACCGATGTGGGCGACTGTGATGCAGCCGTCACCGGTTGTGAAGGTCTGGTTGCCCGCACCGGCAGCATTATCCTCAGCTCGGCCAGCCCCAGCGGTCGTACCGTCAGCGTCTATGCTCCCATCCATATTTGCATTGCTTATACCAATCAGCTGGTCTATGATGTCCGGGATGGGCTGATAGCGCTGAAGGAGAAATACAATCAGCAGCTGCCTTCGCTGATGACGTTGGCGACGGGCCCCAGCCGTACGGCCGATATTGAAAAGACGCTTGTGGTGGGTGTGCATGGGCCAAAACAGGTATATCTTTTTCTCGTAGATAGTCAATAATATTGCGCATGCAAATCCCTCCCGGAAAAAAAATCTACTTCCTTTCCGATTTTCACCTGGGTGCCCCCAATCATGCTACCAGCCTGGAACGTGAACGGCGTATTGTCCTCTTTCTGGAGAAGATCCGCCAGGATGCAGCCGTGATCTTTATTGTCGGCGATCTTTTCGACTTCTGGTATGAATACAGAACCGTCGTCCCGAAGGGTTTTACCCGGATCCTTGGGAAAATGGCGGAGATAACGGATTCAGGGATACCCATTCATTTTTTTACCGGCAATCACGATATGTGGATGAGCGGCTATTTTGAAGAAGAGCTGAATATCCCGGTTTACCACGAGCCAAAAGTTTTTGAATATAATGGAAAGAAGCTGCTTGTTGGTCATGGGGATGGGTTGGGCCCTGGCGACCATGGGTATAAGTTCATGAAAAAGATCTTCCGCAATAAGCTTTGTCAATGGCTGTTCGGCATCCTGCCGCCTGCCGTTGGCGTCGGTGTCGCCGGCTGGCTGAGCCGCCGCAGCAGGGCTGTTACCGGAGCTTCAGATGCGCAGTTTCTTGGCGAAGACAAAGAGTGGCTGATCATTTATTCCCGGGAGGTATTGAAAACAGCCTACTATGACTATCTGATCTTTGGTCACCGGCACCTGCCCATCGACTTTTCTTTGAATGAAGCCGGCAGCCGGTATATCAACCTGGGTGACTGGATACGTTATAATACATATGCAGTATTCGACGGGGAGACGCTGACCTTGCTGAGCGAAACTCCCGAAACGGCTGACAGGATCGTTCGCAGATGAAAACATTGACCCTCCATATCGTTTGTCTTTGTATCGCTCTTCTTTCAGAGAGAAAGGGGTTTACGCAGATACGACCCGATTCGGGGCGGCAGCTTCCACCCCAACAGACGCCGGCATTGGGCCAGCCCAGTCCGGCGTCGCCGTCTGCGGATGGGGGTGTCTCTTCCTTTCAGCTGGTCCGGACGGTTGGGCCTGTCAATATCCTTGACTTCACGGTTGACAATCTTGGAAATATCTATGTGCTGACAAAGGACAACCAGCTGAAAAAGCTGAGCCCAAACGGGGACTCGCTGGCGGTCTTCAACGATGTCCGCCGTTACGGCAAGATCGCGACGATCGATGCCACCAATCCGCTAAAGATACTGGTCTATTACGCGGAGTTCACGACCATCATCGAGCTGGACCGTTTTCTGAATATGATCAACGTGATCGATCTGCGAAAACTGAATATCCTCCAGGCGAAAGCCGTCGGTCTTGCTTATGACAATAATGTCTGGGTATATGATCAGCTCGACGCCAGGCTCAAACGTATCGCAGATGATGGTTCTCTCGTGGACCAGAGCACCGACTTTCGCCAGCTTTTCGATGTCGCGCCCGACCCTGCTGTGGTCAGGGATCAGGGTGGATTGGTATATCTTTATGATGTCGTGAAGGGTGTTTATGTCTTTGATCATTATGGCATGCTGAAGACGCATATCGATCTGTCCGGATGGCTGGATTTCGACGTCGTCGACAAGAACCTGCTGGGCAGGGATGACAAAAAATTCTACCGGTATCAGCTGGGGACGCTGGACATGAAAGAAGAGCCTATCCCCGCGGCTTACCAGGGGGCAAGCCGCATCCGAATTACTCCCGGGATCATATATGTACTGAAAAGTGCCGGTCTGGAGATCTACTCGCGCAAATAACGGGGGACGTCCTACCTTTGTCCGAAACCTTCTTCGTTTATGCACGATCTCTGGAACCTGGCTGTCCTGAGCAACCCGCTGAAAAGCTATATCCTGGTCATTGTCACCATCCTGTTCGTCGTTGCCCTGAAGCGGGTGATCTCCCGGCTCATCGCCCGCCTGATCTTCCGATTTGTCCGGCGCATGGGTTCCGGTCTTGATAAATCGGCTTTTCTCGACCTCGTGGTCGGGCCCATCGGGATCTTCCTGGTAGTCTTTGTCTCCATGTCTTCTATTGAAAAGCTGCATTTTCCGGAAGAGCTGGATTTTGATATCTATGAGGTCAAATCAAAGACCATCGTGCAGGCGTTGGCGATCATCATCATCATCGTCAGCTTTATCTGGCTTTTGCTGCGGCTGGTGGATTTTGTCGCCCTGGTCCTGCGGAACAAAGCCCGCAGCGGCGGCGGCGCCAGGGACAATCAGATGATCTTTTTTATCCGGGATTTTCTCAAGGCAGTCCTTGGCATCGTGGGGATCCTTATGATCCTGAACTCGGCATTTAAGGTCGATGTATCCAGCATCCTCGCCTCTCTTGGACTGGCCGGCGCAGCCATCGCCCTGGCTGCAAAAGAGAGCATCGAAAACCTCATCGCTTCTTTTGTGATCTTTTTTGACAAACCCTTTAAAGCCGGGGACGTTCTGAAAGTCAACAGCATTTCGGGGACGGTCGAAAAGATAGGCTTGCGCAGTACCCGCATCCGCACCGACCAAAAGACGTATGTCACGGTGCCGAACAAGCAAATGGTGGATAGCATCGTCGATAATCTTACGCTGAGGACCCAGCGGAAAGGGGAGCTCCGGCTGGAGCTGGGCTTGTCGACTCCTTCGGGTCAGCTGGCTGAACTGATAGACGGAATAAAAAAGATCCTCGTAAAAGATAAGGTGGAAAATAGTACGGCTTTTCTGAATGATATTACGGGGAACGCCTTTTTGGTCAATGGAGATTATTTTACGGCGCCGATTACACAGGATGAGTTCAATTCGATCAAGCAGCAGGTTAATCTGGATGTGCTGGAGCTGATGGAAAAAATGGGGTTGAGCATTGCGGGGTCGAGCAGGGATGTGCGGGTTACGAATCTGATGTCCGCGCAAGTGGCAGGTTTCGGCAATCAGGGTGCAACGCCTGCTGTGGCTGTGCCTAAAACTTAGTAGCGACTATTTCGCCAATCTCTTTTTCCCATTGTCCATTCTTCCCATATTCCACGACCCGGCCAACTTCCTTTCCACCTTTCAGCACAATAAATGTGGGGGTACTGACGAGGTGCATGTCTTCGGGCAGGTGTCCTATCGCCTTTTTATGCCGGTCGACCATGACAACCGAAACCTGGTCATTGGTGATGGATGCTGCGTCCATCAGCAGGTAGAATTTTGGGAGCAGGGTTTGTGTGTCTTCGCACCAGGTGCCGCCAAAAACCATAAACTGCAGTTGTGGTCCTTTGGCCTTTAATACAGCTACTGTTTCAGTGTTGGGAGTATAACCGGTCTGGTTCTGATGAAACCAGCGAAAGGCGGTGTCGTTCTCCAGCATGTCGCGGCTGATGAGTCCTTTCAGGAGTTTGTTGGGGCCGTCGGTGGACACTTCGTACTCAGATTGAGCCTTTGTGAGAATGCCGACACCTATAATGATAGCGATAAGGAATAAATGTTTCATATATCTATATATCTGATAAAGATTAGATCACAATTGCGCCTTCCATTCCAGAAGGAAGGACCGAATTTCCTGAAGACGTTGGATAACTTCAAACCGTTCGTCCGCTTTTTTATTTTTTTTAAGGAATTCCTTGGCTCCTTCGATGGTATACTTCTTTTGCCGCAGCAGGTGGTAGATCAGGTGGAGGTTCTTGATGTCTACCGGCCGGAAATAGCGGTCTCCCTTTTTATTCTTTCGTGGCTGGAGGATGTCGAATTCGGTCTCCCAGAAGCGGAGCAGGGATTGGTTGACCCGGAACATTTCCGAGACCTCTCCCATTGTATAATATTGTTTGCTGAATAAGACCTCATCGGCAGGGACTTCGATCAGGTCGGCTTCTGCGGCGACTTGTTTTAATGATTTGCGGCCGCGTTTGGAAGGGGTTTTTGGGGCAGCCGGCTTTGGTCTTGCGGTGCGGCGTTGGTCTATCCGGGGAAGGGGTTCTGCGCGGGATTGTTGCGGTAGTTGCGGTGGTTGCGGTAGTTGCGGCTCCGCAGGTGTTGCAAGCTCTGCGATGGCTGGCTCCGTCTCTGTGAGTGGGACCGTTGCAGGTGGCGTAGATGCTGCGAGGGATGTGGATGCTGCGGTCTCCGGTTCCGGCTCCGTGACTAGGGCCGTTGCAGGTGGCGTAGATGCTGCGGTCTCCGGTTCCGGCTTTGCGGCGGCGATAGCTGCTGGCTCCGCCGCAAAAAGATCCGCATTGCCGAAGATCTGCAATTGGTTTTCGGGTTCAGCAGCCGGCAATTTCGCAACAGGCGGCGCTGCTATTTTTTCGGATGGTGCAGGTGGTACGGGCGACGGAAGGGGTGCGGGAGCTGTATCCTTGCCCGGTTGCGGCTTGTGTGTATTCTTATAAGACTTGAAACGCACGACTACACCCGCCGCCTCTATATACTGCCTTAACGGCGGCTGGCTGGCTGACTCGGTCTCCTCACCGGAAGGTGGGGCAGGAGCCATATGCTCCGGACCAAAATCTAGCGCTATTTGGGTTAGTCTATTGTTCATTTTCGGGTTTCGGCTCAAAAATCGTTCCTGTTCGGGACTTCGGGGCGAACTTCGCTACTCAAGATACGCAGGTTTAGTCAAAACTTTGATTGCTGGAAGCTGCCAGCTTTAGCAGACGGTCGTACTGTTCCGGCGTAATATCGTTGTAGAAATAAAAGACAGGATCTACCGGATCACCATTGCGGTGTACCTCATAGTGGCAGTGAGGGCCGGTGCTTTTACCCGTACTTCCTACCCAGCCGATGATCTCTCCCCTCTTGACCTTTTCACCTGGCTTCACTTTCACCCGGAACATGTGTCCGTATAGGGTGCCATAGCCATAACCATGGTTGATCACGACGTGATTACCGTAACCGTTACCCGTATTGCCGGCGACTTCAACGGTCCCGTTGGCCGTGGCATAGATGGGGGTTCCCTGAGGGGCGGCGAAATCAAGTCCGGCGTGAAACTTGGTCGTCTTATAGACGGGGTCGATCCGGTATCCGAAACCGGAGGCGATGCGGCTGAGGTCTTTATTACTGACAGGCTGAATGGCCGGAGTACAGGCCAGCAGCTGCTCTTTATTTTTTATAAACCCGTCTATCTGGACATAGGATTTTGACTGGCTGGCTATTCTTGCCTCCAATTGACTGAGAGTGGAGGCTACGGAAGTATAAAGATTTTCCTGGTCCATACCCTGTACCAGCTTCCTTTCCTGCTCCTGCTGGGCGGCTTTGGCCCTGGCGCTGTCGGGAATGGGGGCGGCCTCGAAGATGGCCCGGTAGACGTTGTTGTCCCTTTTTTCCAGCTCGCCCATCTGCTCCTGCAGTTTCTTCACCTTGTCATTGAGGGTGTAATAATTGTCCTGCAGGGCTTCATTGCGCTGCATCAGCCGTTTTTCATTGGCCGATGGGAAGTATTTATAGGCGATGGAAACCAGGATGAGTGCGGTTACGACGGCGGCGGACAGGAATCCCAACACGCGCAACAGGGTCACCCGCAGCGGTGTCTCCAGCTTTTCATAGCGGAGAGTGTTCGTGTTATAGTAGTATTTGATCTTCTTCATCCGGCAAAATGCAAGCCATTCAACAGAGTAAGAACGGTAAAACAGCCTGATTTGGTGTACCTTTGCACCGCTCAATATTATCGCTCAGGACGGGCCTTGGCCAAAACGCCGTGACGTATTATTGAAGCTGGGCGCACAAATATAATTGGTGCGGACCAAATATCAACCAAAGATTGTTCCGTTTTATGATGACAAGTGCCGAAATCAGAAAGAAATTCCTCGAATTTTTTGTATCGAAAGGACATACGATTGTGCCCTCAGCCCCCATTGTAATAAAGAATGACCCGACCCTGAAGTTCACAAATGCGGGGATGAATCAATTCAAAGATTATTTTTTGGGCAATGGGAAGGCGCCATGGCCAAGGGCGGCGGACACTCAAAAATGTCTTCGTGTCAGCGGAAAACACAATGATCTGGAAGAGGTCGGGGTAGACACCTATCATCATACCATGTTCGAAATGCTGGGTAACTGGAGTTTCGGAGACCCTGCCGAACCAAAAGCGGGCTATTTTAAAACGGAGGCGATCGCCTGGAGTTGGGAATTGCTGACGGAAGTCTACGGCATTCCAAAGGACCGGCTATACGTCACGGTATTCGAAGGTGACAGCGGGGATAAGCTTCCCCGTGATACCGAAGCTTACGAAGAATGGACAAAATGGATCGCTCCAGAAAGAATATTACTGGGAAAAAAGAAGGATAATTTCTGGGAAATGGGTGACACCGGCCCCTGTGGCCCCTGTACGGAAATCCACGTCGATTGCCGCCCCGACAACGAACGTGCTGCTTTGGATGGTGCCACGCTGGTAAACAATGACCATCCGCAGGTCATCGAGATCTGGAACAATGTGTTTATGCAATTCAACCGGTTAAAAGACCGTAGTCTCGAACTCCTTCCTGCCCGGCATGTAGATACAGGTATGGGTCTGGAAAGGCTGGTTCGCGTACTGCAGCAAAAAACGTCGAATTATGATACGGACCTCTTCACCGGTACTATTGCGACGGTAGGGTCCATCGTCAAAAAGAAATATACCGCCGGGGATAGTAAACAGGACATTGCTTTCAGAGTACTCGCCGATCACATCCGCGCCATTTGTTTTACCATTGCCGACGGCCAGCTGCCTTCCAATACGGAAGCCGGTTATGTGATCCGCCGGATCCTTCGCCGGGCTGTTCGTTATTATTACACCTACCTGGAATACAAACAACCTCTGCTCTTTCAGCTGGTACCTGTACTGGCGGAGCAGTTCAGAGATGTTTTCCCGGAACTGCATCAACAGGAAAGTTTTATCGCAAAAGTGGTAAAGGAGGAAGAAGAGGCCTTTTTACGGACGCTTGATAAAGGACTGAAAAGAATAGACGAGATCGTCTCCTCTTCCAGAAAGGCTGATTCAAAGATCATTTCCGGAATTGCCGCCTTTGAGCTGTATGACACCTATGGTTTTCCTGAAGACCTTACTGCGCTGATAGGCGCTGAGAATGGGCTGTCGATCGACAAAGCGGGCTTCAATGCTGAAATGAAGCAACAAAAAGATCGTTCCCGTGCTGCAACCGCCATCGATACCGAGGACTGGGTCGTGCTGATCGATAACCCGTTGATCGAGTTCGTAGGCTATGAAATGCTGGAGACTAATACCAGCGTCGCGAAATACCGGAAAGTAAAGGCAAAGGGCAAAGAGTCCTGGCAGATAGTGCTGGAGGCTACTCCCTTTTATGCCGAAAGCGGCGGGCAGGTAGGCGACACCGGTACGCTGGCCTTTGGCCGGGAATCCATCAAAGTCCTCGATACAAAAAAGGAGAACGACCTTATCATCCATTTTACGGAAAAGCTTCCTTCCGATCTGAAGGGGCATGTCATAGCAAAGGTCGATGCGCACAGAAGGAAGTCCGCCGAGGTCCACCATTCGGCCACACACCTGCTCCATGCTGCTCTGCGCAAGGTACTCGGCACCCATGTGGCTCAGAAAGGATCGCTGGTCAATGAAGAACAGCTTCGGTTCGACTTCTCGCACTTCGCAAAGATGACGGAAGAAGAAATTGCGGCGGTTGAAAAGCTTGTGAACGAAAAGATCAGGGAAAACATACCCGTCATCACCAAACAGATGTCGAAGGATGAGGCAATGAAATCCGGCGCCATGGCCCTGTTCGGGGAGAAATATGGAGATATTGTCCGGGTTGTCATCATCGATCCTTCTTATTCGGTAGAGCTTTGCGGCGGCACCCATGTAGGCTCCACCGGCGAGCTGGGCTTCTTCAAGATCCGCCATGAAAGCGCCGTCGCTGCAGGCGTTCGTCGTATCGAAGCCGTTAGCGGCATAGCTGCAGAAGTCTATATCAATACGGCATTGGCCGAGATAAATAATGTCCGCGAAGCGCTGAAGAACCCCAGAGAACTGCCCAGGGCTGTCGAAACTCTTGTTACTGAGAATGCCGAGCTGAAGAAGAAACTCGAAAAGGGTGAAGCGCGTCAGCTGGTCGAGATCAGACAGCAACTGATGCAAAAGATCGAGCCGGTGAACGGAATATCTTTTATTGGCCAGGTCGTAGAAGTCGGCAGCGCCGATGCCCTGAAGAAATTGACCTTTGACCTGAAAGCCGGTCTGGCTGCCCTTGCGGGAACACCTCCCTTCCTGGCCGTGCTGGCCGCTAATGTGGAAGGCAAAGCCGCTGTAGCCGTGCTGGTAGATGATCAACTGGTTGCATCGCACAACCTGCAGGCCCCGGCCATTATCAAAGAGCAGGTGGCTCCTCTCATCAAAGGCGGTGGCGGCGGTCAGAAAACACTGGCTACGGCCGGCGGACAGGAAGTTGGTAATCTTCTACAGGTGATCAAAGCCGTTAAAGCGCTTTTGTCAAAATAATGGAAGACTTTCCTCAACAACCGGATTCCGATCTTCTGAAGACCCTGGTAGCTATGCCAATGCCTTTCGGAAAATATAAAGGCACCCTCCTTTGCAATCTTCCCGTGTCCTATCTGGAGTGGTTTCAGCGCGAAGGTTTTCCAAAAGGAAAGCTGGGCATGTTACTGGCGACCATATATGAGATAAAGATCAATGGGCTCGAACAATTGCTAGAACCGTTGAAGAAATAGGGAGTTTTTTAACATTTCCGAAAACTTTCGTATTTCAGAAAATCCCCTATATTTGATCTACGAAAACAGACGTAGATTAAACCAATCAATAATTCAACCCAGCAGTTATGAACAAACACCTTAATGGGGCGCGGCCCGCACGGTTCCAATGGCAAAACCGGGGAATGCAGTCCTGCCGAAGCGCTGAAGCTCCGGCAAAGTTCCTGCAGCGATGCATCCGGCTCTCGGGACTGGCGGCACTAATTCTCCTGTTGCAGTCTTCCGGTTTCGCGCAAAATGCGCCCGACAAAATCGATAAAGATACCTCCGTCAATCACTTACGCGGCTATGATGAGATCATTATCAAGCGCAAAAGTGATAAAGATGCAAAAGTGACCATTGAAATAAAGAAGAACGGCGAGGTCCTGATCGACGGCAAACCGGCCTCTGATTACCAGGACGACGACATTTCTGTTCGTAAAAGAAAGATCAAGGTCATGGATGGAAGGACCTTCTCGTTTGCCGGTCCTGACGGGGATCTTGTTGCTCCGATGATGCCTCCCGAACCTGGCGAACCTGATGAAATGCGCATTTATGGGGCGCCTTCTCCTTTCCGCAACGGCGGCGGAGCCTGGAATTATGAAGGGAAGAAAGGGAGAGCGGCCAACCAGGCTTTTTTAGGGGTTAGTTCCGAAAAGATCCCTGATGGAGATGGTGTAGTGATCAAGGATATTTCCGACAGCAGTGCCGCTGAGAAAGCCGGTCTGAAAAAAGGGGATATCATTGTGAAAGTAAATGAAATCAACGTCGACAATCCCCAGGAGCTGTCGGAAGCCATTCATAAGTACAAACCCGAGGATAAGGTAACGATCACTTTTTACAGGGATAAGAAGAAGCAGCAGGTCACTGCTGTCCTGGGTAAAGCTCATAAAATGATAAAGACCTTCCAGTACAGCATGCCGGATATGCAGGGGTTTGAGTTTAGGAAAATGATGCCGCCGATGGACAACTTCCCTGGCTTCGAGGGTTTCAAAGGGCGGGCAAGGCTGGGTATCCATGCCCAGGACACCGAAGAGGGGAAAGGGGTAAAAGTCCTGGAGGTGGATGATGAATCTGCTGCGGCGAAAGCGGGTGTCAGGGAAGGCGACATCATCACCCGGTTTGACGGTAAGGAAGTCAACACCGCCTCTGCGCTGGCCGAAGCGGCCCAGGCGAGTAAAGCCAAGCCCAGCGTGCATATCAATGTGCTCCGGGGGGGTAAGGCTATGGACTTTGAAATAAAAACGCCGAGAAAGCTGCGGACCGCCGATCTATAGATAATTAAATGATTTTAGCTCCGTCCTGCGATAGCGGGACGGAGCTTTTTTGGTACTTTTGCCGGATGCCGGATATCAATTACGACGCATACGAAATAGTAGTGGGACTGGAAGTCCATGCCCAGCTGCTGACCAGCACAAAATTGTTTTGCGGCGACAGCGCCGCTTTCGGCGGGGAACCCAATACGCATGTCAGCCCCATCACGCTGGGTCATCCCGGCTCCCTGCCCCGGCTCAACAAAAAAGCGGTGGAATTTGCCATCAAAATGGGCCTTGCCTGTCATAGCGAGATCGAAAGGAACAACTACTTCGCCCGTAAGAACTACTTCTACCCCGATCTTCCCAAAGGATACCAGACCTCTCAGCATACCACCCCCATTTGTAAGGGTGGATGGGTGAATGTCCGGACTACTGCCGGAGAAAGGAATATCCTGCTGAACCGGATCCACCTGGAAGAAGATGCCGGCAAAAGCCTGCATGATGTAGAGCCGGGATACACTTCGATAGACTTGAACCGGGCGGGAGTGCCTCTTATTGAAATCGTCACCGAACCGGATATCCGCAGCGCCGAAGAGGCCTCTGTCTATCTGACCGAAATACGTAAGATCCTGCGTTACCTGGAGATCTGCGATGGTAATATGGAGGAAGGAAGCATGCGCTGCGACGCCAACGTTTCCGTGCGTTTAAAGGGAGAGACTGCTCTGGGGACAAAAGTGGAGGTCAAAAACCTCAATTCGATTCGGAATGTCCGGCGGGCTATTGACTTTGAGGCCCGGCGCCTGATCGGGCTGGTAGAAAAAAATCTCCCCATTCAACAACAGACCCGGAGTTTTGATGCTGCCAACGGTACCACCTTCTCCCTCAGGACAAAAGAAGAAGCCAACGACTATCGCTATTTTACCGACCCGGACCTGCCTCCTTTCCAGGTGACAGATGAGTTTTTGGAAACTATCAGGGCTTCTATTCCTCCACTGCCCGAAGAGCTGGTCGAAAAGTATACAAAAGAATTACTGCTGCCCGATTATGATGCGCGTGTCATCTGCGACGATAAGGACACCGTGAATTATTTCGAGACGCTGATAGGATTTACATCCAACTATAAGGCGGCTGCTAACTGGCTGCTGGGACCTGTCAAATCCAGCCTCAAGGAGCAAAGCCTGGAGCTGAAGGATTTTCCGGTCTCACCGTTTGCACTGTCAAAGCTGATGCTA
This sequence comes from Puia sp., assembly GCA_036499285.1. Lineage (GTDB taxonomy): Bacteria > Bacteroidota > Bacteroidia > Chitinophagales > Chitinophagaceae > Puia. The sequence goes on along the minus strand of DASYEB010000039.1, from coordinate 21,427 downwards.
CTGGTGGAAGAAGGGCGGCTCGGCTTTTCCATTGCAGCAGAACGGATCTTTCCCGAGCTGATAAAGGCCCCTTCCCGTCAACCATTGGACATTGCCGTTGCCCTCAACCTGATCCAAAGTTCGGATACAACAGAAATAACAGCGTGGATAGAACAGGCGCTCGCCGGAATGCCCGAAAAAGTTTCGGAATACAAAAAGGGAAAGAAAGGGCTTATCGGGCTTTTTGTCGGAGAAGTAAAAAAGCTGTCCTGTGGGAAAGCAGACCCTAAGCTGACAAACCAATTATTACTGGAAAAACTGGAAAATCAGGCGGCGGGATAAGACCTGGCCGCCGAAAAATTAAGTATATGATTAAAAGATCTTTATGGATTTCCGTTGGGGCTTGCCTCTTTCTGACAGTATCGTGCCAGCCAAAAAAGAAAGGAACGTTTTCCGTAGCCGGTACCTTTGTCAATGCTGACAAGGTATCTCCTGCCGAGGGCCCCGTATCGAAGGTGTACCTGCTGGAAGTAGCTTACGGCAAGGAGCAGGCGCCGGTGATCCTGGACTCTGCGAAACTGCCGGCTGGCAAAGGAAGCTTTAGCCTGACGGGTGCCAGCAAGTCACAGCAGATCTTCGAACTGATGTTTGGCAACAACGTTATCGCAGTGCCGCTCATCAATGACGGATTCGATATAAAGGTCAATGTGGACCTTGGCAAAAAGGACGATTTCTACCAGGTCAGCGGCTCTGATGCCAGCGTTCAGCTAAAGGACCTTATCACCATCTTTGGAAAAAAGAATTTCGAAGTGGAGAAGACGATGGCTGATCTTGACAGTCTCAAACAGGCAAATGCATCCGACAGTCTCCTGCTTGCTGCCACCGCTGTAAAGAACAATGCGATCCAGGATCTCAATACGTATCTCAAACAGTTTATCAACACCAATAACAATCCTACCATCTGCGCCCTGGCTTTGAGCTGGTCGTCCCGCAGCCTTTCCCAGCAGGAATTTGAGGTCAATCTTAGCCACATGCTGGAAAAATATCCTAACAATACGGTGCTGCTGGGCCTAAAACAGAACTACGATCAACAGCTGGCGCAAATGGCTGAACAGGATCGCCAGGACAAGGACAATAGCTGGGTCGGCAAACAAGCCCCGGATTTTTCCTTACCCGATGTCAATGGCCGTTCTGTTTCCCTGGCCTCCTTCAAAGGCAAATTCCTGCTCGTCGATTTCTGGGCCAGCTGGTGCGGTCCATGCCGGGCCGAGAATCCCAATGTGGTAAAAGCCTATAATGAATTCAAGGGGCGGAACTTCACTGTCCTTGGTGTCTCTCTCGACAAGGAAAAGGCGCCCTGGCAGGAGGCTATCCATGCCGACAAGCTGGATTGGACGCATATCAGTGATCTGAAGTTTTGGAACAGTAAGGCTGTCGAGACCTTTAAATTCAACGGGATACCTTTCAATCTCCTCATCGATCCATCGGGTAAGGTCATTGCACAGAGTCTTCGCGGAGATGATCTGGAGAACAAGCTGAAGGAAGTGCTTAATTAAGTAAAAGGCTCGTCTCAACCATAAGCTAAATGCCTATCTTTTGCGGGGCTGCCGACTAAGCTATGAAACGGTAAAAACAAGGTTGATAAAGAAAGCTTTCATGGATGGTAGCGAAGGCACGAAGTTATTTGCGGTATTTTTTGCGAGGGTGCTTTTTATTATTATGAATTGAGATGATGAGAATTGTCCCGCTTTGCTTATAAATTTTATAAACGACCAAGTAGGGGAATACGTCTACCTGGACTTCCCGGTGATCTTTACGCGTCCTAACCCCATAGTGTTCCGGATGCTCTGCGATTTGATCTATTTTTCGGCGAACGAATGTTAAAAACCGTTCCCCTAGCCCCTTTTTCTGGCTTTCATACCATTCGTAGGCTTCATTATAGTCACCTTCAACGTCTGCATGAAACTCACACCTATAGGTCATTGTTTAGACCTTTTTTTGGCCTTATATGACCTCCTGGCCTTCGCTTCCAATTGATCCAGGGTTAAAACTTTGGCCTTGCCGCTCTCATATTCGGCGGTTCTACGGTCCAGTTCCGCGATGAATGCTTTACCCTCCAAAAGATCGTCGTCATGCCGGTTTTCCACGAAAGTTTTAACGACACCCAATACTGCCTCCTTCTCTTTCGGGTTAAGCTGGCCCAAGTAGGTATTGATTTGCTTATCGATAATGGCGGTCCTCATATGCTCCTGCGTTTACTGCAAATTTAGCAGTTTAATGTTTAATTCAAAAGTCATCAGGAAAACCGTAACCAGCCTGACCTCCCTCCTCTCCTTTCACTTATACGAGGCCAAGATGGGAGCGGGGTGCTGCTTTTTTTAAAACCTTCATAAGAGACAATTATTTGGACCCACCCAAATAATTGCCCCATATGGAACTTTATAGGAAACTATAATAAACCTGGTGGAATAGGCCAAAATAAGCCTTTTCGGGCTGCGTGGTTTTCTACCTTCTAAATACTGACCATGCATTTATATATTATATACCGACTAGGTTAATATATACCGGCGGGGCAGGGCCTAATTTATATTAGCACACTAATATAATTATACTGGCCAGACAAATATATATTGCTTGCGCATTTATGTATATATTGAATTAGACATTAATTGATATTCTGCAATTAAAAGTCTGAAATACAGATAAATACGAAACACTAATCTGTGGAACGTTTCGGTTCCACGCAGTTCTGTGAAGAAATAGGAGTAATGGAAAAGTTCTATTTTCAGCGCAAAGGCGTAACTAGACAAAAGCAGCATAGCCCTAGGGAAAGCAGGGTTATTGTTATCCACTCTGTGTGCAATACTTGTGTTTCTTTTTCGAAAACCCTTACTGGTACTGCTTTTTTAAGGGAAAATTCTTTAAATCCTTTCTCGGTCTATTGTTTTTAAAAGGCATCTTGCCCAATTCCCGGTTTACAATCTTTTCCCATCTCAGTTATCGGGACAAAAAATTGTGATAGCAGGAAAGGGCTTTATATTAACCTGAAAGGTTCATTAGAAGATGCCGCAAGTTCGCTGTATATTGATTGAAAGTCTCGCCCAGACTGCAATTCCGGTATACAGGCATTCTTCAAATCTTAGTCGCTCTTTTAAACCTCAAATAAAAAAACGAGATTTTATTATCTCGTTTTGTCTGATTTCTGCGTCTAATATTCGCTGGAAGCGCGCGCCAACGCTGACTATGGTGGTCCCGTCCAGAATCGAACTGGAATCCAGGGCTTCGGAGACCCTTATACTATCCATTGTACTACAGGACCGGTCCTTTTGCGGAAAAATGGGTGAAATTCCAAAAAAAGGAGAAAACGCCCTTATCCCGAAAGGATGGCAAAACTACGAACTATTTCAGCAATCCACGCAGGTTAGTGCTGAATATTTTGACCGCGATAGCGAGGAGGATGACCCCAAAAAACTTTCGGATGGCGATCATCCCGGCTGGCCCGAGGATCTTTTCGATAAAGTCAAGGGATTTGAGCACGATGAAAATAAAGACCAGGTTCAGGAAAATGCCCAGTAAAACGGTTATGGTGTCGAAGTTGGCTTTGAGTGACATGATCGTGGTCAGGGTGCCGGAGCCGGCTATCAGCGGGAAAGCGATCGGAACGACTACGGTTGCTTTGGAGTCAGGCTCACTTTTAAAGAGCTCGATCCCCAGTACCATTTCCAGACCCAGGATAAAGATCACGATGGAACCTCCTACTGCAAAACTCCGCTGATCGACGCCCAGGATATTCAGGAACCGTTCGCCGACAAAAAGAAACAGCACCATCAGGGCGCCGGAGATAAGAGTGGCTTTTGCCTCATGCAGTCCGCCGATCTTTTTCTTCAGGGCATGCAGCAGGGGGATGCTGCCGATGATGTCGATCACCGCAAACAAGGTAAAGGTCACCGTGAGTAATTGATTCAGCTCGAAATGCATAGTCATGGTTTTAATAAAAGCTCTTTGGCTTATGCTGTTCCGTCTCAAGAGGCGCTACATTTGAAAGGGTTTCGAAGGCAAGGTTGTCCCCCTGCTGAAACACCCGTATCACACAACCATAATACAAAGAGAACGCTTTGAAGCTGTTGATCAGGGGAGTGCCCGTAATGCCGGAGAGAATGCTGCGGATGACACCGCCGTGGGCGACAACAGCCACGGGGTTTTCTTTCGCCTTCTCCGTAATGGCTGACCAGCAGCGGTTGACGCGGTCATGAAGGTCGGTGTAGCTTTCCCCGCCGGGAATGCGGATATTTACAAAATCCGCCATCCAGGGCTCGATCTCTTCCTTTGGCAAATCGTCCCAGTGCCGCATTTCCCAATTTCCGCAAAAGACTTCCATCAGATCGGCCTCTAAAGAAAGCAAATGAGCAGGGAACAGATGACGGGCCAATCGGACGCAGCGCTGCAGCGGACTGCTATAGACTGATCCGATACCCTCCGGAAGGTGCTGCCGGATAATGCCGGCTTCGCCGGCAAAGCTTTCTGTAATATCCAGATCCGTCTGTCCATAACAGATACCTTTAGCCACGGCCGGGGTCGTATGTCGTATAAGATAAATATCGTGAATCACAGTTTAAAAATACCTCCAAACGATGACAAATCCCAGGTAAATAACCAACTCGGTCACCTGTTGTATGGCGCCAAGGCAGTCCCCGGTGTATCCCCCGATCCATCGACGGAAATACCGGTTTAATTCGTAGGTGGCGTATAGGGCAGGAAGGATGGTCAGCCAAAAAGGCCAGGGCAGAAAGGCATAAGGCGCCAGGGCCAGCAGGATTGTCACTGTCAGCCCGCCAGCAGACAGGCGGCGGCTTGTAATATCCTTGGACTTGCTCTGGTCCGGATCGGAGGCATAATCTGCAACCTGCATCACGAGCACCGGCATCAGCCTGCTGACACTATGCGCTGTCAGGGTGGCCAGAATAAAATAGCGGTAATTGTAGAAGGGAGAGGAAACAGGATGTAGCAGACTGGGTGTAAAGGGAGAAAGCTCTTTTAATAAGACAAACTTGCTGGCAAGGATGGCTATCAGCCCGATGGCTCCGAAGGCTCCGATGCGGCTGTCCTTCATGATCTGCAGGATCTTCTCGCGCGTCCAGCCGCCGCCCATTCCATCGCAGACATCAGCAAAGCCATCTTCATGAAAAGCACCTGTAACCAATAACCCGGTTATCATCGATGCCAGGATTCCCGCATCAGTAGAGACATAACGTGAGAACACCAGGAAGGCCAGCGCGCTCAGCGCACCAACTATCCATCCTATAACCGGAAAATACCGCGGCGCCTGCTGTAAATAGACGGGTTCATGGACAATGGTCACCGGCACCCGAAGCCGGGTCATGAACTGCACGGCAGTCAAAAATATTTTCCATTCGGTTTTCATCTTATTTATTCGGCCCTGCTGACTCCCGCCGATTCGAAGGATGCCATCTCCCGCAGGAATAACACAGCAGACTGCAGCAGGGGATATGCCATAGCTGCACCCGTCCCTTCACCCAAACGCAGGCCCAGGTCCAGCAGTGGCTCGGCCTCGAGGTATTCCAGCATCCTGGCGTGCCCGATCTCTCCGCTGATATGTGAAAAGAAACAATTATCCAGGATATGATGGTTTAAAAGCCGCGCCAGCAGCAGGGCCGAAGTCGTGATAAACCCATCCACGAGGATGACCATCTTCAATTCGGCGGCTTTCAGATAGGCCCCGGTCATCATGGCAATCTCGAATCCACCTACATGCTGCAGGATGGTCTGGGCCTCCGGTATGGCGGCTATCGCCGGCAGATGGCGACGAAAGGCCTCGCGTAATGTTCCTTTTTTTCTTTCCAACTGGTCGTCGTTGACTCCCGTTCCCCGACCGGCACATTCTTCCACGGGGATACCGGTAATAAAACTCATGATCAGCGATGCAGAGGAAGTATTCCCTATGCCCATCTCTCCAAAACCGATGCAATTACAACCCCGGGCGGCCAGCTCTTCCACTATTCTCTTTCCCTCTTCCATGGCCGTGGTGACCTGTTCGGCGCTCATGGCCGTTGCTTCCAAATAATTGCGGGTGCCGTGTCCTATCTTTCGGGATAACAATTTTCCAGAGAACAAGCTGTCATCAAAGTCGAAGTTGACACCAGCATCCACGATGGTCAGCCCGATGTTATGCTGCCGGCAAAATACGTTGATGGCGGCGCCGCCGGTAATAAAGTTGAGTACCATCTGTGCGGTGACGGACTGTGGATAGGGATTGACCAGGCCTGTAGCTGCAATTCCATGATCTCCGGCAAAGACAACAATATGCGGCTGGTTCAGCTGTGGATGCATAGTCCCCTGGATGACACCTGTTTTCAGGGCTATCTCTTCCAGCCGTCCCAGTGCGCCCTGGGGTTTGGTCTTATTGTCGATCCGGTGTTGCAGCTTTTGCCGCAGATCCACCTGTGTAGCTGTTTGCATGAGTTTCATTTTATTTGACAGTCAGCGGGATCCCGCTAATCATAAAGATAACCCGATTCGCTCTTGCTGCAATATACTGGTTGATCCAGCCGTGCAGATCGGTGAATTTCCGGCCGTTCTCCGTATCAGCATGCAGGCCCATGCCGATCTCATTGCTGATGACAATGAGATCGGCATCCTGCTGTAATAGCTTATCCAGCTCCTGCTTACAGGCTTCGAGGCAGGCTTCAACATTATAATGGGTATCCGAAAAAAAGTTGGTGATCCAAAGTGTAATGCAGTCGACAACTACCACCTTACCAGCCAGCGGCAGGCTGCCGATCGCTTTTTCTTCTTCCAGGGAAACCCATCTGGAATCCCGTTGCTGCTGGTGCCGATGGATCCTTTCCATGAAATCGGCATCCCAAACCCGGGCCGTCGCTACGTATACCGGCTGCGGGCTTCTTTCCAAAGCCAGTTCCTGCGCATGCCTGCTTTTCCCGCTGCGGGCACCCCCGGTGATAAAGGTCAGTGTTGTCATAATTTAACGGTGACGCCCACGGTTACATTAGTTCCCTGGACGCTGTAACCATAGACCTCGTAATAGTTCTTCTTATTGGTGATGTTCTTCAGGTCCACAAATAATTTGAAGTTATCCTTATAGAGCTGGTATTCGGCGTAGGCATTCCACAAGGCGTAGCTGCTCAGCTCCACATTGGATTGTGCAAACGTATTCGGGTCAAAATACAGGTCCTGCCGCTTCCCGGTAATCTGTAAGGAAGAGCTGATAAAGAGATTTTTTGTCAGCTTATAGCCTGCAAAAAACTGGAAGTTATTCTTTGGCACGCGGGTGAGGTTGTGGAAGGTGGTATCCTTGCCGCTCAGTTTTTGTGTCACCTGACCGTTGACGTAAGTATAGCCCGCCTTTAATGTCAGCTCTTTTGTCGGAGTATACCGGATCTCTCCTTCCACGCCATGATCGTGTTGTTTGTCCCTGTTGATGTACAGGCTGGCAAAGGTGACAGGATCGGTGGTATAGAAGATAACGTTCTTCACCGTACGGTCGAAGTAGTCGCCGAGAACGGAAAGCTTTTCATCCAGAAGGAATACCTGTACTCCTGCCTCTTCGGTGTAGGACTTCTCGGGTTTCAGCGCCGGGTTGGCGCCATAAGGCCCGAACAGCTCGTTGACAGAAGGCGGCCGGAAGCCGGAAGAAACATTCGCGAATAGTTTTACGGTGCGATTGACGAGATAAGAAGGGTTGAAACTATAGGTGAAATTGTTTCCGTATTTGTTGTCATGGTTGAATCTTCCCCCCAGTTCGATATTGAGACCATCCTTTGTCTTAAAGAATAGCGAGGCATAAGGGCTGACGATGGTATTCACCGTGTCCGGCTTTACAATACTGTATGACTGATAATTAAAACCCGCCAGTAATTGCAGCATGTCGGAAAAACGATGGTTCACGAAGGCTTCGCCATGATAAAAACGTCCCTGGTAGGATGATGGGTACTGTCCGCCATAAAAACGCTGTGTGTAATCATAGCCGAAGTTGGCATATACAGTCCCCATAGTATACTTCAGATGACCGGTGAGCCCGGTGTTAACCAGTGAGCCTGTATATGGGTCGTGGCCACCTTCAAATGCGCCTGCGGAAATGCTACCCTTAAACTCAGAATAACGGAAGTAGGGGGCAATGGTCAGGTTATCCGTAGGATGAACACCTACATTGGCCTGAAAGGATTGGAGATTGTATCCATTCTTTGGGAAATTAGCTTTTCCCGTCGTGTCCTTTGCCTCTGAGATGCCATCTGTGTTGACATACTGGTAATTCAGATCGTAGTCGAAAAGCTTCCCCTTCCGTTCGAAATCGGCAGCACCTTTCATCGTGTGATAGGTGCCATAGGAAAGGGTGCCATGTCCTGTCGTCTCTTCAGAGATGCCCTTTCGGGTGATGATGTTGATCACGCCGGCCACTGCATTGGAACCATACAGCGTGGACTGGCTGCCTTTTAGTATTTCCACCCTTTCCACCTGGGCTACCGGTATGAGACGTATATCATACTGTCCGCCTACCTGGGACGGATCATTAAGCGGCACGCCGTCGAGGAGGATCAGTGTGTATTTGTCGGAAGCACCACGCAGGAGGATAGTCTTGTCCTTTCCCGGGTTGCTGGTCGATCCGTTCACGATGACACCGGTCTGTTCGTTGAGGATCTGGGACAGGTCTTTTCCCGCACTGTGCTCGATGTCTTCACGGGAGATGACTGTTACGACCTTTCCGGTCTCGCTAAGTTTCTTGGGCGCCTTTGTTGCTGTCACTACTACCTGATCCAGCTGTTTGGCTGTGCTGTCTTTTACGGTTTGTGCAAAAACTGCCGGACTGCCTGCCAGCAGCAAAAAAAGAAAAGAATGTCTTTTGCTCATTACAGTTGTGTTTAAGGCCTTTCACCCGAAAGCCGTGAAAAATATTGTGGATTGAACCTGGCAGGTCTTCTGGCTTATGTCCGGTCTGGCTCACCTTCCCATCCGCCTGTGGCGGACAGTGGTTTGAAGTGTTGCCGACCGTTTTTAACGACAGTTACAGCTACGGGGATAGCGCCGGATTTACACCGGCTTCCCTTTTAATGACGTTGGCGTCAACCAAATTCAACGCAAATGTAGAGTAGTGAAGGGGAATGTGAAAGAAATTCCTGGTTTTCCTTTTAAAGGGGCAGTTGGTCCAGTATGGCGAGTAAGGCGGCGATGGAATCGAACTCCCGAATATCATTTGCGCCAGACTCCAATAGCCAGTGCGGCTGTCCTCCTTTTTCCATAAGACGAATAAGGGGAGCGGGCTCTGCTCCGGCTGCCGGTGAGGGGACTACAAAAAAGCCATTGCGCTGAAGTGCGCGGCGTGTCCACCAGGCGGCCAGACCTTCTCCGGCAAACAGGACCGGCTTCCGGTTGTCGTGCTGGATGCTAAAGGTTCCCGTTTGTTTGTCAAAGTGAATATCTTCGTGTGCGAACGCTTCTTCGAAGGCGCCATTCAGCACCAGGTCTTCCGGTGCGCCCCTGTGCAGGGTCTCTGCATTTTGCAACAGCCATACTTCGTCTGCTACCTGCAGGGCAAGTTCCAGCTCGTGGGTAGAAAGCAGGATGCCTTTGTTTGTCTGGTGGGCCAGCTGATGTAAGAGCCGCATCAGCCTTATGCGGCTTGGGAGGTCGAGGTGAGCTGTAGGCTCATCCAGCATCAGCACCGGGGTATCCTGTGCGAGTGCACGGGCAAGCATGACCTTCTGGCTTTCTCCATCGCTTAATGTAGACAGCTTTCTATCACGGAGAGCCTGGATGCCTGCCGCTTCAATGGCCCATTCAATGGCGGTTCTGTCCGTTGGGTCCAAGCCCCCCATCCAGCCGGAATAAGGATATCGCCCCAAAGCTACCAGCGAATAGACGGTCAGTTGATGAGTGCCGACTCTTTCTGTCAGCACGAGGCTGACGGTTCTGGCCCTTTGTATAGGCGTCAACTGCCGGACATCGATGCCGTCCGATTTGACACTGCCTTCCAGGGGAGCAAGCAGTCCGGCAAGCGTTTTTAATAAGGTCGACTTTCCCGCCCCATTCGGACCGAGCAGGCAGATCAGCTGTCCTGCGCTGACTTCCAGCGCGAGAGGACCTTTGGTCGTAATGGTTTTCCTGCCGCCGGACCGATAACCCGTCTGCAGATCCCTGGTTTGTAAGAGGGGTAATGGATCAGGCATTAGTAGGCATTTATATTCTTTTGACGAAGCAGAAGCGCAATGACTACCGGGGCACCGGTCAGTGCTGTGATGATATTGATGGGCAGCGCGGTCTGGTTGCCCGGCAGCTGGGAAAGCACGTCGCATAACAGCAGCAGCAGCGTACCGATAAGACAACAGGCGGGCACCAGGATGCGATGACTGGAAGTGCGAAACAGCTGACGGGTGATATGCGGAACCGCTATGCCGACAAAGCCTATAGGGCCGCAGAAGGCCGTGATGCTACCTGCCAGCAGGCTGCTGCTGCAGATGATGATCAGTCTTGCCCGCTGCGGGTTCAGTCCCATGCTCCGGGCATAGTTTTCGCCGAGTAACAGTGCATCCAGCATCTTGGAAGAAAGCCAGGCCATGATCAGTCCCAGGATGGTGACGGAGCCAAGGATCAGCAGCTGTCCGTTCGTTACGCCGCCCAATGAGCCAAAGAGCCACAACAAATAATCCTTTATCTCTTCGGGCGCGCTGAAATATTGCCAGATGCTGATAATGGAAGTAGTAATGCTGCCGATCATGATGCCGATGATCAGCATGAGCACATTATCCCTTAGCCGTCCGGACAAAAGCAGCACCATTACCATGATGAGACCTGCGCCCAGACAGGCTGCGACGGTGATAAGCACACTGCCGGAAAGGCCCAGTTCGCGGATGGCAAACAGCGTAGCGATGCTGCCGCCAGCCAGCATGACCATGGCGACGCCCAGGCTTGCCCCGGCTGTAATGCCCAGTACGGAAGGGTCCGCCAGCGGATTACGGAAGAGCGTTTGCATCTGCAGGCCGCTGACGGACAACCCGCATCCGGCCAGCACGGCCGTACAAGCCTTGGGGAACCTTATCTTTTCTACGATGAATTTCCAGGTGTCATCTTTGGAAGAAGAAGAGAAGAGAATATGGAATACGTCTCCCAGGGGTATCTTCACCGATCCTACCGAAATATCAAGCAGGAAAGCCAGCAGCAGGAGCAGGAGTAAACCTGCCAGTCGAACTGTGGGAGAAATGACGGGCATGTATCTATTTCAATTGTTTATAATAATACAAAGAATCTTTGGGCAGGAGGTCAGGGTGCATAATGCGGATAAGATCTGCCAGGATCAGCTGGGGGTTGGCTGTGCCTGATTCCCAGTAATCATTGGACCCGATGTCGTTGGTCCGCCGGGTATTATTATAGATCGTCCCTTTCACGAAGGGTGCGAACTGTGTAAAACGGGCGTCCCTGCCTGCAATTTCCTTTTTTGAATCCACTGTTCCTATATTGAGCCAGTAGTCGGCCTTCAATGCTACGGGCGCTACAGTTTCGAAGTTCATCGAAAGGCTGCCGGTACCTTTGGTATCTTTCCAATGATAGCCAGCGCCTGCATCATTGAGGAGCTGTACCATATAACTTTCTCCCGCCGGCATAAACCAGGAACCTTTATAGGGCATGCCGATGATGACCGAGGGATGTGTCGCAGAGGCGGCCCCGATGGCGGCCAGTTTTTTATACTCCTGTTCTACGCTGTCAAATTTCGCATTGACGATGTCTTCCCGGTTGACAAGCGCGGCTATCAGCTTGACCCATTCGGCGCGGCCCAGGGGTGTCGTCTCCAGCCATTCCGATACGGGCAGCAGGGGGACGCCGGCTTCTGCGAGTGTCTTATTTTTTCCTACGCCGGCGGCATCGGGATTACTCATTGTCAGGAACGCACCGGGGTGCATGGCGACAAGCAGCTCGGTGTTGACGTCGTTGTCGAGTCCGACTTCCTTTACGGCGCCGGTTTTGATCCTTTGCCTTACCGCCGGCGAATTAATATACTTCATGCTGCCGAGTCCGATGATCCTGTCGGCCACGCCGACAAACTCAGCGAGCCCCACATGCGAGGAGGACATGACGACGAGGCTCTTCACCGGTATGGTTATCACCGGTAACCCGGGATGGTCGGGAGGGGGTGTGCCCCCTTCCGGCAACAGCAGGTAATGTAAAGTGTCTGTCTTGTCTCCGACGCGATTCAGCAGGCTCACGATCTTATAATGATCATAATAGTCGATCCGAAAACCTTTTGCGTATTTGATGATGGCTTTGGCGGAAGAAAAGTTACTGCTATCGGAGCCGGCAACAGCCGACTTATTCTGCCCGGATTGTCCGCAGGAAGAGATCAACAGGATGACTGCGAGCGGAAAAAGAAAGCGGAGACTGCTGTTTTTGTACATAAGTGAGCAAAGCTAAGGCATTACATAAAAATAGAGAATCATTTGCTCTCTCCCCCATTTCCATATACCTTAGCCCCCTTAAAAACAGGATGGAGCCTGTTTGGCAAAAAAGATATTATGAAAAGTTTTATACGAAAAGCCAATTCCTTTATCAAAGACCTTTTGCTGGTTTCCCGTGTGGGCATTCTGCTTGCGCCTCTTCGTTTTACTTTTAAATTCCTTCATAATTTCTCCCTGCTTTCCTCCTGGGTCAATAAGCATAGTAAAAATGTTCCCTTCTCGGATTTCTATAAACCGTTTCGTAACTATGCCAACCGCGTCGCGCTGCATGAGAACGTCATCAAAAGCCAGAGCCTGGATCAAAAGCCCATCCATTATCTGGAGTTTGGGGTTGCTGGCGGGACCTCCTTTGCCTGGTGGGTCAAGGCAAATCAACATCCGGGGTCGCTCTTTTTTGGCTTTGATACTTTTGAAGGGCTGCCGGAAGACTGGCATTTTTTTAAAAAAGGCGCATTCAGCTATGATATCCCGTTTATGGATGATGCCAGGGGTACCTTTATAAAGGGGTTGTTCCAGGATACCGTTTATAATTTTCTCGCCAACTACAGCCGGAATGTAGACAACCCGGCAGCGACGCGTGTCCTGCACCTGGATGCGGATCTCTATTCATCTACGCTTTTCGCTCTGACCATGTTCGCGCCCTATCTGCGTAACGGAGACATATTACTCTTTGACGAATTCAATATTCCCAATCACGAGTTTGCCGCCTGGAATGATTTTGTAAGAAGCTATTACATCAAATACGAGGTCATCGGCGCGGTAAACAATTTCTACCAGACGGCGATAAGGATCATTAAATAGTATACCGCGCCTGCCGGCGGCCGGATCAGCGTCGCCATAGGTGCGTTGTCCGTTATTTCAACGCATAGTTGAGGGACAATCCTGCGTAATAATTCCTGCCCGGCGAAGCATTGTAATAACGCCCGGCAGCTGCATTGAAGTCATTGCCCAGCCCATATTTTACATTGAAGGCGTTGTCAATGCCCGTGAACAGATCCACCTTTAGTTTGCCCAGGACCTTCCGGTAGCCAAGACGGGCGCCGAGCAGATTATACGAACCTGCAAAGGCAGTGTTGGCATCATTGAGCGCGATGTGATCCGTATAGGTATACGTAACATTTGTGTAAAACCCGGGCTGTAACAGAACGTCCAGGCCACTGACAATGGTCTGGGGCGGCACGCTGGGCAGACGTTTGCCGGAGAAGCTGGTAGTATCCTGTAAGAAATTCCGGTAGTGGAAATCGTGCCAGGTATGGCTGACCCATATGCGTACATTACTGAAGAAGCCATGGGACTGATCTACCAGCTGGTAGGAAACAAAGGACTCGATGCCATGCTGATCGGTCCTGCCTGCATTGATCGAATATCCTACACCGAAAGAATCGATCCGCTGGACGATGGTGTTATTCAGATGGAAATAAAAAGTATTGATATCGAAGAACAGTTTTCCATGCAGGAGGCTTCCGCGGGCGCCCAGCTCGTAGTCGATGCCGTCTTCCGGCTGTAATGTCGGTCCGACAATTCCGTTGGTCTTTTCCAGCTCCTGTACGGTAGGAGTGGAGAAACCGCGTGCTGCGCTGGCATACACGGAGATCTCAGGAAGGATCTTTTTCAGAAGGGCTATACGCGGGGCTACTTTGTTGTCAAAACGTATGGGGTGGGTTACGGGTGGACGGGTCGAAACACGGGTAATGTCTACTGCTGTCTTATTAAAGCTGGCTCCTGCTGTCAGGGTCCAGCCGCCGGATAATTTCAGGTCTGCCTGGGCGAAGGCGAGGTATTGCCAGTTACCCAGCTTATCATCTGTTTGAAGGGTATCCTGCACTCCCAGCTTATTGGCATAATCGCGGGTCTCGAAAAATCCGCGTTGTGCCTCGGCTCCGACATTAAACTGAAGGCTGCTGCTGCCCAGGTCCGTCTTGTACTGGAAGACGGTGCGGCCGCCGAAATGCGGCTCCTGTCTTGATTCATAGACGCGGATGCCGGGATTGGTAAAATCGGTGTAGGCGCCGTATACGGCCGTTGTATTGGACCAGTGTTCGTTGAAATTGTACTCGCTGCTAAAGCCTGCTGTAAAATTCTTCTGGAAGATGGCGGCCTGTGCCTGTATCGCACTGGGCTGGGTGCCGACGGCGGGTCTTGCCTGGCGCGGGTTTTTATTGTATTCCGTGAGGGTCAGGGCACCCGGTGTCTGGTAATAAAGATCGCCATATAACATATAGGCATGGAGGGTTTGTTTCTCCGATGTCTTTATCTGTGTTTCCCAGCTGGCGATGTCGCGCCGCATCTGCGTCTGCTGGCGATAGCCATCGCTGGTCTGATGCGACCATGCAAAACTATTCCGGTGATCATTGTCCCCTGCCCGCAGGTTCACGTTGATATTATTGGTATTATAACTGCCGCCTGAATAGTCCACACTCACTCCTTTCTCCCAGACAGAAGGCATGCTGTTGATCAGCACAGCGCCTCCGATGCCTGCTCCATAAAGGCTCCCTGCCGTCCCCTTGATGATTTCCAGGGACTGGAAGTTATAAAAGCCCAGCTGGTTGAGATAGGTATTTCCACCGGGGTCTGTCAGGGGAATGTCATTCCAGTAGATCTTGATATCCCTTACCCCGAATGGCGACCGGAGCGAACTACCCCTGATGTTCAGCCGATAGCTGCCCGGCGAACGTTCCTCCATTCTGACTCCCGGGTTGGTATTCAATGCCTGCAGAATGCTGCTGTTGCCAAACCGGTTGAGGGAGGCTTTGCTGACGATATTCACCGGTGCTCCGACGTCTGTCAGCTTCCGGTTTTGCTCATAAGCTTTTACAATTGCTTCGTTCAATGGCTTCGTGTCGGACGAATCTGCCAAAAAAGCGGTTGAATGAGGAGTTTGCGCGGACAGGGCTGTGGCACAGAAAAATGAGGCGATAAGCAGGTTGTTTTTTTTCACCAAAACAGGATTTAGGGCCAAAGATATTCATTATCTTCAATCGGTTGTGGCGTATAAACGGTTTATCGACCGTTGAAATAATATACTCACCTGCGTTTTGGGGTGAAGTGATGGGAAGACAGGTAAACCAGCAAAAGACGTATGAGTAAAAAGCAGTTGAATCTTTTCGACCTCATCATGATCGTGGTGAGCCTGGTGATCGGTATGGGTATCTTTCGCACACCCGTCGTAGCTGCCGCCAGGGCGGGCACGCCTACTATCTTTTTTCTTGCCTGGACCATAGGCGGGGTGATAGCGCTCTGCGGCGCCCTTACCTATGCAGAGATCGGCTCGCGTTATCCGGTGATGGGAGGATATTATAAAATTTTCTCTTATGGCTATCACCCTTCGCTGGCTTTTGCAGTGAATTGTATCATACTGGTATCCAACGCCGGCTCCACTGCCGTCGTAGGCGTGATCGGCGCGGAATATATCGGTCATTTTTTTTATACGGGTCCAACGCCGGAGCTGTTTCGCCAGCTGGTTACCATCGGAGGGGTAAGCTTTTTCTATCTCATCAATCTGCTCGGTCTGCGAATGAGCAGCCGCGTACAGAATATCCTCACGATGATCAAGCTCCTGCTGATCCTGCTGCTGCTTGTCTCTGTTTTTGGCTCTCATCCCTTGCCAAAGCAGGCGCCCATTGCCAGCATGTTCACCGGTGAACATCTGAGCTTTCTGAAGGCGCTGGGGTTTGCTCTTGTCGCTGTCTCCTTTAGTTATGGGGGATACCAGCAGACGATAAATTTCGGGGGAGAGGTCAGCAACCCGGGCCGCACTATTCCCCGTGGCATAGCCATCGGGATCTTTATCATCATTTTCCTTTACCTTTCGATCAACCTTGTATATGCCCGGGTTATCGGCTTCGAGCATTTAAAGACGGCCGATTCCATCGCGGCTATCCTGATGGAGCATCTCTTCGGGCCGACGGGGGATACTATCCTGCGGGTACTGATGTTTCTTTCGGTCATGGCCTACGTCAACGTCTCTCTCATGAGCAATCCGCGTGTGATGTGTGCCATGAGCACGGAAGGGATCCTTCCCGCTTCCTTTCAGAAAAGGACACCCAAACATGACGTCATCGTCTGGTCGCTCACCGCCTTTTCGGCTGCCATCGTCATTACGCTTCTTTTCAGCAGTACGGTCGAAAAGATCATTAATTACAGTATCTTCCTCGACAGCATCGGTTTTGCGACTTCCGCCTCCACCATCTTTATCCTGCGCCGCCGGAAGACGGGTGAGGACAGGGATATTTACCGGATGAAATTATTTCCGCTGGTGCCATTGGTCTTTATATTCGCATATGTTTGCGTCGCAACCAGCATCGCCGTCGATGACCCTGCTTCTGCCTTTTATGGAATACTCATATTCGCCTGTTGCTTTATACTTTATTTTGTACTAAGAAAACTTAAGCCTTTGCGCTAAAAGCCATGGATATATCCTATATAATCAACGAGTTGGGAGAAGACCGGCACTTGTATTTCAATGCTGTCGCTCCGCCTATCATCCAGACCAGCAATTTCAGGGTCAATACGGTCGACGAGCTGAGAGACCTCTTCGCTGACGAATACAGCGGTTATCTGTATAGCCGGGGGCTCAATCCTACTGTGGAGATCCTGCGGAAGAAGCTGGCCGCTCTTGATGCTGCGGAAGACTGCCTGGTCTTCAACAGCGGAGCCTCCGCCATTTTTGCTTCTGTGCTGGCGAATGTCAAAGCCGGCGACCACATCGTGTCGGTTGACAAGCCCTATACCTGGGCACAGCGGATGTTCGATGTCATCCTCCCCCGTTTTGGAGTAACGACTACCTATATCGACGGTACGCAGATCGAAAATTTCGAAAGGGCCATCCTGCCCAGTACGGCTCTTATTTACCTGGAATCCCCCAACTCCTGGGATTATAAGCTACAGGACCTGAAGGCAGTGGCCGAGCTGGCCCGTTCGGAAAATATCGTCACGGTCATCGACAACAGCTATTGTTCGCCCATCTACCAGCGGCCAATTGAATACGGCATCGACATCGTTATGCAGACCGCTACAAAATACATTGGCGGTCATAGTGATACGATCGGGGGGGTGCTTTGCGGCACAAAAGCCATGATGAAAAAGATCTTTGAAAGCGAATTGCTCAATGCGGGCATTGGCATACAACCCTTTAATGCATGGCTCCTGATCAGGGGGCTGCGGACCATGCCGGCGCGGCTGGAGCGTATCACTGTCACTACCCGGAAGGTCGCCGACTATCTCAAAGGGCATCCACGGGTGGAAAGCATTCTCTTTCCTTTTGATGAAACCTTTCCGCAATACGAGCTGGCGCGTCGCCAGATGCAGGGTGCCTGCGGCCTTCTTAGCTTCTATGTCAGGGCCGGGTCACGCGACGAGATAGTCCGGTTCTGCGAATCCCTGCGACATATTATGATGGCCGTGAGCTGGGGGGGACATGAATCTCTTATATTACCCAAATGTGCATCTCTTTCGGCGGCGGAATTTGACCCCAGTGTAAAAGAGCACAGGATGCTCCGCCTCTATACCGGTCTGGAAGAGCCGGAATACCTGATCCGTGACCTGGAACAAGCCTTTCAATTGGTGTGGCAGGTGTGGTAAAAATTGCCTTAAATTTGTCCCCATGAGTCCGAAAAAACTGCTGCTACTCTTATCCCTGGCGATATTTTTCCTGAACCTTACCTGTTATTCCCAGGACAAATGGGACCTTAGGAAATGTGTAGACTATGCTTTGGCTAATAATATTTCGATCAAACAGGCTGATATACAGTCCCGGTTATCGCGGCTGACGCTTTCCCAAAGCAAGCTGTCCCAGATCCCGACCCTTTCTGTGGGCACCGGTCTGGGTATCAATTCGGGTAACTCCCTCAACCAGACGACCTATACCATTAATAATACCACTTATCTGTATAACAATTACTCTTTACAGGCGAATGTTACTGTTTTCAATGGTTTCTATCTGCGGAATCTCATAGCCGCCAACCGTCTTGCCTGGCAGGCGACGCTTGCAAGTTCGGACAAGACGAAAAATGATCTTTCGTTAAATGTGGCCAATGCCTATCTCCAGGTCCTGCTGACAAAAGAACAAAGCGAGGCATCTCATCTGCAACTGCACCTTTCTCAAAATCAGCTGGATATCACCCGGAAACAGGTGAAAGCAGGCTCGCTGCCTGAGCTCAATGCTACCGAGCTGGAATCGCAGGTGGCGCTGGATAGCTCGACCTATATCACGAGTGTCGGCAATATACAGCAGGCGGTGTTGAACCTCAAGGCCTATATGGACCTCGACGCTTCGGTGCCTTTTGAAGTATATACTCCACCTGTGGATGATATTCCGATCGAGAAGCTGCCTGATCTTCAGCCGGAAGCCGTGTATTCGCTGGCCCTGGCCAATCAGCCGCTGCAGAAAATGGACGCGCTGAACATAGAATCGGCGCGAAGTAGCGTAAAGTCAACGAAGGGCGCCATGTACCCGGTTGTCTCCCTCTTTGGTACTATGGGCAGTAATTTCGTAACGCTGGCGAACCAGCAATACCAGACAGGAAACGCTTATTTCCCGCATAGTGTCGGATATGTGTCGGGAAGTAACACGCCGGTGCTTAACGATAGTGTGGCCTATGCGAATATCCTGAAGTCACATACGCCGTATTTCAAACAGCTTAATCAGTACTTCCAGCAACAGATAGGGTTAAACGTTAGTATACCTATCCTCAACAACGGCATTCTTCGCACCAACTATGCCAGGTCGAAGCTCAACCTTCGCAACCAGGAGCTGCAGCGGGACCAGGACAACCTGACGCTGAAGCAGAACATCTACCAGGCTTATACTGCCGCCATCACCGCGCTGCAGAAGTTTGAGGCGAACAAGGTCTCTGTCACCGCGACGCAAAAAAGTTATGACTTTGCGCAGAAAAGATATGCCATCGGCATGCTGAATACGATCGACCTGCTGACCAATCAGAATAATTTTTTTAATGCCCGTATCAATCTTCTTTCCGCCCAGTACGACTATGTATTCAAAATGAAAGTACTTGAATTCTATAAAGGTCTGGGAATAAAACTGACTAAAGAATAACCTACAACATGAATAAGACACTGTTAATTATTATCATATCCGTGGTAGCTCTTATCCTGCTGCTGGTGCTGATGAAAGGTCTGAGCAAGCCGGACGGAACAAAGGTGGCCGCCGAGAAGGTAATAAAGAGAAATATTACGGAGATCGTCACTGCCAGCGGGAAGGTATATCCTGAGAAAGAGGTGAAGATAAGTCCCGACATCTCGGGTGAAGTGGTGGAGCTGAATGTCATGCAGGAAGGGGACAGTGTACACAAGGGACAGGAGCTGGCGAAGATCTATGCCGACGTCTATACCACCCAGCGTGACCAGGCTGCAGCCCAGATGAACCAGCAGCAGGCTCTCGTCTCCAATATGGCCGAACAGCTGCCTGGTCTCAAGGCTTCCATGGATGTGGCGAAGAAGACGTTTGATCGTCAGAAGCAGCTGCTGGACCAGAAGGTCATTTCCCAATCAGAATATGAAACGGCCGAGAGCGCGTATAAAACGGCCACGGCCAGCTACCTGGCGGCCCTGCAGACTGTTCGCGGAAATCAGGCTGGTGTCGCCAGCGCGAAAGCCAACCTTACGATTGCCGCCAAGAACCTGAGCCGTACGACGGTCGAATCACCGATCGATGGGGTAGTTTCCCTGCTGAGCATTAAAAAAGGAGAGCGGGTTGTCGGCAACTCGATGATGGCCGGTACTGAAATGATGCGGGTTGCGGATATGAGCAAGATCGAGACCATCGTCGACGTCGGTGAAAATGATATTCCCAAGGTTCATCTTGGGGATTCCGCCCTGATCAGCGTGGATGCCTATAACAACCGCAAGTTCCGGGGGATTGTTACGCAGATAGCCAGCAGCGTGACCACGGCGCTTGGTACTTCTACTACTACGGTATCCACCAATGACGTGACCAATTATAAAGTACATATCCGGCTTTCACCGGAATCATACAAAGATCTTATCGATCCGGCCCACCCCAAGAGCTTTCCTTTTCGTCCGGGGATGAGTGCCAGCGCGGATATCCAGACGCGTACCCATGCCAACGTCCTGTCGGTGCCGATCAATGCTGTTGCTGTTCGCGAAAAGAATACGGACAATGCTGTCCTGGCCAGCGGTGATGAATCCGGTGGTGACAGCAAAACAGATACCCATCCGGTGACCACCGGCTCCGATGACCTGGATGAAGTAGTTTTCCTGGTGCAGCCCGGTGATACCGTCAGGAAAGTGAAGGTTCGCACGGATATCCAGGATATCAATTACATCGAAGTGGTAGATGGAGTCAAAGAGGGGGATCAGGTCGTTACGGGGCCATACAGCGTGGTTAGCAAAACCATGAGGGGTGGTCAGCTTGTAAAGATCGTTCCAAAGGATAAGCTATTCGAAGGCAAGAAAAACTAGGAAACCAAATAGAACATACATGCGTTTCGGAGTGATAGGTAGCGGCAGCTGGGCCACGGCTTTGGCAAAAGTCCTGACGGATAACAAAAATTCTGTCAGCTGGTGGATAAGGAATGAATTGGCTATTAAGCATATGCAGGCGAGGCATCATAACCCGCAATACCTGCCTTCTGTATATTTTGATACAAACCTGTTGTCTCTCAGCCCCGATGTCCGGGATGTGGTGGAAGCATCGGATTGTCTCGTGATGGCTGTTCCCTCGGCCTATGCGGCGGCTACGCTGGAGGTCCTGGACAGGACCGCGCTGGAGGGGAAACTGGTTCTGTCGGCGATAAAGGGTATACTTCCGGAGCAGAACCTCCTGCTTAATGACTATCTCTATCAGAAATTTGCTTTTGATAAAGCCAATTATTTTACTGTCATGGGGCCTTGTCATGCCGAAGAAGTGGCGGCGGAAAAATTATCCTACCTGACATTTTCCGGTCAGGATGAAACCCGGACCAGGGAGATAGCGTCTTATTTTTCGACGG
>DASYEB010000038.1:0-87489 GCA_036499285.1 Puia sp. | reverse complement strand
GCCTGTGCGTACAGCCTCAAACTCGATATCCCCGTCCTTTTTAATGCAGCGGGGTTCATATTATAAGACAACGATACATTGCGGACCTTTATAAAAGAAGCTCGTTGGTAACCGAGGATAACGGAGTAAGGATCGCCGGATCCCGCGGTGTAGATAGGCTTTTGAAACGCTGAATGTTGGTTGTTCTCGGTATAGTAATTGATCAGTCGCTGGGTGCCTCTGGCCCCTTCCGCTTCTCCACCGGTGCTAAACCAATACTTTAGACGGCCGTATAAGAACGCGGACAGTTCAAAACCCTTGTAAGAAAGGGTATTGGTCATCCCGACAATATAATTAGGCCTTGTATTGCCTAAAATCTTCCGGTCGTTGTTTGGATCAATTTTGTGATCACCGTTCTGGTCCACCGGTCTCACATTACCGGCACTGAAGACGTTGCCATTGGCATTGAACTGTTTAAAAGTTGACGAGTCCGAATAATGCCAGATCCCGGCAGACTGGTAACCATAGATCACCCCGATCGGCTGCCCGATAAACCAAAGGTTATTAATATCATTCTGCTTGCCATTGGACAACGATACGATGTGCTCTTTTTGATACGACAGGTTGGTGGTCGTAGTCCACATAAAATTCCTGGTCTTCACGTTTACGGTATAGAGACTGAGGTCGAACCCTTTGTTGGCCGTGGCTCCTATATTGGCGTAGATATTGTTGTAGCCGGTTACGGTAGGAATAGCGCGTTGCAGGAGCAGATTCGGCGTTTTGGAGGTATACACATCAAATGCTCCCTGGATCCTTCTCCCGAGGATACTAAAATCAATCCCGGCATTATATTGAGTGGTCCGTTCCCATTGCAGCGACTGGTTGGCCAAGGTTCCGGAGGGAAGCGATCCCGCGGTAGTGGAATTGAGGAACGGATAGAATAAAGGCGTAACTGCACCCTGCGTGGAATAAGGAGCAATAGCCGAGTTGCCGGTAACCCCAACGCCAAATCTCAATTTTAACTCGTTCACCCACGATACATTTTCCAGAAACCGTTCCCGATTCATGCGCCAGGCAACAGCGGCGCTCGGGAAGGTCGCATTTTTATGACCGGTGCCAAGCACGGACGATCCATCCTGCCGGATGGAGGCGGTTAATAGATATTTATCCGCGTAGCCATAGTTTAACCGGGCCATATAAGACAATAATTGATACTGCGTTAAATTGGAACTATAGCCCGTGAGATTGGAAGGAGAGATGTTTGCCTGGGTCAGGGAATTCCAGAGCTGACTGGAAAAAGGGATGCCCAGTGCCGCGATAGAGCTGGTATCGGCGCTGAATTTTGTGTAGCTCTCCAACAAGGTGATACCAAAACTATGCTCCTTTACCGTTTTGTTATAATACACTAAATTATCCAACGTATAAGAGAAGGCCTGGCCTTTGGCCAGTGAGGCGCGATTGATGCCGGCGCCGATAACCGACTGCCCATCCACAAACACGCCATCCTTGTACAGGGAGAAATCGGGACCGAAATTCAACCTGTATTTCAGGCCTTTCAAAACCGGTATGACCGCGCCCAGGTCCACCTGCCCGTAGAAACTTCCAAAAGCCCGCAGGTTTGTTCGTTCGTCTTTGGTATAGTTCAATTCATTGACAATGGTCTTGAATGCCGCATCCCCGCCGGGATAGAGCACTCGGTTGCCCAAAGAATCATACGGAACGGCATACGGAAAAAGCGCCCTGGCGGATTCATAGATGCTCTGGGTCGCCGAGACCGCACTGGAGCCCGTCGCCGATTGGCCATATTCCTGGATATTGTAGCTAACATTGATATTGCTGCCCATCGAAAACCATTTTGTAGGGGTAATGTCAACGCTCGACCTTCCGGAGTAACGGGTAAAGGATTGACCCAGAGAGGTCCCTTTGTTATTAAGGTAGCCAAAAGAACCATACGCCTTTACCTTATCGGTCCCTCCGCTGACACTCAGGAATTGAGTGTTGGTGACGCCGGTTTGCGATACCATTCCTCTCCAGTCCGTTGTCGCAACCCGGGAACCCTCCCATTTACCGCTGGCCCATCCTTTTGCGATATTCGACCACGCGGCGGGATCGGCGGAGGCTAAGAAGATAAATTTATCATTGGCGATAGTCGGTTGATCGCCTCTTGGGAAGGAGGCCGGGTTCGAATAATAATAAGCCCATCGGCGAAAATCAATGTATTGGGCCGAGTTCATCATGACATCCCCATCGTGAATTTTTTCAAAAGTAGCAGAACTGTTCAGGCTTAAAACCATTTTGCCGTTCCTGCCCGTTTTAGTGGTTACGATCACAACGCCATTGGCGCCTCTTGACCCATAGATCGCGGTGGCGGATG
The DNA here is from genome assembly GCA_036499285.1 of Puia sp. Classification (GTDB taxonomy): domain Bacteria; phylum Bacteroidota; class Bacteroidia; order Chitinophagales; family Chitinophagaceae; genus Puia. The sequence continues at coordinate 85,136 of DASYEB010000038.1, read as the reverse complement.
CATCTTTCAGGACATCGATGGACTCAATATCGTTCGGATCGATATTGTCGATCGTACCCGTTGATAGCGGGATATTGTCTACCACGAAAAGCGGTGTGTTGGAAGCGGTCAAAGACCGAACGCCGCGAATGGTGATATCACCCAGCACACCCGGCCGGGTATTGGAAGTAACATCTACACCGGCAATTTTTCCCTGCATTGCTTCCAGTGCGGTGGTGACAGGCCGGGATTTGATGTCTTGCTGGTTGATCCCGGCAACAGAACCCGTTACATCGGTTCTTTTAATAGCTGCGTAGCCGATCACTACAATATCGGATAAGGCGTCGTTTGAACTTTTTAGGGAAAGGGATAAGTCCGCTTTGTTGCCGATGGCGATTTCCTGTGGCTCGTGCCCGACAAAGCTCACCAGTAGTTTTGCATTACCGGATGAAACATTTAGCTGGAATACTCCACCTGTTTTGGTAAGCGTGGAATTCTTTGTGCCTTTCTCCAGGACGGTTGCCCCATCCAACGGGGCTCCGTTTTCATCTGTGACCCTGCCGGATACCGTAAAATTCTGTGCTTTACTGGAAAAAAAAGAAAGGAGGAATAGGAGAAGAATAAGATTCTTCTTCCCGGGGAAGTGTTTGTTCATAATGGCGTCGTTAGCTTGGTTAAAGTTGGTCCGGCTGAAGTTATATTAAAAATGTAAGCTATATCGTTGGCGGCCTGTCTATAGTTACGCAATCGTTCCCGGGATGGGGTCCCCCGCTACACCCACCGCAGCTAACGCGCATGATTTGGGGAGCAAAATCAAATATAATCGGTAAAATTGGGCACTAAACGAATGAATACCGACATGAGGCCCAACCACCGAATATTCCTATTCCTACTGATAGTACAACTCCTTCCCAATAAGATACTTAATGCCAGGTCGTATCAAAATAAGGACAGAAACATCTGTGAATACCTGGGAGGTCGTGCCGATAAAAATTTTTTAGGAAGCGGGAACGTTGCCCTGGTTATTGAACCAGCGGGAGCAAAAGTATTCTTCGTCCAGCAATGGAAGGAAAAGGGGTTATTCGATTTGGCGGCAGGCGCCGTTCGTTCCTGGTGTCCTGACAGGATAGAAATGACGGAGGCCAGGCCTCCACTTGCGGCGGAGATCTCCGTTACCCCGATTTCCCGGCGGGTCTTTATAACCCGGGATGATGTGATAGGCATGGAACTGGCGTGGAGGAATAATTCTTCAAAGGAGGTATCAATCGATGCTTCATTTACCGGGATGCTCCCGGGCAATACCACCATCGGCCAGACCGGCGACGCCGGCTTTCTGTATTCGACAGCTCCCTATAGTGATAAAGTCCCGCAACCGCTTCACTATGTGTTGGGCTCCTCTGTCAAACCCGCGCGCCTGGACTTGCACGACAATAGTTATAAAGTCTCCTATACCATTTCCCTCAGGGCGGGAGAGCAAAAGTCCTTAACCCTTTTATTGGGTATCGGCACCGAAGGGCAGCCGGCAAATCAGGCGGTCGATCGCTGGAAAACATCGCCAACTATCCCCGACAAGGTCCGCGAGGATTGGAATGCCTGGTTCAACCGGGAAATCCCCCGTTTCCAGTGCAGCGACCCTTATTTCGAGAAACTCTATTATTATCGCTGGTGGTCGCTTTATACAAAAATGATCCTTGCCCAGGTTGGTCATTTCTATTATCCGGCGCCGCGCGAGGGCACGGTAGCATATGATGGGGTGGTCTCCTATTCGGGATCCTGTATTTCGGTTGACGAACTCCGCTGGATGAGAAATCCCGGTTGGGCGTTTTCCACAACAGAAGAATTTTTCGCTCCCGGGAACCTTAACGACGGTTATCTTTCCAATCATATTTGGGACTGGGGGATTGATGGGGATGAAAGCAATCTTGATGGCCTGGGACGCTCCGTACCTTATCAAAACTATGCGGTCGACGCGTTTCGAGGAGCCTTGCTTGTTCACCCGGATGAAGGCCGAAAAATCCTGGGCAAAGTATGGAAGCAAATGTGCAGTAATCTTCAATCGTATCAACGCTTGTTCGATATCGATAAAGACGGGCTTTACGAAACATACCCCTGGAGCAATTCAGCCGGGCAGGAATGGAGTGCCCGCTTTCTCTATTTCGATCCAATACCTGAAATTTTCCGCAATGAACGTGGCAGGACTTATGCTCCGGATGGTTCGCACCCGGCCGAAGATATGCGACTGGTCAGGAAGATCCGCGATGCGGTGGTAACCGATGCCGACTTGCACTGGCCTCAAACAGCCGACGAACTCTACCGGATCTACTATGGTACGGCAGACCATCGCCTGGCAACCGTCGATCAGACCACCTATGCCTTTAAGAATTTTTCGGCCGCCGCCAGTCTTGCCGGATTACTGAACGACACGGTCAATCAACGACTGTATACCAGTCTTTCTGAACGGACACGTGCGCAGTTGCTTTCGGTGATGTGGGATGCAAAGGATAGCTATTTTTATGACATACAGCCGATCGGGCATAAACCGGCCCGGGTTAAGTCGGCAACGGGATTTTATGTTTTTTGGGCGAAAATTGCCGAGCCTAAACATCTGCCGATGTTACAGCACCTCTTCAACCCGGCCACGTTCTGGACGGAATATCCTTTACCCTCGCTTCCTCTCGATTATGAAAAATACGCCAAACTGCAGGAAGCCGGCTGGACCTATTGGAATTATGCCACCTGGCCTCGTACCACCTGTCATGTGGTCGACGGTGTATTATGGGCAGCCAAGTCACTGGACACCTCCCTCCGGAAAAAGGCGGCGACTCTTTTCGACCGATATACCCGAATGCATTTTCCCAATGGCGATGTTCAACGGCCGAATATCGCCGAACGCTATGATCCGCATTCCGGCAGTCCTTTCATGGAAAATCTTGACTATAACCATTCCTCCTGGATCGACCTGATGATTCAACATGTTGCAGGTGTCACTCCCGGGGCATCGGATAGTTTGATCATCGATCCGCTTGATATGGGCTGGAAATCGTTTTCTTTAAAGAATATCCGCTATCGCAACCACGATCTGGATATTGATTATACCCGGGATAAGGGCATGGTCATTCGGGTGGATGGGATCGTAAAAGCCAGGACGGCCCGTTTGCAGAAGGTCATCTTGTAGCCTCACCTGGCGGGACAAGCTTCCAGTGCCCCTCGGAGACCACATCGATGACCCCGTCGACCACTCGGATCGCAGTCTGGTCGTCGATCAGGTAGGACGGCACGGGTATCGTAGCAGCTACCTTTTCCAGGTTGGCCATTGAATTATCGGGAAACTGCTCATAATCCAGGTGCGGGTGAATGGCAATATCAACCCATCCCAGCGATTTGTCGCTTTCGGCCGGCAGAGTGTGGTTACCATAGGTGGTTCCATAGCGGCTCATCACCATGCTCCCGGCACTCAATCCAACGTAGACGGTCTTGCGCAGCAGCGACGGCAGGAGATCGGCCAGTCCGGACCGCTGCATCCAATAAGTTAAATACTGACAGTCGCCGCCACCAACCAGCAAGGCGTCGGTTTCCCCGAGCAGGGGGATCCAAAGCTCTTGCTTCATGCTGGGCAGCGCGGTGAGCTCCAGCAGCCCGAGCGACTTCCACCCCATATCGCAGAAAGGGTCTCCCAACGATCCGGCAATCACCCTTCTCACAATGTCCCCCCCGCGCGGAATACCATAGATCGCAGTAGGAATAAAAAGGGCGTTCGCCTCGGCAATCGGTTTGCCCAGCAGCTCGACTAACGCGTTCCGGATGCTCGGGTTGCTGATACCGGCGGAAGTGAGAAGCAGCTTCATAATCCTTTCTTTAGGCTGGGGAAAGCGCTACCGCAGCTTCTGTCGTCAGCAGCCGGAAGGTGAAACTTTCCTGCAGGTAGAGCTTGACGCTGGTTTCGGAATGGCTCAGATAACCGATGGACAGGTCCTGGCCGAGATCCAATTCGAAATCGCCTCCTCGCGTGGTCATCACGAAGCCGCCCTTGATTGCGGGAGCCCAGATGATATCCCCATCGATAAGCCGATGAATATGCTGCAGAACAGGATATCCTTCGTCGCTGCCGCCGTTGACCAGCGTGTAGGCATCGGAGCCGAGCACCAGTTTGTAGGGTCCATTGACCCCCTCAAGCCGGAGTTGACTCACCGCCTGTGCAACGACATCGGGGTAAGACCGCACATTGGTTGGAAGCGTCAGTATCGGGTTACTGGTACCCTGCCGGATACCCTGGATCCCCGCCGCATCGTATCCCTCGAAGACCGAGTTATCTTCGGCGAACGCTATTTTGCGCGCCGCATCCTTCACCGCCTGCCAGTCCGAATCCGTGGCGCCACGTTCGACATCGTCCACCGCCTGGCGTGTAAGTTCAAACGGCACCCGAAGCTCCACCAGGGCCTTCACCTCGCGGCGCACTGCCTGGATCCCTTCGCCGGGCCCCGGGATTCCCTGGGTATGCCCCGTCCCGACGGCCGAGAAGTCAAAACCTTTTGGTCCTTCCACATCCACTACGCGCCGCGCCGCCAGGTGCCGCTTGAGCGTACGCCTCGCCTCTTCTTCGATTTCTGCCCAGGCCGCCTCAGAAACTGGGGCTAACTCCCGATAAAGATTATTCATATCCTGCTTCTTTTTTTAGTGATCCGATTGATAACGATCCATCGCCCGAAGACGACCGCGATGCAGCCTCCGGGACGCCCCCTGTTGCATCCGGGACAGAAGAGCCCGCCTCCAGACCCGGCGCCCCTGATGCGATATTCTTCAAAAAGTCTGCCGAAGGGACAAAAAACAAGGTTCCTGTCTTTGGCGTGCTGAAATCCAGCAACCGGTCGTAATTCCCCGCGGGTAACCCGATAAACATATTATCCAGCATCTTTTTAACCGTACTGAACGTACTCGCATAAGCGATGAAATAGGTACCCATCTCATTGGTCGACATATTCCCAAAGGGCAAATTGTCCCGGATGATCTTGAGATCGTCACCGACATTGGTCAAAGCAATATGAGAATTGGGAGGCTTTATGTCATCCGGCATTTCAACGTCATTCTCTTTATGCCTTCCGAACACCTTTTCCTGCTGCTCGACAGGCAATGCCTTAAATGCCTTCAGATCATGAACGTATTTTTGAACAAACAGATAGCTGCCGCCCTTATAGGCAGGGTCATCATCCCCGACCAACCCAAAAAAGGCGCGTTTTTCGCCTTTCGGATTTTCGGTACCATCCACAAATCCTAAAATAGAGCGACCGTCCCAATACCGGAACCCATGAACCTCTTCCACACTGACCGCCACCGGGTCCAGAATTTGAGCCAGGACGCCCGCCATATCGTAGACAATACTGCCGGTGCTGCCCTTGATATGAAAATGCAGATCGCCCCTGGTGGCCACCGCCGTATGTTTCTCTCCGGCGATGGGCACAAAATTCTTCAACTCCTTTGGAAGCGGAACCGGAAGGCCAAGCCGCAACCACGCGTCATACCCAATCCCCATCACACAAGTCGCCCCGGAGTCGGGAAACCGGGTCTCGCCCGAATTATTAAGATTGATAACTAATGCACAAATCCTTTGGAAGACGGCTCCGACCTCCTGATCCTTCTTAAAATTCCAGACCAGGAAAATAGTATTGTCACCACGATAATCCAGCACATTCTGCGGCTCTGAATTCATATTTTGACTATGTATATACCGACAGGTATTGCGCGAATTTACGTTTTCTTTTTAAGATCTGGTTCAGATCGGAACGCCGGCAACTATGATCATTTTACCACCAGTATTTTTTGTGCAAATGTATGGCCGGGGCCAAAAGCATCGGGTATCTGTACTATATAGGTCCCGGATGGTAATCCTGACACCGTCAGCGGCGTATTTCCCCGAAGCAGCATATTTTTTATGATGGCTCCTTTCCCGTCAAGGATGCGGACATCATGGGTTCCTGCAGCTCCGTCCATCCGGATGGTGAATTGCCCCTGGTTGGGATTGGGAAAGAGCAGGACGGAAACAGCAGTGCTGCCGCTGCCCGGCACCGCCTTGATCAGGGTATAGATATATTGACCATCGAGATCTGTTTGTTTCAGCCGGTAATAGGTGATGCCATGATAATCGTTGGCATCGGTGTAGGTATAATGAAGGACGATATTGCTATTGCCTCCCGGGGAAGCTGATGGCACGAAGCCGGTGAAAGAGAACGAAGCATCCTTGTCCAGTCTCTTTTCTATGTCGAAACCCTTATTATTGTATTCCATTCCGGTTTGCCATTGCAGCGCTACCGTTGTTGGATCGGTCCTGTAGGCTTTAAAATCGATAAGGGTGATGGGCAGAGGCGTTGAGGTCATGCCGATGCCATATTGACTGAAGCCGCTGATATCGTTTCTTCTCGCAAAACCGCCTGCAATGGTGCGCCCGGAACTTGCATTGGGTGGCAGGGCGCTATTTTCCGGCACCTCCCAGTCTTTTGCATCCTTCGAGCTGTCCGGTCTTCGCAGGATCGAAAATGAATTGTCCACCAGACCGGTGAAACCGCCCAGGTAAAGCAACAGGTCATACCTGCCTTGCGTGGGTTCCCGATCCGGTGTTAAATACCATACACCGGCGTCGTTGACCATCGTAAAAGGCTCCCCATTCTCCCGGAGGATCAGGCCTGCATCCGTTCCCGGTTTGGGGCCGAACGATGCATCGATATAGCCGATATTATTCAAAGGCGCAGTCTGCAGGTTATCCATGACAGCGAGGTTGGCTTTATGCAGATCGCCTACAGGGAAAAAGAAGGTATTGGCCGAATGGCCGTCAAAGCTGCGCCGCAGTACGCCGTCGAACCAGCTGCCTGCAAAATGCGGATTGCTGATATCCGCTTGCACCGCCGTGTCCGAGGGGGATAGCACGATGGCTTTGAAAGGGCCCGTGTTTACCCGGCCTTTGATCAAATACCATTGATCGGCAGTAATATCGGTTCCCAAATGGATGCTGTCGCCATTCACTTCGATCCGGTGAAAACTGTTGACCGACCCCAGTGACTGGCCTGCGTCGCTATTGAATGCAACGATGCCGTTACCGTATGGATAGGGATTGTCCGTATTGTCCCGCCAAAAGGCTCCGCCTGTCTTGCTCTTCAACAGGGTGATCCTGCCGTTGTTGATCAACTGGCTGCCTTTTTCCAGCATCAACCCTCCGGAAATAGTAAGCCCGGCGCCAGTCTCTACCGTAAGCAGCGCTCCGTTCTGTACCCGGATGACTTCCTGGGTCATACCGCTCTTTACCAGCAGCAGGGGCAGGAAGAAGATGAAAATAGTTTGTCTCATCGCTTCTGTTCGGTTTTATGATTAATGCTTTATTTTCTCCTGTATCCGTTGTATCCGTCGATCCAGGTCCACATTTCCTTTTTGCAGTGCCTCTATTTGCTGCTGCTGCTCCTGTACCGCTTTTACCAGCGGCACCACAAAATCTTCATAACGCAATCCGTATAGACCATCCTCCTTTGCCGGCTTATCCACGCCGCTGAAATTGAAACCCGACTCCATAGCCGCCTCCTCTACATCCTGTGCAACAAACCCCGAATGGACCATCTGACCGCTCGTGGTCATGGCTGTTTGCATGGCCGGACTCAATGCAACAGTGCCCTTTGGATGAGACCTGGCATTGAGCATATCCATATCGAGATGGTAGGTCACGGGTTTCAACCGCAGGATAAAATCAAGACCCTTTACATCTTCCCGGATATTCTTTTTGAACCTGCCATCGCTGAAGGTCGTCCAGCCCACCTGCCCGCCAATCGAATTGGTGGCGAGATTGCCGATGACTACCTGGTTATTATCGGTGCAGGTCACCTGCTGACCAATGGCGATGCAATTGTTCAAATCATCTGCGCCGACGTCGCAGTTAGCGCCCAGTAAGGTATTGGAATGACTAAGGATGTAGGTAAGGGCGTATCCTATACCGGCGCCATAGCCTATTGCAGTGTTATATCTCGAATCGGCGAGCAAATAGAGGGCGGCATCGCCGGCGGCCGTATTGTAAGCGCCGGCGTTACTGTATAACAACGCACTTGTGCCAAAAGCGGTATTCCCATCCGAATTGGCGACCATCAGAGTAAGCGTATTGGCTCCAAATGCGGTATTATCGGACCCGTTGACTCCTGTCCCGTACATCGCGCCATAACCGGTGGCCGTATTGGACTTGCCGGTATTATTAAATAAAGCATTGGCGCCGGTGGCCGTGCAAAACACGCCACCGGAATTATTGCGAAAGGCATAGCTTCCCGTGGCTGTATTTTTACCTTCCACACCCGCATAGTCATGTTCTCCGGCGGATGCTCCGGTAGCCGTGATGCCTCCCCCCTGGAGAATGGATCCAAGCGCATTGGCGCCTGTCACTGTATTACCGCTTGTAGCGAGGGTGCCCCCGGCCTGGTATCCGGTAGCCGTATTGTATCCCCCTGACCTGTTATTTGTTAATGCATTGTAGCCACTTGCCGTATTCGCTCTTCCGTTATCGTTGTCACCCAGTGCAGAAGCGCCGGCTGCCGTATTCTCATAGCTTTGATAATCGTTGGCAGGATAGATCCCCATAGCTTCTGTACCCAGCGCTGTATTTTTCGAGCCCTGCTGGTTGTTGCCAAGAGCCTTGTCGCCTTTTGCCGTATTATCCCCCTGGGTGTTGACAGCAAGGGACGATTCCCCTGTTGCCGTATTGCCAGATCCCGACGAAGCATTTAGCGAGTAGAATCCAATGGCTGTATTCTCCCCGCCAGAGGTATGCTGTGCCAGCGAATAAAAACCGAGGGCCACCGCTCCGGAGCCCTGTCGACAGCTATACAACGCGCTGTCTCCCAAAGCCACAAGAACGCTGCCTGCCGAATCCAGGGCCAGCGAGCTTTTCCCCGCGGCGACATTGCCATAGCCCGTGGAGGCGATATTGCCTGCCGTGTACCCCAAAAACGTTTTTGCTTTTACGGAATCCAGATAACCTGCCGTAACATTGTTGATACGAAAAAGCAATGGCTTATTGTCTGCCGTCCCCACGAAGTCGGTGGCGGGGTTTGTCCCGCTGTTCCCGGTGATCTTCCAGGCGGTGGGGCCCGTAGGAGAGGCCAGGGGTTGCCAGGATGGCGCGGCAGGTGTGCCGGCATTATAATAAAATCCCGGGGTATGGTCAGTCTGAAATAACAATAAGCCGGCAGCCGGAGATATGATGCCGGACACCTGGCTCTGTGTCAAAGAGGGGATCAGCAAACCCCTGGTCGTACTTTGAATATCGAGCTGTGCGGAAGAATCCGGTGGGGCAGTGCCGATGCCCGCATTTTGTGCGAAAGAGACAGCAGACCAGCAACAGATGACACAAAGGAGTATTATTTTTTTCATACACTTTCTATTAAGGGATTTACTACTGGCCGATCCTGGCTTCCAGCGCCGCGATCTTTTGTTTCAGGTCTTCATTTTCCTTTTTCAACACCGCGATGCTTTGTTGCTGCTCCTGTATCGCTTTTACCAGCGGTACTACAAAGCTTCCATAACGAAGACCATAATAATCCTGGTCGTTCTTCGGTTTGTCGACACCGCTGAAATCATATCCTGCCTGGGCGGCCGCCGACTCTACCTCCTGCGCCACAAATCCTGAAAAAACGCGTGCTTTCTTTTCGGCCAGCGAAGCAGCCATGACGGCATTGGAAGCCGTGCTCGTGCCTGAACGGGCAGACAGCCTGTTATTGAGGCTTTCGACATCCAGGTTATACGTAACCGGCCTGAGCTTCATGATAAAGTCCAGGCCCTTTACATTAGCGCTGATATTTTTCTTGACCCTGCCGTCGCTGAGGGTTGTCCATCCCACCTGGCCCCCTATGGAATTGGTGGAGACATTCCCTATTCTCGCCTGGCTGCTGGCGGTGCACAGCACATTATAGCCGATGGCGATACAATTGTATAAGCCGTCCTGGGAAATATCGGTGAGCGCACCCAGCATGGTATTATTATATCCCATGTCATAGTTGCTTCCCGCCTGGTACCCGACGGCCGTGTTGTACTGCGATCCGGTGGTCCTGGCCAGGGCTCTCATGCCGATGCCTGTATTATAAGCGCCATAGGTGTTATTGATCATCGCCGATGAGCCCATCGCGACATTCGCGCTACCAGTCGTGCAATGTGCCAGGGCCTCCGCACCATCTGCCGTATTATCGCCCCCGGTGGTATTGAAATAAAGAGCAAAATAGCCAGTGGCGGTATTGGTACCCACCTGGTTGTTGTATAAGGCTCCGGCTCCCGTTGCCGTATTGGACGTGCCGTAGGTATTCGAATAGAGGGCATCGGTGCCTGTAGCCGTATTGTAAGCGCCTGAACTGTTTCTCGTAAGTGCATCGTAGCCGGTGGCAGTATTATAGCTGCCGGTTGTATTGCCAAACAGGGCCAATGCACCGGAGGCCGTATTGAATTGTCCCGTCGTATTGTCATACAATGCGCTGTTGCCGATGGCGGTATTGCCGGACGCTGTATTATAAAACAACGCGTTGACCCCGACAGCCGTATTCTGCGTACCGGTCATATTGGAGTAAAGCGAACTATGACCCAAAGCGGTATTGTAATTGCCCGTCGTATTATTAAGAAGCGCATATGCACCCATGGCAGTATTATCAATTCCCACTGTATTGCCGAATAAGGCAGAATGGCCATCTGCTGTGTTAGCATAACCCGTTGTATTGCTATAAAGGGATTGGTAACCCGTTGCCGAATTGGAGTTTCCGGTAGTATTCGAATACAGCGCTGCATGGCCGATGCCAATATTGTCCGCACCGCTTGTGTTATTGAACAAGGCATATGCCCCGAACCCGCTATTTTGTCTACCCGTGGTGTTGGAAAACAAGGTGCTGTCTCCTACAGCGATATTATATTGCCCATTCGTATTCGAATGCAGCGTTTTGAAGCCGATGCCCAGATTGCCGAGATTCAATGAAGAAGGATTGCCTGCCCCGTATCCGAAGAAGGTTTTGGCATTGACCGAATCTATTTCGCCTGCATTCACATTATTGACCCTGAAATGCAGTGGTTTGTCGTCCGTGGTCCCTATAAAGTCGGTGGCCGCATCGGTTCCGTTGTTACCCTTCAGCGTCCATCCGTCGGAAGCGGCGACTGTTTTCCAGGAAGGGGAGGCAGCAGTCCCGGCATTGTAATAATAACCGGGGCCGTTGTCCGTCTGGTAGATCATTAGACCCGTCGCCGGACCGGAAATGGCATTTCGCTGCGCCTGGGTCATCCTCGGTATAAGCAATCCCTTGCTGGTGCTGGATATATCGAGCTGGGCAGAAGGGTTGGGGGAAGAGGTTCCGATGCCGATACTTTGGGCATAGGAAAAAGAGGATACCATACAGACGGCGCAGATAAGTAGGAGATGTTTCTTCATAAAGCTCTGTTTTAATGAATTATGGAGGGTATTCAGCAGGTGTAAAGCAGAGTGGCGATGTTTCAGGGGAAAATGGATGGAAGTGGAACAAGAAAGAAAATAAATGATCCAAATAAAATCGCCTTCTAACAACCGGTTGTCCCCGGGCAGCCAACGGCGTCCCGGCTCTTTAATGCGGCAGGAAAATATCCGCCTGCGCTTTTTTGGCCTCCTGCCGTTCTTGATTGTTCCGGTAAGTTTGTATTTTTAAGAACCCAGGCTAATCCTGCTGCTGCCTTATGCGCGGTCACATTATTTTTACGATGCTCATATCGGCCCTGGTTTGGAGCCGGCTGCCCGCGCAACCTTTAAATGAACGTGATTTCACCTGTTATACCCGGGTACAGGGCTTGTCCAATAATTCAATCTCCGGCATCGTGCAGGATTCAACAGGTTATCTTTGGATTGCCACCTACAATGGGCTTAATCGTTTTGACGGGCGTAATTTCAGCAACTATTACATCGGATCAGCCGATCTTTCCCTTCCGGATAATATGGTCAAACGGTTGAACATGCAGGGACGGGAGCTTATCGGCACTACGTTCGTGGGCGCATTTGTCTATGACACCCGGTCACGGACCTGCAGGCATCTCATTGTGCCAAGTGATTCGCTGATCTTTACCTGGGCCAACAACGGGATGGAAACGATGCGTGATGATAAAGGGCATTACGTATTTTCCAGCAAGACGGGGTTATATGTTTTTGATAGTACAGGGAGAATTGTCAACCGGTTCGATCATTACTTCCCTTCAGATGCCCGCCGTAAAGAGCTGGCTTTCGGGGCGGAATTGTCCGCGCTCGACAACGGGCTGGTTCTTCAGAACAATGAACTTTTTTTCTCGGCCTATGATCCTGTTCGCAACCGGATAGATACCTTTTATGGTATTCATCACCCTGCCCTCAGAAAGCTCCTCACCGACTCTGCGGGGGAATTGCGGGTGACGTTCCCCGGCAGGCAAAACCAGCTGTTCATCGTCAACGAGGAAAAAAACGCCGTCGATATATTTGATATCGACCAGCGCCGGACTTTTTCCTTTCCCATGCCCTTTAATACAGGCGCCGATATCGATGGATACAACAGCCGCCTGTTCTATCTAAGCGATAGCCTCCTGGCCCTGACGGGGAAGGTCAGCGGCTTTTATCTTTTCGATTACCACGCTGCCACTCACCAGCTTAGGTTGCATGGGGGAAAAAATTTTACACGAAGACATTGCACGGCCGTGTTTCGCGACAGGGAAGGGCGTCTCTGGATAGGTACCGACAATGGTCTTTACAAACAGACCCTCTCCAGCCCTTTTTACAACGCTTATGACCTGACGGATCGATGGCCCGATCTGCGCAACTGCGATATCAGGGCCATTTATAGCAGGTATGACAAATTGTTCATTGGACTTCGGAACAAAGGCGGCCTGCTGATGTTGGATAGATCCAGCCCGGGAAACGGACGCCGTTTCGACTTTGGAAAATACGGTGCGGCCTGCAACACCATTTACAATATTTTTCCCTTTAGCGCGGATACGCTATGGATTGGTACCCGCAGAGGACTGCTATGGTTCAATACCTCCGACTACAGTTCGGGCCGCGTGGCCGTACCGCCCGGATTGGCATGGATAAATGAGATAAATCCGATTTGTATGATCGAAGATGCAAATAAGAATATCTGGATCTCCTTTGGGAACCTCAATTCGGTGGTATACTATAACCGCGATACCCGCCGGTTTACCGATATTTCAGGCCCCGGGAATCCTTTGCTGAAGATTACCTATTGCTTTAGCATGGCAAAGGACAGACAGGGAAATGTGTGGTTTGCGGGTGACGGGCTCTGTCGCTGGAATGCTGCCAAACAGCGGGTGGACACACTTATCGTATATCCTTCGGTGGCACGGACGCTGAATAGCTATATCGTTATTCTCGATATGGATAGTGCCGATAACCTCTGGCTGTATTCCTGGAACAATGGTATCATTCAATATGATTGCACGCATAACAAAATGTACCTCCGCAGGAAAGAAAGTAATTTTTCGGACGGGGATATTATTGCAAGCTCATCGGTGATCCACGATCATATCTGGCTGGGCATCGACAATGGCATTTCTGTTTTTGATATTCATAATTATTCCAGCAGGCTCTATACCTATGCAGACGGCCTGCCTATGGGCATTACTACCTTGCGGAAAGGTAGCTGGTACGACGAGGAGCAGAATATCTTTTACGTGGGATCGGGGCATCATCTCATCAGTTTCAAACCTGATCTCTCCCATTCGATGGGCCCTGCCCCGACCTTATTCATCGATGAGATCAATACCCCGGCCGGCCGGTTCATGGGCGATCCTGAAAGGCTGGTCCTGTCCTATACGGATAATTCCGTCCAGGTCGACTTCAACGCCATCAATTTCGGAAATGCGGAAGACAACCGGTTTGCCTATCGGGTGGTGCCTGCGCCCGATTCTTCCTGGCGCCTGCTAAACTGGCAGCACAGCGTGAATTTCAACAACCTGGCCCCGGGTAAGTACGAGGTACAGCTGAAGCTATTTTCTGCCAGCAACCGGTGGCCGGAACAGGTGAAGGAATTGACCATCATTGTGAAACCACCTTTTTGGCGGTCCTGGTGGTTTATTATGCTGTCGACCGTCGTACTGACGGCCGCTGCAGGGGTTTTATACAGGGCCCGCATCCGGCGAATAAGCGAGAAAATGAGCCTTGACAGACAGGTAGCGGAGTATGAGATGAAAGCGCTCCATGCACAGATGAACCCGCATTTCATCTTCAATTCGCTCAACAGCATAAAAGAAATGATCCTTCACCAGGATACCAGGAACGCCTCCCTCTATCTGAGCCGTTTTGCGCACCTGATACGGCTTAATCTCGAGCATTCGCGTAAAACCTTTATTACGCTCAGACAGAATATAGAGTACCTGGAAAGTTATCTTGAGATGGAGCAGCTTCGTTTTGCCGATTTCAATTACAACATCGGTATTAAAGGAGAATTGGATGCCGACGAGATCAGGATCGCACCGATGCTCATCCAGCCACTGGTCGAAAATGCCATCTGGCATGGTCTGCTCCCCAATAGGGGGGACAAGCAGCTCAATATACTGTTTTACATCGATGAGGAAAAACTGGTTTGCGAGATAGAAGACAACGGCATCGGGATCCGGCGCTCGCTGCTGAATAAGAATGATTCGCAGCAAATGCACACGTCGATGGGCATCAGCAACATTCGTCAGCGGATCGCCATCCTGAATGAAAAATATCGCATTCGTTGCTCCTTGTCCATACTGGATAAATCCGAGATCAGCGGCGTCACGGATACCGGCACCGTTAGCAAGCTGGTAGTGCCGGCCTATGAAGAACCATTAGTCAATAACTAAATCCGCAAGCATGATCAAAACCATTTTGGTGGATGACGAGCTCAGGGGCTTAAGCTCCCTGAAAAAACTGGTGGAGCTCAACTGCCCGCAACTGCAGGTCATAGCCGAATGCCGGGATGCCCCACAGGCGGTGCAAGCCATACGGACGCTGAGACCCCTGTTGGTTTTCCTTGATATTTCCATGCCGGGGAAGAATGGATTCGACCTCCTGAACGAGCTCAGGGATATCCATTTCGAGATCATCTTTGTTACTGCGCATAACCAGTATTCGCTTCAGGCATTCCGTTACAGCGCCGTGGACTATCTGCTAAAGCCCGTAGATGAGATATTGCTTACCCATGCTGTGCAGCGGGCTGCGGGCCGCATCAATGCCCAGAATATTTCGGGCAATATCGACACCTTTCTTTACAATCTGCAGCACAAACCGGACGAAATGAAATTGTGTGTCACCAGCCTGAAAGGTTTCCAGGTGATCCGGGTGTCAGATATAGTTTATTGCGAGGCGGAGAGCAGCTATACCATTTTTCATATGATCAACGGGACAAACTTCGTGGCCTCAAAATCAATTATCGATTATGAGCTGCTGCTGGAGGATAATTTTTTCTGTCGCATCCACAAATCGTACCTGATCAATCTTGCTCATATAAAGGAATACATACGGGGTGAAGGGGGCACCGTGATATTGACCAATGGCAGGGAGGTGGAAGTGTCACGGCGAAGAAAGGAGATGTTCCTCTCCAGGATCAGAGGTTTTTTCAAGATCTAGCACCGGGTTGCTAACCCAATGTCCCATTGGGGATCATCGGCAACGTAGTAAGCGCCGTACCGGTGGCATCCAGGATGGCATTGCGGATGGCGGGTGCGACACCTATGATCCCTGCTTCGCCGGCGCCGGAGGAGGGCAGGTCTTTGCGGTTTATCAGCAGCACTTCGATCTTTGGTACGTCGCTAAAGCGCGGAACCCTATATGCAGAAAGGCTTGAATTCAATATTTTTCCGCCCGCAAAATCGATCCGTTCAAAGAGAGCGCCGCCAAGCCCCTGGACGATTGCCCCCATTATCTGGTTCTCGAGATGGTGCGGATTAACAATAGCGCCACATTCAAATGCCTGCGTTATCCGGAGCAGCCTTACTTCTTTGTCCTCATTTACCTGCACTTCTGCGCAGGTGGCTATATGTCCCCCTTTCTCAAAACCGCCGGCAATTCCATAGCCATGACCGGGTGCTTTGGGCTTATCCCATCCGAAGGCCCTGGAAGCGGCCAAAAGCACCGCTTTAAACCGGTCATCATCCAAATTTTTCAACCGGAAGTCAAGCGGATCCATTTTGATCAACCTGGCGAGATCGGTCATGTGGGATTCGCGCGCAAACACGTTCCCTGTTGCGGCAAGCGCCCGGTAAGAGCCTTGTCTTAAGGGCGTTTTTGAAGGAATATGCAATATCTGCTTGTTGGCAGTTTTATATTGTGTATCCAAACCGGCGCCGCCTGAATTGTAGTTTGTAAATTTCCAGCCTGTGATAGTTCCGTCCTTTTTTACGCCGGCAGCCACTTCAACAACTCCACCTGGCCTGAAGTAAGCCCAGGTAAACTCTTCTTCCCGGGTCCAGACAATTTTGACGGGCTTCTTAGCGACCTTTGCGAGCCGTGCTGCTTCAATGGCGGCTTCGCCGCTGTGTTTTCCGCCGTACCCGGATCCCGTATCGGGCACTATGACCCGTATTTTTTCTTTGCTGAGTGTAAAGGTCCGGGCGAGGTCCTCCTGGACACCAAATGGCCGCTGTGTTCCTGTCCAGACCGTAAGCTTCCCGTCGGTCCATTCCGCCAGTGCAGCCCTCGGCTCGAGGGGTACATGGGCGATATAGTTTATGTGATAGGTTTGCGAATGTCGAAAATCGGCTCCGGCTAATCCTGCTTCCACATCGCCTTTCTTGTCATCGGAACTTCTTTCGCCGGTTTCTCCGGTCGAATTTTTCACCAGGTAATCGAAAATGGTGGCCGTGGAAGGCTGGCCGGTCTCTTCCTGCCATTTGGCATCTATGAGCTGCAGGGCCTTCCCGGCAACAACAACATCCGGTGCTACAACGCCGATGAAGTCTCCATCCCGCACCACCGTCACTCCGGGCATATCCTTTGCTTTGGAAACGTCCGCTGAAACCAGCTTTGCATTGTACGACGGCGCCCGCAATATTTTGCCATACAGCATACCCGGGACTTTCATGTCGGAGACATAGGCATGTTTCCCGGTGATGAACAGTCGTCCGTCCACCTTGGAAACCGTATGTCCTGCCACCTTCCAATCCTTTGCCGGAATGACAGGGACGCTGTCTGAAACAGTGTGCAGTATTTGCTGCCCTTTTGTCAACGCACCATAGCCCATTTTCTGATGCGTCTCACAATTCACGATCATGCCGTTTTCGGCAGATATACAGGTAGCCGTCGTATTCCAGCGCCTGGCCGCCATTTCTATCAGCGCCTCCCGGGCGGTGGCGGCAGCTTTACGCAATTGAGTGCCCATCTGCGGAGTGGTCCGGCTGCCAAACGTGCCCGCATCATAGGGCACAAGATCGGTGTCTCCCATGATCATTGTGATGGATGAAATGGGGGCCTTCAACTCTTCCGCTACGATCTGGGACAAGGAGGTACGGATATTCTGACCAAACTCAACTTTGCCTGTGCAGACACTGATAAGTCCATCTTCGCCGATTTGGATCCATGCGCCCACTTCGCCTGCGGAGATCGTCGCCGGCTCCTGGGATAGCGTTTCACCCCCAAAAGACAAGAGATCTTTTAAGACAAAGGCAACGACCAGTCCACCCCCGGTCAGTTTAAGGAATTTACGACGGTCTAATATAAAAGTGGGATTGTCCATCGTCATCTATTTACTTGATTTGGAAGCCAGCTTAATGGCTTTTACGATGTAAGGATAGGTTCCGCACCGGCAGATATTGCCATTCATTGCTCTTACAATTGCCTCTTCAGAAGGTGATGGATTGGCGTCGAGCAGCGCCACTGCGGACATGATCATACCCGGTGCGCAATAAGAGCACTGGAAGGCATCAGTCGCCAGAAAAGCTTCCTGCACCGCGTGAAGCTTTCCATTTTTTTCGAGGCCTTCGATGGTTGTAATTTCTTTGCCCGCGACCGCGCCGATGCGCGTGATGCACGAATGTGCGGGATTCCCGTTTATCAACACGGTGCAGGCGCAACAGGCCCCCACGCCACAACCATACTTGCTGCCGGTGAGATCGAGGCGATCGCGCAATACAGTCAATAAGGCAATATCAGGGTCTGCCGATATTTCGTGCTTTATACCGTTTACAGTTAAAACCATGGCATATGGGTTGAATCGGTATATGAATTTACAAAAAATTTGCTTATTAAGTCATCGTATCACGATGATCCCGTAAGTGAGAAGTATAAAAAGTC
Source organism: Puia sp. (assembly GCA_036499285.1). Classification (GTDB taxonomy): domain Bacteria; phylum Bacteroidota; class Bacteroidia; order Chitinophagales; family Chitinophagaceae; genus Puia. The sequence goes on along the minus strand of DASYEB010000038.1, from coordinate 66,901 downwards.
GTTATACCGTAAGGTTTGTGCGTTTTTGCGTATAAACAAGTCCTTATATTGTCAAAACCGATCCCCTAAATTTGTGTCGTCTTAGGCGGCCAATTCGATCACTCTCTTCTTAAGCAGCCAAAACCTTTCCTATAAGTTTAGTAATAAATAAAAAATTGATTGCCATTATGAGAAAGTCCTTGCTCTTTCTATTTAGAATTGTATTCCTTTTAGGAGGAATGCAATTATTCCTCACTCCGGGTTTTGCTCAACAGGGTACAACATCTCCACCCAAAGAAATTACAGGTAATGTCACCAGCGAAAAAGGAGAGCCTATCCCTGGCGTCAGCGTCAACGAAAAAGGCACCCGCAACTTTGTGGTGACGGATAACAATGGGGACTTCCGGATAAAGGTCTCCAGCCTGTCAGCCACTATCGTCCTGTCAAGTATTAATTACACGACCAGGGAAGTAAAAAGTTCCGCGGGGCGGCCTGTAAAGGTCTCCCTGGCTACCAATTCGAAAGATCTCGATGATGTCGTCGTAGTAGGTTATGCCACACAGCGGAGAAGGGATCTCACGGGCGCCGTATCTTCGGTCAGCGCCGCTCAATTAAAGGACATCCCAGTCAATTCCGCTATGCAGGCCCTGGAAGGCAGGCTTGCCGGCGTGAATATTTCGACCACGGAAGGCGGTCCGGGCGCCGCAGTCACGATCAAGGTCCGGGGCGGCGGTTCCATCACCCAGGATAATACACCGCTGTATGTCGTAGATGGTATACAGATGGAAGACGCTCTCTCCAATCTGTCTCCACAGGATATAGCCTCCGTCGACGTACTAAAAGACGCTGCAGCCACAGCCATCTATGGTGCCCGGGGCGCAAACGGGGTAGTGATCATTACCACCAAGATGGGCAAACCGAGCAAAACCGTCGTTGCATACAATTACTTCTACGGCATCAACAAGGTCGCCAAAGACTTCGACGTCATGAACCCGAAAGAATTTATCGAATACAACTGGGAAAAGACCAGGAACACCACGGCCGACAGCGTTGCCTTCGCGTCGCAGTACGGCAACAGCTGGGTGGGACTGGACTCTATCCGCAACAAACCGAATGTCGACTGGCAGCATCTCACCTTTGGCCGCAGCGCCCCGACACAAACGCATAATGTCAGAATCAGCGGCGGGGACAAGGCCACGACCTTCAATATCAGCTATACCAATAATAATGAGCAAAGCGTCATGATCAATTCCAGCTACCAACGGAATCTGCTGAACATGCGTTTCGATCACAACGTCTCCGACCAGTTCAAGGTAGGTCTTAATATCGGCCTCAACGACCAGGTTATCAACGGGGCAGGCACCAGCGCCAACGGTAATGTCACCAACAACCGCCTGCGGAATTCCGTCAAATACCGGCCCTTCCTCGTCAATTCCACCGATCCGAATGCAGCCAACGATGCGGCTTATTTTGCATACACGAACTCGACAGGGTATTATCTCATCGATCCCATTCAGTTCGCGAATGCCACCTATCGGCGTAATCATACCGACAATGCCACGGTCAGCGCCTATATGAACTATGCGTTCACAAACTATCTCTCCCTGCGCGTCACCGGCGGTCTGAATACCAACCAGGGCAAGCTCAACAGCTTTGACGATGCCATCACCTGGAATGCCATCACCAATAGCAACGGACAGCCGATCGTCAACATTAACAGCGCCAGCACGACCTCCATCACAGAAAATGCCGTGCTCTCCTTTTCCAACAGCGCGCTGAAATCGGACTTTAACAGAAACAACTCGATCAACGCGCTGATCGGCCAGGAGACCTACCAGCTGTCCGCCAATTCACAGACCGACCAGGTCCGTTATTTCCCGATCGGCATCACTCCCGAAAAGTCCTTTTCCCAGCTAAGCCTCGGTACACCGACGCCGCTGTATCCTACCGCGAATGATGCGAAAAGCAGGATCACCTCCGCCTTCTCCCGCATCGGGTACGGCTATAAGAACAGATACCTCGCCACCTTTAACATGCGTGCCGACGGATCGTCCAAGTTCGCTCCCGGTCATCAATGGGGCTTCTTCCCCTCCGGCGCGCTTGCCTGGCGGATCTCCAATGAGAATTTCTTCCCGGAGAATAAGATCGCTTCTGATGTAAAGCTTCGCGTGAGCTATGGCCTCGCCGGTAACAATCGCATCAGCGACTTTCTGTACACGTCTTTGTACCGATCGAACAGTTCCCCCTATACGCTGAACAACACGCTGCTTCCCGGTTATGCCATCGCCAGCCTTGCCAACCCCGACCTCAAATGGGAAACCACACTTTCCCGTAATATCGGCCTGGACATGGGACTTTTTAACAATAAAGTCCAGCTGACCCTGGACGCCTATATGAACGATACACGGGACCTGCTGATCAACGTGCCGATCGCCGCCAATTCGGGTTACACCACCCAATTAGAAAATGTGGGCAGCGTTCGTAATAGGGGCCTGGAACTGCAGTTGAGCACCGTCGCCATGGCCACAAGGAACTTCAAATGGAGCATCAACTTCAATATCTCCACCAATCACAATGAAGTGACAAAGCTTTCCACCGTACAGGATCATTACTTCGCCAGCTCCGGCTGGGGCGCAGGCAATGAATATCTCGTGAAAGTAGGACAGCCCGTAGGCACGATCTGGGGTTACAAGGCCGACGGTATGTACACGCTCAATGACTTCGACTATAACTCAGCAAACAGCACCTATCTCCTGAAAAAGGGAGTTGCGGACAATACGGCTTCCGTCGGGATGCCTGCGCCGGGAACAAAGAAGTTAAAAGACCTCAATGGCGATGGCGTGGTGGATATCAAAGACCAGACCATCCTGGGCAACGCCCAGCCAAAATTTATCGGTGGTCTGAACAACCAGTTCACCTACAAACGTTTCGACATGAGCATTTTCGTGAACTTTGTCTATGGCAATAAGATCCTCAATGGCGACAAGGTAGAGTTTAGCAATGCCTACGCCGGCAGTGCTTCCAATCTGACGGCAATCATGAATCGCCGCTGGAAAACTATCGACGACAACGGTGTTGCGGTACAATGGGCCGTCAGCTCAGGTGGTAAGAACCTGCCCGCCGGCGCGCCCCCTGGCACCCTTGCCGCGATCAATAAGAACGCCAATATCTGGCAGCCTATCAAAGGCGGCAACTACCTGGAGCTGGACTCCTGGGGTGTAGAAGATGGCTCTTTCCTTCGTGTCAGCAATATCACGTTTGGATATAGCTTACCGGTAGAATCCCTGGTCAAAGGAAAGATCAAAACTCTCCGGATCTATGCAACGGTCAATAACCTCGCCGTGCTGACACATTACACTGGTATGGACCCCGAGGTGAGCACAAAGAACGCCAACTATGTGACGCCGGGTGTGGATTCATCACCCTATCCCCGTAGCAGATCGTTCATCGCCGGGATAAATGTTAACTTTTAAATCAGTCTTTATGTCAATCAAAAATATTCGTCTCTTTTTTATAGCAGCTGGATTGATCACTACAGTCCTCGTTGTCGGCTCCTGTAAGAAATATCTCGCGCTCAGCCCTAACTCAGCTTTCGATGAAGCCTATGTTTTCGGCAGCGTCAACGACGCCTACAAGGCTGTGCTGGGCACCTATGCCTCTCTCACCGGCGATAGAGGATATGGCGGAAGGATCCAGTATTACTTTTCGAATGACTGTGATGAATCCTACTGTAATGCCAGCAACACCAACATCATCGGCGGGGACAACGGTGCCAAGGCTCTCAGCAGGTACAACGCCATAGCCACCAACACCGAGCTGGATGCCGAATGGAATATCTATTATGCCGGTATCGACCGCGCGAACCATTGCATCAAGAGCATCCCGAAGATGGACCTTTATACCAATGGATCAGCCAGCGATAAGGCCAGCCTGCAGCGGCTGTATGGAGAGGCGCTGACCATCCGGGCGCAGCTCTTCTTCGACCTGATCAAGTTCTGGGGAGATATTCCCGCCCCTTATATCCCTTCTACAGATCAGCCTGATCTCAACCTGCCGGCGACAAACCGGGATTCCGTTTACGATCATATCCTGAACGATCTGCTGCTGGCCGACACTTTATTACCCTGGCGCGGAGACCCTGGCATTGCCAACGATGAGCGGATCACCAAAGGCGCCTCCAAAGCCTTGCGTGCCCGCATCGCCCTGTTCCGCGGCGGGTATTCGCTAAGAGCGGCCTCGCGCAAGATGGAGCGGCCCGCGGACTACGCAAAATATTACCAGATCGCCCGCGACGAATGCAACGATATCATCAACTCCGGGCGGCACAAGCTGAACCCCAGCTTTATCGCAGTATTCAAAAATTATTTCGACGCACACGTCATCGAACCCAACGGTGAAGCCATCTGGTCGATCGCGCTCTCCGGCGGTACCGGCGTTTCTGACGGCCGCATCGGTTTTATCGACGGTACCCGTGTCAACGGCAACGGCTCCGGTCAGGACTGGGCTCTTCCCACATACTTCTATAAATTCGATAGCCTCGACAGCCGCCGCGACGTCACCATCGCCTCCTACGCCATCAGCGGCACCGGCGTATATACCGGTCAGAATACAGCCTATGGTCCGTTCAGCATGTCCAAGTTCCGCCGCGACTGGATCACCAATCCCTCCATCCCCGCCACCAGTGCCGGCACCTACAACGGCGTCAGCTGGCCGATGATCCGGTATTCGGATGTGTTGCTGATGTTCGCTGAAGCGGAAAACGAGATCAACCAGGGACCTACTGCCGCCGCCATCAATGCGTTGACACAGGTGCGCGTCAGAGGTTTCAACGGCAATGCCGCGAATATAGGGACCATCCCTTCCGACTACCAGGGGTTCTTCACAGCCATCACCAACGAAAGAAGTTTCGAGCTGGGAGGCGAAGGCATCCGGAAATGGGACCTCATCCGGTGGAACCTGATCAGCACCGTCATTGCCGACACGCGCGCCAACCTGGCGAAGTTCAGGCTCGCACAGGCTCCTTATAACAATGTGCCGGCCAAAATGTACTATCTGAACAACTCCACCTCTGGCCTGGTCTACTCCGCCAGTTATTACCAGAAAAGTGCATCCAGTCCCCCGGCTAACTATACCAGCCTCAACTGGGCGGCAGCCTATTCGGCCGCCTTCGTGACGGACTGGGCGGGAAGTTATGTTCCCAACCAGCGGGAGATACTGCCTTATGGCCCATCGACCTTAACCAGCAATCCGAGTCTTCACCAGGGTTACGGATATTAAAATTATGACAAGATACGCTTACCTTTTTTTCCTCGTCCTGTCAACAGCCGCAAACGCGCGTGACTTCGATATAAAAGATTTTGGCGCGGTCAGCGACACAAGCGAGCTTAGTACCATCGCCATCAACCACGCCATTGAGGCTTGCTTCCACGCCGGCGGCGGAAGGGTCATCATCCCCGCCGGCCACTATAAGAGCGGCACCATCACCTTGCTGGATAACGTGGAGCTATACCTGCAACGAGGCGCCATCCTGTACGGCAGCACACAGCACGCCGACTATCCCAGACAACAACAGCCGCACTACCGCTCTCAAAAAGATGCGGGCGGATGGTATGCGCTCATTTATGCCGAAGGGGCGCACAATATTGGCATCTCGGGTCCCGGCACCATCGACGGGCAGGGCGCAAGCCAGATGCCACGGGTGCTTCAAAAAGGCCAGGGCGTCGATGACCGCGATGGAAGACCCCGAAATATACTCCTGATCTCCTGCAGGGACATCTCCATACAGGACATCACCCTGCAAAATTCCGGTATCTGGAATCAGCACTACCTGGACTGCGAATACCTGTCAGTCCGGAATATTCGCGTGTACAATCATAGCAACCGGAACAACGATGGCATAGACCTCGACGGCTGCCGGCATGTCGTGATGTCCAACAGCATCCTCGACTCGGATGACGATTGTATAACGTTGAAGAGCACAGGGCCAGCCTCCTGCGAGGACATCGTCATTACTGGCTGTATCGCCAGCAGCTTCTGCAATGCCATCAAGTGTGGCACAGAATCCACCGGAGGCTTCAGGAATATCCTGATCAGCAATTGTATCGTCAGGCCATCCACCTGTCCTGCCGAACCGATATTCAAAACACCGCGCGGCGGCCAGACGGGCATCGCGCTGGAAATAGTCGACGGGGGGGTGATGGATGGGGTTGTCGTCAGCAATATCCTGATCGAAGGCACAGAATGTCCGATCTTTGTCCGGCTGGGCAACCGGGCGCGGAAATATATTCCCGAAGCCCCCGGGCCGGGATTCGGAGCAATGCGGAACATATCGATCTCCGGTGTCACCGCTATCAACACAGGCAACTCCTCCTGCTCTATTACCGGCGTACCCGGTGCGGCCATCGAAAATATCAGCCTGAACAATATCCGCCTCACCAATAAAGGAGGACTGAAAGCGGGACAATACACCGGGGATATCAAAGACGTGCCCGAATTGGAAAAGGCCTATCCCGAACCTGCCAAATGGGGCAATCTCCCAAGTTACGGATTCTTTATCCGGCATGTAAAAGAGATAAGTCTGACCGATATCCGGCTCCGGTCGCTCGACAAAGAAATAAGAACACCCATCTTCGCCGACGACGTGGACGATCTCCTGATCGACAACTTAGAGGTGGAAAAGGAGAGAAAGATAGGAATTAACAACGTAAGAAGGTATAAGAAAATATGATAAGATCCGTATGCACCATATGGTTATTGTTCGCCGCCGGCGCCCTCTTCGCACAGAATGCTCCGGGTATCAACCTGATCACAAATCCCGGTTTTGAACAGGGGCAGGACCCCTGGCAGCTGGACAACTGGCTGAAGAATGAAGTGGTATGCCTGCGAGACAGTAAAAATGCCCATAGCGGCCAATGGTCCATGCGTCTTGAGCTGACAAAGGTCATCAATGGGCCTCAGGTCTCCCTGGCTTTCCCTCATCTGCCCCTTCGCGCCTCGACCGCGGTACAGGTCCATTTCTGGGCACGCGGGGTCAGCAATGGCGCCAACCTCACTGTCATGGTCAGACGAGAAACGGAACCCCGCATCACCTGGCTGCGCACCGAGATGAATCTTACAGACGAATGGCAGGAGCACACCTATACGATCCAGCTACCCCGGGATGTGATCCCCTTCACTCCCTCCCTTCGTTTTGTATTGAACCAGCCTGGTGTAGTCTGGGTAGACGATGTCTCTGTCACGGAGCTGCCTCCGACGGACAACGGGCCCGCACCAGTGATCAATCCCATCCGGAATCCTTCCTTCGAAGCGGGGCGGGACGGCTGGACAGCCACTTTCCGCAAAAGAGAGTTTGGTACTGCTTCACAGGAGTCCGGCAATGGTATCCCTGCACCCGACGATGCAGCACTGAATATAGCAAGAGACTCCGCCAATCCGGGAGCCTCGGAAAACCCGGCGCCAGCCGGTCAACATTATCTACGGCTGACCATCGATTCCGGCTGTCGGGCCGTACTGACAAGTGCATATTTTCCCGCCCGTTATGGCTATAAAGGTCATCTGTCTTTCTTTCTTCGCTGCAACGGGACACATCCTTTCGAGGCGGGTCTGGGAAGTGGCATTAATTCCAGCAGCGCTGTCCAGGTCCAGGCCGCGAATACCTCCGGCCAGTGGCAGAGATACACCCTTCCTTTCACGCTGAAGCCGGCACAGGACGGGCTCTATTTTGTCTGTTTGCGGCTGAATACCCCCGGAGTATACGATATAGACGGCGTCTCTTTTGTCGAAGATGACCATGAGAATGTCCCGCTCTATCCCCCCGCCATGGCCATAGAGCCCGAAGCCAATGGGCCTGTTGCCAATCTCTATTCAAAGAACGACTCCGGAAAATTCCAGCTTATCGTTGCCGGTGAGCAACCGAATTTTTCACATACCTACAAAATATCCATCCGGAACTATCTGGAACAAAGCATCGCTGAAACTACTCTTACTGTAACAGGGGACGCCAACGGCTACGGACTCGCAAAGATCATTGCACCCACCGGAGACTACGGCGCATTCCGGATCGAAGTCCGCCAAACCGACGGCGCCGCCCGTAAGACAACCGGGTCTTCATCCCCGTCCGCCGGCCATCCATCCCCGTCCGCCGGGTCCAGCTCCGACCCGCTGGCCGAACAGATCTATAGCGTGCTGCCGCCTCTGCCGCCTCCCGCCGAAAGACCGGACTCGTACTTTGGCGGACACGTGGACCTCAATCCCTACAACCTGGAGATTGCCCGGAAGGGCGGTTTCCGCTGGCTGCGAATGTGGCCTCCTCTTCTTACCACCTGGATAGCAGGGGAGCCGCAGCCAGGCCGATGGAACTTTCCCACCGAAGCCGTCGCCAACGCCTGCCGCCAGGGTTTTCATCTCACCGGCATCCTGGGCACCGCCCCCGACTTCGCGGCGGATCCAGATCCCAAAAGCCCCATCGGCAACCGCTGGTCGCATAGTTATCCGCCTGCTCATATCGAAGAATGGAAGGAATATGTGTCACGGTGTGCACAGGCCCTGTCACCTTATATCACGACCTGGGAGGTCTGGAACGAACCGGATGGCGGTTTCCTCCAGTTGAAACCCGGACAAAAAAAGGCCGACGTATACATCGCCCTTTTAAAAGCCGCACGGGAAGTCTTCGACTCCATAGGTAAACCCGTAACCCTCATGGGACCTGCTCTCGCCAGCATCAACTCTCCCCTCGGTTGGGAAGTGCTCCAACGGGGTGGAGGGAAATGGCTCGACGCCTTCTCTTTTCACTTTTATAGTCTTGCGGCAGGCGGAGCCAACCCCGACGACGCCTTCGTCTTACCCGTGCTCGAAAGGATGAGAACCTATAAAAACCGGGAAGGAGAGCCGATGCCCCTTTGGCATACCGAAGGGGGCATGTACCTCCAGGGCGCACAAAGCTGGCTGTCCACCTATCGGATGCCCATATCCTCCCCGGCAAAAAAGCAAAACGCGGCAGCATCGATGGTCCGGGCAGCTCTTTTCTTCAAAGCCATGGGCGTGAAACATTATTTTGACTTCCAGCTCAGCGCCACCGCCGCCGGCAACGAGATCAACGGTGACATGACCAGCGGTTTTATCGAGGCCACCGGTATCCCCGGCCCCGCCATAGCTGCCCACGCCGCGATGGTCGCCATCACCGAAGACGCTACCGCCGCCGGCTTTGACACGCAAAACTATCATTCCGCAAGAATAAAGATCGCCCATTTCAAAAAAGATAAAGCCACCATCGACGTCTACTGGTCCGACAAGAACGTTGCCCTCAAACAGCTGCTGAAAGATAACCCGCCCGAAAAGATATTCGACCTGATGGGTAATCCAGTACCCCTTGAAAAGGCAGAGACCGGCGAGTTCCCCTTATATGTCATCCGCGGGCAAAATGGACAAAAAGGAAAAGATCCTGTCGACTATGTCGACAACTTTATCGGCGTACTCGACGGCCACGACGCCTCCAACTGCGTCATCGGCCCACAGCTGCCTTTTGGCTCCGTCAACCCAAGCCCCCAGACCCCCAACGGCGGCAATGACGGCTACAGCCCCGAAGACCCCATCCGTGGCTTTGGCCAGCTACATGTCAGCGGCACCGGCTGGGGTACTAACGGTCAGGTCTTCCTTTCCCCACAGATCGGTCTTGCCATCGGGGAAAAGGAACACGACTCTCCAAAATCAGACGAGACGGCCACTCCCTACGAATATGCAGTGACGTTACAACGATACCATATCACGACAAAGCTCACTCCTGCCCGCCATAGTGTCATTTATCAATTCACTTTCCCCCGTTCCGACAGCGCCAATATACTCCTGGACATAACGCACAACCTTCCCATGGACATCCGTCCCATCATCGGCGGCCTCGTATCCGAAGGCAGCGTGACGACGGACGCAAAAGGGACGATCTCCGGTTACGGTGTCTACCGGGGCGGCTTTGGCGGCGGCACCTATCCCATTTATTTCGCAGCGGCTGTCAGCAAACCTCCCGCCCGCACCGGCACCTGGCTCAACGGGCAAATTTCAATGGGGAACTCTTCTGAGCACCTGCGCCAAAACAACGACAGGGTAGGGGTCATTCTGAACTTTTCCACGAAAGACAACGAAACGATCGCGTTCAAGATAGCCGTCTCTTACAAAAGCATCGACCAGGCAAAAACCTGGCTTGCCGGGGAGATAAGAGACTTTGACTACGACGCAGTAAAAGGAAACGCAAGGGCGGAGTGGAATACCCTGTTAAAAAAGATCGAAGTCGAAGGCGGCACAGAAAAGGACAGGACCATCTTTTATACCGCGCTCTATCATGCGCACCTGATGCCGCGCAACCGCACCAACGACCATAAAGACTTTGGAAAAAATGTACCCGTATGGGACGACCATTTTGCCGTCTGGGATACCTGGCGCACCGTCTATCCCCTGCACGATCTTCTTACACCCGAAATGGTCAGCGGCACCGTCAATTCGTTTATCGCCCGCTTTAAAAAATATGGTGTTGTGCGGGACGCCTTTGTAAACGGCAGCGACATGAACAATGAACAGGGCGGCAATGATGTTGACAATATCATCGCCGACGCCTACGGCAAAGGTATAAAGAACGTAGACTGGCAGGCTGCCTATGCTATCCTGAAATACGATGCCGAACACCAGCGCCTGGGTAGCTTTGCCTGGAGAAAGGAAGACAGCATCAACAACACTTATAAGACAAAAGGCTGGATCCCCGCGGGCATCATGAGCTGCTCCATGACCCTTGAATACGCGTACAATGATTTTTGCGTCGCTTCCGTCGCAAAGGGCCTCGGAAAGATCGCAGACTATAAAAAGTACCTCGACCGCAGCCACCAATGGGTAAACCTATGGAACAAAGATGCCGTCAGCGATGGCTTCACCGGGTTTATCATGCCCCGCAAGGCTGACGGTACGTTCGTGACCACCGATCTGAAAAAATATCCCGGCTCCTGGAAGAACTATTTCTATGAAGGGTCCAGCTGGACCTATTCCTGGTTCATGCCCCACGACTTTCCCCGCCTCGTGGAACTCAACGGCGGGAAAGAAGCCTTCGCAAAGAAACTGGAATACGGCTTTGCGAACAACCTCATCGATTATGGCAATGAACCGGCCTTTCTTGCCGTACAGGGCTTCCACTATGCCGGCAGACCTGACCGCAGCAGCTACTGGGTGAGACGGTTGATGCGCGACCGGTTTACTGAAAAAGGCGTGCCCGGCAACGATGACAGCGGCGCCATGAGCGCCTGGTATATCTTTTCCGCCCTGGGCTTCTTCCCGAATGCAGGCCAGAACAGCTATTACCTCACAGGACCCCTGTTCACAAAGGCCATCATGCACCTTGGCAATGGTCATACGCTGACCATCGCTGCCCCGGAAGCTTCCGAAAAGAACATTTACGTCCGAGGTGCCTGGATCGACGGGAAAAAAATAACCGGCTCGATCATCGGCTATAAAGATATTGAAAAGGGAGGAGTCATTAAATTTGATATGAGCGAAACACCTTTTTAATAAATGATATGCGGATAATGGAAACACAATATTTTCGTTTGCGCGATTTCATCCGGGATGACGAAGTAATGCACCTGGCAAGGGTCACCATTTATTCACGGAAGGACATATCCCTTCACCGGCATGATTTTGCGGAAATATTCTGGGTTGAGGCCGGCAGCGGTGTCCACCTGGTGAACGGCGAAGAGATCCGGCTGGAAACCGGAGATCTCGTTATGATCCGACCCGATGACAAACATACCTTCACTTCTTCGAGAAGGGGACGCGGTCTGACGATCATGAATCTCGCCTTCTCCCTCTCTACGCTGAAACATTTACAGAAGCGATACTTCCCGCAGCTGAAACATTATTTCTGGACCGAGGATTTTCTGCCCTATATTATCTCCGTAAGCCCGACCCTGATCCGGCAGATATCCCGGAGAGCGGAAGAGAATTTCCGGTTCCGGAATTCGCTGATCCATCTCGACAGCCTGTTGCTCTTTATCTTCCGTTCCATCGCCGATACCGAAGACAGCACCGTCAACAGACAAATCCCGGTCTGGCTGCACGATGCCATCACGGACTTTTCTACACCCGAACTCTTCCAGAAAGGATATGTCGGATTCGTAGACGCCTGTAAGAAAAATATTCACCACGTCAATCGCACCGTCCGGAAAGTGATGAACAAGTCCCTGTCCGACCTTATCGCCGAGCTTCGGATGAACTTTGCCGCCAAACAGCTGGTCATCACGAATGTACCGATCAAGACCATCTGCAGTGACTGCGGTTTCAACAGCCTCGCGCATTTTTATAAGACATTCAAAAAGATCTATCATCTTACCCCCTCCGATTTCCGGAAGATAAATCAAAACGTGGCATGAGAAAGAAAGGCAGTATCGTCATATGGCTTACAATAATCTCCACCGCCCTCTTCGCCCAGGCGGCGCCCCTCCGCTGGCAGCTGAGCGACTTCGCCATCGACCTGAATAAATTGCTGACCCCCCCTGCACAGCTTTGGGTGAGCAGCGGGTATACTACCGTAAACCCTGTCGCTGGTTCCGTCCTGGGTGTTGGCGACCTGCTGTCACCGCCCATCTCCGGCAAGAACCTTTCTTTCGAAGCCCTGTTCATCGCCAACGGCGACAGCATCCGCGACCGTTTTGTCTGGGGAAGCAAACCCGATAATATCCTCTATACCGGCGGGGTCTGGCAGCCCGACCAGATCATCCGCAGGGGTATTTATCATCGTAAACATGCCGCCGGCCCTATCTCCTTCGAGATCGTCTCCCACCTGATCCCCCTGGCCGACCGCGCCGGCTTTATGATCCGTTATGTCGTGAAAAACCTCGGGACCACAACACTCAACCTGAAGATGATCGCTCTGCTGCGCCCGGGGCGACCGTCCGTACAGCCACTCGGGAAATGGGGATTTATAGCACCCTATACCGACTCGGTCACAGTCACAAAGGACGGCCCCAATGACTGGAGCACCGATCAGCTAAGACTCCGTTTGTATGAAGACAACAAGACCCTCTCCATTATACCGGGCGCCTCCGGTACCAGATACGTCGCAGTAGTGTATGCAGAGCGATCGGCACCTCTTGAAGAAAAAGCCGGCTTTGCTGCCTGGGAGACAAAGACGGCCGACAGATGGGCGCAACGTTTAAAATGGGCATTGGCTAAGATACCAACCCTGAAGACAGGCAACAAGCCGCTCGAAAATTACTATAAACGTTCGATCGTTTCCGGCCTTGTCTGTATCTGGGAAAAACCCGCCTTCAAGCTGAATCCTTCCCTTGTCACCAGCGGGCTCGACGGAGGCTCCATGAGCACCTACCTCTGGGACGTCGGCGGGTATGCCCCAAACCTTGTCGCTATGATGATGGGTGACAAGCTCCTCGACATCGCCAGGAATATGGTGGCCATCGACCTCGGAAAATATAACGCTTATACCCCCGACGGGGCTGGCGCCGGTGTCCGTTATGCCTACAGCACCGTTAGTTTTACCAATCTGGTCTACGCCCTTGGGTGTCAGCAGCGGCTCTATCCCGACCTGCTCGGACAGGTGCAGCGACTGGTGCTGCAGGACGAACAGCGGCCGATGGTCGATGGTATCGTCGACTATGGGGAACAAAAAAATCTGCTGGAGATGCGGGGCATGGGTTGGGAACACGAAGTGCCGAGTCCCAATGCCGAACGCGTATGGTGTCTCCGCAAGCTCGCCGAAATGGGCGAAAAAGCAGGCTATGCCTCATCGCAGACCAGCGCATGGAAGAAAAGATCGGACTCGGTAGCCGCCGCCATCCGAAAACAGCTCTGGGACAACAAAGCAGGATGGTTTGTCTGCAAATATCCCGACGGGAATAAAGAGATCGTCTATTCTATCCAGGTCTTCGATATGCTGCGCTCAGGTGTGTGCACGCCAGCCATGAAGAAAAGGATCCTCGAACAGCTGGTGGAGAACAAGTTTCTTTTCCCCTTTGGCGTCAGCAGCGTATCCAGGGCGGATTCATTACACTATGAGGAGACGGATACGGACTGGGGTGGGGGAGGCGCATATACCGGTGATGTCGCCCAACTGGCCCTCGACCTCTATCACCAGGAACTCCCCGACAAGGCCTGGGACGTCCTGAGACGCCAGTTCTGGCTGGGAGAACAATGGCCGTACTTTCCTCAGGAGACCTTTTGCGACCGTCCCGCTTCCCCGGTGTTCAAACGGGCCAATATCATCGCGGGACTCACCGGTGCCGAAGCCATCCTGTTCGGAATGATCGGACTGGAACCCCGCCTCGACGGCAGCCTGTGGGTCCACCCCCGCACCACTATCAAAGAAGAGATCGCCCTCAAAGGATTTATATTCAGAGGGCATACGATAGACCTGACCGTTTCCCGTACAGCCTGCCGGATAGAAAAAGATGGCAGGATTATTTACAAGGGAAGACCCGGTCTGTTTAAGATCCTATAAACGACAGCGATATGGTCATCAAATATTATTATCCCCGGTGGGGCATGGAATATATGCCCATGGAGGACTTTTTTAGAATGGTAAAGGCATCCGGTTTCGATGGCGCAGAGATCGCCCTCGACCCTGATAAGGATGACCTCCTTCGCGTATGGAAAATATGCAAAGCGTACGAGCTCGACCTGCTGGTCCAGCATCCTTTTTCCAAAGGAAATACCCCACAGGAAATGCTAAAAGACTATCAGCGCAAGCTGGAAAGGCTGATGGACCTGGAACCCGTCATGATCAACTGTCATACAGGGAAGGATTACTATTCTGTAGCGTTCAACAGCCAGTTCATCGCGCAGGCGACCCTTCTTGCTGAAAAACATGGCATACCCGTAGCACATGAGATACACCGTGGCCGTTTCTCCTTTTGCACAGCGCTGATCGGTGATTACCTGGCAGCCTTTCCCGACCTTTCCCTGACCGCTGACTTCTCACATTGGTGCCTCGTCTCCGAATCCCTGCTCGAGGATCAGCAGGCGACCATGGAAAAAGTCATCCCCCATTGTACGCACATCCACGCCAGGGTAGGATATGCGCAGGGCCCGCAGGTGCCGCATCCTGATGATCCCGCTTATGCCCGCGAGCTTGACGCCCACCTGCGCTGGTGGAACAGGATATTGGAATGCCATCGTCAGCAGGGCAAAAAAGAAATCGCCGTCACCTGCGAGTTCGGTCCCGCGCCCTATTGTCACACCCTGCCCTTTAGCGGAACACCCGTGTCCTCACAGCACGAGATAAATATGTCCATGAGAAAGTTTTTAACTGAAAATTTACAACTATGCTAAACGTAGTCCCTACCGTCCCGAATGAAAAAGAAGTGAGATACTATCACGACAACGGTTACCTGCTGACCGGCCGCCCTATGTTCCCACAGCAAAAATTTGATCAGCTTTTTTCCATCTTCGAAGAACATCTGGCGACCAGGGGCAATCTTAAACCAGACGAGCTCGATGTCCCCCATATGAAGGACCCGCGGCTCTTCGAATTCCTGATGGCACCTGAAGTGCTCAACGTGGTCGAACGGTTGATCGGCCCCGACATCGGTCTGTGGAGCAGCCATTTTATCTGTAAAGAGCCAAAGACGGGCCGTCATACTCCCTGGCATGAGGACAGCGCCTACTGGAAAGGCCGTTTCGACCGCTTTGACCAGATTGTCACCGTATGGCTGGCTATCGACCGGGCTGATATCGACAATGGCTGTATGGGGCTTATCCCCGGCTCCCATCACAACGGTTTTTCAGACTACGAGAAATTAGATACGGACAATCGGATCTTCGACAAAAAGATCAAAGATTCCCAGGTCGATGAGTCGAAGGTGGTCTGGCTGGAACTGCAAAATAACTACTACTCGCTCCACGACTCCCGGATTATTCATGGCGCCAACGCCAATACCAGCGACAGACGCCGAACAGGGTATACAATGCGCTATTTTTCCAATGACCTTGTCTTCAACAGGGAACACCCGGACAATCTGCAGCATCGCATTTATCATTGCAGGGGTGGGAACAAGGCCGGTAATCCGCTGATCTATTTATAAGCAGCCTGGCCGAAAAAACGCCCATCAACGCATCGTTAAGGGGACGCATAAAAAAAAACTGGATTTATCCGACCGGGGGGCCGTTTCTTTCGTTTCTATTCAGGTAAGTTTACAGACGAATTACCAAACTTCTGCCCATGACCCGGTCCGGAATGAATTTATGGTTAGTGGTTTTAGCCACAATTCCTTCGCTGTCCTCAGCAGAACAATCTCAATCCTGCCCGCTCAATGTCAATTTCTCCGACGGCACCCTGACCCACTGGGAAGCCTATACCGGTAACAATAAAGAGGGTAATGGACCGGGCGCGATCAAAGTAACATATGATTCCAGCGGGTCGGCTCCCAATGGCACGATTGGTGCAGCCAGCCTTCCTGAATACAATCTCCCCGGGGTAAACGGTGTCAGGGTTATTACCAGCCAGGGTACCGACGCCTTTGGCAACTTCCCGGTGATCCCGACCATCAATGGCTATGCTTACCATTATTCCATTTTATTGGGCTCGACATCTATTTCCAATCGCCAGGCAATCGATCAGTCAGGCGCACCACCCAATGGATCACCAAATACCCCGCCCAACGGCCCGGAAGGCGGTTATGTTCGTGGAATAAGCTACCGTATCCGTGTGCCTTCCGGTCCACCCACACTTCCCTATACCATGACCTATGCCTATGCCATGGTACTGGAGAATGGCACCCATGCCTCTTTGGATCAGCCTATGGCCAGGGCGATAGTAAGTACCTCGGGGGGAGTGATCGACTGCGCTTCGCCTGCATATTATCTTCCAACCAACGGAGGGCTCGATTCCGCAACGGCCCGGGCCAATGGGTTCTCCCCAAGCCCTGTACCTACCCCAAATGCTTCACGCAATTTCGGGGATCCCGGGCGACACCTGACGGATGTCTGGACAAAAGGCTGGACAGAGGTCACCTTTGACCTGTCGTCGTATCGCGGGCAAGAGGTATCGCTGACTTTCGAAGCGGATAACTGCGTGCCAGGCGGACATTTTGCCTATGCCTATTTTGCCCTGAGGGATGACTGTGGAGGGCTTCGGATCAGCGGGGATTCCCTTGCCTGTTCCAACAGTGTCGGGACCTGGTCCATTCCTTCACTGGATGGTGCGTCATATGATTGGTCTGTCCCGGCGGGCTGGTCCATCAACCCCGACTATGACGGCAACAGCCTTACCGTAACCGTTGGCCCTCAATCCGGATGGATCGTCGCCAGGGCGCAGAACAGCTGCACAAGTCTGACCGATAGCTTATTCGTGCAACTTTATAAAGGGGCCCTTCCACAGGCTGTGATCGATCCCCCGGATACTACCATCTGTTACCAGGAGGCAGCACCTTTGCACGCGCTGATTACTACCGGCACCGGGTATTCATGGGTAAGCCAGGGATCGTTTACCGGGACAAGGGAGGGCTCTGTCCCATCCACGCCATTCGCCACCAGCATCATCGCTGCCCCGGAAAAAACGACAGATTATATTTTGACTATTCAGAATGCCGGCTGCCCCATAGCCGTTTCCGACACCTTTACCGTGAACATTGTCCCTCCTTTCCGGGTGAATGCCGGAAAGGACACCCTGGTAGTCATCGGTCAGCCTCTTCACTTCCAGGCGACAAGCGGTGACGTGTATAAAGATGAATATCAATGGTCTCCATCCACGGATCTTAGCGATCCCACCATAGCCGATCCCATCGGCCTGTTCGGATCTGAGAGTAGCCGCATCACCTATCTCGTAAAAGCAACAGATACTTTCGGCTGCTACGGCACTGATACTATGAACGTAACGGTAGCACACACAAAGCCGGACATTTTCGTGCCCAACGCATTCACACCGGGAACGACCAGCAACAGCCTGTTCCGGCCTATTTGCATCGGCATTTCCTCGCTCGAATACTTCCACGTATACAACCGCTGGGGTCAGCTGTTATACAGCACTTCGCAGATAGGACAGGGATGGGATGGCCGCATCCAGGGAAAATTGCAGGAAACCAGTGCGTACCTTTGGATTTTGAAGGGAACAGACTATACTGGCAGGGTTATTGCAAAAAAAGGAACTATGGTGCTGATCAGATGAAAATCAGACTCCTCTTCACGATCTTCTATAAGTAGGCTAATTTAAGACGAAATCTTATTCATATGGAAATCTCTCAAAACGTAAAGGAGTCCTACAGCAAGCAATATAGTGATGCTATGGCTGAATGGAGACTAATGGGCGCAAGATCCAAGGCCGAGAACATCGTACAACTTGCCAAAGAGATAAAATTTAACAACGTCCTGGAAGTTGGCAGCGGAGAAGGCAGCATTTTATACTGGCTCGCAAAATGGGATTTCTCGGATAACCTGAATTGCGTTGAAATTTCCGAAAGCGGCCTCGAAATGACCAGAGCCAAGAACATACCAAATCTGAAAGATGCCTTGCTTTTCGATGGTTATAAAATACCCTATGATGATAATCATTTTGACCTGGTTTACTGTTCCCATGTTTTAGAACATGTTGAGCACGAAAGAATTCTTCTGCGGGAAATAAAGAGGGTCTCGAAGTACCAGATCTTCGAAGTGCCCATTGACTTCTCTCCGTATGTAGATAAAAAATTAAAGCATTTTCTTTCTTACGGGCATATCAACATCTATACCCCGTCCTTATTCCGGTTCTTACTGATGTCGGAAAATTTCGTTGTAAAAAAAGATATCTGCAAACTCTTCTCCAAAGAGTCTCTGAAGATCATGTACAAGGATAATAAAGCCGGATTGTACAAGATGAAGCTCAGGCACATGCTGCTAAAGCTGTTCCCCTGGTTCAGGGGCCTGAAGCCAAATTCATACGCAATACTGACTGCAAAAAAAACGGGGGATCTCTCTATTTTCTAGTGCGCATTGTTAATACCCTATTTTGCGTATGACGTTGTTATCTACGTCAGCAACATATATATTGCCTACAGCATCAACGGCTGTGGCATATGGATTCGCAAATAAGGCAGTCGCAACCGGCCCATCGGCATACCCCAGCGGTGCGCCTCCTGCCACGGAGCTCACCATGCCGCCGGGTGTAATTTTGCGGATGCGGTTATTGCCGATATCACCTGCATATATATTGCCTGCCGCATCGATACAGGGGCCGGTGAGATTTTCAAAACGGGCAGCCGCGCCCGTCCCCTCGGCATAACCTTGCGTGCTTCCTGCCAGCGTGCTCACTGAACCGCCGGGGGTAATCTTACGAATGAGGTAGTTCCTCGCATCTGTAACATATACATTGCCACTGGCATCAACTACCACCCCATTCGGACCGTTGAATTTTGCAGCGGTACCCATTCCATCGGCATAGCCGGCAGAACCACCGCCGCCAGCTGCGCTGCCCGCCAGCACTGTCACCACACCCGAAGCAGAGACCTTACAAATGCGGCTGTTGTCAGTATCGGCAACATATACATTGCCCGCGGCATCCACCGCTACTCCCAATGGTTGGTAGAATGTTGAAGTATATCCGTCACCGGCGAGCGTGCTCACCATGCCTGCGGGGGTGATTTTGCGGATACGATGATTACCGGCATCTGCTACGTATATATTGCCTGCGGCGTCTACTGCCAGGCTATTGGGATTATTGAATTTTGCAGCCGCACCCATTCCATCCGCATAGCCGTTGGTGCTACCCGCCAGCGTGGTCACGACTCCCGCGGGGCTGATCTTTCGAATGCGGCTATTACTATGGTCGACAACATATACATTACCCGCACCATCCGTCCCCAGGCCTCTTGGGTTGCTGAATTGTGCAGCCACGCCTGTCCCATCCATATATCCCTGGGTACTGCCTGCCAGGGTAGAGACCATTAAAATTTTCGGTACGGTCGGCGTTGTTGTTACCGTTACACTATTGTTGCCCGGTACAGGGTCGTTCCCAACACCGGTTATCGCGGCCGTATTTGCATAAATTCCCGTAGCTTTTAGCATAGCCACAATCGTTAAGGTAGCGCTTTCTCCACTCGCCAGGCCAAAGCCACTCCATGTGCTTGCGGTATAGCTGCCTGTTGTGGCGGTGGCTGAGACCAGGGTATAGCCTGTAGGCAGTATATCGCTTACGCTGATGTCTGTTGTGGCGGAAGGCCCATTATTGTGCGCTACAAGTGTAAAGGTGACGTTCGTTCCCGTTACCGGGGTCGTATTATCCACCGTCATGGTAATTTCTCTGTCGCTGTCCGCAGCCGGAGCCGGAGCCGGGGGGCTGCTTTTCTTGCAGGCGATAAAGCCGGTGACCAGGCCTGCCAACAGCAGCATCATGAAATCTTTCATATTCGTCTATTTTCACAAACCTACCACCATTCGAATCACCCGGTGGCTCCAAATCGATCAACGACGATCTGAATAGACGAATGTTGCGATCGCAGATCGCGACCGGTCCGTGATGGGGATCAAAAGAACGATCATCATCATATTTTCCGTATACCGTAAACTCTATTCCCTATTCTATAAGCCGACATCTCCGGGTGAAGCTATTTTCGCGTCAAATAATTAACCGAGATGAGAAAGCACCTGCTACCCCTGTTATTTTGCCTGTTGTCCGTAACATTATTGTACGCCAACGATGAAGAAAGGAAGGGAATGATAACCGGCAAAGTAACTACCAGTGACGGGCACCCTGCCGAAGCCGTCAGCATCACTCTTCAAGGCGCCGGCAATGGGGCAATAACGGACCGGAACGGCAATTACCAGGTACGAAACGTTAAGCCGGGTACCTGGCAGTTGACGGCATCCTTTATCGGACTTGAAAAACAGGAACACACCGTTGAGTTGAAGCCAGGCGCAACAGTGATCGTCAACTTCATACTTAAGTCCAGCTCCACACAGCTAAACGAGGTGACCATCTCAGCCAGAAGCGCCAATAAGGTAAACAGCAGCATCGCTAAAATACCGTTGAAGAGAATGGAGAACCCACAGGTGTACAGCACGGTGAGCGCAGAAATTTTAAAACAGCAGGGCATTACCAATTTCGACGATGCCATGCGGAACGTTCCGGGCATATCCCGGACCTGGGAATCAACCGGCCGCAGCGGTGATGGGGCTTCCTATTTTGCTTTAAGGGGCTTTGAGGCGCAGCCCTCCCTCTATAACGGGCTGCCCGGCTTTACCAACGGTGATCTCGACCCCGCGGATATTGAAGAGATACAGGTACTGAAAGGTCCATCCGGGACGCTTTTCGGCGCTAATTTCGTAGGCTATGGCGGTATCATAAACGTAGTCACAAAAAAACCTTACTTCACTACGGGCGGCGAGGTAACCTACAATGCCGGCAGTTTTGGGCTCAACAGATTATCGGCCGACGTGAATACCCCGCTTAGCAAAACAGAAAAAATAGCCCTGCGGGTCAATACAGCTTACAGTACGGAAAACAGTTTCCAGGACGCGGGGTATAAAAAGACATTCTTTTTTGCACCTTCGCTGGTATACGAGGTCAACGACCGGCTGACGTTCAACTTCATGACGGAGATCCTGCAGGAAGACCGCGCCGTAGCGCCTGTTTTCTTCAACTCGGATCGTACCGCTCCGCTCAATTTCAAAAATATAAAAGAGCTGAACCTGGACACCTACCAGTCGTTCACCAGCAATGACCTGTCCATAAAGAACCCCCGATACAATATGCAGGGACAAATGCAGTATAAAATATCCGGTGAATGGACATCCCAGACTGCTATTTCCAGAGGTACAGCACAGTCCAAAGGCTATTACGGTTATATATTTGGTAATACGGGCAATGAATTTCAACAGTACATTCATAAAGAGAACCAAACCAGCAATACCATCGACATACAGCAAAATTTCAACGGTGATTTTAAGATCGGCAGTTTAAGGAACCGTTTACTCGTTGGGCTGGATTACTTTTCCCAGAATGTGATTGACAATGGCACCGGGTATGCTTTTATGCGGTACGTTACACCACAGGGCGACATCAGCTATGATAATGCAGATCACCCTGTATATGCTACCCAAAACTCTGTAGACAGCTTACTCGCCGGCAGTGGCGCAAGCCATAGCAACAGCAGTACCAGCACCTATGCTGCATATGCTTCCGATGTGATAAATTTTACCCCCTCTTTATCAGCCATGCTAAGTTTACGGGCGGATTACTTTGACTCAAAAGGAGAGAAGAACGATCCTTCAGACGACTTTCACCAGTTTGCTCTCTCGCCTAAATTTGGCCTGGTCTATCAGCCCATCCTTAATAAGGTGTCCCTTTTTGCCAATTACATCAACTCGTTTCAGAACGTTTCGCCCATGCAGGTAACCGATGCCGATGGCAATAACCCGCATATCAAATCATTTAAACCGGAGCATGCCAATCAACTGGAATTTGGCGTAAAGACCAATGTACTGTCCGATAAACTGTCCGCCACTGTTTCTTACTATGATATTAAGGTAAGTAACCGGGTGACGCCCACGATAGGTAATATCAACGATTATGATCAGCGTGGTGCGGTGCGCAGCAGAGGCTTCGAATTGGATCTTAACGCTAACCCCGTGCAGGGCCTCAACCTGATAGCCGGTTATAGCCACAACCATATAGAAAACACGTCGGGCAACGGGGCAGACTTTTACACCGAAAAGGGTAGGACACCGGGGGGACAGGGGCCGCAGGACCAGGTCAATCTATGGGCTACTTATAAATTCACCCGGGGCAGGCTAAAAGACTTTGGTATTGGCGTAGGTGGAAATTATGCCGGTATATACAAAGTGATCGACAACAGCGTAGTGGGCGTGTTCGGATTGCCTGCCTATACTCTCCTGAACGCAAGCGTATTTTACAACGCAGATCGTTTCCGGTTTACCTTTAATGTAAACAACCTGACCAACCAGAAATATTACATCGGCTATTGGTCCGTTAATCCGCAGCGGCCTGTCAATGTTGCGGCAAGTATAGCCTTTAAGTTTTAACGAAAACGAAAAAAAGATATATTTTAATGGAGATCGGCGGTTGCAGCCATAGGTAGTGTAACCAGGCGATATTCCGGGACAGGGATAATCTCCGGCGCGGGATTTCCCGGGTATTGGAAAAGAACGGTACAAAAATGCGCCTCCGGGTTGTAAACCTGTACAACGCCGGGCCCTGCTGGTTTGTGGGTAGTGTCGAGTACAATGACAGACTGTCCGGGGAAATACTTCATAGGAGTAAATTAGATGTTTCCCCTGAATTGGACAAGACGACTTATGAACAGACTGTGTATATCCAATCCCTTGTTGCATTTATGAGCAAAAGCATGGTATCCTGTTTGCCGGCCTTAAACATATGATTAGCACCTTCTATCTTTACCAGGCTGGCTTTCGGAAGCGATGAACATACCGATTCTATCAGATCCCATGAAGCCAGTTCGTCTTTTGTACCTTGTAAAAAAAGCATATTCGTCTTTACATCTTTCAAATGTGCGGCCCGCTCTATGGATGGCTTACCGGAAGGGTGCAACGGGAATCCATAGAAGATCACTCCCTTGACCTCAGGCCGGGGATCAATTGCTAAATACTGCGACGTCATCCGTCCCCCGAAGGATTTCCCCGAGGCGAAAAGCGGCAGGGAAGGAAACGTTTCATGCGCATTCGTAATAGCTGCTGCGATAGTCTGATGTGCTACAGCAGGAGTGTCTGGTCTTACCTTTTTATGCTCGGTGAATGGGAAATTAAAACGAAGAGTTGCAATACCTGCATCTGCAAGAGCCGCTGCCAGCGCCGTCATAAAAGCGTGATTCATTCCCGCTCCTGCACCATGCGCCAGCGTCATGATACATTTACTTTTTTCAGGAATAGTGTACTCGGCCGAAACGGAACCAATGGAGGCAGAAACGGGTAATGATAAGGATCTGGTGTTCATGATGCCGGAAAATAAAGGTTGAATTTATCGCTTTTGGGTAAATTTAATGTCAAATTAAGATTTTGATGTTAAATATCATAAAGCAGAAAATTATATTAGTGGCTAATTTATATTCTATGAGCGATAATTATCTTTCGGAGGAAGAAAAGGGGATGTTCTGGCTGGCTAATACTCATAGGGCGATGCGAACTCAGGGTGAAGTTATAGGGCCGGTCATCGGCAAGCCTAAGTACCAGCCCGGTGCATGTTTTTTTTGATAGTTTCCGTTATGTTGACGCATCGCTGTAAAAATGAGGACGCGGATGCGCTCAGGCATCTTTTTTTATATTTGATCTAAACTAAAAACCTGATGCAACTCTTGCAGCAACAATACGACCCTGGATCCTATCCGGCAATTATATTCCCGGGTGGACGATACCGTGAGCATATTCCTAAGGACTTTTCAGGAAAAGATGGAATCGCTGATCACCGGTACCCATGATGCAATGGGGAAAGGGAGCGCTAGTCCCATACAACTCTTCACGCATGTTTTAACACACGAATTTCACCACAAAAGACAGGTAATGTCGATGTGCCGCCTTTTAGGTCATCAGCCTCCCGATACGGATGTCAGTAATCTCTTTAGCTTTTAATTCTCTTTTTATCCATGCGGCGGCGGCGGTGGTCCGCCGGGATGTTTCGGATGCGGCGGCAGCTTCACCTTTGGCAATTTTACTTTTGGCAGCTTGACCTTCGGATGAGCCGGATGAGCAGGGTGCGGTGGTGGCGGACCGGGTGCACTGGCGGGATGCGGCGGATGCGGTGGCGCCTGTGCGGGCAGCGATAGACATACAGCCAGCAGCAAAGAAAGAGGCAATAGCATCTTATAACTCATCTTATGAAGTTAATAAATTACGGGGATATGACCAGCCCCCGGTAACGATGAATACACCCCTTATTTTGCCTGTCCGTGACCCTGCTTTGCACAGCTGATCCCGATCTCAAGAACCTCGCCCTGCCCCGCGGGGAATCCAAAACCTTTATTGCTGACATATAGCTTTTCATTCGACCCGAACGTCATGGCCGTAGGCAGGTTCAATCCCGAAACGAGGACCTTTCTTGTTCCGTCAGGATCGATCCGGATAATATCTCCGGTTCCCGGCGTTGGGAAAGGATTTCCGGTCGTATTTTCGAGAACATACAACGCGCCGGTCTTGTCGAAGACAAGTCCGAGAATCGTCGAGAAACCTGTGTAGACGACACTGACCGTACCACCCATCGAGATCTTATAGACGGAAGAATGTCCGGTGATCGGGAAAGTACTCAAATTGCCCGCATAGAAGTTGCTATTGTGAAAGGTCAGGGCCGTCGGGACGACATGCCCCTGGCTGGCGGAAACATCCGTTACGCGGGTAATGTCGCCCTTCTGCGTCACCTTGTCCAGTTCCCCGTGATTGGGTTCCAGCGCATATAACCGGTCGTCGACATTGATCATGCTATACCAGCTGCCGTCCGGTTCAAAGTCGCCAGGTCCGGGATTTTTTACCGGGTTACTCATCTGGAACGAACTGAGGTCGGCAAGCAGTTTCCATGATCTGTCCGGATTGATCTTCAATATGCCGTTGGGTAACGTTGTGACACCATGCGAACAGCCGGCTCCGGCTAAAAGGGCATACATGGTATGACCGATGAACTCAACATCCGCCACACCGCTGATCTCACCCATCGCCGTTTGGCTGGAAGGCAGGCCGTCGACATAGGTCGACCGTACCCCGGCCTGAGAGATCCTGGATATGCGCGAACCGGTGTTGCTTCCCTTGTAAGGACCAACAGGAGGGACCACCTGCATACAGCTCGTCGTAGAGTCCGATCCGCCGATGCCCCCTTCTGCTACATAGAGATAGCCGTCGGGACCAAATTTCAGGCCTCTCGGATCATTGAGACCGGAAGAAAATACCGATACCGTAGCAACGATTTCGTCCGGGGAACAATTGCAGAAGGGTGGAAGATTCTTTCTGCAGGAAGAAAAAAGCAGGATGCCTGCAACCGCGATAACCGCTGGTTTGGACAATGGTGTTCTCATAAAATCTAATTTGATTTTAGGTGAAGAATAATTGAGGAGGCTTAGGATAGCTAGTGTGTGGGAGGTAAGAGAGGGCGGACAGCAAAGGTATCTATTAAAATTATTATATCAACTTTTATTTCTTCGTTTTTATCTTCCCAAAGCCTATCAATACAAGGGATAACACCAGGAAGCCTGTCAGTACCCAGAAACCATTGGTAAGAGCCCTGGGGTACCCAAGCTTGCCGGCATTGGCAAAAGGGTAGGGATAGAAACCGGTCTGCCACCCGACCAGCATTACAAGGAGGATGTATCCAACAGGATAGAGGAGCCAGGTCAAAGCCATCTTCCATTTCAATTCCGATCTGCGCACATACACGATCCAGAAAAACAGGATCGAAAGGGGCAGGATCACATGAAGAAACTCATTCACAATAAAGCCAGCCCCATATAAGACCAGCAAATTTCGCAGGACGGTATTGTATATGACCCCTACAACGGTCATGTATAAGGTCACTGCGCTGATCCAGGGAGGACTAACCAGTTTTTTCAGCCAGCCGGCAGCGGGATCGGTCCAGATAGCCGTAAATGTCACCGCCGCCAGGATATTAGTGAGGATCGTAAAATAGGTGAAATAACGGAGTATGGCTTCCGGAACAGCCGTCACTCTGTTCTCAATGAGTAATACGAACTGGACTACCAGGCTGATCCAGCCCGCAAGGGCGGCAATCGCTGCAACAGTCCTTGCGTATGGCTTGTTATTCATTATGATGAATATAGCAAAAAATAAGTAAAACGGTATATTTGCGCATGGCAATACGTAAGATAGAAGAACCACTGATCTATAAGTCCGGGTTTGATTTTTTAAATAAGCTGAAGAAAAATAACAACCGGGATTGGTTTAACGATCATAAAACCGAATTCCAGGAAGAACAACAGCTGATAGCGATATTTGCCAGCGCCTTACTGGATAACCTGAATGCCCATGATCTGATAGAGACGCCATCCGGGAAAACAAGTCTCCATCGTATTTATAAGGATACCCGTTTTTCCAACGATAAGACTCCGTATAAAACAAAATGGAGCGGCAGTTTCAGACGAGCCACCAAATATCGAAGGGGCGGTTATCATTTCAATATCGAACCCGGCAACAGCTTTATTGCAGGAGGGTTCTGGCAACCGGTCTCTGAGGACCTGAAACGTGTCAGGGATGATATCGCTTTTGACGCAGCTCCTCTTACCAAAATACTAAAGAGTAAGTCCTTTGCGTCGATGTTTGGAACATTAAAGGGAGAGCAGCTAAAAACTGCACCCAAAGGGTTTGATTCAGATCACGAGGCCATCGAACTGTTGCGTTATAAACAGTTTCTGCTCATAAGGCCATTTTCGGATAAAGAAGTCCTGAGTCCCGCTTTTTTAAAAGAAGCAAGCCTTTGCTTTAAGGCGATGCGCCCGTTCTTCGACTACATGAGCGAAGTGTTGGTCACAGACAGTAACGGGATGGGAAGATAGGCTACCGGTTACCCGGGATGTTGTAGCCGATTGAGTATTTATTGTAGTAGAAATGGTAAGACAGTATTCACAAACCATTTGGGCTCTTCCTGGTAAGATGTGTGCGCCCCATCATATAAAACAACGGTACTGTTTTTAAATTGCCAGGACCGATAGCTGTCGGGGCCGACGGCATAGTCCTTTGTTCCGTTGATTATCAATACCCGGTTATGGATATCTTTTGTATAGACGCCGTAATCGATAGCATAATCTTTGAGGGTGCGGGCATGATGATTAAAATCCTGGTTGAAATGGGGCGTCGCAGCGCCGATCAATGAGTCTTCAATGTCCTTCTGTCGTTGCGACCTGAACATGATCCTGTATTCAATCCCCTTTTTGGCCAGCTCTTCGTGAACGTCCATCATCTGCCCGAACTTGGATTTTTTGAGATCGGGCTGATAACTGTCGCCGGCTTCTTGTAGTAATCTTGTTCCGTTCTCAATATGGCTTTGTAAAGTTAACTGCATGTTAAGCGTGCAATGAACATATACAAGCGCGTCGATCTTTTCGGGGTAATCCCGGGCATAGGCGGTCACGATTAGACCGGCAAAGGAATGACCCATTACCGACCATCGTTCTATTTTCAGAAAGGTTCTTAATTCCTCAATATCCCTTTCCATTCTTTTCATACTGTAATTGCTGTCATTTGCAGATGACGAACGGCCGCTCCCTCGTTGGTCAAAATAGACCATATGTATTTTCTGTTCGATCATCTTTGCGGCGGGTGTTACCTCAAAAATATAACTAGTCAGTCCCGGACCACCATGAACGAACAGGCAGGGTTTTCCCTTGCCCGCAGTATGCACATACAATTTAACCCCGTCCGACGTGCTGAAATAAAAACTCGTGTCCTGCCCCATACTGATCTTTGAAAGAAAAAGAAGAGGCAGGATATAAAGTACTTGTTTCATAACACATCATTTATGGAACCAGCACGATCTTTCCATGTGTATGATCCTGTTCCAGCTCTCTGTAGGCATCACGCACGTTATCCAGCTCGTAAACTTTGGCTATCGGGATCTCGAGGCGTCCTGCCGCAATCATTTCGGCAAGCTCCGACATCACTTCCGCTTTTGTGCCAGCTTCGTTGCCGTCCGTCTTAACCCCATATTTTTTTGCTGCTTCAAAGTCAATGATCGTATCGATCCGGTCGGGAGAGATACCCAGGTTGACCGCCAGCTCGACATAGCCACCGCCATGAGTATCAATAAAGGCATCGACCTTTCCGTCTGATGCCTCCCGGATCCGATCCGCTACTCCTTCACCATATGTAACAGGGACAATGCCATGATCGGACAGCCATTTATGATTCGCCTCGCTTGCAAGCCCGATAACTTTTGCACCGGTGTTCTTTGCCAGCTGTACCGCCACCGAGCCCACGCCGCCTGCGGCGCCGGACACCACCACCGTATCCCCGGAATTCAGCCCCACAGCTGCTACAGCCGCATAAGCGGTTGTGCCAACGACAAATAAGGCGCCTGCCTGCTCCCAGGGCACTTTTGCCGGACGAAGCGTCAGCTGATCGGCGTCCACCAAAACATAATCTGCATGGCTATCCCGGTGATTCGAAAATCCAATGACCTCATCCCCAACAGCAATCTTCCCGACACCCTCACCGACCTCTTCTACGACCCCTGCCAGATCGCTGCCCTCTCCCGAGGGAAAGGAAGTAGGATATACCTTTTCCAGCTTGCCCTCGCGGATCGAGCTTTCCCCGGGATTGATAGCTGCTGCCCTAACTCTGACCAGCACCTGTCCTATCCCCGGAGCCGGTCGATCGATTTCAACAATATTTAACACGTCCACCCCGCCAAAGTGGTCAAATTTTACCGCACGCGGATGAAGGATCTTTTCCATAACATTTTATTTTTTGCCTGTTATGGATAAAAAGCAATTGTTGTTCCATGCATCACCGGACAGTAATATCAGCTGTCTTGTGCTGATAGATGATCGGTTTTTTTCCCTCTTCCTTCACTTTTGTGGAAAAAAAGCCAGACTGCTGTACATCATCCAGGACAATGGCTGTCCGATAGTCTTTCTTTTTTGCTGCCAGGCTGACATTTTTGAATTCCACTTGCCGCGCATGGCGGATATAGGCGCCCCAGGCCGGCAGCTCGGCAAACATCGAAAAATCCGGGTAGGCTTCGGGACGTTCAGGCACCTTGTCCAGTGAGTCGAGGTCCAGTTTGGCAAACAGCGGATTGCCGCCGCCGGGGTATTTTATGTCCACATTTTCCAGGTAGACTTTTGTGATCGGGACATCCGGCATCCCGGCAATGACTATCGGCGAGATATTCCGGGGCATGTCCTCGATAGGACCTTCATAGTCATATCCGGCATCCGGTTTGTCTTTGGCGATCTCCACGCTGACATTACGGATATGGATGTTCTCCATCTTTCCCTTTTTACCCTTTACTCGTTCGCCAATGCGCAGAAAAATGGCATGACCGGTATTGATCGCTACCAGACCGTCTACCTCTATGTTTTCTACAAACCCTCCATCCACCGCTTCCAGAGCGATGGCTGACCGGTAGGTGTCGAATACTTTGTTGTCGATGATCCGGATATTCCGGAAGCCGCCATAGGATGCCGTGCCGAATTTGATGGCATTGGCGCTGGAACGGATCACATTATTCCTGATCAGGGTATTGTTACAGAATTTGGCGCCGTCGTGGGATTTAAGACAAATGCCATCGTCGTCGGCGTCGATATAGGAATTGGTTACTGCTACGCTGTCGCAGTCCACGATGTCAATGCCGTCATTATTCCAGAAGGCCTTACTGTCCACATAGATACTATCCAGCCGCAGATTGACGCATTGGTCATACGTCTCCACCCAGCTGGCTGAATTGCGCAGCGTGATACCCTTCATCAGCACGTTGTGGCAGGACCGGAAATTGATCAGCATGGCCCTGACGTCGGCTTCGGGCCGGTCATTGCGGAAAAGGTTTTTGATCAGCCCCCTATGATAGACGTCTGTCACGTTGACGGCCAGTTCTCTCCCCTGTCCGTCGATGACTCCCTTCCCAACGATGCCTACGTCGTGCTGGTCATAGGCGAAGATGAGTGCCGTAAACATTTTTTTGTCATAGTCAAAAGGATTGAGCGAACCGACGATGACTGCCCCTTCCTTGAGAACAAGCACAACATCCGACTTCAGGTGGATAGAGCCGGTGAGATAACGGCCTACATTAAAGATCAGCCTGCCGCCACCATTGCCATTGATATAGTCGATCGCGAACTGGATCGACCGGGTATTCAGCGTCAGGCCGTCCGACCGGATGCCAAAAAGAGAAGCCGGGTAGTCTTTTGCCTGAGCAGACAATACTACAAAGAGCGACATAAACATCGAAACGATCAATTTCCTGCCATTCATCATGAAAAGTTTTATAGGATTAATACAGTTGCACCGGTCCGAGAAGACCCATCGACTGGATCGGCTGATCCTGTCTTTTTTCGTTTGTCCATTTCTGGGCGATGCCATTGTCTTTTAATGTTTTTATATAATTACCCATGGTCGTGACGACCTTGATCTCCAGGAGGTTCTGACCCGACTGGAGCAGGTTGTCGATCCGGTAGACCCGCCGGCCATACCATTGTATCCCGGCGTCTTTGCCGTTGACGGTCAGACCGGAGATCCCGGCTACCTTCCCGAGATTACAATATTTCCAGAAAGCTCCGTTCTCTGCGCTGACAGTGATCCGGTAAAAAACAGTTCCGGAGAAAGAGACCAGCGCCGGATTGTCTTTCAGATCCGTCAGGGTCTGCAGGGTCACCGTCTTTACCGATCCGTCCAGGTGATGGAGTTCCAGGGTCCAGGGTCCGGTGAGAGAAAAGGTAGTTACGGCCGTAGCAGGAAGAGGATTCCATGCAGAACCTTTCTTCTCTTTGTCAAACACGACTAGGCGGGAATCTCCGGTCCCGAGATCGAGGGTCAGCGGTTTTGAGCCCTCGCCTGCATAATACCGTTCTCCCGTCTCCGCATCCCAGATCCAGGCCTGGCGTCCTGCGCCCAGCTCTTTCGATGGCAGGATAGTAATGGAGTGGTCATTGGTCAAATCGGTATTGGTGATAAAAAGCCATTCCGTATCACCGGCCTGGTATCTTACCTGGCTGACAAAGGATGTGGGCCTGTCAATATGAATATAGGGAGCCAGTTGATATTTCTCCTGGATGTCCCGGTACCACTGGATGAAATTGCTTTCGGGTTTGTGAACGAAGATGAATCGATCCGGAAATCCCTTCATCCGGGTAACCCAGTCATTCACTTCTTTATCCCGCCGGACGGAATCGGTTAACCCGAGAGATTTTACAGGATAGGTCTCTATGCAAATAACGCGTCCTCCAGCCGACACAAAGTCGAATAATTTGGCGGTAGTCGCAGGCTCCATCCTTTCTATCCGCACAAGGAACAGGGTATGATAAGAACGGGTACCATACACTAACCGACCGTTCTTTATAGCGGCGTCGCGTATTACGTGCTCAGAGACATAATCACAGGCATTGCCATTCTGATGAATGGATTCCCAGATAAAGGGCAGCCAGTTAGGATACATGAGGGAGGGGAAGGGCTCGTTCTGCGCCCCGTCGATACTCCACATATCAGCAACAGGCGGAAGCACGGCGATGTCGGCAAACATAGTTCCCTGCTGGAGCAGGGCGGACAGCCGGGCTTTGTAGTCGGTGAACTTTCGAAAATACGGCCACCAGTTGTTCTTTTCGTTAAAGAAGGTGCCATAACGGATCCAGCCGGGGAATGGCGCCTGTGGCGGAGAATAGTTGAACCCGTGAAAAACGGGGTGCGTCACGCCGGAGATAGTGCTTTGATCGCCGGCAGTCTTCAGGATCTCCAGGGTAGCGTTGAATACCATGTCCGTATTCGTCAGTTCTTCGCAGCTGATGTGTTTCTTTCCTTTTAAATGTGCGGCAGAAGATACATATTTGTTGATCATCGAATAGGCCCTGCCGGTATGATAGTCCGCTTCGCTCAATTCTTTTCCGATGCCGTATTTGATCCAGGTCTCACATTCCGGCAGGTCGATGATGAAGCTGCCTTCCAGGGGATGATAACCCCTTCCATAAGCCTGTACCCGGGAAAGGACCTTGTTCTCCCCGCACCAGTCCGTAAAAGTCCGGATAAAACGTTCAGTCACCAGCTCTGTCTTTGTCAGATCAAAATCATAACGGACCCGCTCGATAGTATCTTTCAGTTCGGGCGCCAGACCTGCGCCGTAGTCAAAGTCATAGATATTACCCATGGCCCCGGTCTTGAACATGGTCAAAGGCAGGAAGGGAAGCAGGTCATACCCCCGTCTCTTCCTGAACTCTTCCTCCATGTCCGGACACCAGTTGGCTCCTTCCAGCTCCATACTGTCTGTAAAGAACGACCGGATCCTGCCTGTAAGCGGACCTATCCGTTTCTGGATCGTATCGGACATATGATGAAGATACTTCTTCACGGCCGCCTCGTTGTAGTGATTGAGGACGGGACCATTGGCGCCGGGAGCGCCGTTGATGACCTCCATGGAACCCTTCACCTTTACCAGGCCGAACAGGACAAACTTACCTTTAGGAATATGAATGCGGAGAGTTTCTCCCTTGATCTGATCGGTGAAGTCCTTCACCTGCTCCATGCTGTGAAGGGGATCAGGCGCCAGCTTGACAGCCATTATCTCCATGATGCGACCGGGGAAGGGAGAGGTGACAGCCGGATCGGCTTCCTTAAAAAAGTCGAATAGGGATACTTCGTACTCATCGGGCCCTTCCAGCTTATGCGTGGCGATGACAATGGCTTGCGAACGTTCGTCCCCTTCCAGGTATTCTGCGCCGAAAGGCCAGCCGGAGCCGACGATGAGGTCGCAGGTGAGATCCAGTGCGGCGGCTTCCTTCAAAGTAAAATCGAGGAGATCTACCCATTCCGGGCTCAGCCAGGAGATGGATGGTTTGTCGAGGTCATCCGTCCGGGAGGGGAACTTGATCGGGTTTATCTCTACACCCCCGATGCCAGCCTCTTTCAGGAGGCGGAGCTCACGGGCCAGCTCTTCTTTTTCCACTTTGTCCCCATTCCACCACCATCGCACAAAGGGACGGTGTACAGAGAGCGGATTTTTAAAGATCTCATAGAGTGGGGTGGGCTTGCCATCCGGCGTCGGTGCGGACCAGGCCGGCGTCATTTTCATCAGGGTGTAACCACCGGTAAGTACAGAGCTTCGGAGCAAAAAGGTTCTTCTATCCATGGTTTATTTACGGTAAATAAGAGGGTTTTGCAAATCGTTGTTTAGAGGATCGCCTTTAGATAAGCTTTTGGCGTAGGCGTCCGGCAATACATTGGGCTGGCCATTGTAGAAGTTCCCATCGGGCATATAGGCGCAGGTCATTGCCCGGCGATGACCGCTGGTCATGTTGGCGCCGGCGCCATGAATGGTCAGGCCATTGTGAAACGAACAGCTGCCAGCCTTCATCGGCGCAGCGACGGAATTGACATGGATAAACTGCGGATATACGCCGAAGATGCCATCCATGTTCTTGCCGATACCGCTGTTGTCGAAACGGGTACCTCTATAAGAGTCAGGGATAAAATAGAGACAGCCGTTTTCCAGGGTAGCATCGTCCAGCGCCACCCAGATGGAGAGCGCTTTTCGATCCGAGAATGACCAGAAGGGGGTGTCCAGGTGCCAGGCTGTGGGGTTCGCCCATGGACGTTTGAACAGCGCCTGGTCATGCCAGATACGGATGCCGTCTACACCGGCGAGCCGGGCCGCCATTTCGCCCAGACGGGGATCCGTCATCAGTCTTTTTACTCCTTCATGGGTCTGCCAGAGATTGATCAGCTGATCAAAGACCTTCCCAAAATATTCCGCGTCTTCGTTGATGCCATCGTCTTCTCCAATCTTCCCCTCTTTGCCGGGCATTTTCTGACCGCCCCTTTCCCCGACGGCTTCCATCACGTTCTTTCGCCAGTCCTCCAGTTCTGCCGGAGAAAGGAAGTCCTCTATGACGATAAATCCATTTTTCTGATAGGAATCGATTTGTTCTTTTGTCAGCTGGTAATTCATGTGTATGTATTTTTGGATGTTTTAATATCCCGGGTTCTGACCAAGCGACGGATTGACCTGAGTCTCCCTGAAAGGTACTGCGTAAATCAATCGGTCCGTCGTGACAGTATAGGCCGTGGGTAACAGATAAGAATAGGTTTGTTTTTGGGTGACACCATAGGCATTCATCACAGCGACGGCCTGACCGGTACGGATGAGGTCAAACCAGCGATGGTTCTCAAAGGCCAGCTCGATCCTCCGTTCGTGATAGATGACAGCCCGCAAGGCCGCCTGGTCCGTTTCCGAAGAGGGCAGAAGGCCTGCCCTTTGCCTGACCTGGTTGAGATAAGGCAGGGCCGCACCCGTTTGCCCCTGTTCGTTCAGCGACTCGGCCAGCATCAGCAACACGTCCGAATAACGATACCAGTACCAATCCTGGTCGGTATTGTTCTGAAGATTATACGGAGGATGAAAATATTTCCGGATAAAGTTACGGGATTGTTCGCCTGGTGTTGCAGGATTCAGGATGCTGGCTACGCTGTCCGGCTGGAAATCCGTGTTCGCGTCCAGGTGTCCCTTTACGACAGCAATGCTGGCGTCGAGGCGCCGGTCATTGGCTTCGTAGTCATTGATGATATTCTGGGTCGGGACATTCCAGCCGCCATAGTTGCTGTTGCTGGTATTGAAGTCGACTCCCAGGATATTCAGGGTATGCGGCGTGCCCGGGATAAAACGGAAGATGAAAGGGCTGGACTGCCCGTCCGTACCGGTTTTATACTGTACTTCAAAGATGGATTCCTTGCTGTTTTTATTCGCGGTGGTAAATACGTCGGCATAGTTTGGCAAAAGAGTATAACCCATCTGCGTCACCGACTGCAGCAGGGGAGTAGCCTTGTCGTATTGTTTCAGCGTAAGATAGACCAGTCCCAGCTCTGTTGCAACCATTCCCTTTGTGATATGCCCCGATTGAGACCCGCCCGATGAAAAAGCCGGGGGAGCCACCAGCCCCAGCGCATCGGTGAAGTCGGAGATGATTTGGGCATAGACGCTGTCCACCGGCGAGCGGCTGACAAAGGCGGAAGTATTGTCCTTGGTAGCATGAAGATAAAGCGGCAATTTGCCAAACAGTCTTACCAGCTCGAAATAGTAGTGGGCGCGGAGAGCCTTGGCTTCGCCGCTGATCACTTTTTTTACCGAGTCCGATACGCCGGCGCCCGCCGTCTGCAGCTGATCGAGGATCATATTGGTCCGCTGGATGCCATTGAAACCGGCGATCCAGTTGGTGCCGGGCACGCCATCGGAAATGTCATCCAGAAAATCGGCGACGTGTTCGGCGGCAACGCTGCCACGGTCTTTTGGATTGTAGGTGTAATAGGCATTGTCGGCCCTCATTTCCTCGATATAGAATGCATTGTTTGCGGCATCCCGGAGTGGAGCATAAGCCCCCGTTAACGCTTCCTGGAAGTCATTTGCCGTCTTATAAAAATTACCTACATTGATAGAACCCTCGGGATATTTCGTAAGAAAATCCTTTTTGCAGGAGCTGACGGAGGCCGCCAGTGCTGCGAGGGTGATCAGATGTCTTATAGTCGGTTTCATATACAAGTCTTTTAGTTTAGTAAGAATTAGAAATTAAAATTGGCGCCGAGCATCACCGTGCGGGGGACGGGATAGGATCCATTATCCGTTCCGGCAGTCGTCTGGCTGTCCTTGGAATCGTTGACCTCCGGGTTCTGTCCGGGATATTTGGTGAACATAAAGGCGTTTTGTACGCTGGCATATACCCGTATCCCTTTTATGTATCTTAACTGGCGCTGCTGAAAGGTATACCCCAGGGCAATATTGCGTATGCTCAGGTAGTCGCCGCTGAATACCCAGTTCGAGTTGGAAAGACGGTAGAGCTCGGTAGTGCCGGACAAGGTCCTTGGTACTTTTCCATTGCCAGGATCCTGCTCGCTGCGCCAGCGGTATTGCATGTCCTTGTCGATATTGAAAATACCGTCGAGATTCTGAAGGTTTTGCAGATTGGTGTTCATGAGCTTGTTACCTACCTGGCCTCCTGCAATGATATTGAGGTCGAAATTCTTCCAGGTAAAGGTGTTGGTGATACCGTATATGTATTTAGGATTGGGATTGCCGATAAAAGTCTCATCGCCGATATCGACCTTGCCGTCTCCGTTGACATCTTTCATCCGGGCCGTTCCGACGGCTGAAGTCGCTTCGTGGGGATACTTGTTAAAGTCAGCCTGGTTCATATACAGTCCCTGGAAAACATATCCGTAAAGCTCACCGATATGATGTCCGATAGTCGTCCGGTTATAGTCATTGTAACGATTGACCCCGCCGATAGGCGTATTGTTGACCAGCTTCAGCACCTTATTGTTGTTGAACGAGATGTTGAGATCTGTCGTCCAGGTAAATGCGCCAACCATGTTTTTACTGCTGATCATAAACTCATGCCCCCACATGCGGAAGGTGCCTACATTATACGACATCGACGCGAAACCGGAAGCATAGGGAAGCTGCAGGGTAGAGAGCATGCCTTCGGTCTGTTTGTTATAGTAATCGTATCCGAAGCTGATCCTGTTTTTCCAAAAATTGGCCTCCAGCCCGATATCCGACTGTTTGGATTGCTCCCATGTAAGATTGGGGTTACCCAGGACGGTAACCGATTCACCCAGGTTTGTACTGCCATTAAAGACATAATTGGTCGGATTCAGCTGGGAGATCGACGTGTAGTTGCCGACGTTGAAATTACCGGCGAGACCATAGCTGCCTTTTATTTTCAGGAAGGAAACCACATCTGTCTTCGGAAAAAAGCTCTCGTCACTGGCTACCCAGCCTGCGGATACGGACGGGAAGGTGCCATATTTTTTATTGGCGCCGAACCTTGAGCTGCCATCGTTGCGGATAGTAGCGGAGAGATAGTATCTCTTCTTATAGTCATAGTTGACTCTTGCAAGCGCGGAGGCAACCGTCCAGGCGGCATTGTTGCTGGAGCCGGTAGTGCTGGTGGCGCCCGAGATCCAGGGTACGGCGTCGTTGGCAAACCCCGTACCATTTATAGACCGGTAGTTCTGATTCCATTTTTGAGTGGTATAACCGGCAAGCACATCCAGGTTATTATCGCCGAATGAATGGGCATAGTCCAGCGTATTTTCATTCAGCCAGGAATAGGTGTTGTTGGAGCTGTTCTGTGCTAAAGAGGAGGCGTTCGACCGGGGAGGCGGAGTGCCAAAAGTCCCGAACTGCGTGCCATAATAAGCATTGAAATCCTGGGAGAAAAGATCTCCATTGATGGTGGACTTTGCGTGCAGCCCTTTGATGATCTCTACATCAATATAAGCATTGGCCAGCAGATGCAGGGTGGTCATATTGTTGTTCATCTGTACCAGCTGCTGGTAAAAATTGGGCAGGGCATACATGCCATAAGAGCTGGTCTTCAGATTATAGGTGCCGTCCGCATTTCTGGGAGCAATAAGGGGCGAGCTGATCTCGGCGCCACTGAGGACCTGCCGGTTACCGTTGATCGCGAGAGCGCCGCCCCGGGTATTGTGTTCGATCTGGTAGGTGGGTGCTACATTAAGACCAATTTTGATCTGGCTGATGGGCCGGTATTCGTTATTTGACCGGAAGGCATAACGGTTTACGCCGGTGTTGTATAATACGCCCTGCTGGTGGAAATAATTGAAGGTTGTGCTGGAAGAGACCTTGTCATTTCCCGAGGAGAGATTGACGGCATAGTTTTCCATCGGGGCGGTACGCAGTACGCTGCTGTACCAATCGGTGCCCTGGCCATATTGCGAAGGATTGGCGTAGTCGGAAGGGACGGTAGCGGCGCCTGTCAGGGGATTGACCCAGTTCTCATATTTGATCCTGTCCTGGTAATATCCCTGCATAAAAGTCGCGAATTCGCGGGCATTCATCAGATCGGGACGACCCCGCTGGGGCACGCTTTGCAAACCATAATAGGCATTGGCGGTAACACTCGTGCGGCCAATCTTTGCCTGCTTCGTAGTAATGATGATGACCCCGTTGGCGGCCCTGCTGCCATACAGCGCAGTGGCGGCGGCGTCTTTCAATACGCTATACGACTCGATCTCATCGGGGCTGATCAGCTGGACATCCCCCGTACCACCGGTAACATCACTGCTGATGGGCTGCCCGTCCACTACGATGAGAGGCTGGTTGCCCGAGCTGAGCGAGGCAGAGCCCCGGATGCGGAAGGTCATTGCCTGACCCGGCATGCCGCTGGACTGTGTAGCCTGAAGCCCGGCGACCTTGCTTTGCAGCTTCTGACCAAACTCTGTAGCCGCGACATCCTGCACTGCACTGGCGTCCACCTTGGCAACGGAGCCTGTTATGTCGCGCTGACGCTGCTTGCCATAGCTGACGACAACCACCTGGTCCAGGTTGTTACCTGAAAGAGCCAGGGTAAGACTGATCGCTGACCGGCCATTGACACGGACCTCTGCAGGTTTATAACCGACATGAGAGAAGATCAGCGTTGCGGAGGATGCAACGGTGATGCTGTAGCGGCCTGCTGCATTTGTCGTGACTGCTTTTTGGGAACCCTTTTCCAGAACGGTGGTGCCGGACAGATCACCGGAGGCGGCGCCCAGTTCTACTGTGCCGGAGACGGAGATGGAGTTGGAGGTAGTCAGCGCACGAGATTGTGCCTTCACAGGCGCCGGTCCCAATAACAACAGGAAGCCCAGTGCGATCCAACTGCACAATGCAGTGGCACATGAAAAAGTGTGTTTGAATTTTTTCATACAACAGACAATTTTGGTTTGATATGTTTGAGATAACCCTGACCTCGCGTCAAAGTTAACAGCCAGTATAGTTGCCGTTCATGTACATTTCCTTTTTTGTTTTTATACTTTTTGATATTTTTCGGGAACTAACGAAAATGATTGCTCGGGCGCGAATAAAATAAAATATGCTAAATTTCCATAAGTACCTTGCCATAACTGCGCTGGAAGAGACATGGGGATTCTATGTCACAACAGTAGGATATTCAAAGATAGACCCCAACCAGGATTACCCGCACAACCAGGGACACCCGCAGACCCATTCCTTCAGCTGGAACAAAGGCCGGATCCTCAATGGCTATTATCTCGTTTTTATTTCTAAAGGAAAGGGAACATTCGAATCGGCGTTAAGCCCTTCCACCACTATAACAGCGGGCACCTGCTTCTTTCTTTTTCCCGGTGTCTGGCATCGTTATCGCCCCGATCCGGAGTCAGGATGGGAAGAATACTGGATTGGTTTTAAAGGGAGCTACCCCGACGATCTGATGAACAAAGGTCTCTTCCGTCCAACATTCCCGATAGTCCATCCGGGACTGAATGATTCACTGCTGACATTGATCCGGAAGATCCTGGAAGAAGTTAAGTCGGGCATGCATGGTTATCACCAGGTGATATCGGGTATTACTCTACAGCTTCTTGGGCTTATGCATGCCTTATGCACGCGGACAAATCTCATGCAGGATGAGGATGAGCAGGCCATAGAAAAAGCAAAATTCTATTTTCGGGAAAACCTCGAAGGGCCTCTCGACATAAAGAACCTGATGCGCGAATTACCGATGAGCTATTCTAAATTCAGGAAGCTATTCAAAGAAGCGACCGGGGAGGCGCCTAATCAGTATCACCTC
This sequence comes from Puia sp., assembly GCA_036499285.1. Classification (GTDB taxonomy): domain Bacteria; phylum Bacteroidota; class Bacteroidia; order Chitinophagales; family Chitinophagaceae; genus Puia. The sequence continues at coordinate 26,714 of DASYEB010000038.1, read as the reverse complement.
AACCTGCGTCTGGATAAGGCCCGCGAACTGTTGAGCACAACAAACCTGAATGTCACTGAGGTGGCATACAGCCTTGGATTCGATTCTGTATTTTATTTTTCGAAACTCTTCAAGAATAAAAATGGACTGTCTCCTAAATCTTATCGGATGAAAGAGTGACGGGGCGCTTACGCAGAAGTGACATACCTTTCTTTCAGCAGGTCCTTCATGTAACAGTTGATCTCGAATTGATCGGCAACGGGTTTGCGCGTAAACGGAATGGTCGGCAGATAGGGCGGCGGCCCAAATTCGGAGGTGATGGTCAACAGCGAATCGCCGGCCTGGCGCCGGCTATCCACCATGCGGTCCCACCATCCCAGGAAATGATCTGCCGCGGCTTTCCATTCCGGCGCCCGGGGATCGGGGACCTGTGGCCCTTCCTCGAAAGCAACACGGGCGTGGATATGACGGGTGCGGGCAATGGCCTCGCCGACCGCTTCCGGAAAATTTTCCAAAAAACTTTCCGTTGTACAAACCCAGTGCGAAAGGTCGGCAGTAATGGGAAAACTCCGGGCCTTGAAATAGTCCATCATTACGGCAGGGTGAAAACCGATGCGGCCACGATGTGTCTCATGGGCAACGATAATATTCCTTTCTTTACTAAAGGCAGTGGCTATGTCGATCAGCGCCAGGTTCTCTTCCATTGAAAAAAAATCTCTGCCGGTGTGAGAGTTGATCAGAAGAGGGTTCCCCTCCGCACTCATTTCGAGGTAATGACGAAAGGAATCTTTAAAGGCAGCAAAGCTTGCTCCCTTTGCCTGGTGCTGGTGGGATACCCATACCAGCTTCAATTCGTTCAGGGTCCGGTACAGCCGTTGTCTTTCTGCATCCTCTTCCGGTACCCAGGTATCGATCCCGTCAAAGCCGGCGTTCTTTACTTTTAATGCAAAATCTTCAATATTCTCGTGCTCATTGCCCCAGAGAGGGCAAAGTATTTTTATCTCCATGATTTTTTTGTGAATTGGTTTTTGGTCGCTTACTTCTGCACCCGCACATAGCGTTCGATGATCTCCCGGTCGATATTCTCCGCTTCTACTTTTTCCATTCCGCGCTGGATCAGGGTGTCATTGCTGATGCTGACGGTAAAGGGAAATGTTTTTCCTTCCCAATTGCGGTCTACATAATAATCGAGGTGTTCGGTGTACTGATCCCCGGCAAGTGTATAGCTGCCGCCGCCCGCATCGAAGTGATTGGAGGAATCCTTTGGACTGTTCAGGTCGTGTTTCAGAAAGGCAAAATGAGTGTCGTTGATGATCTTGATCATGGTGCTTTCCTTTGTATAATCCGTGACGGTGCTGACGCCCTTTGTGATCGTGGTGCCGGATACGAGGCGCCACGTGCCATTGAGACGAAGGGCCGTTGACGGTTGTGGATTAGCCGATGCGGGCGAGTCTGCAGGTGCCTGCGAATTGCAGCAGACAAAAAAGCATATAAGGCTAAGCAATGGTAGGTGTTTGTATTTCATATAATAAATATATAAACTAACGGTCATAAAGAATACTTATTTTCACCCGCTTTCAACGGATACTCCCGCCCGTGCCACAACAATCTCCCCCTGGTACCGGTGGGTAACCCGATCTTGATATCCCATTTCCCATTTTCCAGCTGGTAGGACGCGGAGATCATCCCGTTCGGATGCGGCATTTCTCCACTGACGTGCTTCAGTGTCCCCAGATGTGGCTCTACCCTGATGGTTGTAAAGCCCGGCGTTTCGCTGTCCAGGCCCAGCACGATCCTGAAGAACTCGATATTCGGACTGGCGCCCCAGGCATGGCAATCCGATCGGGAGGCCTTTACATCCGACATCTCCGCCCAGGTCGTCAGACCCAGCCGGATGTTCTCCCGCCATTTATCCAGCCAGCTGAGATAGTCGTTGCCATATCCCGCCCTCGTCAGGGCCTGGTGCAGGTAGTATTTGAAATAGATGGAAGCAGGCGCGAGACTGGTATCAGTCAGTAATGAACGGGCCAGTCCTTTCAGTTCGGACCGCGCGGCCACCCCGGTTAGAATGGCCAGCGCATTGGCGTGTTGCGAGAACAGATCCTTTTGCGGCCTGTCGGCAAATAGCTGCCGGTTCTTATCCCAGTATTTACTTCGGATCGTCTTTTTTAACTGGGTGGCATACTGCCGGTATTGTTCGGCATATGCCTTCATACCATTCCTGCCTTCCATCTCTGCTGCAAGCTGATAGGCCCACAGGAGCTGCAGGTCCAATACAGAGGAGCTGCCATCGGCGCCTACAGGAGCCATACCCGTTTCCCAGCCGGGGCTATTCACCCAGTCCGTAAAGGTCCAATAGGGAAGGCCCCTGAGCGAGCCGTCCGGCTGCTGAAAACGACGGAAGAAGCTAAGCACCTGTCTCGACCCCGGCAATTTGTCGATGACAAAAGCAGTATCCCGTCCATACATCCAGTAGTCGTGCAGCATGCCGATCCACCAAAGTGAAAAAGGCGGAATAAGCTGCGGCATTTGCGTAGGATAACGGCTGAGCGTAACGCCTTCCGGCTGTCTCGAGTCGTCGATCTGTTCAATAGCATTTTTTACGAGCCTGTCATCGCCGCTGTTGTACAGGGATACCAATGCCTGGATCCGCGTATCTCCGACATATTGCAGCTGTTCGTAATAAGGGCAGTCCATATAGGTCTCCACGGCGCAGAGCCGCGCCGTATGCCATCCAATGACGAACATGCTGTCGAGCTCTGAAGAGCCTGCGGTGAATTTTGCCCTATTCTGAAAAGGATACCCGGTAAATGTCCCATAGATGTCATTCAATACCAGCGGCTGATCTTTTGTAACGATCCTGAGCCGGATATATCGCCAGGTTCGCCACGAGAGGGTGGTGAAGACCTGGTTTGCGCTGCCATCCGCGAGAATGCTGTCTTTCCTGCCGACGATGCTCTTGCCTTCTATGTCGGAGCGATCGCCTTTTTCGGGCCAGTCGCTTTTGCCGGGAGCTTTGCTATACAGGGCTTCTGCATAAGTCAGAGACAGGGTGGCATGGAACCCGCCGCTAAAGACGAGCGTGGGATAGGCATTGGTCAGAAAGGACTGATCGAGCAACAGCGTCGCCGTCGTGCCGGCGGGAATGGTCAGCGGCGCCGGCTGCCCGGGCCAGCCTGCCGGAATGACAACCTCCTCCGCCTTGCGAACAGCCGCCAGTCGCTGTCTTGTCATTTCCATCGGCGGCAGCGTCGAAGGGACGAGCAGCCAGGCCGTGGTGGATGCAAAAGAGGTAGGGATATTCTTCGGTACCGCCGGCGCGACAACCGACGCATTCTTCCAGCCTGTTTCGGGGGTGTTGATGGTTGTCCAGCCGGCAACGTGTTTGCTCATGTCCTGGAGCTCGCCCGGCCCGGCAACATAATACCCCGGCACTTTTACTTTTATCGGCGACCAGGCGCTGTCCATTCTGCATTTCCAGCTGGTACCCGTATTCAGCAACTGCCCCTCTGCGGTGGCCGCCTGAAGGAGAAAGCCCGTATGGAAGGAGAGCTGGGCTTCCTGTCTTACCTCTCCTTCATTCCAGACCATGGCGGCAATGCAATTGCGACCGGGCCGCAGATAAGGCGCCAGATCGACAGTGGCGTACTTCCAATGCTCGACGTCCCCGCGGGCCGGGCCAAGGGATACCAGGCTGTCGTTTACATACAGCTTATACCGGTTGTCTGCTGAAACAAACACGGGAAGGGAGGCCGGAACGGTTTGCATTTCGATACCCTTCCTGAAAAGATAAACGCCATAACCGTCGGGAGACGCACCCGGCATAGCTATCCACGGGGCTTTCCATTGAGACCGGGCCGGCAGGAAGAACAGAGATGTCACAAGCAATAAAAGAATTCTGGCTTTAAGCACGTCAGATGGTTTATGCGTAAAGTTAAGGCCTGGGGGCATATCGATTTTCACGTTATCTTTACCATCATGAAACCGAGCATAGCAAATTTAATTAATGAACCGCGAGGTTCCATCCGACCATTGAAAAATAGTTATCTCCGGATAAAAACTCTTTTTGTTTTGCTTGGATGTTTACTTTCCGGTTTCGCCAATGCCCAGGATAGCAGCGCCGCGTCTGCTGCCCCGACCCAGATGGTTATGTTCCCCAAGATCGACTCTACCCTGAAGATCGGGAAAGCCGGCTACCGGGTGGACTGCCGGAATAAGAGTGTTACGCAAAATCCATTGTCCATCAAGCCTGTAGGTTTTGAGAGTGGCGCCAGGGACGTGAGCTTTACCTTAAAAGGCCGGGTCGCCAGCGCGCAGGTCGACGATCTCAACAGGGATGGGTATCCTGACCTGGTATTGGTCATCTACGCCGATTCCAATGCAAGCTCCGGAACGGTATATGGTTTCATATCGGAAGCCAATAAAGAGATCATTCCCTGTGTCCTGCCGGATGCCTCGATGAACCCTAAGATCAGCACGGGCTATAAGGGGCATGACAAGTTCTCTCTCATGGAAGGTACGCTGCTGCAGCGGTTTCCTATCTACAATAAGGACGATAACAAAGAGAAGCCCACCGGCGGTAATCGGGTGATCCTTTACCAGCTGGCAAAGGGGGAGAATGGTTCGTATAAGTTTAATATGATCAAGTCTTACGACACGAAATAAGGCGGAACTCAGACAACTATTCTGCCAACCGGAAAAAAAATTTTCCGATGATGTCCAATTCTTCCCGTCTCAGTCATTATTGATGTAAAATATACATTCAATAACAATTAAATCAGCAAAAATGAAAGAGTTCATGTTGCTTTTCCGCCAGCCCGACTACGACTCCAGGCAACTGTCCCCCAAAGAGATGCAGGACCTCGCAAAGAAGTGGCAGGACTGGGCCGGGGGCATTGCCGCACAGGGAAAGCTGGCCAGTAATGGTCCCCGTCTTTCTTTTGAAGGCAAAGTATTAAAAGCAGGCGGCGTCATCACCGATGGTCCTTTTGTCGAGATCAAGGAAAAGCTGGGCAGTTTTATCATTATTAAGGCCGAAAGCCTGGAAGAAGCCACCACGCTGGCGCATGGCTGTCCGGCGCTGGACTCCGGCGGCAGTGTCGAGATCCGGCCCATTCTTCACTATTAGTACGGGCTGCTGCTATTTTCCCACAGACAATGTTAAAAGAATTATTCCAGCAGGAGTTCTCCAAAATGGTTGCTGTTATCAGCAGCCTTTTTGGTTTGCAACACATAGAGATAGCCGAAGACATCGTAAGTGAAACATTCTTACAGGCAGCAGAGACCTGGGGGATCAAAGGACTTCCTCCTAACCCCACCGCCTGGCTTTATACGGTCGCCAAACAAAAGACGCTTTATCATTTCCGAAGGAACAAGCTCTTCGAAAAAAAGATAATCCCGGCCCTGACGACGCAACAGGATCAGGTCGTTGCGATGAACGAAGACCTCTTCTCACAGGAGAATATCAAAGACAGCCAGCTGCAAATGCTTTTTGCCATTTGTGACCCTGCCATTGCCAGCGAGGCCCAGATAGGACTGGCCTTACGCGTCCTCTGCGGTTTTGGCATCGACGAGATCGCCGAGGCATTTCTTACCAATAAGGAGACCATCAACAAACGATTGTTCCGGGCAAAGGAAAGACTACGCGAGTCAAACGTAAAAATGCAACTGCCTCCTGTAACCGAAATAGACAAACGGCTTGACAACGTCCTGCATATCATCTACCTCCTCTTTAACGAAGGCTACTATTCCAAAACACAAAACCAGATCCTGCAAAAGGAACTTTGCTTCGAAGCTATGCACCTGGGCCTACTGCTGACGGAATGGGAAAGGACCAACAGACCCAAAACGAATGCCTTGATGGCCCTGATGTGTTTCCATGCATCGCGGTTCCATGCGAGACAGGCCAGTGAAGAGACCCTGATCCTTTATGAACAGCAGGATGAAGCTTTATGGGATAGTTCGTTGATCAGCCAGGGACAGCTCTTCTTAGACCTGTCTATGCAGGGAGCCGAGCTAAGCTCTTATCATATTGAAGCAAGGATTGCCAGCTGGCATTGTATAAAAGAAGATAGCCCGGAAAAATGGGCGGACATTCTGCAACTATATGACCAGCTGCTGCTGATCAATTATTCCCCCAGCGTTGCCCTCAACCGGACTTATGCCTTATACAAGGTGAAGGGCGCTCAGGAGGCGCTTAAAGAAGCGGAGAAGCTAAAGCTGGAGAATAATCATTTTTACTTTCTGCTGCTGGGAGAGCTTTATAAGAGCGTTGATCCCGAAAAAGCAAGATCAGGTTTTGAAAGGGCTTATGAGCTGGCCAGAACCCAGCCGGAAAAACAAGGGATCAAAGAAAAGATGGGTGGGCTTGACCGGGCAGCTCCAATAAAAAAGGGCCGTCCCGATTAGCGTAGGACAGCCCCTCGCATGTGTATACCTCCAGGTATCTTAAAAACCTGGATTGTTTGGCAGGAGATTCGGATTGACGTCCGTCTCCTGTTTGGGTAATGGGAACAACAGTTGGCTGGCCGTGAAGGTCGAGTTCCAAACTGTTTTATGTCCCACAAAGTCATCCCAGTTGCCGGTGACATCATTATGAACTTTCTGCGTCCGGATCATGTCGAACCACATTTTGTTCTCAAAGCAGAGCTCGAAATAACGCTGGAGCCAAACCTCATGTTCGAAGTCGGACTGTGACAGGGCGCCTATCGGTGCAAGGCTGGCGCGTGCCCGGATCGCATTGACATAGCCTATCGCGGCTGAATTGGGGCTGCCTTCCGCACGGTTCGAAGCTTCCGCATACATCAGGTAGACATCGGCCAGCCGGTAAATCGTATAGTTGAGATCGCCCTTGGCAGTGCTGCGTATGGCTGTAGAGTCAAACCATTTGTAGATGTAATGATGTGCGAAATGCACCGGTGTATTGTCTTTGATGCTGGGATAGCTGGTATAAAAGAATTGGCGTTCGGCTACCCGTTTGTCACCCGCGGGGAAAGAGGCGATGAACTGGTCCGTTGGAAAGACCGAACCATATTCGTCCGCATACTTTGAAATACCGGAGTAGTTGGGAATGGTTAGCGGTACCAGCGGGTTGCTCGAGTTCGAAGATGTTGCAGCAGCCGCAAAATTGGTTTGCAGGATGAACTCTCCCTTGTTCTTATTGGCTGGATTGATCATGTCGGTATAGTTGGGAAAAAGACTATAACCGCCGTTGTCAATGGCGAGCTTCGAATGTTTGGCAGACTCGGTATAATACTGGTCGCCACCCTTTATCGCTGCGCCGGCATAGGTCAAATAAACATCGGCAAGGAGCGCTTCCACCGCGGCCCTGGACAGATAGCCGGTATTATCCTGCCAGGGTAGGCTTGATGCTTCTGCGGCCAGCAGGTCGGGGATGATGATGCTGTCGTAGATGGCTTTTGCCGGAGTACGGGACAGCTTCAGGTTAAGATCCTTGGGAACAGATGTCACCTTTGGCACAGCCCCGTACAGACGCACAAGGTAGAAATAATACAGTGCCCTTAAAGCATGCGCCTGAGCCAGCATATTGACTTTCGCCGAGTCCGATACGACCCCGGGGCTGACCTGGGCAATATCCTCCAGCGCCAGGTTACAGGCGCCGATACCAAGATACATCTGCTGCCACCAGGTGTCAACATAAAAGGAAGTAGTGTTGTAGGTCAGCGTCTGGAAGTTGACAAAGCCGGTCTGTCCAAGATCGCTGTTGGCTTTACCTGTCATAAATTCCATGAGGTTCCAGGTATTCCCCCCATACGAAGAGGGCTGCCCTGTCACCAGACCGTTCAGCTTGGAGTAGCAGGAATTGACCAGCGCCTGCGCTTCCTTGGCGTTTGTGATAGTAAAACCGGGTGTAAGAAAGTTGGTAGGCTTTTCCTCCAGGAACTTCTTGCAGGATCCCAGCGTTAGTATAAGAAGAGCAAAGCTCAGATATTTATAATGGATGCGTTTCATCAGTGTGTCATTTAAATGTTAGTACTAGAATCCTACCGACAGGCCAAGGTTATAGGTTCGTGGACGCGGGTAAGAGAAAAAGTCCAGGTTCTGAGAGAAAGTGGTGTTCGCTCCATAAGTCGAGTTGAATGTATCCACTTCCGGGTCATAACCCGTGTACTTGGTAGACAGGAAAAAGTTCTGGGCGCTGGCTGCGATCCGCACCTTTGTCAATTTCATTTTCTTAACGATCGTTTCGGGGATGGTATAGCCCAGCGTGATATTCTGGCCGCGGATAAAAGAGCCATTCTCAACCCACCAGGTATCGAAATGGGAATCCTGTGCGAACTTATAGTTCCTGACCTGCGAGATCATGGTATTCTGATGTGTCGGTGTCCAGCCATCCAGCACGGTTGCCAGGCTATTGGCAATGGTCTGCCTGTCTTCGGAAGAGTGTTTGAACGTAGCGGCGGTATTTACACCTTGTACAAAACGGATGTCAAAGGAGAAGTCCCAGCTCTTGTAGGCAAAGCTGCTGCTGAAGGTTCCCGTCCACTTGGGATAGGCGCGCCCGATAATGCTGTAATAGGGGCTGCCATCCTTGTTGTAGATGTATTTGCGGTCACCGGGCTTCAAGCCATGCGTGGCGGCATCGGCTGCTTCGCTCTCGCCATATGTTCCTATCCGGGTCATGCCATAGAACGAACCGATAGGCGAACCTACCCGCAGGACATTGGTCTGACCGAGGAAATTGGGGCCGGGGAAGATGTCGGCATTACCGTCATTCAGCTTGGTGATCTCGTTTTTGTTGGCGGCAAAGATGAAATTGGTGCTCCAGGTGAAATCGTGGGTCTTGACGTTCACCGTTTGCAGGTTGATCTCGATACCCGTATTCCGGACCGAACCGATGTTCTCATAAACATTGTTCTGGACTTCGCCGGCAGACCAGGGTATGGGCGCCTGCAGCAGAAGATCTTTTGTAGTGCGGCGATAATAGTCGATGTTCAGGTTGATCCTGTCCTTGAACATACCCATTTCCAGACCGATATCCGCTTGCTGCGATTTTTCCCATTTCAGATTCGGGTTGCCAATGTAGTTGGGCAACAGGGTCGACTGGTTGGCTCCGTTGATGACGGTGACGCTGGGCTGAAGCTGGGCAAGGGATTGCGACTGTCCTATTTCGGTATTGCCGGTAAATCCATAGCTGCCCCGCAGCTTCATATAGCTGATGGTGTTGCTATGCTTCAGGAATTCTTCCTCCGACATCCGCCATGCGGCGCCGACAGAGGGGAAGAAGGCATATTTATTGTTGACACCGAACCGGGAAGAACCGTCATAACGCCCCGTTGCAGTGAACAGGTATTTATCGTCGATATTATAGGTGACGCGGGCATAATAGGAGTTCATCTGCCAGAAATAATCCTGGGACTGTGTTTGTGACCGGACAGCGCCTGCTGCAAGGAAGTTCCATTGGAAGAAATCATCTATGAAATTCTGCGCTTCGGCATCCGCCCATTCCTGTTTGTATTTCTGCCAGGAGGCGCCGAGCAGGGCGGTCAGCTTCTGGCGATCGTTGATCTTTTTATTCCACGTGAGGTAGTTCTCCGACTGCCAGTAGTAGTTATAATAAGTGTTGATATGCGCCTCGCCGCCCTGGTCCTGGGAAAGGTGAGGTAAGTCCTGGCCGGAGTAAAAGTTGTTCTTTTGTGCACCGACATTATACCCCAGGTCGGACTTGAAGTCGAGGTCCTTTGTAAGGTGAATGGTGACGTTGAAGTCTCCCAGGGCCTGGAACGTATTGTTCAGGTTGTACCGCGACTGGGCGATATGAACGGGATTAGGACCGCCTTCGAGACCGGCAATGTCATTGTTGCCTGCCCAGCTGCCGTCGGGATATTTTATGGGCACGATGGGAACTTCTTCCGTCACCATGCGGGGTACGTTGAGCGATCCATTGCCATCCGATACCAGCCGCTGCGTGCTTTTGATCAGGGAGATATTCCCGCCGATCTTCAGCCAGTTGTTGACATCGTTGTCAAGGGTCATCTTGACCGAGTAACGTTTGAACCAGCTGTTGACCATGATGCCCTGCTGATCGAGATAGCCGAGGCCTACGCTGAACAATGATTTCTCGTTGCCGCCCTGGATATTGATAAAGTGATCATTGGAAAAAGCAGGCTTATAGGTTTCTTTTTCCCAGTTGGTATTATACAGGGGCTTGTCATTGGCGTCGAATAATTTGGGCAGGCTGGCGTGATTCAGAGGCGCCGGGGGTGTCCAGACTCCGCCAAGGGGGTCGAACTTCGTGCCGTTGGCAAAGGCCTCATTATAGATCTGTACAAATTGCTCCGAATTAAGTGTTTTCAGGTGGCGGGTCAGGTAAGCCTCAGTGGCATTCCCGTCATAGTTGACCCTGGTATCGCCCCTGCGGCCCCTTTTCGTCGTGACCATAATGACGCCATTGGCGCCGCGGGCACCGTATATAGCCGTTGAAGAGGCGTCTTTCAGCACTTCGATAGATGCGATCTCATGAGGATTGAGGGTGTTGATATCGACACCTACGACCCCGTCGACGACATACAGCGGATCGAGACTGGAGTTGATGGAGCCGGTACCGCGGACGCGCACCTTGGCGCCCTGTCCCGGTGCATTGCTGTTGATCATGACATCCACACCGGCTATTTTCCCTTGCAGGGCCTGTGTGACATTGGGAACCGGTTTGTCCACCAGCTGGTCACCCTTCAGACTGACGACGGAGCCTGTCAGATCGGATTTTTTCGCCGTACCATAACCAATGACCACGACATCATTTAAACCGGTCACTGTCTCCTTTAGCTTTATTGTCACCTCGGTCTGGCTTCCTATTTTTATACGCTGCATCTCATAGCCCACATAGGAAAACTCAAGGGTGGCGCCTTCGTCAGGAACGCTTAATTTGAACCGGCCTTCCGCATCGGTAGCCGTTCCGACGGAGCTGCCGCTGACGGAGACAGAGACACCGGACAAGGGATCCCCCTTTTCACTGGTAACGATCCCGGTGAGGATCCGGGCCCTTATTTCTTCCCGGGAGCTGGCGATCGGGGACAACTCTTTAAACATTCCCGATACTCCTTCGCTCCGGTCGCGGACCGAGGAGATCACAATGGTATTGCCCACCTGCTCATACCGAAGGCGGGTATTCAGCAACAGGGTCTCCAGGATAGTGTGGACCGAGCGGTTGCTGCCACCCAGGGTGAGGTTGTGGATTCGCTTGATCTCCCGCTTGTTATAAGCGAACATAAAGGGAGTCATTTGCTGGATCTTTTCCAGTGCGGACATGAGCGGCTCGTCTTTCAGCTCGAGGGAGATGTAGACCTTGTTCATATCCTGGCCGCTGGCGTCGCGGGCGCTGAGCAACTGGATGCTGCACAAAAAGCAAAGAAGAACGACAAAACTGATGCGCATAAGATACAGCAATCGTTTTTTGGTGTGGTTAAGCAGTTGACTGCGCCCCCGTTCCAGGCAGGAGCGCTCAAACGCTGACAATAAAGAAAATGTCATAGTTTTGATTGTTTTAAATGAATGATAGCTTGTTTAAAACGGGATACCTCCTTTGTCTAAGAGAAAGGTATCTTTTCAACCTGCTCCGGGTTCCAGCCGGGGTAGGTTTTTTTCTTGATAAAACATTCTTATTTACAACCTTCTCCACTGATCACTACTTTTCCATGATCGATGGTGTATTCCATGTTGTTGATTTTTGATAACACTTTAATGATCGCTTCCAGCGATTCTCTTTCAGTAAAAGAAGCAGTCACAGGGCAGTTCCCTGCGACCGGGTTTGCAAAGACGATGTCTGCGTGAAAGTGTGCCGCCAGCTCGTCCACCGCTTCTTTCATGGTTACGTCGTTGAAGATCAGGTACGGTTTTTTCCAGGTCAGCGCTTCACCGGCATCCACGGGTACTTTTCTCAGCCTGGTATGGAGCGAATCCAGCCGGAGCTGTTCGTTACGGCGAAGGATGCTATATTCACCAATGCCATTCTCTACTTTTACCTTTCCTTTTGTGACGGTGATAACGATGTCCTTTTCACTGGAGGCATTGATGTTAAAGGCGGTGCCTAAGACAATCGTCCGGACCGATCCTGTATGGACGATAAAGGGACGGGGGTCATGGTGGATCGCAAAATAGGCTTCTCCATGCAGGGTGACCTCCCGGGTCTTTTTATTAAACCCTTTCTGGTAGTCTAACCTTGCGTCCTGGTTCAATAGTACGGTGCTTCCATCTGATAAGGTCATACAACGGTCGGTCATAGGTTGAGCAACGGCCAATAAGGGTAGCGGAGTTGGACGGGATGGGGTGGGGTGATGGTAAAGGGCCAGGAAGGCAATAAACGTTAAACCAAGAATAGCCGCGGCCCAGCGGTTAATCAGAACGATACGGAGACTAAATTGCCGGGACCGGGAAAAGCCAGGAGTTGGCCCTTCGGTTTCTTCAGGAGGTGTCTCAGGCTCCCGCCGGCTTACAATATGCCGGAGAATCGTATTTGCTGACTGTTTGTCCTGGGTATAGGTAGGAAAGTCATTCTTCCAGGTTTCATCGATAAGCCTCCGCAGCGTCAGGTCGTGTTCGGACTGAAGCAGCAGGTCAAATAATTCATCTCTTTCCGCTGGGGTACAATCCTTTGACAGATACCGGCGGAACAGATAACTCAATCGTTGTGAAACTTCCATGTGTATAGATTCATCCTGAAGACTGAGAAACCCGAAGATTGGAGTAGGCGAAAGGAAAAAATAGTTGGACGGTCAGAAAAAAACAGAAAGAAGATTACGTAAGGTCTTTAATGCCTGTACTAGGTGTGTCTTGACGGTATGGCGGGAAATGTGAAGCTGAGAGGCAATTTCTTCATGTTTCAGACCCTCGTTGCGACTCAGGGTAAAGATCAGCTTCTGGCGGGGAGATAGCTTGTCCAGCGCCCGCTGCAGCTGTGCTTCATTCTCGCGGGTCAGCATCCGGTCTTCGACGGGATTGGCGTCGGGATCCAGCAGCCCTGCCATCTGACGGCGTAGCGAAGCCTCCCTGGCCATGCTTTTCAGCATATCGAAAACCTGGTTACGGGCGATAGTAAAAAGCCAGTTGTCGAATCGTAAGATGTGGGGGAGCTTGTCGCGGTAAAGCCAGACTTTCAGGAAAACATCCTGCACGAGCTCGTCAGCCTGTGCGCCGCTACCACAAATATGGTAAGCAAAGGAGTAGATCTTACGCCGATAGTGATGGAAGATGAGGGCAAAGGCCTTCTCGTCTCCTTCTGCTACCCGGGCCAGCAAGTCATTCTCATTCGGCAATGGCAAGGTTCTGACTGCACTATTTTGGCTACTTATGTCAAACATCGTTGCAGGTTAGTTTGTATGCACATACCAAATTTATTTCAATTTGAGCACTCACCAAATTTATTTGGACAGATTCTACTGCACAGACTGCTGTCTGCTAAAATATTTGTAGATTCAGTCGGCTATTTTCCACCTTCAGCTAAATAAAATTCATGAAACCGACTACTGTTCTTTTGGGAGCTATCCTATGGCTGTCTGCCTGTAATGGGCCGTCCCCGGCTGATCCCGGCGGTACCTGGCGAAAAGATGTCCATCCGCCCGTCGCGGTGAAGAAACCCCATGACCGGATCCTTTTTGGTGACACCGTAAGAGATAACTACTACTGGATGGCGGATTATTTTAGCAAAGGTCCGGACAGCTTACTCGCAGTCGATTATCTCAAAGCGGAAAATGCTTACCTGGACACGATGATGAGCAAAACGAAACTTTTCCAGGATCAGCTCTTCAGGGAAATGAAGGCGCGGATAAAGGAAGACGAAACCGATCCGCCTGTCTTTAAAAACGGCTACTATTATTATACCCGGAAAGAAGAAGGACAGCAATACTTTAAATACTGCCGCAGGAAAGGGGATACCTCTGCTCCCGAAGAAGTGCTGCTGGATGCGGATCAACTATCGGCCGGTCATCCCTATTTCAGCGTCGGTGCGATGCAGATAAGTCCCGACAACCGACTGCTGGCCTTTAGTGTCGACACTGTTTCGAGACGTCAGTATGCTATCTATGTAAAGGACCTGGCCAGCGGCCGGCTGATCACCGATGGCTTACGCGGAGCCGCTCCGGGTCTAGCCTGGGCCAGTGATAACCGGACCCTATTCTACACCCGCAATAACCCGGTTACCCTGCTGACGGAAAAGATAGTACGTCACCGGCTTGGTACAAGCGCGGAAACAGACAAGATAGTCTATACCGAAACGGACAGGTCCAATTACATCGGAGTGCGGAGAAGCAAGTCAGGAGCCTACATCTTTATTTCTTCGGCCGGCACGCTGTCTTCTGAAACGCGTTATGTTCGTGCTGACCAGCCCGATGCAGCGTTTGCCGTCTTTCAAAAAAGGAACCCCCGGGTGTTGTATAAGGTCGAGCACCAGGGGAATCATTTTTATATCAATACCAACTGGAATGCGAAGAACTTCCGGTTAATGGAATGTCCGTTGGACCATACCGACAGCAGCCATTGGAAGGAAGTCGTCCCGCACCGGCCGGATGTATTGCTGGAGGACATCGAGGTGTTTAAGGACTATATCGTTCTGTCCGAACGGAAAAACGGGTTATTGAATCTTCGCGTCCGCAACACGGTTACGGGCCAGGATCATTATATCGACTTAAACGGGGTCTCCTATCTGGCCTATACCGAAAACAATCCCGAATACAACAGCAACGTTTTGCGATATGGCTATACATCCCTGATCACTCCGGCCTCGATCTATGCGTATGAGATGAACAGCCGCGAACGACAGCTGTTAAAACAGGACTCTGTGCTGGGAGGATATAAACCCTCGGACTATACGGTCGAACGATTGTATGTGACGGCAAGGGACGGCTCGCGCGTCCCTCTTTCCCTCGTATACAGGAAGGGGCTGAAAAAGGACGGGAAGGCGCCATTATTATTATACGGCTATGGCAGCTATGGATACAGTACAGATGATGAATTCAGCAGCACGAATCTCAGCCTGCTGGACAGGGGATTCATTTTTGCGATAGCGCATGTCCGGGGCGGCCAGGAGATGGGGCGAAGCTGGTATGAAGATGGAAAGATGCAAAAGAAGATCAACACCTTTACGGACTTTATCGATTGCGGGGATTACCTGGTCAGGCAACAATATACCAGTCCTGCGCATCTTTATGCCAACGGCGGCAGCGCCGGCGGGCTGCTGATGGGCGCCATCACCAACATGCGGCCTGAGCTCTGGCATGGGGTAATAGCCGATGTGCCCTTTGTCGATGTCGTCAATACGATGCTTGATGAAAGTATCCCGCTGACCACCAATGAATTCAATGAATGGGGTAATCCAAAGAACAAGGAAGCCTATTTCTA
The DNA here is from genome assembly GCA_036499285.1 of Puia sp. Taxonomy (GTDB): domain Bacteria; phylum Bacteroidota; class Bacteroidia; order Chitinophagales; family Chitinophagaceae; genus Puia. The sequence goes on along the minus strand of DASYEB010000038.1, from coordinate 11,384 downwards.
TATGAAGTCTTATGCACCTTATGAGAATGTTGAGCGGAAGAAATATCCCAATCTCCTGGTGACCACCGGCCTGCATGACAGCCAGGTGCAATACTTCGAGCCTGCCAAATGGGTGGCGAAGATGAGGACCATGAAGATGGATGAGAAGACAAATATGCCGGAGGACAATAATGTGCTGCTCCTCCATACCAATATGGACTATGGACATGGCGGGGCTTCGGGAAGATTTGATTATCTGAAGGATGAGGCGCTGAAAGACGTTTTTCTTTTTACGCTGGAAGGAATTCAGCAGGAGTACCTTGTCGATTGAGGAATCGCGGAGGCAAGAGAGTTTTTTAATAAAACTAATCAATTAGTTGGTTAACTAATAAATTAGTAGTAGCTTGAATTCAAATTAGGAGAATATGCAGAAACTAGCGAAACGGGAAGAGCAGATCATGCAGGCCTGCTGGCATCTTGGAAAAGCATTTATAAAGGAGATCATCGGAGAGCTGCCGGAGCCCACGCCGCATTACAACTCCGTGGCGACGATGGTGCGCATCCTGGAAGAGAAGGGTTTTCTAAATCACGAGACATTTGGGAACACCTTTCGTTATTATCCAAGGGTCTCGAAGGAGGAATATCAGAAGACGGCTTTCGATGATATTGTGAAGTCTTACTTCAACAACTCCTATCCCCGTATGCTGGCTTATTTCGCGAAAGAGCAGCAATTATCCCAGGAAGAATTGAACGAAATATTGGAGATCATTAAATCCCAGAAGAAATGATACCTTATATCCTGAATGTCACGATCATTACTACCATCTGTTTTTTATTTTATAAGCTCTTTCTGCAGAAGGAGACTTTTTATCGGTTGAACCGGTGGATGTTAATGGGAAGTCTGGCAATTGCGTTTGTGCTGCCATTGCTTCCTGTGCCTCAGCAATTGAGCTGGCGTGGACTTGACGTACAGCAGGAGGTTGTGGACGCACAACCGAAAATTGCTGTTAAACAGGATATAAAGGTTGCTTTGCCTGCGTCGGCAATGGGGGATCAGCAGCCGTCAATGGCGGTGCAGACTCAGCCATCAGCAGACCATGTTAACCCGGCAACGGACCAGGCTCGCCAAATAGCCGGAACAGGCTTAACGGTCAGGACAAAAGCCGGGCATCAAGGGCGGAGAGCGGCAGAACAGCGGGCTTCGGCGCCGGCGTCGGCAGGGATTGCGCTCCCGGCTCCCGCAAACCGGTCGACTTCAACATCGGCTCCGGTGATCGCGGCGCGGAACCCTGTTACCATCAGCCAGGTATTTTCATTGGCTGCTCACTGGATTTTTTACGTTTATGTCTTCGGCGTACTGCTATTCGGGCTCAATTTCCTCTTACAACTGGCAGTGCTTCTTTATCAGACCTATGCCAACCCGGTTATATGGGATGGTGGTTTCCGTATTATCGAAACAAGTGGTAACCGGGCCCCCTGTTCATTCGGGAACACGATCTTTATCAATCCGGCTGCATATGACTGGGAGACGTACAACCAGATCCTTATCCATGAAAAGACACATGTGAGCGGGCGACATACCATAGACATTCTCCTGGCGGAGACAGCGGTAGTCCTGCAATGGTTTAATCCTATCGCCTGGTGGTATCGCCGGGAGGTGGAGAACAACCTTGAATTCCTGACCGATGAGGCCGTCCTCCTTCACGAAGAGGTGGAAAAATCGGTTTATCAGCTAAGCCTGTTAAGGGTCTCTGCCCCTCATCTTGCCTTTAGTATCACCAACAATTACAATCAATCACTATTAAAAAGACGTATCGTTATGATGAATAGTAAACGTTCCTCCCGGCATACGGTCTGGAAATATTTTTTCCTGTTACCTATTTTCACGGTGCTGGTCTGCGTCCTGAACAAACCTGCTGTCTATGGTCAGCAATCAAAGACTGTTTCGGATAAAGCCGCCAAAAAAGCGACTCCTGCCGCCAAAGCAGACCCGGCGATCCTGCCGGTACCTGCTATGTCTGCTACATCCGCTTCCGCCGCTACATCTGCTTCCGCCGCTACATCCGCTGGCGCGGCTACATCCGCTACCTCCATTTCTGCCGCAGAAACTGTAGCTCCGGCTATCGAATTTACCGCTGCCACCGTTAGTTCCGTTCATCTGACCGCAGTGAATGTCAAGCCCGCTATCCAGACCCGTATCGGGCCGGTAATGTCTCTCAGCGGCGAACGGGTAGTGATGGCCGAGCCGCGTGTATCCGTTCGTACGAATATAGATTTGTCCAATATTTCGGTGGATGCGGTTGCCTATGATCTCAACGAAGGCTCCTGGTTTATCACTACAACGGATGGCAAGCTTTTTTTCGAGCTAAAAGCTGAAGAGGATGATCATTCCTGGTCACACTCGATGAACGTGGAAAAGAGCGAGATCAATCCTTTCCCGGGCATGGGCAATGTCACATTCAAACTGGTAAGGGATGCGGGCACGATGACCTTTACCGGTCAGTTCGACGGTCAGCAGGGATTTGGACATTTTCATTTCCAGGCCGATGATGCTTACTTTAAGGCGCTGACGGAAATGGGGGTGGAAGAACTGGATAGTCGCCGGCAGATAGGTTTCTTCCTGTCCAATGTAAAGAAGGAATACGCCTCGATGGTCCTGCACAACGGGTACCCGCATATCAGGGCGAGGGACCTGGTGAATCTTTCCGCGATGCACATCGACCAGGAATTTATCCGGTACTGGCGCGGAGCGGGACTGGCAGATAAAAATGATCCTGAACCCAGAACGCTGATGACGCTGAAAGCCCAGAATATCGACAGGAGTTATGTGGAAGAGTTAAAGGCAGCGGGCTATGACCACCTCAGCGCAAGGGAATTGGCTTCCCTTAAGTCCCAACAGATAAATGGCGCCTATATCCGGTCGATGGGACGCAGGAAGGATAGCGAAGCCATCCCGGTACGGGAACTCGTCTCCTACAAGGCGATGAAGATAGACTCGGACTATCTCGCCTCCCTGCGTCGGGTAGGGTATACAGACCTGGAACCGCGCGAAGTGACGTCACTCTATTCCATGCATATCACGGCCGACTTTATCAAGGGGTTCCAGGACCTGGGCTATAAGGAGATCCCGGTGCGCGATCTCCTGACCCTGAAGTCGATGGCGATAACCCCCGAATATGTAAAAAGCTTCCGGGATATCGGGATAAAGGAATTATCTCCCCGTGAACTAAACCAGTTCAAGGCCATGAAGATCGATCCGGCTTTTGTCAAGGGTTTCCGGGATATAGGCTATGAGGATATTTCTCCATCCCGCCTGGGGTCGCTAAAGTCCATGGGCATCACACCGGAATTTGTGAATGAATTTAAGAAAATAGGTTTTGATAATATCCCTATGTCGATGTTGCCTTCGCTGAAGGCGATGGGGGTAAATGCGGAATATATCTCTAAAATGAGAGAGAAGGGGTTTGTGTCGAAGGATCTGAATAAGTATATCAGGTTGAAGAATGATTTTAATTAGAATAACGTTGTTTTTGCAGAAACCTACCGTTGCAACGGCTTCTTTTTTTACATTTGCGCAATGTCAATGAAGGCCGATAATCCTTCCCAGGTGGGAAGGATCCGTATAATGGTAGCGATCTTTTTCTTTGTATCCGGTTTTGGGTTTGCTACCTGGGCCTCCCGGATTCCGACCATTCAGCAGCAATTACATCTTAATAACCAGCAGTTAGGGGCTGTCCTTTTTGCTTTACCCATCGGCCTGATGGGGACGCTTCCCGTTACCGGGGTCCTGTTAAGCCGGTTCGACAGCCGCCGGATCATGATGATCGGGGCCATTTTGTTCAACCTGATGCTTTGTGCCATCGGGTTTGCCACGCAGACCTGGGAACTCGTCCTTGCGTTGTTCTTCTTTGGGGTATCCCGCAACCTGCTGAATATTTCAGTCAATGCACAGTCCATTGGGGTACAGGCTCTATACGATCGTTCCATCATCGCCCGGTTCCATGGCATCTGGAGCCTCGCCGGCATGGGGGCAGCGGCCCTGGGCTCGCTTATGGTTTCCGTTTCGGTTTCTCCGGCCTGGCATTTCGGGGTGGTGGGTTTATTGCTGACTATCCTGTGCGGCTATGCGTACCCGGGCAGTCTTCGGCAGCAGCCGGCTGCCCGCGAGCGTCGGCCCTGGTTTGCCCTTCCTGACCGGAGCCTGGCAAAATATGGCCTGATCTCTTTTGCGTCGATGGCCTGTGAAGGAGCGATGTTCGACTGGAGCGGCATTTATTTCCGGGAAGCGGTACATGCCACCCGGAATGTGGCGACGCTGGGCTTTGTGATCTATATGATCGCAGTTACCCTGGGAAGGCTGACCGGCGACCGGCTGGCCAACCGGTTTGGCATTCGGATGACGCTGACCTACAGCGGCATCCTGATCGGAACAGGGCTTTTGATCGCCACTTTCCTGCCTTATCCCGTGACTGCGGGTTTTGGTTTTGTCCTTACCGGCTTTGGCGTCTCCTGCGTGATCCCGATGGTCTTTAGCATGGCCGGCCGTTCTGCCGGGATGAGCAGCGGGTCGGCGATAGCTGCTGTTTCGACGGTTGGTTACCTGGGCTTTCTGATCGTTCCACCTGTAGTTGGATACATCGCACAACATGCCGGTCTGCAGGGAGCATTTGGTCTGCTGGCTGTATTTGGGATCTCCATCTCCGGCCTGGTACAATTTACGATGGACGAAAAGCCAGTTACGATGGACGAAAAACAGCCGGTGAGCGGCGTGGATTCCGTTCTGTAATAATATAGATAAAATCTATCGGTTTATAGATAAATGCGATGATATTCTATCAATAACCCGCCTTACATTTGCATTATCGTACTGCTCTTACAGGGCAGGATACACGATGGACGATTGCCCGCCTTAAGAACGACCTTTCTCATTTTTTACTGTCTAAAAAAAATCAAATATATGTCCAACAGAGTTTTGTCAATTGGTGAAAAGTTTCCTGCATTTAAGAAGAAAGCAGTAGTGTCTATCGAAAAAGGAAAGGAATTTACGGAGATCACGGAAGAGTTTGGCAGCAAGGATGGCAAATGGACGGTGATGTTCTGGTGGCCTAAAGACTTTACCTTCGTTTGTCCTACAGAAATAGCCGAATTCAACAAGAAGAACAGCGAGTTTTCTGATCGCGATACAGTAGTTGTCGGTGCCTCTACCGATTCTGAGTTTGTGCATGCCGCCTGGAGAAGGGATCACAGCGATCTGCGTGACCTGAAATTCCCGATGCTGGCTGATACATCCAAGTCGCTGGCCGAAGAGCTGGGCATCCTGGACAACGACGAGAAGATCGCTTATCGTGCAACTTTCATTATAGATCCTCAGGGAATCGTACGGTGGGTAAGTGTTTATGACCTCAATGTAGGTCGTAGCGTAGCGGAAGTTATTCGCGTACTGGATGCATTACAAACAGATGAGCTTTGTCCCTGCAATTGGAAAAAAGGAGAAGAAACGCTCACGACCCAGCTGAGCATGAACTAGTATGGATCTTAAGCGGCAGGAGACATCTCCTGCTGCTTTTTAAAAAAAATTACAATATGAGCGCAGTAGCCACTATACAGAACGAAACTTTTCAGAATTTACTGGGAGAATTGAATATTCCCGGTTATGAGCCTTCTGCCAACGTACTGGCGTTGGTAAATGCCGAGTCCCGTTTTATAAAGGATCTGAAGATCAATGTAGGGAATGTGCTGAACAACAGCCAGCACCTGAACAGGAAGGAAGCCGTGCTGCTGGCCCTGGCGGTAGCTGTCAACGAAAAATTCCCTTTGTTGCAGGAGTCCTTCGCGGGGATGGCTAAAGAGGCGGGTGCTTCGGACGCTGAAATCGGGGAGATCGTCGCCTGTACTTCCCTGATGAACACTAATAACGTTTTCTATCGTTTCCGCCATTTCATGAAGAAAGATTTTTATGACAATCAGCCTGCCGGCATCAAGATGAGCATTATGGCCAACCCTGTGCTGGGGAAGGAGTTCTTCGAGCTGGTTAGTCTGGTCGTTTCCTCCATCAACGGATGTGAAATGTGTGTCAGTTCACATGAGAGATCGGTATTGCAGCACAACAGTACGGAATCGAGGGTGATGGAAGGCGTAAAGCTGGGAGCCATTATCAAGGGGTTAATTACCATATTGGCGTAAGAAGAAGCCGGCTCAGGAATGAGCCGGCCGTGTCTATGAAACATAACCTATATGGAATCGTTCTTCAATTTCAGCATTCGGCCGTTATGAGCCCGATCTCGATGCTTCGTTGAATTTCCACCGACACGGTTTTGCCGAATAACAGGCTGCGGCTGTTCCGTGTGGTTTGAATAGAGTGAAGGGTGAAGCGCACACATGGCCGTCTCTTTATCAGCCATCCGATATTGTCGAAGTCTTTCCGGCTATGCGGAGAGCAATCGCGTTTGTCGTCTTCCATGCTGATATCGAAGTGCTGGTTCAGGACATCTACATGCATATCCAATGCCAGCCGGTAGAGCCGGGATTTCTCTCTCGTATTGCCCTTGAGGCGAATGACCCTTGTCGGGTATTGTTCCAGATAAAGTTCGATGATCATGACCAGGGTGGTCAGCACATTTTTTATGTCGCCATTGTCGGTTATTCCGGCATATGACTGACCGTCCGGGTTAAAATCGCCAATCTCAAGATTGAAGATGTCGGTCTCCTTCTGGATAAATCGAACTTCCCGGGTAGTAGAGCCTGCTATCCCCCGGCTGGTAAACAGGAAGTGACTATAATCAGGAGTCGCTTTCAGTTCTGTACATGATTTATGGGGAAACATGGAAAATGATTTGTAAAAGGGGTGAATGGCAGGACTTACTGCCGCTCACCCCTGTGAATGAAATTGATTATTTATAAACCCTTTTTCGGTGGGAGCTGCGGGGCGACGGCTGGCTCTGCGCTTCCGCTGTTTGAAGCTCCTCTTCCGGCTCTTCCGTTCCCTCGACCTCATCGGATCTCTCATCGGATGTTTGATCTGACTTTTTCACCTCGAATGGCAACAGCTCCTGTCCCTTTCCCGGGCCGGATCCTGGCGTCGGCGTATCCGGCAGGCCGGTGACCGGTGTCCCTGCATCCCCTTCTTTCTTATAATCGAACGCGACCCTCGTTGCCTGCGAACGAAAAATTAAAAGCCGGGTGGAAGGGCATGCTTCGATAAAGACCCTTTCCAGTTTACGGCCTTTCAAAAGCGTGACGGGATGGGCATTCCCTCTTTTCAAAGCCCTGATCAGGTTTTGTTTTACCTCATCGTTCTTCAGATCCGTGATCGGGTATGCCTGCAGGGCAGCTTCCAGGTCATAATGCCATTCTTTCCGGAATTCCCGGATCTTGTAATCCCCGAACTTGTCTTTTTCGTCAAAGTTGAGCTGGCACCAGGCATTATATTCATGACCGTCCAGGTCGATCCTGTCTTTGTTGACAGCCCTTCCTTGCAGCAGATTGAAGGTCTCTTTAAAAGTGAACCCTTTTCCCTTATAGAGATAAATGGTCTGTGACCTGCTGCTGGTCCTGGCGGGGTCATTCGTATAATGAAGTTTGGCCTCGTATCTTTTGAAGATGTACCTCGTCAGATCCTTTGACAAGTCGAAATAGAGTATGGCCTCCATACGGGTATCATCGTCAAAAAAACCCTCCGTGTACAGATCGAATCCTACCGCACCTTTTGCTACCTGCTCTTCAAGATCTGTATACAACTCGGTACTTGTATCCCCGAACCCGAGGTATTTGATGTCTGTTTTGAGTCTGTCCAGTTGTTCTTTGTTCATACGTTTGAATTTTATGGGATGAAAAAATGATCTTCCTCTGCTTGGCTCAAAGGATACGCGCCCTTTCCAGCGTCATATTGGTTGTTTGCAATTGCAGCTGTCTGCCTCCATTCTTCTCCAGCACTTCTATCACCAGCCGTTTCCCGTAGGGCAGCGTAAACCTGGGCAGTACAACAACATTGGTAGCCTGACCATAACCCCGCACCACCGAGCTGCTGTCATAGAGATAGACGGGTTTTAGCTCCGTGTACGTACTCCGCGCCGATGCACTCTGATCCAATGGACTCTGGACCAATCGCGTCCTGACCACCGGGGTTTTCCCGTTCGAACGATCCGCAATAAAGAAATGGATCGCCTCCACATCATAGTCCAGGGATGACCTGTTATGCATGCGAAGCAGAAAATAAAGGGCCTGTCCCTGTGTATAAACACCCCGCAGCTGCAGCTTCATTTTTCCGCTGCGGTGCTGCACCCGGTCGATCTTCATCTCGATCAGACTGGTGATCCGCATATCTTCCTTCATGATCTTCTCACAGGATGCCTTAAGAAGATCATTGCGGGACAAATCATCGGACCCACGGGCGTCGCTGATGCCGGCGGACGACGACCGGTAGACAGCAGAGATAAACTGATCCAGCCCTGCGTTTTTTACAACCCCTGTTTGGGCTGAAGCATGACGCACCTGGCTGAGCAGGGCAAGCCCCGTCAGGGTCAATACTAACCTTAACATGTTTGAGTGAATTTTAAAGATGAATAAATGATAAATGATCGGATGATAGAAGAGTATTCCGGACTACACTGCTATCGGTTGATAGATCAAATTTAGAGATAGAAATGACGTCGAATTTCTATGTAATTTTCACTTTTTGAAAAAAGAAGAGAAAAAATTTTCACTTTTCATTTTACTCTTTTTTTCCTCCCAGCTTCATCCTTCTTTTTATAGCCATCAGTGTCTGAACGGTAATGCCCATCGAACTCGCCAGGTACTTATCGGGGACACGCTGCACCACCTTCGGAAAGTTTTCCCGCAGGTAATCATAAAATTCACCCGGCGGCATCGCAATGAGATTCATCTTCAGCCTGTCGTCCTGACAATAATATTTTTCAGTATAGTGCTGACCGATCTTTCTGAAGCCCGGATCCCTTTCATAGATATCCTGCAGCTCCTGCCAGGAGACAGACCATAACACGCAATCCTCCAGCGCTTCTATCGTTTCGGGGGATGGCGTCCTGCCAAAGAAGCTGGTGACGGAGGTCGCAATGTCTCCCTCCAGCATGAACAGGCAGCTGTGCTCTTTTTCCCCGCGTTTTACATAATGACGCAGCAGGCCCTGTTCAATAAAATACAAACGCGTGCAGATCTGCCCCATTCGCAGCAGCTTTTGTTTTTTTCTGACGACATCCCTCCGGACGGACTTGCGAAGCAGAAGCTCCACCTCATCCGAAAGAGGATAAATAGCATTGATGTTTTGGATGATCTCTTCCATAGTCTATAACGTTTTGATATACCCGTAGAGCCATCAAAGAAAGGACCAGTTCGACACCCGGTGCAACCGGCAGGCAGGGACGAAAACTTCTTGATATTTCGCAATTTGTACCTTTGCCTTTATGACAGTATTGCCGATGCTTCCGCAACACGCCGGAGCGCTGGAACAGCTTCAGCGGATCGTTTTTCCTGCTCTCGCCTTTGACGAGCGCCTCCGCGCGGAACATTATTTGACTCACCTGCAGGTTTTTCCCGAAGGACAATTTGTCCTGACAAACGGGGAGACGGAACCAGGCATCGGTCCGCCGGCAGGGATGACCGGGCAGGCGCAGCTGCCCATCATCGGCATGACCACGACTCAGCGCATGAACTTCGATCCCTCGTCCTGCCAGCATACGTTTATGGAGACCAGCGGCGGTGGCTGGATGAGCCGTCATCAGCCGGAAGGAGAGTGGCTTTATGGCCTTGACATGGGCATCCACCCGGAGTTCCGGGGTAGGGGAGGCGCACGCCTGCTCTATCGCGCCAGGCAGCTGCTGGTGCGGCAGTTGGGACTTCGCGGGCAGCTCACCGTAGGGATGATGAACGGTTACGGAGCCGTCGGCGACAAGATGGGCGGAGAGGAATACTACCGGCAATGGCTGGAAGGCCGGAGGGAGGACCCTACGCTGACACGGCAACGAAAGATCGGTTTTGAACCGCTGGGCCTGATAGCGGACTACCTGCATGACCCCACCTGTGGGAACTATGGTGTATTGCTGCGCCTGGATGCCGGACATGAAGTGTAGGCGGACAGGCAAGTTGTCATCGGGCAGCGCCCGGCGAAGGCCGGGCATTAATTTTGAATAGAAAGGTTTTGAACGCTTAATCGTAACTTTATATTCGGAATGGCAATATAAAACGTATTTTATGGCACTTGAGAATAGCAAAAGACAACGGATTGTTATTGTTGGGGCCGGTTTCGCAGGCTTGCGTATCGCTCGGGACCTCAACGACACCAACTACGAGGTATTTCTCATCGACCGGCATAATTACCACCAGTTCCAGCCCCTGATGTACCAGGTGGCAACGGCCCGGCTCGAACCTTCAAGTATATCATTTCCTCTTCGAAAAATATTCCAGCATACCAGGAATGTAACGATCCGCATAGCCGAAGTGCAGCGGGTGGACACCGACAAAAAGCTGTTGTATACTTCCGTTGGCGAGATCTCTTATGACCGGCTGATCATTGCGCTGGGATGTACGACTAATTATTTCGGCAATACCCGCATCGCGTCCAATTCCTTTCCGATGAAATCAGTTCCCAACGCGATGGCCCTGCGAAACCGGATCCTTCAGACTTTTGAAGACACCATCGAGGCCGGACCCGATGAACTGCAGTCCCTCCTGAACTTTGTAATTGTCGGAGGCGGACCCACCGGCGTCGAGCTGGCTGGCGCGATGGCCGAAATGAAAAAGAATATCCTGCCAAAGGATTATCCGATGGTGGACTTCTCCCGGTTTATGATCTATCTGCTGGAAGGCTCTCCCAATACGCTGAATGCCATGAGCGATCCATCCAAAAAGAAATCCCGGGAATACCTCGAAAGTCTGGGTGTCGTAGTCCGCACCGGAACAGTTGTGGAAGATTATGATGGCGTCACGGTCAAGTTGAAAGGTGGAGATACCATTCCTGCCCGCAATTTGATCTGGGCTGCAGGGGTCATTGGAAATACGCTGGATGGGATCCCTGCCACGGCCCTGGTGCGGGGCAACCGGCTTAAAACAAACCGTTATGGCGAGGTTGAAGGGCTGGAGGGTGTATATGCCATCGGTGACCTGGCCTATATGCCTACTCCAAAATATCCTAACGGGCATCCTCAGCTGGCTAATGTTGCGCTGGCCCAGGCCACCAGCCTGGCAAAGAATTTAAAAAGAGAGATAAAGGGGAAACCCCGTGTCGAATTCGAATATCACAATAAGGGCTCGATGGCTACGGTAGGAAAACGAAAGGCGGTGGTCGATCTGCCCGGTTTCTCCTTCCAGGGAGTCTTTGCCTGGCTGACCTGGATGTTCGTCCACCTGATGCTTATCCTTAGTGTCAAGAACAAGCTGATCATTTTCCTCAACTG
>DASYEB010000037.1:0-465416 GCA_036499285.1 Puia sp. | reverse complement strand
CTCCGACGCCGAGGCAGCGCTTCCCGTTTGAGCTCTCGCGGGCAGGGTTCTGCATCGATAACGCCGCGGCTGCATGGCTCTACAAACGTCTGCGTCATTCATAAACCTTCCTGCTCATCTGCGCTGTTCCTCAGTTCTTCGCCGAAGATTTGTGCGGCAGACGGCCGATCGCGCCGGTCGAATAGACGGCCGTCACGATCCGGCCTTCGGGATTGAGGACGAAGCCAGTTGCCTGGAGATAGACGGGATCGTCATCGACGGAGGCGCCGGCGGCTGAGGAAACCGCTTGGGCATCGGTGCACCCCGGCAAGCGCTCTTGCCATTGAGAATGCGCCTCTTCGTCGGTTTCGCCGTTTCGCGTCTGCGCAACTCCTTGGACGGCGACCTCGCAAAGCTGAGATAGGTCGTAGAAGTAGCACGAGACTAAGATTGGCATTGTGCGATGGAGCCTCGCTCATGTCGGGCGAGTGGCCAGCTCTGGATTCCAGAAAGCGCGTCCGCCCGTCCAGGGATGCCCGACGCGGGTTTCATCGCGCCAGCACCAGTGGCATAGCTTTCGGAAGATGACGACACACAGGGAAGTGAGCGATGAAGGCAATCGTTGTGACGGACCAGGCTGCGGGAACGGCCGGGATGAAGCTGGCGGAGCGGCCCAAGCCGCAAGCAGCGATAAACGACGTCGTCGTTCAGGTTCATGCGTCGGGATTCACCTCGGGTGAGCTGACGTGGCCCTCGACCTGGACCGATCGCCTCGACCGTGACCGTACACCGTCGATTCCTGGGCAGGAGCTGGCCGGAGTGGTCACCGCACTCGGCTATGGCACGAGGGGGCTGTCGGTCGGACAGCGGGTGTTGGGTCTCTCGGACTCGTATCGCGGCGGCACCTTGGCGGAGTATGTGGCCATCGAGGCACGCAACCTTGCTCCGCTGCCGGGCGACGTTGACTTCACGGTGGGCGCGAGCCTGCCAATCTCGGGCCTGACCGCGTGGCAGGGACTGTTCCAACACGGCCGCCTTCAGGCGGGGCAGAGCGTCCTCGCGCACGGTGCAGCCGGCGCAGTCGGGACGATGGTGATGCAACTTGCACGGGAGGCTGGCGCCTATGTCATCGGGACGGGACGCGCCGCGGACCGTCAGAAGGCGCTCGACTTTGGCGCGCATGAGTTTGTCGACCTCGAGAACGACAAGCTGGAAGACATTGGCGGCGTCGATCTGGTATTTGATGTCATCGGCGGCGACATCGGAAAACGTTCGGCCCGTCTGATCCGGCCCGGAGGAACGCTGGTGTCTGTCGTCGGGCCGGCCGAGGTGAAGCCTGTCGATGGGATTGCGATAGACTTTGTTGTCGAGTCCGATCGCGCGCAGCTGATCGAGATCGTCCAGCGGGTTCGGGAGGGACGGCTGCGGACCAATATAGGCAAGGTCGCGCCCCTTGACAAAGCTGTGGCCACATTCAATTCGACCGAACGGCACTTGGGGAAGACGGTGATCCGTGTTCGTCCTTGAGGATTCCGGAAGACGCCGATCCGCGTTGGTCCGTGAGGATTCCGGGGGACCAGCGGTTAGTAGTCGTGTAAATGATCTCTCCGAAGGCGATGATGAGCAAACAATTGACAATAGAATTGGTAAACCCTCAAACCAATGTGTTGGCGTTTAAACTGGTACAGTTTAACGATGATGAGTATTTTAAAAGCCTGAAAAACTACAATTGTTATAAACTGATCCTGATCAAGAAAGGGAAAGGCCAGGTAACCTTTGATACGGCAAAGTATGATTTCTCAGGAAATTGCCTAATCAGATTTCCCATTTACCAACCCTTTCAAATCGAGGCAGATGGTCCGCTGGATGGGATATTACTACAGTTCCACGCGGACTTTTTTTGGAACCATAAATACGACATGGAGTTAACGAGTAAGCAGGTGCTATTTAAGCCTGTCGGCGAAATTCCCCTGATAAAGCTCGATAAAGAGGGAATGGATCAACTCCTTTTTTCGCTGGACCATCTTCTTTTGGAACTCACTGGTGAGCGTTTGGGCCGTTATGATATGGCGATCTCCTGGGTGAAAATATTTATGATCTATGCCTCACGGATAAAGATGGAAAGAGGTATGATCTATTCGGAGACACTCTCAGAGGTCCATTACATTATCCGGGAGTTGATCAATGCCGTGGAGGAGCACTTTCAGCATAAGCACCGGCCAGCGGATTATGCAAAACTATTGAACGTTACCGTCAAAACGTTGAATCGTATAGCCAGGCAGCACCTGGAAAAGACGGTTGGCGACATGATCTCAGATCGTATAGTAACACAAGCCAGGCATGAATTATATTTGAGTGACAAGCCAATAAAACAAATTGCCCTTGAGCTTGGATTTCATGACGTAGCTTATTTCAGCCGCTTCTTTAAGATACGGACTACTATATCCCCCGACGTATATCGTAAATCAGTCCGGGAGGACACCAACTCATAGATCGATCATATTACTGCGTATCCGTGTTAGTGTCTCCCTTGTTATGCCGAGATAGGAAGCGATCATAAATACCGGAAGGCGGCGATGCAATTGTGGAAAACACCGGATGAACTGCCGGTATCTCTCTTCTGCCTGATGGCTGAGCATCATATAGATCCTGTCACGGCTTGTACCGAAGTCATCAGCAATGATTTTTGTGTTTAGTGTGTCGAAATTGGGTATTTCTTTCAAAAGCGTTTTAAAGCTATCTGCTGAAAGCTGTATAACAGAGCTATCTTCCAAAGCGTCGATAAATTCATTTGAAGGGGTGTCTGTTGCGAGGCTTACCCGATCGGTTACCCAATGATTGGCCGGTGAAAGGCTAAAGATGTGTTCGTTGCCATTGTCGTCGATCCGATATGAGCGAAGACAGCCGCTGCATACGAAAGTGTGAAATCTGCATATGTTGCCCTGGCGTAGTAAGTATTGCTTCTTTTTTAGCCGCCTGGGTATTGCCAAGGACTTAATAGTTGCAATCTCCTCGTCAGAAAATAAGCCCAGGGTTCTGATATAACTTTCAAAGGAATCGAATATGCTCTTGGACATTAAAACGGGAAGAACTAATTACATTAATTTATAGCTGTAAAATTACATTACTGGATGAGGATTGTCAATGGACAAAAAGGACAATCCGTTGTGAAAAGCGTCTAAATTAATGTGAAGCCGAATGCAGTGAGGCTTAATCAGGAGCAACGAGGCTTGAGCATGAGCGGTGAGGCTTGAGCGGTGAGGCTTAATTTCCGGAAGATGGCGGGTTCAGCAGTGAATTGACAGATTCCATAAGCTGTGCCCTTGTAAAGGGTTTGCTCAAAAAAGCATCGGCGCCGGTTTCCAGGGCAAAGTCTTCTGCGGCTACATCCACCCCTGACATCATGATGACTTTGATCCAGGGATATTGTTTTTTCAGATGGCCGAGATAATCGAGTCCAAAGCCATCGGGAAGACGATTGTCGAGAAGTACCAGGGCCGGAAGCTTTTTTTCGAGCCAGGCATCGGCGTCGGCGAGTGTTTTTACGTGTTCGATATTGAGGTCGGCGTCGTCGAGGATAAGATTTAGGAGAAGACACATTTCGCCTTCGTCTTCTATGAGCAATACGTTTCTATTGTCGGTTGTGTTGTTAGTCGTGGGGGGCATGGCGTAGAATTTTGAGATTTAGGTATTGGGTAAACAATTATAAAGCCATAATTATTGCACCGGTTTTGAGGGGAACGAGGAGCTTTCGGTGGGGAATTTTTTACTCAATTTCAGCGATATCGATCAGCTGAGATAGTCTCGTCGCGATAGGCAATCTTACCATCTTCCTGACTATTTTCCATCGGCTGGCATTAAATTTTAAGTAAAAGATTATAAATCGATAAATCATAACTTAAAACTACTTGATCATGAAAGCACTACAGATATCGTTTACTATTGCGGGCACTGCGATGGTCCTGCTCACGGGATGCGTGTCGAGCAAGAAATACAAGGCGTCGCAGGCAGAACTGACAAAAGTCAGGGGCGATAGCGCTCAACTGGCACAACAGATAACCACATTAAATGGCAATGTCCACGATTTACAGGACAAGAATACGGGTCTTCAGCGTTCGCTTGAAAGCAACACCAATAAATATACAGCGCAACAAAAGTCGCTGGACTATTACCAAAACTATTTTAAGGAGCAGCAGGATACCCTGGCGCAGGTGAGCGAGGATATAAAAGGCGCCCTCACGCAAGCCGGGATCTCCAATGGCGATGTTGAACAGACTAACAACACCATTTTCGTACGATTCGATGAAAATGAACTTTTTAAGAAGAACAGTACGATGACCACACCCGTTGGAAAACAGGTATTGGATGGTCTTGCTCAGGTAATCAAGAGCAGGTCCAGAGTCAATGTAGCGGTGGGCAGCGGCGATTCTGCCATAGGTTGGGTATCGACGGAAAACATGCCTGCGGACGCGACTATGAGCTCTGCTCCGAAGCATCATAAAAGTATGCATACAGGTCGCAGCCATATGGCGGGCAAATCCGGCGGCGGGCAAGGTAGTGGGAGTGGTACTGCCAGTGGAGGTACTGCCAGTGGGAGCACTGCGGCAAACACGAATAGCAGCGGCAGCAAAAGCAGCACTGTCGCCCGGACCCATAAGAAAGTACATCACAGGTATTCGTCGGAGGGCTCGACGGCGATATACAATGGACCGGGCCGTACACACAATCGTGCCTGGGCTCTTAAACAAGGGCGGATGGTAACGGTTGCCGATCACTTCCTGAAGAATGGGGTGCCAAAGATCAATGTATCGCTCCAGCAGCCTCCAATGAATGGTACTCCGCAAAGCAGTACGATCAAAATTGTGATCACGCCAAAAATGGACAATTTCAACAGTTCGTCTGCGGCAGCGGGGATGCAATAGATAAGTGGAATGACAGGATAAAGTAGCTGGTATCATATTTGAAACAGATGGGGGGTAGACCTTTTCCTAATAACCAACCCAACCATCTGCGAAATGAAATCTCCCTACACCCTCGTGTTGCTGATGCTCAGCCTTTGTTCGTATGCCCAGACTCCAACTATCAACTCTACTTACGGTATTACCGGCCGACCTACGGCTGTAGTGTATGGTAATGGGGTATATGTGGCCGCCATCAATGGCGCGAATAGTCTGGCTACCGTATTTACGTCTACCGATGCAAAGATCTGGACGCCAGTGTCTACCGGTCATTCGCCTGCAGAAGGATTTTCCCTGCTGGCCTTTGGTAACGGTCGGTTTGTCGGAGTTAGCTCCTCCTCCACTACGTCGTCCATTATTATTTATAGCAGTACGGACGGAGCGAACTGGACGCTTAGCCCGGCAAATATACCATCCTACATTAACGATCTGAAATTCATACAGGGCGCTTTTTATGCGGTCATGGATGGCGAGATCTTTAAGTCCACCGACGGGAGCACCTGGGCTTCTTTTTCCCTTGGGGTCACGCTACCGGTTAGTTACAGATTTCTGAGTATTGAATTTGGGGGAGGTGAGTTTGCCATAGCAACCGATATCGGGGCTACCGTCCAGTATCAAGCGGAAAGTACGGCCATTTATCACTCGTCTACCGGTGAGCCAGGGTCCTGGGCCTTTAACAATCTCAATGGGTATGTGCCTTTCACCAAGCTGATGTGGCTTAAGGACCGGTTCTATCTTTTTGCCGGGGGTGGATTTGTCACTTCGACAGATGCGATCACCTGGGGCGGGGCGACAATAATCGACACCTTGCCTGACGGAACTGTCGGAGGGTTGGGCAGGCTGGACGATCCGGCGGCATTTGCGGCAGGTGACAGCGTCTACCTGATGGGCGCCAATTTTGGCGGTGGTGCCTATTCCACGCAAGTATCCACTGATCAGATCCATTTTAAAGTTATCCCATCGCCAATGATAGAGGCGGCCGGTGGTCTTTATAACAATGGGCTCTATATCATTTATGGCGACGGCGGTGTCGTTACCAGCAGTGACGGCATTCATTTCAAATCAAGTAACGCCAATTATACCGGACTCGCCAGCAATGGGGCCGGTTTTGTCGCTACGGGCAATGGCCGCCTTTTCTCTTCGCCGGATTTTGTCAGCTGGACTGAACGGATGCCAGGACCGACTCCTTTACCTGCTATCAACACCGTTCTTTATACCGGAAGCCGCTATGTGGCGGCGGGGAGCGATGGGGCATCGGGCGGAAGCGTTTATTTTTCAGATGATGGCACCAGTTGGTCGGGTATTCAAACACCCTATAACTATTTATGTATGGCGTATGGCGCGGGCCGGTTTGTAGCTGGTTCCACCGACAATCCGGATTATATGCTGACGTCTTCTACCGATGGCGTCAACTGGACTGTGGTGGATACGAATTATACTTATTATTACAATGTCCGTTATATCAATAACAGCTTTTTTGCGCTGGGTATCAGCTATCGGGATCTCACCGGCAGGGTCATGGAGTCTGCGGATGGGCTGGAGTGGAAGAATATTACACCGGCTGCGGGTTTCCCGGTCTGGCACTATAACGATGTCATGTACGACGGAACAAAGTATTATTTCACGGGGATGAAAAAATATCCGGATGGTGTGGTAAAGGATATTTTTACGCTCTCTACCATGAATCCGCTGGATACGACTTCGTATGGTGCTGCGGGCAGTATCGTCAATCCAGCGCCCGGAACCTCAGCGGGGGATTATTTTTCTCAGTTTGGGGATTTTGTCTATCATAACGGTCAATTCGTGGGCACGGCGGAGAACAAAGTCAATTCACAGGCTTATCTGCTCTATTCGGCTGATGGTATGAGCTGGAGCACCGCGCCGATGAATGGTCCGGGGCAGACGACAGCGACGGTATTGGATGGGGATACTTATCGGATCGTGGGTGACGCCGGTGGACTTTATACGGTCAATTTTTCCGGGTCGCCGCTGCCGGTGACGCTGTTGGATTTCGAGGCTATGGCCGTGACATCGGGGGTGGGTGAGAACAGCAGGCTGAGCTGGCAGACGGGAAGTGAGTCGAACAGCGCCTATTTTTTGGTGGAGCATAGCCCGGACGGGTCGCATTGGGATAGTATCGGAAGGGTAAGCGCAGCGGGGGAAAGCGCGGTAGCGATGAACTATCAATATATTCAGGTTGGGCCGCCAGTAGGTGCGAATTATTATCGGCTTGGCCTGACCGATAGGGATGGCCGCCGGCAATGGAGTCCTGTCCGGAAGGTGGATATTGGCAACGAAGGGGGGATCCGGCTTTATCCGAACCCGGCGAAAGGAGTGATCCGGTTGCAATTGCCCGGATCGGCATCGGCCAGCCTGGTTGTCTACAATAGTGCGGGGCTGCCGGTGCGTCAGCAGGTTGTTGGCGGTTACAGTGCAGAACTCGATCTGGGATCGCTGGCGACGGGTACTTATCAACTGGTGATCTTCCAGGGTGGGAAGAGATACAGCAAGGAGTTTATTATCGCTCAGTAAGGTTGCTGACGGTGTTTTAAAAAAAATAGACAAGGTTGTCTATTTTTTTATACCTTTGAATTCTAGACAGAATTGTCTAGAATTCAAATCTTCGTTTATGACGCAGCCAAGGGGACAGGCAGTAGTCGATAAAATATTGGACACGGCCGACAAGTTGTTTTATCAGCAGGGATATAACCTGACCGGAATTAACCAGATCATAGAAGAAGCCGGGATTGCCAAGGGATCGCTTTATCAGCATTTCCCATCAAAGACCGATCTATTGGTCGGATATGTAGAGCTTAATCATAAAGGTTGGTTTACGAGGCTGAAAGCCCATATAGATAGTGTCACTGATCCAAAGGAAAAGCTTCCGGCGATCTTTGATCATCACATCGGTCGCCAGGAATACCGTGAGCACGGTGGCTGCCCTTTTATCAAAGCAAATAATGAGGCCGGCATGAGTGATCCGCGGGTATTGAAAGAGATACAAGCGGCGAAGCTGCATTTCAGGAATTTCGTAGGAGAACTTGTTGCTCATTCGGGCCATAGGAAGATATTGACCGATAAGGAGCTTACCGATACCATCTTTGTATTGATCGAAGGAGGCAGCGCTTCCGCCTCTGTTTTCAAAAATACCAGCGATCTCCAATCAGCGAAACAAATAATCAAGAAACTAATTTAACATGAAACCTTTAAAAAATAAATGGCTGGAACTGGCTATCGTCCTTGCTGCACCCTTGCTTTCGGTCATAGATGTATTCATCATCAATGTCGCCATTCCTGCGATAAAAAAAGGTGTGCATGGGAATGATGGGGAGATCCAGCTTGTTATCGCGGGATACTTACTGGGGTATGCGGCATTTCTTATTACCGGTGGACGGGCTGGTGACCATTTTGGACGTAAGAAGGTATTCTTTTGGGGCATGCTCGCTTTTACGATCGCTTCTGCTCTTTGCGGTCTTTCAGCAACGCCGTTGCAACTGATCGCTACCCGGTTTGTCCAGGGTTTGAGCGCCTCATTCATGGTTCCGCAGGCGATAGCCTTTATCCAGATCCTTTTTACCGACGCGAAAGAACGTGCGAAGGCGTTTGGTCTGTTTGGTATTACGCTCGGTTGTGCCGCCGTGATCGGACAGGTATTAGGTGGCTATCTGTCTGATACGCATTGGGTGATAGATGGATGGCGGCTGATATTCTTTATCAACGTGCCGATCGGCGCGGTAACGCTGTTTGCCGCGCATCTCTATCTGACCGAAACGGCCAGACATTCCGGCAGTAAGTTTGACTATACCGGGATAGTCATCTTAACGCTGGCGTTGTTTTGCCTGATCTATCCGCTGATAGAAGGCCGTGAAGCGGGGTGGCCATTATGGAGCGTGGGGCTGATCGTCCTTTCGTTTGGAGTATTTATTTATTTCATACAAAATCAAAAAAAGAAGCTCCGGGAAAATCGAAATCCTTTGATCGATGTCCGGCTGTTTAAAATAAGAGACTTTAATATCGGGTTACTCGCGGTATTATTCCATTTTATGCTTCATACGGCTTACCTGTTGTTGAGCGCGGTGTATCTGCAAAATGGTCTGGGAATTTCAGCGATACAATGCGGGCTGTTTTTTATTCCTTCGGGTCTTTTGTTTATGGGCGCCTCTGTTGCCGCGTCAAAATTGATCATCCGGTATGGAAAGCGTGTCTTGCAGATCGGGATCCTGGTCATGGCCCTGGCGTTTGTTCTGCAGATGGGGTTGTGGAGACCGGGTACACCTGCATGGCTTATCATACTCCTGATGAGTGTATGGGGTATTGGAAACGGGCTTGTGCTTCCGTCTTTGATGAACCTGGCGCTGAGGAGCGTTCCGCCTGAATATGCGGGTGCTGCAGCCGGTGTCTATTCTACGTTTCAGCAGACTGCTTCTGCATTAGGGGTGAGTATTATTGGTGGAGTTTTCTTTTATTTTTCCCGGGTGGGGTGGCAGACGGCGTATCATGCGGGGATATTGATGATCTTGTTTTGTGTGGCGTTGGTTAGTCTTATGTTGTATTTATTGCCGGATGGGCGGCAGACGGCGACGGAGGCGAGCTTCGCGGTGGAATAATTTACTTATAATCAATGAGTTGGGGGGAAAAGACGTTAAGTATTACTTTAAGATGGAAATTGTGTCAAAAAGTATAACTTTGTGATATAATTGTTATCAAATAGTATTTAGATGTTTGAACGTGATATTTACAGAGAACTGGTGGCGCACTTATCCAAGAAGCAAATAACGGTAATTACCGGTATGCGCAGAGTAGGGAAAAGTACATCAGTAAAATATCTCCTCAAACAAATAAAACATACAAACTTTATATACCTTGACTGTGAGCGAGTGGAAATCAGGATATTGTTCAATAAACCCGATTACGAGGCTATAAAGGAAGAATTGGAACTGAGAGGAATTGACTTTTCGCAACCCAGCCTGATTGCAATCGATGAAATCCAATTGGTACACGGCCTGCCGAGTGTTATTAAATACCTGTACGATACTTATCAGGTAAAATTTATAGTAACGGGTTCCAGTTCTTATTATCTGAAAAATACCTTTTCGGAAAGCCTCGCGGGCAGGAAGCGGATATTTGAAATGTATCCACTCAATTTTAAAGAATTTTTGAAATTTAAGCAAGTATGGGCGGAAAGCTATGATAAATATGCATGGAAGCCCTATAACGATGCCTGGTATAATAAAGCAAAAGACTGGTACAAAGATTATGTTTCCTATGGTGGTTTTCCCGAAGTCGTTCTTGAACCTAAAAACGAAGATAAGCAGGAACTGTTACTTGATATCATCAACTCATATATAGAACTGGATGTAAAACTATTATCAGACTTCACCGTCAGCGAAGAACTTTTTAAATTAATGAAATTATTGGCTGCCAGGTCGGGCAACAAAATCGATTATACCAAGATCGGCAGCGTGTCGGCAATCCACCGGCAAAAGATTACGGCTTATATGCAACTGCTGGAACAGACCTATCTCATCTACCAGGCCACTCCTTACACTAAAAATATAGACAGGGAAATATCGCAGCAGAAAAAACTTTACTTTGCTGATACCGGTATATTAAACGCACTTGCGGGAAACCAATTGTCATCGGGCCAGGTCTTTGAGAATGCTGTTGCGGCCCAGCTAAAGCAGCTCGGCTCCATACAATACTACCAACGGAAAACAGGGCAGGAAATAGATTTCATTTTCAAAGGGGATTCGGCACTGGAAGTAAAGGAAACGCCGTTGGTACAAGACAAAAACTCTCTCCGTCAACGAGCGACCGCTATAGAGTTGGATAACTATCTTTTGATCGGCCATCATCCTCCCTCGAACGGGTTTGATGATTTTATATGGGCAGGTTCGATTTTTTAGAAGTCGGGATTGGTAAGTTATCACGGTCAGCAAAGAAAATCTATATTTGCGTGCTCTGATGCTCGTGCAGCACACATAATGGAGGATGCAGAATACATAAGGGAACTACAGCAGCGGATTGCCGCCTACTCCGACATGAAAGCCTATGAGGCTTTATACAAGCGGCTGTTTGCGGGCGCATTCCGGTTTGCACACTCGTTTGTCAAGTCGAGGGAGGCTGCCGAAGAGATCGTATCCGACGCCTTCATCAAACTATGGGAGCAGGGCTCACGTCTGGCAGAGGTCGACAACATAAAAGCCTACCTGCTCAGGATCATCCGCAACATGGGCCTCAACTATATCACCCGTAATTACAAGGTCATCCAGCTGAACATCGATGATCTGGAATTCGATGAGATCATTGTCTGGGAAGATCCCGAGGCCATCTTTCTTTCCGGCGAGGCTGTGGCCCGCATCAACGACGCTATCAAAAGTCTGCCTCCTCAATGCCGCATTATCTTTCAGCTGGTAAAGATAGAGAGCCTCTCTTACCAGGAGACCGCCGATGTTCTCGGGTTGTCCCTGTCGACGATCCGCAACCAGATGTCGATAGGGCTGAGGAAATTGTCCGAAAATCTTCCTGAACTGGTTGTCGGTCAACGAATTGGAAAAAAAGGATCGCTCTGAGCCTCCGGGAGTTTACCAAAATTTAAAAAAAACTTATACCCTCTTTAGTATTCGCAGGCCCGGATCTGTGTCCTGTAGAATATGGCTTCATCCGATATTGACAGGTTCTGGTTACTGGTAGCCCTGCAGCTGGATAATGAAGCTTCTGCCGACGAATTGCAGGAGCTGTCCCAACTGCTGCGGGATAACCCCCAGTGGGAAGAACTGTTGTCCCGGGCCCGGAGGGCGTCAGCCATCTCCGCCGCACCGGTGCCCATGCCGGACGCAGACAGATCGTTTAACCGGCATATTCAGCGGCTGAGCAACCACCTTTCTCATCGTCCGGATTACCCGGAAGCATCCCCGAAAAGAACGCGGGTCCGGCGGCTTGTATTATTTGCCAGCAGTGTCGCCGCTTCACTTATCATCTTTTTTATTGTCAGCCGCCCGCCAAAACCGGTGAAGGCGGCCCCCAATGTCATCAGCACACGGTTTGGTTCAAAATCCCGTGTCCAGCTGCCTGACGGCACAGAAGTCTGGCTCAATGCCGACAGCCGTCTTACTTATGGAAAAGACTTTGGTAGTCGTGTACGGGAAGTTGCCCTCTCCGGCGAAGCCTTTTTCGATGTCCAGAAAGATGCCGATCATCCTTTTATCATTCACACCGGCGCCCTGGACATCAGGGTCCTTGGTACCGCCTTTAATATACGCAGCTACCAGAATGAAAAGACCTCCGAGGCTACGCTGATCCGCGGCGCGATCGAGGTCACGATGAACAGCAGCCCGGAACGCAAGATTGTGATGAGACCCAGCGACAGACTGGTGGTTCAGAATGAGGGGAATATAAAAACTTCGTCTCCCGCAAAAGAGGACACGCTGTACTGGGTAAAAAAAGTAGATGTAAAAGAAAACGACAAGGCTTCTCTTGAAAGCGTATGGAAAAAGAACTGTCTGGCTTTTCGGAACGAGTCACTGGAAGATGTCGCCGGCCGCATCGAGCACTGGTTCAATGTGAAGGTGGACATACAGGATGAAGAACTGAAAAAAATGACCTATTCCTGTGATTTTAAAGACGAGTCGCTTGTCCAGGTGATGGAAGCTCTGCACCTGACCGGGCGGTTTCAATACCAGATCGTAAACGATTCGGTCATTATTTCGAAATGATCCTGTGGTGGTGGGGCGATGGTGTGAGGTCGATGATCCCAAGGGGCAATGGTTTCAAGCGTCAATGGTCCTTATATATTATAAACATTATAACGATTGCTAAATGAAAAAAACATTCTTCAGCGCCATACACCCTCCCTAATAGGCCTTCTTTAATGAGAAACGGAGAATGTTGGAAGCATTCCCCGTCTTTTCAACTAAATCAAAAGACAACGCTCGGCCAGAGCTATCATCTAATCAATTTAATTTATACGAAAGTATGAAAAATATCTTTATTGGCTGTCCGCCAATAAGTAACAGGTTTTATTACAAAACCCTGCTTATGACTAAGTTTCTCATCTTATTCATGTTCATCTTCTCTGTGCAAGCCATGGCGAAAGGGTTCGGTCAGAACACCGTCACCCTGCGGCTCAATGACGTGAAGGTATCCAAAGTGATCGAAACCATCCAGGACCAGGGCCTGTACCGCTTTGTTTACAAAGACCAGATCCTCCCAAAGAATGAGCGTGTATCGATCAATGTCACCAACGCCTCTATAAAAGAGGTCCTCGATCAGATCCTTAAAAATACGCCTCTCTCTTTCAAGTTCCTTTCCGAATACCTGATCGTCATCACCGATGACAAGCCTGTTGTCATTGACCGGGTCATTACCATCCAGGGGAAGGTCACCAACAATAAAGGCGAGCCCCTGGAAGGCGCCACTGTGTTGTTGAAGAACACCAACAAGCAGACGCTTACCAAAAAGGATGGCTCGTTTTCCCTTGATGTTGACAACCTGTCCGGCACGCTCATCATTTCCTTTGTCGGCACTAAATCGCAGGAAGTAGCGGTCAACGGCCATAGTGTGTTCAACATCATGCTCGAACCCGCCGCCGCCGAAATGTCCGATGTGATCGTTGTGGGTTATGGCACGCAGAAGAAAGCAGACGTGACCGGCGCCATTTCTTCGGTCACTGCCGCCACGCTGAAAGACCAGCCTGTGACGAACCTCCAGGGCGCCCTCGAGGGCAAGACGGCTGGTGTGCAGATAATCCAGAACTCCGGCGCTCCGGGCGCCAGCGCCCAGGTACGTATCCGGGGCCTAACCTCCATCAATAACTCGGACCCCCTTTATGTCGTCGATGGCATCCCGCTGGCGTCCAACGATATCAATATCATAGACCCCGACAACATCGCTTCCATCGACATCCTGAAGGATGCCTCGGCCCAGGCGATATACGGTTCCCGCGGCGCCAACGGCGTCATCCTGATCAAGACCAAGCGTGGTACCAAAGACAACCCGGTTATCACCTTCAGTACCTTCCAGGGGATGTCCAAAGTCCGAAAGACGCTGGACATGCTCGATGCTTCGGACTATGTAAAACTGAACTCTGAAGCCTACCAAAACGCCGGTGTACAGAATCCCTTTGCCGGCGCTCCTACAGACTATGCCCAGTCCACCGACTGGCAGAAAGCCCTCTTCCGCAGCGCCTATATGCAAAATTACAATGTCGCTATCAGTGGCGGCAGCGCTACCTCGACCTACCGGGTCAGCGGCGGTTATCTCGACCAGGACGGTACCCTCATCGGCTCCAATTACAAACGCATCAACCTGACGAACAACCTAACCTTTAATGTCAAACCTAACGTAGAGATCGGAGAAAGCATGGCCTTTAATAAATCTCTCAGTCACAATGTCGAGACCGACTACTACGGCAACATCGTCAACGACGCCTTTGCAGAAGATCCGACTATCCCCGTTCAGGATGCCAAGGGTAACTACACGGCCACCAAATATTCAGACATTGTCAATCCCCTGGCGAAGATCCACTACCTGTATAATAACCAGCCCTACAATCAATGGGGTCTGCTGGGGAATGCTTATATACAGTACAAACCCATCAGCGGTCTGGCCCTGAAGTCCTCCTACAGCCTCGACCTGAAGTTTACCGACAACAAACAATTTGCTCCTACCTATGATGTCGCTCCGAACTTCAATAATCCCAATCCTCATTTGTATCAACAGAAGGACCAAACGACCAACTGGACCTGGGACAATACGGCAACCTACGACTTCAGCCTAAGGGATCATCACTTTACCGTACTGGCCGGCATTTCCGCTGAACGCTTTACTTACAACTATATCAACGGCTTCAACCAGGGGCAGCCCGGCAATGACAGCTACCTCCAATATCTCGACGCCGGTATCAGCGCACAGCAAAATGGCGGAAGCCAGCAGCAATGGGATCTTCTGTCCTATATTGGCCGTTTGAACTACAACTTCCGGGGGACCTATCTGCTGACTGCGACTATCCGTCGTGACGGCTCTTCGAAGTTTGGCGTCAACGATCGTTACGGCAACTTTCCGTCCGCCTCACTGGGATGGGTACTGACAAATGAATCCTTCTTTCCGAAGACCAGCACGCTCACCTTCCTGAAGGCCCGGGGCAGCTGGGGTATCGTAGGTAACCAGGCGCCTGTCGGCTACTATGATTATTCGGCGAATATCAACACCTACTATTATGCCCTGGGGAATCCGGCTACGGCCCAGCCGAGCGCTGACCCCAGTGGTCTGGCCAATCCGAATTTAAAGTGGGAACAGGTTCAGCAATGGAACGCGGGGTTTGACTATCACCTGTTTAATGACCGGCTGACGGGTAGCTTCGACTACTATCAAAAGACAACAAAAGACATGTTGCTTAGTCTGAATATCCTTGCTATTTCCGGGTTTACGCAAAGCCCGCGTGAGAATGCAGGCTCCATGCGAAACTCGGGTTTTGAATTCTCGGCCGACTATACACAACCTGTGAGCAGGAACTTCACCCTGGATGCCGGTTTGCATTTTGCCACCATCCAAAACAAGGTGATCGATCTGTTGCAGAATGGAGAAAAGATCTATAGCGGCGGGATCAAGCCCGGTAATACCGAACTCACACAGGTAGGCCACCCGGTCGCCTCCTTTTATGGCTATGTCGCGGATGGTATTTTTCAAACCCAGCAAGATGTGACGGCACATGCCAAGCAACAGACGGGTACTGCACCCGGTGATATCCGGTTCAAAGATCTCAACAAGGACGGCGTGGTCGACCAGAATGATCAGACTTTCCTGGGCTCGTCTATTCCGAAACTCACCTATGGCTTTAACGTCGGGGGGACTTATAACAACTTCGACTTTAAGCTTTTCTTCTCGGGTGTATGGGGCAACAAACTTCTCGCGGCATTCAAATACTACACCGACGGATTCTTTGTCTCCGGATACAACATGGAAAAAGAAGCGCTCGGCCGCTGGACGGGCGCCGGCACCAGCAATCGCCTGCCGCGGCTTATCCAGAGTGACCCCAACAACAACTCCCGTGTCTCCAGCTTCTACCTGCAAAGCGGGTCGTATCTGCGTCTGCAGAATATGCAGATCGGATACTCGCTTCCGCGTGTGCTGATGCATAGGATTGGCGTCAAGTCACTGCGCTTTTACTTCTCTGCACAAAACCTGCTCACCTTTACAAAATATAAAGGATTTGATCCCGAGATAGGGCAGCAGTACAGCGGTTCAGGCGGCACGCTCGACATCGGTGTCGACAACGGCACCTACCCGCAGAGCAGAACGCTGTCCCTCGGTGCTAATTTATCCTTTTAATCATTTTTCAAATCGAACAATATGAAACTCCGTAATAAGATCCTGCTGGCGACATTGCTGCTGAGTATGGGCGGGTGCAGCAAATTCCTCAACGAGACGCCGACTGCTCACCAGTCGACCTCGAGCTACTATCAAACAAGCGATGACGCGGTACGTGCCGTTACCGATGCCTACCGCATGATAAAAGACCAGGCCTTTGGCGGTTACTGTACATCCTGTATGGGCGACATCATGGCTGACGACGCCAATAAGGGTGGCGGCGGCGCCTCGGACCAGGGGCTGATCCAGGATCTCAAGAACTTCGTGGCAAAGTCTGACAACGGTTATGTCTACAATGCCTGGCGCGACAACTACAAGGGCATCTATCTCGCCAATGTAGTGCTGGCAAATGTTCCGGCGATCGAAATGGATGTCAAGCTGAAGAGCCAGGTACTGGCAGAAGCTACTTTTTTGAGAGCGTACTACTATCTGCAGCTCGTGAGGCTTTTTGGCCGTGTGCCGCTGGTAACGGCGCCCATCGACAATGGCGATTATAATATTCCTCAATCAGACGAGGCTGTCGTGCTGGCCTTTATCGAACAGGGAGCCAAAAACGCCATCGACAGCCTTCCAGGTAAGAGCGATCAGTCCTCTTCCGACTACGGCCGCGCCACCAAGGGCGCTGCGCAGGCTCTCCTGCTGGAAACCTATATGTGGGAGAAGAAATGGACGGAGGCGCAGCAGACAGGGGACGCCCTCATCAGCTCGGGTCAATACACCCTTGCCCAGGATGTTTCGCAGGTGTGGACTGTGGCCGGCGAATTTGGCCCCGAGTCGATCTTCGAAGCCAACAATGCCGACATTCCGGGCAAGAACGTCGGAACGCTTTGCAATCTTTTTGATGGGAGCCGCAGCACGTGGGGCTATGGGTTTAACCTGCCCAGCCAAAGCCTGGTCAACGAATTCGAACCCGGCGATCCCCGATTATACTCCACCGTCATTTTTAATAATGAGCTGATGCCTGACGGCACTACTGCCAACACCACCGCCAGCGAGACAGGCTTTCTGAACCGTAAATGGTGGCTGCCGACGGATGAGATCCCTTCGAACAATGGTGGCAATAACGGGAATGACGGTCCGACAAACGACCGGGTCTATACGCTCCCGCTGGTGATGCTCTGGACGGCAGAAGCCGCCTTCCAGAATAACGACGTGGCGCATGCTACGGCCCTCGTGAACCAGATCAGGGACCGGGCCCGCAAAAGCGGCGGCAATACCGATATGTCCGTTATCCCGGATTATACTACCGTTACCCTTGACCAGATATACCATGAAATGCGCGTCGAGACGGCCCTTGGGGAACACCGGCGCTGGTATGAGCTTGTCCGGACTGGCCGTGCCGCTTCTCTTTTGCCCGATTTTAAGGCCGGTGTCAATGAACGTCTGCCTATTCCTTTAACCGAGATACAGCTCAGCGGTAATCAGCTGACTCAAAACAACGGCTACTAATCCCTGGTTATCTATGTTTAAAAAATTCGCACCCTGGGTGGCAGTGGTTTGTTTTTCCAATGCTGTCTTCGCCCAGTCTGACATTGTTTCGCTTAACTCCGGTGCTAACCAGGTTTGGCAGGTAAGGGCTGAATCGGATAGTGCCGGCAGCTGGGTCAACGCCTCCGTGCCGGGTACCGTCTTCGCTTCCTATGTGGCGGACGGGCTGGAAAAGGACCCCAACTTCGGGGATAACATCTACAAGGTCGACCGCTCGAAATATGACCGCAACTTCTGGTATCGTACCTCTTTTAGCGTGCCGGCTTCGTTTACGAAAGAGCGCGTCCGGCTAAATTTTAACGGTATCAACCGGAAGGCGGACATCTATCTCAACGGGAGTTTTGTCGGTCATCTCGACGGCTTTATGCAGCGGGGTGTTTTCGACATCACCCGCCGGGTGGTCCGCGGTGGAGAGAACAGTCTGACGGTGCTGGTATACTGGCCGAAGACGCCGCTGGCTAATTATTCAAGCCCGACCTATCTGTCCAGCGCGGGCTGGGACTGGATGCCTTATGTGCCGGGTTTGAACATGGGGATCACCGATAAAGTTTTCCTCAGCAATACCGGGGCCCTGACGATCCGCGATCCCTGGGTGCAAACCCGGCTGCCGACGAATGGCCGGGCGGATGTGGCGGTGTCGCTGGAGGTGAACAACAGCTCGTCGTCGAGACAGCAGGGTGTGATCAAAGGGGTCATCATGCCGGGGAACATTGGCTTCGA
The DNA here is from genome assembly GCA_036499285.1 of Puia sp. Taxonomy (GTDB): domain Bacteria; phylum Bacteroidota; class Bacteroidia; order Chitinophagales; family Chitinophagaceae; genus Puia. Next base: position 446,904 of record DASYEB010000037.1, on the reverse strand, counting down.
GCAAACCGTTTGGGTGGATCCGGGGTCGAAGACGGAGGTGCAGCTGCAGAAGGTGGACTTCCCGCAGCTGTCGATCAATAGTCCGAAGCTTTGGTGGCCCAACGGCTATGGCGAACCGAACCTTTATACCTGTACTCTAAGTGTGGCGGTAGGGGATAAGGTCTCGGACGAAAAGTCGTTTCATTTCGGGATCAAGCGTTACGACTATGACACGGCGGGGAATGTCCTTCACCTTTTCATAAACGGCGTTAGGGTCTTTGCGAAGGGGGGTGACTGGGGCATGTCGGAATATATGCTGCGCTGTCGCGGCGAAGAATACGACACCAAAGTGCGGCTTCACAAAGAAATGAACTTTAACATGATCCGCAACTGGATCGGTTCTACTACCGATGAAGACTTCTATGAAGCCTGTGACAAATATGGGATCATGGTCTGGGATGATTTCTGGCTTAATGCCAATCCTAATCTGCCGGATGATGTGGGTGTCTTCAATGCCAATGCCGTCGAGAAGATCAGGCGTTTCCGCAACCATCCCTCCATCGCCGTGTGGTGCGGTGACAACGAAGGCTGGCCCGAAGCGCCTTTGGACAACTGGTTAAAAGAAGACGTGCGTACGTTTGACGGGAATGCCCGCCTTTACCAGCCGAATTCACATGCGGGGAACCTGACGGGTAGCGGTCCCTGGGCGAACAAAGACCCGCGGTACTATTTTTCTCCCTATCCGAGCGGCATGCAGGGCAATCAAGGCTGGGGCTTTCGTACGGAGCTGGGCACGGCTGTGTTCACCAATTTCGAAAGCTTTAAGAAGTTTATGCCGCGGGACAAATGGTGGCCGCGGAATGAGATGTGGAACCTGCACTTCTTTGGGCCTTCTGCCTTTAATGCCGGTCCTGACTTTTATGATGAAAGTATCTCGCGGGAATACGGAGTTCCCAAAGGCATCGAAGACTATTGCCGCAAGGCCCAGTTGTTGAATATCGAGACCAACAAGGCGATGTTCGAGGGATGGCAGGACAACATCGGCGATGATGCGTCCGGTATCATGACGTGGATGAGCCAGTCGGCTTATCCTTCGATGGTGTGGCAGACCTATGACTACTATTACGATTTGACAGGGGCCTTCTGGGGCGCAAAGAAAGCCTGTGAGCCGTTGCATATCCAGTGGAACCCGGTCACCAATGCGATCAAGGTGGTGAACACCACCGGCGCCGGCGTCTCCGGTCTTACTGCGGTGGCCGAGGTTTACAATATGGACGGTACCCTTGTAAAGGCGTATGGCGGGTCGAAGTCTGTCGATGCGCCGGCTTACAGTGCTACGGAATGTTTTGTTGTTCCGTTCAACGACGCAAAGGTCAATCTGGCGTTGAACCGGCCTGTTTTCGCGTCTTCTTCATCCTTTGGCAAACCCGGGGATGTAACGGATGGTAAGCCGGAAACGCGCTGGGCGAGCAATTCGAGGGATGATGAATGGATATATGTCGACCTGGGAGCGGAGAAGGAGGTCAATGGCGTCAGTCTCAACTGGGAGTATGCATATGCGCGATCTTTTAAGATCGAGGTCTCATCAGATGCCAAGAACTGGCGGGAGGTCTATGCGACGTCGGAAGGCAGGGTGGGGGAGATGAAGATTGGTTTTCCTGAGGCTGCGGCGCGTTTTGTCCGGGTTCATGGCGTCGAACGCGGTTCGTACTTTGGCTATTCTCTTTATGACTTGGAAGTATATGAAGGCAATCAGCCGAGTAAAGGTCTTTCGGATGTGCATTTTATCGTTTTGAAGCTGAAAGATAACATGGGGGTGATCCGTTCGGACAACTTTTACTGGCGGGGCAACCGGCGGCGTGATTACACGGCGTTGAATACGTTGGCTCGTGTTAATCTGCAGGTGAGCACGAAGGTTCGGCGTGCTGGCGGCCGTTGTTTTGTCGATGTGAAGATCTCCAATCCTTTGTCTTCGCCGGCCGTTGCTTTTGGGATCCGGGTGCAAGCGGTCAGAGCGGCTACTTCGGAGCAGATATTGCCGGCTATTACCAATGATAATTATTTTTCTTTGTTGAAGGGGGAGATGAAGGAGGTTCATTTTGAGTTTGATGCTGCGCTGCTGGGTTCTGATGAACCAAAGGTTATTGTGGAACCGTATAATAATGCGGTGCATTGATTTGGGCGCCGGGCTATCTGTTATGGCCCGGCGCTTTTGTTTGTTGTCAATTGTAATCCGGCAAATATCAAATCTTAATGACTTTTACAGGTTTCCCTTGTGGCGTCGTCTCGGCAACGTGTATGACTAGCGTCATTGAGAAAGGACGGAATTCGTTCCGGCGTAGTTTGGGGGGGTGCTATTCAAGAGGCGGTAGGAGGAGCTGGTTGTGGTAAATATTTGACGTCTGAGCGTATTAGTTAGAAAGTTTTTGTTCCCAGCGATTTACTATTAAGCACTTACGTAAGTGTTAAAAAAACATTTAACTTTTTTTTAGGTGGAATCGCTTACTTTCTCTTATTTCGTCTTTTATAATCCTGCCCGCACTTAACCATTTTACCCGAATCTTAAACCTAAGTTTACATGAGACTTCTTATTAGTCTACACGATCCTTCGTGCAGAAATGTGCCATTGCGGCCGGCGACGATTTTTTCTCTTTCTTATTATTTTGTTCCATCACTGGATTGCCAGGGGTAATTACTTCATTACAGTAATCTGCTTTTATGTATTTAAAATCGGCTTTATGCGGACTGGCATTGTTATGCCTTTTCGGAACGGCCTCTTATGCGCAGTCGATTGATTCGGCTACCGGCAAGGCTTTGAATTTTCCCTCCCGGCTGTTGGGGAAGCTGCAATCGCGGACGGCGAAGCTTAACCAGCAGCTGACGCAGCAGACGACGGATTATTTGCAAAAGATGCAGCGGCGGGAGGAGAAGATGCGGAAGAAGCTGTCGGGTGTTGACAGCAATGCGGCGAAGGAACTTTTCGCGGGCTCTGCGCAGCAATATGCGGCGCTGGCAAAGAAGATTCAAACGGATACGGGTACGCACAATATGCCATTGACCGGAACCTACATGCCGTATGCAGACTCGCTACAGGGTGCGCTTGGGTTTTTGCAAAAGAATCCCGGGTTGGTCAATGGGACGAATAGTGCGGGTGTTACGCAGGCTATGAGTGGGCCGGCGGCAAAACTGCAAGGTGCGGCAAGCCAGTTCCAGACACTGCAGGCGAAAATGCAGGACGCCGACCAGGTGAAGGCTTTTGTGCAGCAGCGTAAACAGCAGATCAAAGACTATATCAGCCAGCACGCTAATGTTCAGGGTCTGCTGGGGAAGCAATATGCGGGACTGAACCAGGATGCCTATTACTACTCGCAGCAGGTGAGGCAGTATAAGGAAATGTGGAATCACCCGGATCAGTTGGAGCAGCAGGCTCTGACACTGCTCAATAAATTACCGGCATTTCAATCCTTTATGAAGAGTAATTCGCAGCTGGCCGGCTTGTTCTCTGTGCCTGGTAATTATGGATCATCGGCTGCGCTGGCAGGTCTGCAAACGAAAGGCCAGGTGGCTAGCCAGATCCAGAGCCAGGTGGCATCTGCCGGGCCTGGCGGTGCCGACGCCTTGCAATCCAATATGCAGTCGGCGCAGTCGCAGCTGGATGGGTATAAAGACAAGCTGAGCAAGATGGGACAGGGGAATGGGGATATGGATATGCCGGATTTTAAACCGAACGATCAAAAGACAAAGACCTTTTGGCACCGGTTGGAGTATGGGGCTAATTTCCAGACGACGCATAACAACTATTATTTCCCGATGGTGACTGATTTGGGGTTATCGCTGGGGTATAGGCTGGGACATTCCAACGTGGTAGGTGTTGGCGCCAGCTATAAGCTGGGGTGGGGGAATGGGATACAGCATGTGGCACTGTCGAGTCAGGGGGTGGGGTTAAGGTCGTTCCTTGAGATAAAGGTGAAGAGTACCTGGTTTGCGACCGGAGGGTTTGAATATAATTATACGACGCCTTTTAGGTCGTTCCAGGATATTAAAGAGATACAGGATTGGACGAAGAGCGGGTTGGTTGGGGTTAGTAAGACGGTGTCGATGAAGAGCCGGTTTTTTAAGCAGACGAAGCTGCAGCTGTTGTGGGATTTTTTGAGTTACCAGCAGGTGCCGAAGACGCAGCCAATAATATTTCGTATCGGATACGTTTGGTGATCCAAATAAAAAACAGTTAAGAACATCCTATTTATGAAGATATTTCATCTTGTCTTTGCCGGACTGGTCATTTCGGTAATCGTCCTGTTGCCTGTTTATACGAGCGCCCAGTCACAGGGATATGTGCCAAACGTCCTACCACCTTCTCCGAATGCGTCAGCGCTGATGAAATTTACAGATATTCCGGTGAGTCTTTATACCGGAACTGCGGACATAACTGTCCCTATTCATACGATACAAGCCAAGGGACTGAGCCTGCCCATAAGCATTAATTATCATACGGGAGGCATCCGGGTGAAAGAGGAGGCCAGCTCGGTAGGTCTCGGCTGGGCGCTATCTGCTGGCGGCAGCATCTCCCGAACCATTATGGATAAAGACGACTTTAGCAGCAGCTTTCCATATTTTACTTCACGTGTACCGCAGTTGCCGGGAGATCTCAATGTTCTTCAATATGATCAGGGAGCATCTCCTGATGGCTTGTATGCAAATGGACCCTATCTGTACAAGCTGTCATGTACCGATAAAATAAATACTACAGCAGGAACTGAAGATTTCTACACCGCTTTCAGTCCTAATGGTTCGAATGGCAGTGCAGCTTTCGATATGGAACCGGACCTGTTCGACTATAATTTCGGCGGTCACTCAGGTAAATTCATAGTTACCCGGAGCGGCGGTGTCGTTCTGCAACACCAGGATAATATTCGTATAACGTTTGAACTGAGTGGCAATTCCTTCACCATACTGGATGAACATGGCACTACATTTTATTTCGCGGCCAAGGACACTCTTCAGTCTTCAAGTGGACTGCCTTCAAGTTTTGCCATTAGCTCGTGGAACATTTCACGTATTGTGACAAACCAGAACGATACTATTTCTTTTTCGTATCTCAATGATGGAAGTTATACAACTACGCTTCCGGACAAGAACGAAACATGGAACTTCGGATGTACTGAAAATTCCGGAGATTTTTTCGGAAATTCGGCCGCCAGCTTTTATAGTAATGGAACATTGCAAACCATAGATTATTCCACCGGGCAACTTCGGTTTTTCTATAATGGAGGACGGAGTGATCTAAAGGGGGGGGAAAAACTGGATAGCGTCCAACTTTTTTCGAAAGTGGCAGGCAGCCTTAGCTATATAAAGGCCTATGATTTTCATTATAGCTATTTCGCTCCCCCTGCATATAATCAGTTTGGACCTGATTCGCTTGATCAGCTGCGACTCCGGCTAGACAGTGTGCAGGAACAGAGCGGCACGACGGTGGTCCCTCCCTATTCTTTTGTTTACAATCGATCCAGTCAGGCAGGATTTAATTCATTGCTGAAGGATGGATTTAATATGGACCACTGGGGCTATTATAACGGCAGCACCAATACACATCTCATACCCTCCTTTTCCGTTTTGGCTAACCCATCAGAAACAAGCGCGGTAACATCGCAGCTGATCCAGGAAAATGCCGCCAACCGGGAACCGGATAATACTGCTGCGGCCAGCTTTTCAAGCAATTTCTCGCTGGCGGAAATTCACTATCCTACTGGTGGCAAGAGCGTGTTTGCTTATGAACCCAACGACTATGACCAGCAGAATTCAACCATTCGAAGTTCCTCCGGCGGTAGCGTGGATTTTCAACAGCAGCAGATAGTAACATTGACACCAACGCTCAATATGGGAACGCACGGGACTATCACGGGTACGCTGGATCTTAGCAAAATATACCCTGTCGTACCGCCCGGGCAACCCAGTACCGGCAATCTAACATTGGACGTAGCTTTTTTGGGGACGGGTAATTCGACTATTGACTATCACACTCAACAGGCAGGAAAGATCTATTTCACGCTGACGGGCGCGAGTGCGACAATCACGGAGGATATTACGGATCCAACATTATCGGGTAATCCCAATGTCTACTCAACTAATAAGAGTCTGGTCATTGTCGCGGGTGGCACCGGTATTTATACCTACACATTACATATTGATTCATCTGTTGACTTCAATTATTTTAGCACTTTGCATGTTCTGCTAGGGTATCAGTCGATAGAATCCGATACCACAAATTACAACGGCTCACTAAACGGTGGATTTGTTGGCGGAGGGATCAGGGTCAGGTCTGTTACTGATTACACCTCTTCCAATATTGTTGCAAAGCAGCGACGCTATATATACGATTACACGCAGGCGGTGAATGGTGGTTCCCAGAATTTCTCCTATGGCCGGCTGATGGCATACCCTGAATACTTTAGATACACTCAGATCCCACGTTCGGACCAGACAGGATGGTGCTCTTCGCTTACCGCATTTGGAAGCAGCATTTCATCTATTTCAAGTGTGATTTCCGGTAACATCGTCGGGTATGACAATGTTACGGAAGTGTTGGTCGACCCCGTTAGCGACCACGATATCGGCAAGACTGTCTATACCTATTTTAATTCATCCGATACACCTATCGCTTACCAGAATCTTCGCCTCCCGGGAATGCTGAATATGGGTAATAACCTAAATGGTTCCCTGTTGTCCAGAACGGTATACAAAAATGCAGGGGAGGCTTATGTACCTGTGGAAGGCACCAATAACTTCTATCATACGACTAACCGGAGTGTATATTTCAGTGCGAAATACCAATTTCTGAATCCTATTACGGCAATGGCATCAGCCCATTGCTCGGGCGACACTGCGACCCCTGCCTGGGTGGAAGTAGACATGTACCCCTCGATTAAGTCAGAAAGGGTATTGCTGGATTCCACAGTCGATTTTGTTTATGATCAGACGGTGTCGGCTTTGGCTTTGCAGGAAAGTAAACATTTTTATTATGACAATCCGGTGCATTACCAAATGACCCGATCGATTTCACAGGATAGCAAGGCAAACACCAGTGTGCAGTTAACAAAGTATCCGCAGGATTATATCCCTGCCGGCGGTACAGTTACCGGAAATACCAATCTGGATGCGATGATCGCTGCCAACCGTGTAGCCGATGTGATCGAGACGAGGGATAGCCTGTACCATTCCGGATCGTCGGTAGGTATGGTGACCGGGGCGCAACTACAGACTTACCGGTTATTGCCAAACGGTTTTCCGGCGAAAGATAAAGTTTACAGACTGGACCTCGCCGCGCCGGTCAATGATTTTCAACCTTATTCAATCAGTGGAAATGTGGTGAGCCAGGATGGTCGTTACCGGCAGCTGATAAGTTTCAACAGGTATGATGTCAAGTCGAATGTGGTTGAGTATACCACGTCAAATGCTCCGACGGTGAATTATATTTGGGATTATTCGCATGCTTTCCCAATAGCCAGAGTAATCAACTCGGATAGTGTATCGTCCGCCTATACCAGCTTTGAAGGCGACGGCAGCGGCGGCTGGACCATCGGCACCGGCAGCGCCAATTCCTTTGGAGTGACTGGAAACCGATGTTATTCGCTTGCAGGAACTATGAGCAAGACGGGATTAAGCAGCGCCAATTCATATATTATCTCTTATTGGGTGCAGGGCACATCCAATCCTTTTACTATTTCTGGTGGCAGCTCTGCCGTGCAGGGCAAAACGATCAGTATTGACGGTCGACAGTGGACCTATTTCGAAGTTAAAGCTACCGGCATCACCACTGCATCTATTTTGGGTACAGGAGTTCTTGATGAGGTCAGGCTTTATCCTGCCAACGCTCAAATGACCACGTACACCTATACTCCTGAAATTGGTATGACCAGTCAGTGTGACATAGCCAACCGCGTGAGTTATTTTAGCTATGACGTTCTGGGCCGGCTGCAAATGGTCAGGGATCAGGATGGCAATGTGACAAAAACGATCGATTACCATTATAGTACCCATTAATGTATGGGTTATGTCAGGCAACCTTTAACCGTAAAGCACATTATAATGAGATTTAGAATATACTTTTTCACTTTGTTCGCTTTTTACTCGGTGGGATGTTTTTTTAGTAAAGGGTATGCACAAAAGGGAGGAGGGACCACCGCTACCTGCCATGTAGACGGGCCAGCTTCTGTGGTTGCGGGAAGCACGGCGACTTATAATATTGCCTGTACCAGCGGAACGCCGGGAACAATTACCTGGACTGTCACCGGAGGAACTTTTACGGGTTCAGGCAGCTCGATTACCGTACATTGGGCCAATAATGGTACTACGAGTGGAAATGTTTTTGAATCGATAACCAATGGCGCCAGTGACGCTCAGGCAGTAACGCTGACTTATCCGGCATTGGTTCCGGGAACCGCTACCGGTTCGCAAACGATCTATAGCGGTGCTATTCCTGCGGTGCTGTCATGTGGCGGCGCTTCAGGCGGGACTTGCAACGGCGCCTATTCCTACCAATGGGAAGAAAGTATTGATTCAGTTGTTTTTAACCCTGTTGCAGGTGCAACGGGATTGACTTATACGCGTGGTGCACTGTTTGTGGAGACCTTTTATCATCTTAAGACGGTGTGCAATACTCAAACGGCTTACAGCAATGTTATAACGGTCAGGCTTTATCCGCCAGTTGTACCTGGCGATATAGCTCCGGCAAACCAGACGATCAACTACGGGGCCACGCCTTCTCCTCTGAGCCTCTCAGGCGCGTCCGGCGGCAACGGTATTAATAGTTATCAGTGGCAGAGCTCTTCCAACAATTTATTTGCTAGTCCAACCAATGTAGGCACCAATTCCTTAGAATATTCACCTCCGGCATTGACTGCAACCACTTATTATCGCGTTGGAGTGATCAACAATGGCGTAACGACCTATAGTGCCATATTTACCGTCAACGTAAATCCGCTCCCGGACTATAATTATATCAGGACCAGGACCGTGAAAAAACCCGGAGTTACGGATAAGCTGACCGCGGATGGGTTAAGCGATGAGAATGATGTGGAACAGACGACTATTTATTTTGATGGACTGGATCGAAGCGTGCAGACCGTTTCGAAGAAGAGCAGTCCATTGGGGTATGACATGGTTGTCCCGCAAGTTTATGACCAGTTTGGCCGCGAAGTGATGCATTATATGCCTTATTCGTCCCCAACATCGGATGGTAACTATAAAAGTGATCCTCTCGGCGAGCAGAATGCGTTCAATGCCGTCCAGTTTTCAGGCGAACAATACTTTTACGGCCGAACGGATTTTGAACCTTCTCCGCTAAATCGTTCGCTAGTCAATTATTCTCCTGGCAATAGCTGGGTCGGGGCAGACAGGGGAATCTCAACCGGTTATCTTGTTAATACTTCGGATGATAGCGTCCAGATCTGGAACATTCCAATGACCATCGGCAGCCTGCCCAATGATAGCGGGACTTATTCTGCCGGTCAGCTGTATAAGAATACAACTACTGACGAACAACAGCATACCGTGGTAGAATATAAAGATAAGAATGGGCATGTCGTACTAAAGAAAGTGCAATTGTGGGTTACGCCTGCCGCAGGACCTTCCGGTTGGCTAAATACCTATTATGTGTATGATGACCTGGGCAACCTGCGATTTGTCATGCCACCAAAAGCGGTGGAATGGCTGATGGCCAATAATTTGAATTTTAATGCGACCAATGGAAGTCTGGTATCGGCGGGCTTGTGTTTCCGATATGAGTATGATTCGCGCAACCGAATGACCATCAAACAGGTACCCGACGCGGGAGAAACCTGGATGGTGTATGATGCTCGGGATAGAATGGTCATGACGCAGGATCAAAACCACCGGGGCAGTTCCTGGATCATCCATAAATATGACGATCTGAACCGCGAAGACAGCATGGGGCTACTGACCGATGCCAATACCCGGGATTATCATCAGAACCTTGCTGGCTCCAGTAGCATTTATCCGTTGATCAGCGGTACTGGATATACCTCTTATACGCGGACTTTTTATGACGACTATAGTTCGATCGCCGGCACCGGATCGGGGCTCAATAGTGTCTATTCGACCCGATATTCGGGTAATGCCGACTATTTTATTCAGACCACCAATGTGGGACCTGTATATGCCCAACCTTTAGTGCCGTCAACAATCAATCGGGGGTTAGTAACTGGCGAGGCTATCGATGTCATCGGCTCTGGCATGACCTATAAGGTCAATTTTTATGATGATCGCGCCCGGGCAATGCAGACTATTTCCAACACCTGGCCGGTTGGCCGGGATACCACCAGCTTCCAGTATGACTTTACCGGCAAGGTGATTCGAAAGCTGACTACTCAGAGCGCACCAGGCAATCAGAGCCCTACGCTGGCCTTTGTAGCATCAACAAAGCTGGGCTATGACGCCATGGGACGACCTACCAGTACATGGATGCGGATGGGCGGCGCGACATCGGATCAATTGATCGATAGCATGACCTATAATGAATTAGGGCAGTTGAGTGTCAAAAACCTGGGCAATTTTATCGACAGCCAGGTATATGAATATAATATCAGGGGATGGCTGAAAGATATCAATAAAAAGTACATCCAGGGGACTGCCCATAACTATTTTGGAGAAGAGCTGGGGTATGACAATGCTACGGCATCTGCTGCTGGTGCTGCATTTCAGGGGCTACAATATAATGGTAATATAGCCGGCCAGATCTGGAAAAGTGCCGGTGATGGGGTCAACCGTAAGTATGACTTTACGTATGACAATGTCAACCGATTCCTGGATGCCCGCTTCCTGCAAAATACGGCGGGGTCAAGCTGGGATAGCAGTAAGATTAACTTCGGGGTGCATGGTATGTCTTATGATGCCAACGGAAATATCCTGTCGATGACCCAGAACGGCTTTAAACTAACCGGATCAGCTCCTATCGATCAGTTGGCATATGGCTATAATGCGAACAGCAACCGGCTGAACACGGTGGTGGATAATGTGAATGATCCTACCTCCACACTGGGCGACTTTCATTATAGCAGCGCCCGCTCCGGCCAGGACTACCGGTATAATCCCAATGGTACCCTGGGTGTCGATAAGAACAAGGGAATCACTGGCATATTCTATAACGTCCTGAATCTGCCCGAAACTTTTCAGTTCCCGGGGAAGGGCCAGATCCAGATCACCTACACGGCAGATGGAAACAAGGTGAGAAAGATCGTGTGGGATAGCGTAACACGGCACTTAACGGCAACATTTTATAACAATGGCCTTGTATACAGCTATACGGACTCCTTTGTGCACCGTTCAAACCTTGCCGACACGCTTCAGTTCGTCCAGCAGCCGGAGGGCAGGGTCCGGTTGGCCCTGCATCATTATCTCGGCGGTAGTTCGGCTTATGGATGGGAATACGATTTTTTTGAAAAGGACCATTTGGGCAATACGCGGGTATTGCTGACCCAGCAGAAGGATACAGCCCAATATATGGCAACAATGGAAGCGGCATACCGGAATACGGAACTGGCGCTGTTCTATAACATCGACTCGACCAGTGCCCCTAAACCAGCCGGTTATCCAACGGATGCCACGACTAATCCCAATGATTCCGTGGCGATGGTGGACGGGAATGGGCATAAAATGGGCCCGGCTTTATTGCTGAAGGTAATGAGCGGCGATACCGTCACCATAGGTGTAAACTCCTATTATAAGTCAAACGGGACAAACAGTGGCGGCGACGGTAGCTCGTTGCAAAGTATTCTTAATTCGCTGGCTGGCGGGCTATCATCGCTGGCTGGTCCGGGACATGGGGCGGCCGCGACGCTGGTTAGTGGATCGGGGCCTCTTTCAAGCGCATTAAATAGCTTTATCCCGGCCAATGAGACGGACACAACCGGTAAACCAAAAGCCTATCTGAACTGGATGCTGCTGGACAACCAGTTCACTTATGTCAGCGGCGGGGGACAGAGCGGTGCGCAGCGGGTACTCAACGCCGATGCCATTCAGGCCCTTGCCAGCACCATAAATGTAAATCACAGTGGATATTTGTATATTTGGGTAAGTAATGAGACGAAGGGGTGGCCGGCGTTCTTTGATAATTTAGCTGTGATGCACCGAAGTGGGCCGATGGTGGAAGAGAATCACTATTATCCGTTTGGGCTGGGAATGGCGGGCATCAGTGACAAGGCGCTGACGCCGGATTATTCGGAGAATAAGTACCGGTTTAACAAGGGAACGGAGCTACAGAATAAGGAGTTTGCTGATGGATCAGGGTTGGAATTATATGAGACGCCGTTAAGAAGTCTTGATCCGCAGTTGGGAAGATGGTGGCAGGTGGATTCAAAACCGGATTATGCTGAGAGCCCGTACTCGGCGATGGGGAATAATCCGATACTACATAACGATCCGCTGGGAGACAGCATACCTGACCAACGTTTTCGCATCGATCACCCACAATTTTTTGTACAAAAGAACCCCGATGGAGATCAACTCGGGCTCATTCGGAATGCAACCCATCAGGAGTATCAGGAGGACCCTTTAAGGGCTGCGGGAAAGGATTTTCTCCATTTAGTAGCAGAACTATCTGGATTGAATACCGCGGACGATGAGAGCGCGAGCATTCGCCAGGAAATGGATAATGGCAAGGTCTCGGCCGTTGATGTTACATTAGCTGTTGTAAATGTAGGATTGGCTGTGCCTGGTGAGGCTCCGGGGGAGGGAGGCGGAGGTAAAGTGCATTCTGTATATGCGGATGGAGTAAAGGTAATGGAAGGGCAACAGCCTCCTAGATTAGGGGAGGCCGTAGCAGATCCTGCAGCTGGTGGTACTGCACATACTCAATTGCGAATGGATAATGTAAATGGAAGGGTTTATCAGGGAAGAGAATTTAACGCAGAAGGAAGACCAGTAAGGGATATTGATTTTACGGCACCCACATATCCCAACGGCACTCCGAGACCTGGGCATCCCATCCCGCATCAGCATCTTTGGGTTGAAAATTCAACTGGTGGATCAATGAAAAGATCAAACGTTCCACTGCCATTACCTATTAATGGGGCATTCCAATAAATTGCTATAAATATATGAATTGGGCTATATCAATAAATATCACCGACGAAGATCTGGAAAGACGACTTGAAAAAATAGTTTCCTACGTTGTTAGGGATAGCCAAATTGAGGAATTTTTGATATGGGATATTGACGCTACCGGTTACTTAGGGAATCAATTGACGAAGAAGCTAAATGATCAAAAAAGGCCTTTGCTAATCAATGAAAAAGATCTTAATATTTTGTTTTCTGAGGAGGGGCAGATTTTTGAATTAGACTTGTTGTTAAAAGGTTCTTTTGAGTATAGATTTATTGTAAGAGATGGTAATTTTCTTGATATTTTAGGAAACGGGAAGAGTTTGCCATCGACTGTAGTCGGGAGCTATAAGGACTTAGATGTGAATCTTTTCAACTGATCGGGTGTAGCACTGGTTGTAAATTTTTCAATCTAGCTATCAGGTCTTTGTCTGCGATATTATCACCTTCGGATTTATCATAGATGGCGAGCAGGAGGATGTGTTCTTTGGTCACTGGATATGGGTAATGACCCTGGCGCCGTCAGACTTGCATTTTCCTTTAGCGGAGATGACCATACGAATCGTAAAGCAATCATGGCCCAGCGGTACCATAAGACTGATACACGAGACTTATTGATTTCATCCGCCTGCTGGAAGGGCTGATCTTTGTCAAGTAATAAATGCGAAAGGTATGCTTCGACAAATGAGCTTGCACGAATTCCTTCTCTTTCTTTCTGTAACAATAATGGTACGTTTTCCAGCAATGGCGGCCAGACTTCAGCAGACAAAGATGATGATGATATCTTAGTCAACTCAAAAACAAAAAAGGCAGAAGTTCACAAGACCAACGACAACTTTGATGTAGTCTATACGGACAATCAAAAGGCTGTAAAAAAGCCGAAAGGGCAGGCTGTTGCAGACCTAACGGCACAAGGCTATTCGATACAAAACGCCCCTGAAGGTGTTGGAGACGGCGCTTTTTGGAGCGCTTTGGTTACTTTGGGGGGGCAAAAACTATTCTCATCGATATTTGGAAGTATAGCGGGTTGGTTTACAGAAGCTGCTGCTTCCAGGGCTGCAGCGTCAGAAATACTGGGGATGGCAGATGAGTTGGGTCTTAAAAGTGCTCAAAAGTCATTAAGTGATGAATCTGCAGATCTGGTTGAAAATTACTTGAATCAAATGAAAAACGGAATGTTCAATACCGAAAATGGAGCTGCAGGATTCAAATATCAAGGGCAAACCATATTAACTGATGGTAACCATAGAATGAATGCCGCAATTAAATACGCATTAGAAACTGGAGATAAGAAATTTATCGATGCTCTGATAAATAATGAAATTTTCAATTCGGAAATCCTGCTCAATACCGATATAAAATTTATAATTTACCAACAAAGTAGAGCATGAAAAACTATTCCATAAATATATTATCTGAAAAAGCAATTGATTTTCCTGCGGGAGACATCTATCTGATCCAATCAAAAATAGAATTAGACGAGGAAGCTCACTTTAATACGGCCGATGCTCTATATTTGAATTATCCATTTGATGAAGCCCGGAAAATAATACCATTTTTTGAGAGTTTGGGAAATAATGCACAAAAAAAAATATTAAAGTCTATCCAGGACGATTATGGATATAAGATAAGGGTTGATGATTTATTTGGAAAGCTGATCGTTGTATTATTTTTTAATATTGAATTCTATGATTTGCTATTTATTGGGACAATTGGTTTAAGCGACAGCTCTATAAATGCGTTATCTGAAATAGGCAGAAAAATAATATTAAGCAAAAAGAACAAAACTATTGTTTTAACAAAGACTTCTCCCAAACTAACCGAATATGTTTCAATTAGTAAGCTGGGAAATGAGTAGGAAGGTTACTCCTCCATAAACCCATCCAGATCCCTTCTGTCCTTTTTCGTCGGTCGGCCGATCTTGCTCTGTCTTTTGCCGGTATTGAAGCTGGAAGCCTGGAACTGCAGCCGCTCGATCTCATCGGCCGGAGTAATATCGATATAATAATGAAAAAGCAGCGCGGCGGGTAATGGAAAGTGTGACTGGCTACATAGAAAAGAAGCTGGAGCTGAGTTGTCGGAAATAAAAGTGGAAAAGGCTCGACAGCATTTTGTCGAGAATCTTTTATCCAACACGGAATTTTCAGATGAAAAAATTGCCAGTCTGGCAGAAGTCTCCGTTGAGAACGTAAAGAAAATAAAAGGAGAGCTCAAAAGTAAATAGAGCACGACCGTATATATAAGTATTGATGCCGCCCGGTTTTTTCCGGGCGGCTTTTTCGTGTGCTATTAATCACTTGGAGCTTGGGAATTAGACGGCAGAGTTGCCGGCAGCCTGGGTTACGATGAACCAAAGGTTAGTGTAGATCTGTATAATAATGCAGGTCACTGATCTCGGCTCCGGGCTGTAAAGAGTATAATCCCGCAGCGGGCCATGCGGCAGAGAGCATACCGGCATACTAGCGGAAGGTATAAAAGCTTATTTTATTTTGCAGAGAATTACTATCGCTGCCGCGCTTTATGCCTTCTGCCGGGGGCGCCAACGGTGGTGGGATATATGAATCACTACTGATTACCAATCTGTCATTTTTAAGAAATTGTCGAATTTATCTATTCCTATTTCAACAGGATAGGTTCGTACAAATTCCGGGTCTTTGAACGGCACAGCGAAATATTTGAAATGCCACTCGTTTGAATTCAAATCGAAAATGATATGTAAAGTTTCTTTTCGAGGGTCAATATTGTCATAAACGCTTATAACAAGTGTATACATGGACGTATAACCGAATAGGCGGTCGCCCAATCTAGAATTTTTAGGTTCTGTTAAAATCTTTTTTTCCCATGGATCATCCCTGAGACCAGGCCAGGGTATCTCCCGGCGTCAGCAATGATCACTCCCATGAGATGGAAGAAGGCAAAAGCATAGATCCCGTATTGAGTAAAGCTGTGCACTTGTTTCAAGGCCCCGTGCAGCGGTTGGAGAAAGGGGACATTTTCGAATGCCATGCCTAACCCGGTCATCGCCATGATCACCATCAGGAAATAGAAGAGAATGTAACTCCATTTAACCTGGGTATAATGTTGCTTCTCCCGCACGGCTTCAGGTGCCAGGGGAGGAAATTCTTTGGCTCTCAGGATCTTTGTACGTAATAATTCATCCGACGGCTGGAAGGCTTCCAGGATAAACCTGCCCAGCAAAAACGCGGCAACGAAATAGCCTATCCAGGTGTGAAGCTCCCATACCTTGTCGCTAAAGGCGTGCGAGACTGCCCTCGCCTGATCTGTATTCACGGCCAGCCCCTTTTGCTTCAACTGCTGCTGAACAAGGGAGGTATTGTTCCGGGTTCGGAATACCGTCGATGCCAATAATACCGTAGTCATCGATCCCATCAAAAGGATAAAAAAGGACCAATGCCAGATGCGGATGCCAAGGCTATGTTTTTCATTAAAGCCTGCGGTGTTTTTGTTGGTCAAGGGTGTTTAATTAAGAGATGAACATTTAATGAAAACGATAGCCGAGAATAACTTTAAATATAGCATTGTCAGTACTCTGTGTAAAACCCCATCCATACCCGAAATTAAGTTCCCAGTCAGGTGACCAGTCGAGGTCAACTGCTGCGAACAGCTGATGCTCCTGGCTTTGATAAGGCTCAAAATGGTTTAACGGGCCCAGCGCGCCGTAATATTCAAAACCACCTGCGATGACCTTTGTCACATTGTAGGCCGCCTTGAAATTGGGTGAAAAGATATATCCATCGTTCTTGCCGAGGCCGTGAAAAGACTTGTCGAAAGTGGGATTCAGCGAGAGATAGAGTTTGCCGATCTGTTTGTCGACGATCGGTCTGATCTCCAGGCTCCAGTCATCTTCGCTGTAATCCCGTTTCTGATATCCGGCTTCGAGTGAAAGGCTTACACCTACCGGCCAGTTCCAGGATGTCGGAACCATTACTCTCGGCCGTATATGGCTACCTACGTAAGTTGTCCGGTTATCGTTGCCGATGGTATTGAAAAAATAGAACCCGGTCTCAAACCAGGTATTCCATCCATGTGTGATCTCGATGGTTTCATGAAAGACGTCATTGGTTGGCCGCACTCCTTTCTGGCTGTATTTCTGTCCGTCGAAGGTGAAATTGCTATGCAGTTCCACCATTGTATTCCCTTTTAAGACGGTCTGAGAACCATAGACCTGGATCTCGTAATTCTCCTGCGCAAAAACAAGACAGGGAAAAGAGCATGCCAGCAACAGGACGTAAATGATCCGCTGCATGAGGAGCAAAATTAAAGGACGATGTCTGTACGGTCTATTTGAGAGCAATTATAAACTTATTAGAAAAAATTAGAAAATTCTGTCGGAACTGTACGGGGGGTAAATTATCAACGAATTCTGAAGGGATTCTGAACTTCTCGGTTTCTGAAGACAGTTTGGGTAAGTGGTAGATTTGGTAATTTAGCGAGATACATCCGCCTATGCTGGCGCGGGCTATTTCCACACTGGATCATATTTTGAAAGGGCGGCTGACGATAAATATCATCAACTCCGATCTACCGGGGCTGAGGGAGTATCCAAAGATGCGGTATCAGCGCTGCGCGGAAACCATCGAGATATTGAACGCCAGGGACGTCTGCGCCCGTTATTGCGATATGTTCCTGATGTGGCCGGAGACGGAGGAAAGCATGTATGAGACGATGAAGGACCTCAGTGCGAGGGCCGCCCGTTATGACAGGACACTGGACTTTGGTCTTCGGATCCATGTGGTGCCATTTGTGGCTGGTGAGATCAAAAACCCAAAACGGAATATCGGTCTCAGTCTTTTGCTGGGTACCCTTATCGTGACCTTTTTGTATGTCCTGTTAAATCTCATGTTCACGGGCGGTACCGCTGTCATCGCGGTGATGATCATGATCGCGACTTTTGGCTGTAACAATGGATTGATACTTGCGGGTGCGCGTGTATACTACAGCATGGCGAAGGATGGATTGTTTTTTCGACGGACGGGAGAGCTGAATAAAGAGGCGGTGCCGGCGTTTGGGCTGTGGATACAGGCGGGTATGGCTTCGATACTTTGTCTTAGCGGTAAATATGAGGATCTGCTTGACATGATCAGCTTTGTGGTGGTCATCTATTATATCCTTACGATCTTTGGGATCTATATTCTCCGGGTGAAAAAGCCTGAGCATGAAAGACCTTATAAGGCTATCGGTTACCCGGTGCTTCCGGCAATATATATCCTGATGGGATTATTTTTTTGCGGGCTGCTGATCGTTTACAAACCGGGTTTTACGTGGCCGGGGCTGATTATTGCGTTGCTGGGGATCCCGGTGTATTATCTGCGCAGAAAGAATGATCGTCATGCGGCCGGTGCTGAAGGCTGAAAAACGACGGAGCCGGACGATGTGATTTTTGGATCAATTGACCGAGAAGTCTTCGTTTGGTTTGAAGCTACTGATGTACCGGGATGAGGGTGCGATGGTTTTTGCCATAATTGCGCCTTCGGGGATGGTGTTCATGGTGTTTATCACCTGATCGATATTGTATTTGGTAATGATTTCGACTTCTACGTCCGGGAATTGGGGATGGAGTGGTGTGATCTCGTAGATGGCGTCGGGGAGGATGCTCATGAGGATTTCTACGTCGACTCTGTAGCTGGATCTGAAGCGATAATGTTGCATGATGCAAGTTACTTTCTTTTGCCAATTGTTTGCAGGATTTTGGCTAACATTGCCGGTGTGAAATAGGTTAAAAACAGATAGGTCTTCAACTATTTTTCTCTAAGAGAGCTTTTAATTCTCCTGGTCCGATGTTTACCGCTATGATTTTTCCTGATCTATCTAAAAGAAAATTGTAAGGAAACGTCTCAATTCCTAAGTCGGTAACAATAGTTTTTCCTCCTATGTCTAGATACTGTTTCCATTTCAGTTGTTTGTCAGCTATGACCTTTAACCAATCGTGGATGTGGGAGGTATCGTCGGTAGAGATACCGATAATATTAAAACCCTTCGATTTGTACATTTGGTATAAGTTTCCCAAGTCGCTAAATTGGTGCAGGCAAGGCCCGCAGGAGCTGTACCAAAAGTCAACAAGGGTGTATTTTGATGCATTAATCGGCGGTATTAATGTCGCTTTTTTTAATTTTGTGTCAACAACGTTTAACGCGGGAAAGCGAGATCCAACAGAAAGAGAACGCGCGATTTTTAACTGTCTTCCTAATTGTTTTCCTGTATGGGAATTTTTGACCTGGAGGGACAGTGAATTAAATGCGGAATCCAGATACGGGCTGTAGTCAAATCTTAACTGGCCTATGATCTTCCATAGCGAAACATATGAGTCAATGTGCTTTTGGGAGTAGCTATAAAGCTGACGATATCTGAATAAATTAAAGTCGTTCCATCGATTCGAAAGTTCGACCGAGAGGTCATTGGGTATATTTTTGGAATAAATTGAACTTAAACTGTCACTAAAGGTAAAGTATTCGCTGCGTTTTGCATTTACCTCTTTTTGAAAAATGTTGAAGTCATTATTTAGTTCGTTCATGCTGAAATTGACTATTTCCGGCTCTACTCTTCCTTTATTAACATCGTAATTCAATGCCTGGATCCCGGAGTCAACCATAAAGAATTCTGAGACATAAACCGGTGTGTCGTTGACATCAATTCGAAGCCTATACGAAGTGGGATAGTCGATTGAATCAGATATTTCAAAGTGACCTGCGACTATTTTAGAAGAAAGCGACGAACGGTAGCGATAATTGTTGTCGCTTCCCAGAGGTAAGAACACGGCCTTTCCGGAGTCTACATTCACGTTTCCGCTGACTTTGTAGGTTGATCTATAGGGTTGGGAAAATACAATAGCTGGTAGGTAAGTTATAAAAAGGATTGCTAGTATTCGATTTTTTATCGAATAAATTGCTGAATTAACGTTTGTTTCCATTTGCTATTTATTTACAATGGGCCTAGTTGCTACACTAAATAATGTTTAGTCTCGTGCGATTGTATGAATTTATGCTATTTTATATAAAAAGCTTATTTGAAATTATGGCACTCGTCGAGTATTTGCCGTACAATTTCGTTTAGCTCTGCAAAGGTGGAGGGTTTTGTAAAATAGCGCCAGGCTCCTGCCTGGGTGCAGGATATTTTATGCTGTATTGTTGAAGAGGTACTTAATATAAATTTTGGAATAGAGAGATAGCGCACTTTATTTAGCTGCTCCAGCAGCTGCGGGCCGGTCATCAGGGGCATCTGATAGTCTACTATAAGTACGTTTGGAAGTTCATTTTCGGCACAATGCTCCAGGAAAAGCAGTGCGGTGGCGCCATCACGGAATGGTTGTATATGGATGAGGGGATCAATACCGGTAATAGCATCCTTCATCAGCCGGATATCGTCGTCATCATCGTCGATTATGAATACGGTGTTAACGGGCATAAGTTTTGGTTGCGAGGTAACGTTATAGGTTGATAACAAAGCTATATATAATTGTAAATATTGCAAAAAACCTCCTGGTTTAACCGGAGGTTTTTAAGATTGTGAGAGAAGTCTCGGGAGGCGGCTTGTTGCTAAGGTTGCCCGGCGCCGCCAGAGGAGCCGTAGACCTGTCCTGTAGCGTAACTTCCGCCGTTGTCGGCCAGCTGTACATAAATGGAAGCCAGCTCGGCCGGTTGACCAGGGCGGCCAAGCGGGGTCTGGCCACCGAACTTTTTCAGCTTCTCCTGGGTCGCGCCGCCGCTAACCTGTAAAGGCGTCCAGATGGGACCCGGGGCCACCCCATTGACCCGGATACCTTTTGGTCCAAGCTGTTTGGCAAGTGATTTAATATAATTCATTGTTGCAGCCTTTGTCTGGGCATAGTCATATAGATCAGGCGAAGGATCATACGCCTGTTCTGAGGTAGTGCCAATGATCACGGACCCCGGCTGCAGGTGTGGAAGGGCTGCCTTTATGATCCAAAAGGGAGCATATATATTTGTTTTCATCGTCCAGTCGAACTGTTCCGTTGAGATATCCAGTATAGAAGAATGAGATTGCTGACGACCGGCATTGTTGACAATGATATCGAGACCTCCAAGGCCGCGGACGGCCTCTTCGACCAGTTTCTGACAGAAGGCTTCTTCCCGCAGGTCGCCCGGGATGGCGATGGCCTTCCGACCTTCTGCTTTTATTAGTTCGATAACCTCACGCGCGTCCGGCTCTTCTGTAGGATAATAGTTGATCGCTACGTCAGCACCTTCCCGGGCATAGGCAATGGCGGCAGCACGCCCCATACCGGAATCTCCACCGGTGATCAAGGCTTTGCGACCGGTGAGACGACCGGAACCCTTATAGCTTTTCTCGCCGTGATCGGGGCGCGGGTCCATCTTGCCGGCCAGGCCTGGCCAGGGTTGGGATTGCCCGTTAAAAGGAGGCCGGGGATATTTGGTTGTGGGATCCTCTAGTGGCGTGGTGGCACCTGATGAAGAAGTCGCATCTGTTGGCGCCGCGAAAGTCAGGACGGGGGATAGTGTTAAGGCAGCAATGCCCGCGCCTAAGCCTCCGACAGCCTGCCGGCGGGTAAGGTTTTTTGTCTCTGTGTTCATGACATTGAAATTTTTGGGATAATTGTTCACTACGTAATATTGATCAGAAAGCGCAATTAATATGCCCTGGCAATTGGGGACGGTGAAATAGGATCTTTATTGTTGTTGAGAAATATCCGCGCTGAAAATCAATCAGAAAGATTTAATTGGGGTTGGCACGACATTTTATGTAGTATAAGTGTAACTGATTCCAAAGTTCTATTCAACTCAACTATGAAATGAATAGAAGATTGGTAATCCGTAACAAGAAGGGGCGCGTTTCTAAAGAAGTGCGCCCTTATTTATT
Source organism: Puia sp. (assembly GCA_036499285.1). Lineage (GTDB taxonomy): Bacteria > Bacteroidota > Bacteroidia > Chitinophagales > Chitinophagaceae > Puia. The sequence continues at coordinate 424,956 of DASYEB010000037.1, read as the reverse complement.
AGACTATCAAAACTTGTTTTTATGCCATGGTATAACGGGGATTATCCCCCTTCCTATAAGAATCAGCCCATTCCTTTAAGAGAGAAGGCAGTAGAGATAGCAAATGAACTTTTATTGCATGGCGCGCCGGAAGGAGTGGCAATTGCAACGGGGCTAAAGAAAGCCAGGGATTTTTTTGCAAAGTCAAATCGCCTGGAATCGGGAAAGCGCGTCATTTCGCAGGATCGTAGTCAGATAAAAAAATAAAAAATGGGTGAAAATAAATCTTTCGAACTGTCACTGGATTATGAAGGTCAACATTACAGCGGATTGATCACACCATCTGATGAGATAGGGGATAGCGGAATGCCCATCTTTTTTCGGGTGAGCTTTGGGGACCAGCTTTTTGCATATCTATGTTGTGGAGATAATGGCTGGGGAGAAAAAGATGTTGCGGGTCAGCCATCAGGGCTGATCTCTGCAATAGGGAATTATATTGCGGATTTTTATGAATAAAGCTATCCAAAACTAAAACTTATGGTCATCACAAGCGGATTCAAACTAATTGGCCTTTCTATAAGAACCACCAATAAGGATAATAAGGCCGTACATGACGTAGGGAACCTTTGGGAACGATTCTTTTCTGAAAAAGTGTTTGAAAAAATACCTAATAAACAATCGAAGGAAATTCTTTCCATCTACACAGACTACGAGAGCGATTACACAGGAGAATACACTGCAATTATCGGAGTGGCGGTGGCCACACTGGACGAGGTGCCGGAAGGTCTTATTAGGCGTGAATTTCGGGCAGAGATGTTTCAAACATTCCTTGCTAAAGGTGAAATGCCTAAGGCGGTTGCAAGTATGTGGAGCGAGATCTGGCGAAGAGATAAAGAATTGAATAGGAAATATACCTATGACTTTGAAGTTTACGGAGAAAAATCGCAGCAGGGAGCAAATTCGGAAGTGGAAATATTTTTAGCTATAAAGTAAAAGGTTATTTATGTCCTTGACTAAATACAATGAAAAACGAAGTTTTGATGACACGCCTGAACCGAAAGGCGGAAAAAGCAAGACGGGCCAACTAATCTTTGTCATCCAAAAGCACGACGCCACGCGGCTGCACTACGATTTCCGGCTGGAAATGGAAGGCGTTCTCAAGAGTTGGGCAGTGCCAAAGGGGCCATCCCTCAACCCGGCCGACAAGCGGCTGGCCATGATGGTCGAAGATCATCCTTTTGACTATAAGGATTTCGAGGGTATCATTCCGAAAGGCAACTATGGCGCCGGGACCGTTATTGTATGGGATTATGGCACTTATACTCCTATTGAGCCGGTGAGATCCAAAAAAGAAGCTGAAAAGCTGCTGCTGAAACAGTTGGCGGCGGGATCGGTAAAAATAGTTCTGAACGGAAAAAAGGTAAAAGGTGAATTTGCACTTGTCCATACGAAGGGCAGAGGGGATAGTGCGTGGCTGCTGATCAAACATCGGGATAAGTTTGCGAGGGAAACGGATATCACCTCAAAAGATAAATCGGTGATCAGCGGCAAGACAATTGCCAAAATGGAAAGGAAGCCCGATCGGGTGTATGGCCAGAAAGCTTCGGGTGTCCAAAAGAAAGCGGCAGCGCCCGTGAAAGCGAAAGCTAAAGCCGAGCTAAAAGAAGCGACGGCAGCGCCCAAGGCAAAGCGGCCGGTTAAAAAAAAAGCTCCGTCCATAGCTAAGCTGCCTGATGGCGCCATAAAACGGACCATGCCAAAGACCGTAAGTCCGATGTTAGCGACGCTCGTTGATAAGGCGGTCGAGGAGCCAGGCTGGGTCTATGAGGTCAAATGGGACGGGTACCGCGCCGTATCCCTTTGTAAAACGGACCAGGTAGAGCTTATTTCCCGCAACAATAAGTCGTTCAACGAAAAGTTTTATCCTGTTCATGATGCTCTCCGGGCCCTGGGGCGCGACGCCGTGCTGGATGGCGAGATCACTGTCGTAAAGAGTGACGGAGTTTCTAACTTCGGAGCTTTGCAGAACTGGCGGAGCGAGGCGGATGGCGATCTTGTCTACTATGTCTTCGATGTGCTGTGGCTGAATGGATATGATCTCATGGAGCTTCCTCTTACCAAGAGACGCGAGCTCCTGCATCCTTTGCTGCCTGAAGAAGGCATCATACGGGAGAGTCAAAGCTTCGATGTCCCGCCCGGCGAGCTTTTGGCTGCAGCGGCAGAACTTGGCCTGGAAGGGATTATCGCTAAAAAGGGCGATAGCAATCATCCATATTTACATACCGCTCACGGCTAAATATTCTTATGATGAATGCCAGCTTTTCGGCAGACTGATCGCGACGCAGGTCCACGCTGAATTACCGTTTACCAGTATCGAGCGGATGACCGATAAACGGAAGGGGAAGATCTATGTCGATTTTCTGCAGAACCGGCCAAAGGCAACGCTCGCGGCGCCGTATACTGTTCGTCCAAAGCCCGGAGCTACGGTGTCGATGCCGCTTCATTGGGACGAGGTGAAAAAAGGCCTGAAAATGTCGCAATTCACGATTAAGAATGCTGTGGAGCGGATAAGATCAGAAGGTGACCTGTTCAAGCCCGTATTGGGGAAAGGGGTCGATATCGAAAAGGCGCTGGCTGCTTTGGAGGGGTAAATAATGCCAATCCTATGGCACAGTATTTTAGGCTTTTTTATAAACCATTCAATAAATCTTCAATTTAAGCTATGATAACAGTATTAAAAGACCTGCCCGTGAATGTGGTTGGTTTCAAAGCAGAAGGTGATGTGACAAAAGACGACTACGATAAGGTGGTATTCCCGGAAATAAAGATCCAAATGTCGCTCTACGATAAGCTGAATTACGTCTTTTGGGTAGATACCCCGCTTAAGAATTTCAGTGCCGCCGCATGGATAAGTGATGCCTGGCTGGGACTAAAGGAGATTGCCAAATGGAATAGGGTATCAATCATCTCCGATGACGAAGGTATTCGGAGTTTTACCGATAAGGCCAGCCATCTGATACCCGGGGAGTTCAGGGGATTTACGACAAATGAATACGAGACAGCGGTGGAATGGGTGAGCGGCACGTAATAAACCGGTATAGAACTATCATTCAAATAACGAAAGCCCGGTCTTGCTGCGGCTTTCTTCATATTCCGGCCTCAGTGTTTCTGCCATTACCCAGGCATGTGGAATGGTCAATATGACCCCGCGTAATTCTTCCATGGTCATGTCGGTATCGACGACTACTTCCACCAGGCGATGGGGTTTGTGCAGCGTTAACCCGGCACCGGGTAATCTCTGTCTTAGTAAAAGTGCATCAGCTTCGTTCTCTGCCCGAAAACAATAGTGTGGCATAGGGTCATTGTATAAATGAAAAAATATTCGGTAATGACAGGACGATGGATGTTGGGAGACAATATGGAATTGGATCTGGGGACCGGCCGGAGATAGCCGGTAATGAGCGTGCAAGATACGCAATCCGGACGAATATCCCATCTTAAGAATTGCAGCTCCCGTAGCTGCAGTACTGAACTATGTCGCTACCGAATGCCATCGCCTGGCACATTAATTTCAGTAATAAGTCATTCTCTATTCATTTTAAACAATTTTTATGGAAAAAAAAGGACAGTACGCTTTAATTACCGGCGGTACGAGTGGGATTGGTTACGAACTGGCCAAACTGTTGGCCGCTGAGGGCTATAACCTGGTGGTTGTGTCCCGGACACAGGAAGACCTGGATAAGGTAAAGAATGAATTTCAATCTGCATATGGCATTGATGTCCGCACGATCCCGAAAGACCTGTTCTATCCAGGCAACGCACTTGAATTGACCGATGAGATTCGCGAGCAGGGGCTCCGGATCGATATCTTAGTGAACGATGCGGGCCAGGGGCAGTATGGACCGTTCGTCGCCCAGGACATCAATCGTCTTTTGGACCTCGTCCATTTGAACATTGAAAGCCTTGTGATTCTGACGCATTATTTCCTAAAGGAAATGGTCGCGCGAAATGATGGAAAGATATTAAATCTCGCATCCATCGCCGGAAAATTACCCGGTCCCTGGCAGGCGGTGTACCACGGTACCAAGGCTTTTGTACATTCTTTTACCGAGGCTATTCGCAGCGAGGTGAAAGATACAGCTGTCACGGTTACCTCCCTTTTGCCGGGCGCGACAGACACCGATTTCTTTAATAAGGCCGATATGCTTGATTCGAAGATAGTACAGGAAGGCGAGCTGGGGGATGCGGCTACGGTAGCAAAAGATGGTTTTGAGGCCTTGATGGCGGGAAAAGACATGGTCGTGTCGGGATTTAAGAATAAGGTACAGGTCGCCATGAGTAACGTCCTGCCGGACAGCAAAGTTGCCGATCAATTAAATAAACAACAGGCTCCGGTCGAAGAAAAAAAATAATGATATGAAAGCAGCGGTAATACATGGCGCTCATAAAGTGACATGTGACAATGTCGATGATCCGAAGATCGAGGCGGACAGGGATATTATCCTAAAGGTGACGGCATCGGCAATATGCGGGTCAGACCTGCATATTTATTCCAGCTCGCTTCCACAGAAGCGGCCAATGGTGCTGGGACACGAGTTCATGGGCATCGTGGAAGAAACAGGGAAGGGCATCTCGAATTTGAAGAGGGGTGATAGAGTGGTGGTGCCTTTTCCCATTGCCTGCGGTCAATGTTTCTTTTGTAATCATGACTTGCCGGGACATTGTGAGAATAGCAATCCGGAAAAGTACGGACCCGAGGGAGGACTAATGGATCAGAAAGGCGGCGCATTGTTTGGGTATACGGATCTATACGGCGGCTACGATGGTGGGCAGGCGCAATATGTCCGGGTACCTTATGCAGACTATGGTCCCCGGAAGGTGCCGGACGGGCTGACAGACGAACAGGTCTTATTTCTCACCGATATCTTTCCTACAGGATACACCGGTATAGACTGGGCACAGGTTCAGGGCGGGGAAACGGTAGCGATCTTTGGCGCGGGACCGGTAGGTATCATGGCCGCCAAAAGTGCCTGGCTGCGGGGCGCCGGCCGGGTGTTTATCGTGGATACGCTGCCCTACCGCCTGGAGAAAGCAAGACTCGCCGCCAACGTAGAGACTCTGCTTTGGGAGGATGGCCCGCAGAGCGTTATCGACCAGATCAGGGCTGCCACCAACAACCGCGGCGCGGATGTCTGCGTAGATGCAGTAGGGTTTGAGCCTAAACGTAATATGGCGGAAAAGGCTAAAGCGGTGATCAACCTGGAGACAGGCTCCATAAAAGTGTTGGAAGCCTGTATGAGTGCCGTACGCCGGGGTGGGACGGTATCGGTGCTCGGTGTGTATGGAACTACCTTCGACAACTTTCCTTTGGGGCAATTCTTTGACAAGGGGATCATCCTGAAAGGCGGTCAGGCCCCCGCACATAAACATATCGACAAATTGTTATCGTATGTGGAAGACGGCAAGGTTCGGTTGGATGACATTATTACCCATCGTCTGCCGCTGACGGATATCTCGCATGCGTACGATATTTTTTCCAACAGGGTCGACAACTGTGTCAAAATTGTGCTCGATCCCTGGAAATAGCGATCGGAGAATGACCATCTATCTGCCTGCAACTGTGGAAAATATGCAACATTTTTTTGTACATGTTTAGGGAAATCCCGGTTAGTTTTCAGCGGTTTCCTCTGCGGTAATCAACGCCTTGCTTAAAGCGCTCCATTGAACCTCGGAAAAGCTAAGCATAGCGCCAGCTGCCATGGCTGTTGCAGTCATCAAATTTACATGAGTGTTTGACAGGAAGGGGAGACCAATTCATACAGTCAATGACGCGGACGCCTTTGTTGCTGTTTAGCGAACGGGTGTTGGCCGTCGCTACTAATGTTAGACCCGCGTTTGGCGTTGCTTTTGAGGATCAATGCGACTACAGCCGGGTCATTGGGTAGCAACTCTTCGACCAGCACATCTTCTATCGCTTGCTGGCCGAGAACATCTTTTGAAAGGAGCCAGGCGTGCTTCCGAATTTCTTCCACGTCTACCGGGTATCTTTCTAAGACGCTCCGGGAAAGATACTCAGTAATCAGGCAATTGGAGGAGCAGCATTCTATTGAAAAGCTATGCAGGGTTCTAAAATGTAGTACTAGTACGTATTATAACTGGCGGAGAGGGAAAAGCCAAAGAAGAGAAAGCCATAGACGTCGTCTGGTCACACTGGTTAGAACCGCCTATTATGAGTCAGAGAAGACCTGTTTCGATCATTTTCTCAGGGAGTTTACGGCTTTTGAAAAAAGCTTCTGCTATGTCAAATTCTTCCTTTGTCGCTACCATGTTGTGAAGGTAACTTGTTTCCAGAATGTTGAAGTCTGAGGCAAGAGCTGTGAAGGTTATTGGGCTGGTTCCTTAATCATGACAACCGACCAAATCTCTCCAAGTGATTTTTCGCCTATAAAAGAAAGAGCTTCTTCCTCCGAATAGAATGGATGCGCGTCTTCGGCAAGTGGGGTTTCACTTTTCAATGTCACGTTGCCATATTGCGTGGTAGCAAAATAAACCGGTAACTTTTTGGTGAGCGAGGATTTTTTCTGTAAAAAACCAAATTTCAGCAGCAGGAGGCGTCCAAAGTTCTGCAAGATCACTAGCGCCGATATGGGCTTCCAAAAAAGTCTGATACATAATAGTTTGGAGCGGCGGGCCGTGACGGTTTCGGATAAGGATGGGATTGCGGTAACGCGGTGAATAATTAACGTGGCATGGAATTTTCGGCTGATAAGGAAAGTTATTGTTATGAATTACCACAGTTATAAGAAATGTATTGATGCCTGTCTGAACTGTGCGGCGTTGTGCAATCATTGTGCCTCTTCCTGTTTGCAGGAGAAGAATGTGAAGATGATGGCAAGGTGTGTGCAGTTGGATATGGAATGTGCTGCAGTCTGTTATAATGCTGCGCAGCTGATGAGCCTGGGAAGTAGCCGGGCAGAGGAGTTTTGCCGGATGTGCGCGGAGATTTGCCAGGAATGCGCGGCGGAGTGCGGAAAGCATGAAAACGCGCATTGCCGGGAATGTGCAGAGGCTTGTCGTAAGTGTGCTGAGGAGTGTATGCACATGACGGCGGTATAGTCCATGGGGCTACGTAGGCGCTGAAAATCAATTTTATAAGGGGAAGTTGGGAGAAAGTGGGAATTTTATAAAATATTTCCATGATTGTATAAGGATCGTGCTAGCAAACGGGGTAGCTTTGCCTTACATACATGAAAAGGACCATTGCAGCGATATTAGCATTCCTCTATTTGGGTATGTCGACAGGCGCAACGGTACATTTTCATTATTGCATGGGGAAACTGATGTCCTGGGCGTTGGTGGATAACGAGCGTTCGGACTGCTCTTACTGCGGGATGCCGAAGGCGGCGGGTTCCGGTCATTGTGTGGTGGCAAAAAAAGGTTGCTGCCAGGACGAGGTAAAGAAGTTACAGGTCGATAAGGACCAGCGAATGGCGGAATCGTCATTTCCATTTTTAGATCATTCCTTTATGGCTGACCTGCCTTTTTTTCGGGAAGTGTCTGGAAACTGGCCAGTTTCTTTTATAGTGGACTACCCTATTGCACACGGGCCGCCCGATCGGGGAAAGGTGCCTGTGTTTGTACGTTGTTGCAATTTCCGGATTTGATCTCTTTCTTTTTGTGACCTGGCGTTCTGCCGGGCGGGGTGTTTCTGTTGATGCACCATTTCCTGCATTTTATTTCTGTTGTAATCGTATGTGCGTTGTTGCATCGCCCTGTGTATTATAGCTAAGGCTGTAATGGCTGGGTGTATCGTCGCCTTTGTGGTGGCTTTTATTTAATTGTTCAATTGTAAATATGAGAAAGAATGTTTTTTTTCTGACCGGCATGGTTGTGCTCGGTGTTATTTTTTCTGCTTGTTCGAATAATGTTGACCGTAAGGATGTGTCGAAAGGGACGGATTCGACGGCGGTAATGAAGGATTCGTCTTTGACCGGGCATCCGGTGGCAGCGGTATATACCTGCAAGATGAACCCGGAGGTTATCAGTGATAAGCCGGGGAAGTGCCCGAAGTGCGGGATGGGCCTGGTGAAAAAGGAGTCTCTGGAAAAACGATAGTACGATGAAGGTTATGAAGATGGACAGTGTCAAATAGTATGGGCCTCCCGGGATTTTTTAATGGATGATCTTAATTCCTTTATATGGTATATAAGTTAATAGAATGGTCATTACGCAACCGGTACGTGGTACTGGCGGTGGTGCTGGGGTTGTTAATATGGGGGATCTTCGCGGTACGATCCAATCCGATTGACGCGATCCCGGATCTGTCGGAGAACCAGGTCATCGTGTTTACGGAATGGATGGGACGGAGCCCGCAGATCATCGAGGACCAGGTGACGTTCCCATTGGTGTCGAATCTCCAGGGGATACCGAAGGTGAAAAACATCCGGGGGACGTCGATGTTCGGGATGAGCTTTGTGTATGTGATTTTCGAAGATGGCGTGGATACGTATTGGGCAAGGACAAGGGTGCTGGAGCGGCTGAATTATGCGCAGCGGTTGCTTCCGTCGGAGGTCGTGCCGGCGCTTGGGCCAGACGGGACTGGCGTGGGGCATGTGCTGTGGTATACGCTGGACGCGAAGAGGATGGACCTGGGGGAACAGCGGGCTTTGCAGGATTGGTATATCAAGTTTGGTTTGCAGACAGTGCCGGGGGTGGCGGAGGTGGCTTCTTTCGGGGGTTTTGAGAAGCAGTACCAGCTGGTGGTGAACCCGGTGAAGCTGCAATATTACAACCTGTCGCTGACGGATGTGATGAGCAAGGTGAGGGCAAACAATAATGACGTAGGGGGCGGCAAGTTGGAGATGAGTGATATGGCTTATGTCATCCGGGGGCTGGGGTATCTGAAAGGCAAGGAGGATATTGAAAGCATCGCGCTGGCCAGTAATAAGGGCATCCCGGTGCGGGTGAAGGATATTGGGACGGTACAGATGGGGGGCGAGCCGCGGCTGGGGATTTTTGACGAGAATGGACAGGGGGAGGTCGTGGGTGGGATTGTGGTGATGCGGGATAAGGAGAATGCGGATAGAGTGATCACGGCGGTAAAGGAGAAGATGAAGGAGGTGGAGAAGGGCCTGCCGGCGGGGGTGCATTTTCATATCGCCTATGACCGGAGCCGGTTGATCGAGGGGGCGGTGTCGAATATCAAGGGGAAGCTGCTGGAGGAGATCGGGGTGGTGTCGCTGGTGGTGATCCTGTTCCTGTTCCATTGGCGGAGCGCTATGAGTATTATCATCCAGATACCGATCACGGTGGCGATCAGTTTTATCCTGCTGAATACGTTTGGGCTGTCGTCGAATATCATGTCGCTGACGGGGATTGCGCTGGCGATCGGGGTGATCGTGGACAATGGGATCATCATGTCGGAGAATGCGTACCGGCACCTGACGGAGAGACAGGCGGGCTATGGCCCGGGTAGGATGGCCTCTGCGGACCGGCTGGCGATCATCCAGCAGGCTTGTATCCAGGTGTCGAGGGGGGTATTTTTTTCGACGGTGATCATTATTACGTCTTTCCTGCCGGTGTTCCTGCTGACGGGCCAGGAAGGGAAGCTGTTTCACCCGCTGGCGTATACGAAGACGTTTATCCTTCTTGTGGATGCGTTCCTGGTGGTGACGCTGGCGCCGGTGCTGATCTCTTTCTTTATGAAAGGACGGTTTAGGGGGGAGCACGCGAATCCGGTGAATCGGGTGCTGGAAAGACTGTATGAGCCGGTGATCCGGTGGTGCATCACCTGGCGGAAGACGACGATTGCGATCAATGTTGTCGCGTTGCTGGTCAGTGTTCCGATGATCCTTAGCCTGGGGCGGGAGTTTATGCCGCCATTAGACGAGGGGTCGCTGTTGTTCATGCCAGTGACGATGCCGGATGTGTCGAACGCGGAGGTGAAGCGGATATTGCAGGTGCAGGACCGGATCATCAAGTCGGTGCCGGAGGTGGCCAATGTGCTGGGTAAGGCAGGCAGGGCAAACACGGCGACGGACAATTCCCCGGTGAGCATGATCGAAACGATCGTGCTGTTGAAACCAAAATCGCAATGGAGGCCGGGGATGACCAAGGAGGGTATTATCAATGAACTGAATGGCAAGTTGCAGCTACCGGGAGTGACGAACGGATGGACGCAGCCGATCATCAATCGGATCAATATGCTGTCTACGGAGATACGGACGGACGTGGGGGTGAAGGTGTACGGGCAGAACCTGGACACGATCTATAGTTTTGCGCAAAAGATCAAAAGCGAATTGGAGGGCGTTGGGGGCGTGAAGGATTTGTATGTGGAACCGATCACGGGGGGAAAATACATCGACATTACGATCAAGCGGGACGAGATCGCGCGGTATGGGTTGAGCGTGGATGACGTGAACGCGGTGGTGGAAAGTGCGCTGGGCGGTGTGCGGTTGACGACGACGATCGAGGGGCGGCAGCGGTTTTCGGTAAATGCGCGGTACGGGCAGGACTTCCGGGACAATATCGCGGCGTTGAAGCGGCTGCCCATGCAGACCGCATCCTTCGGGCCGATCCCTTTGCAGTCGGTGGCGGATGTTCGGGTCTCGGAGGGACCGCCGATGATAAATTCCGAGAATGCGTTGCTCCGCGGGACGGTGTTGTTCAATGTGCGGGACCGGGACCTGGCGGGGACGGTGTCGGAGGCGAGGGCGCGGCTGGACAAGCTGGTGACGAAGCTGCCGAAAGGCTATTTCCTGGAGTGGAGTGGACAGTACGAGAACCTGATCCGCGGGGAGCGAACGTTGATGCTGATCCTGCCGGTGGTGCTGGTGGTAATCTTTATCTGTATGTATTTCGCGTTCCATTCGGCACGGGAGGCGTTGCTGAGCCTGATCACGATTCCCTTTGCGCTGATCGGCGGCGCCTATATGGTCTATTTCTATGGGGTGAATCTGTCCGTGGCAGTGGCCGTGGGTTTTATCGCGCTGTTCGGGCTGGCGGTGGAGACGGGGATCGTAATGGTGATCTACCTGAACGACGCGATGGACCAGTTGATAAAGGGGAAGGGGAATTCGCGGGAGACGATCACGCGGGAGGACCTTCGGGAGGCCGTGGTGGCGGGGGCGACGAAACGGCTGCGGCCGAAGCTGATGACGGTTTGTGTGGCCCTGTTCGGGTTGATCCCTATCCTGTGGAGTTCGGGAGTCGGAAGCGATGTGATGAAGCCGATCGTGTTGCCGATGATCGGCGGGGCGTTTACGTCGTCGATCCATATCCTGCTGGTGACGCCGATCATTTTTTTACTGAGCAAGGAGTATGAGTTGAAAAAGTATGGGAAGATCAAAGTAATGGAGGCAAAATAGTAAGTTATGAACAGACTATTAATAGGTGCGTTGGTACTGTTGGTGGGCGTTAGGGCTCAGGCGCAGGAACGCCTGGGGATCGACAACATTTTGTCCAGGATTGAACGGGATCATCCGGTGGCGAAAATGTATGCGGCGGAGATCCGGTCGGCGGACGAGGCGGCTAAAGGAGCGAAGAGCTGGGCAGCGCCGGAGTTGGGGACGGGATTCTGGATGACGCCGTATAATCCTTCTTACTGGAAGAAGGGGATGGACGGTACGCCAGGCATGGGGCAGTATATGGTGTCGGTGCAGCAGATGATCCCGAACCGGAAGGAGCAGACTGCCAATGAAAAATATATGAAAGCGATGTCGGCATCCGACCGGGAACGGGAGAAGACAAGTCTCAACGAGTTGTATGCTTCGGCTAAGGCCAATTATTATCAATGGATGATGGATGACCGGAAGCTGCGGGTGCTGGACGAGGACGACAAGCTGCTGGATTTTATGGTAAAGAGTGCGGAGTTGCGGTATAAGAATAACCTGGGAAAGCTGAACGCGTATTACAAGGTGAAGGCGGCATTGGGGACGGTGGAGAGCCAGCGGGTCACAGTAGAAAATGACATCGACCAGCGCCGGATCGCGTTGAATACCCTGATGAATCAGAACCGGCAGGCGGTCTTTGCCATCGACACGGTGTTTGCGCTGAAGGAGTATACGACGGCGGACACGGCTTACCTGATGCAGGCGCGTAGTGATCTCCGGGCGGTAGACCGGGAGATTGACCTGACGTATCTGCAAAGGGATTTGGAAAAGAGCAAGCTAAAGCCACAGTTTGGGGTGCAGTATCAGCATATGTTCGGGTTTGGCAGTTTGCCGATGCAGTTCTCGCTGATGGCGACGGTGCGGCTGCCGATGGCGGCCTGGTCGTCGAAAAGTTATAAAGCGAATATCGAGGGGCTGGGCTGGAAGGCGGAGGCGCTGCGGCAGCAGAAGGAAATGATCGCTAATGAAGCGAGCGGGCAGGCGGCATCATTGCGGGCGGCGATCCGTAGTAAACGGAAGCAATTGGACTTGTATGAGGGGACGATTATCCCGGCTTTGCGGAAGAACCTGGAGACAATGCAGTTAGCGTATGAGCAGAATACGGAACAACTGTTTGAGCTGTTCGATGCCTGGCAGAGCCTGAATACGACGCGGATGGATTACCTGGATCAGTTGCAGGAGTTGCTGAAGATCCAGGTGGAACTGGAAAAAATTCTGGAACAAAAATGATTGTTATGCGAAAGATGATTTGGATAGGTGTTTTTATAGGGGCGCTGATCCTGCTGCTGAGCGGATGCTCGGGAGGCGGGAGGAATGCCGGTCAGGGCAAGGGGGGAATGGAGGGGATGGCGATGGATAGCGGGGGGATGACGAAGGGGGGGACAGCGGCGGCTTCCGACGTATATACCTGTCCGATGCACCCGCAGATCATCCGGGACAAGCCGGGGAATTGCCCCATCTGTGGGATGGCGTTGGTGAAAAAGGAGAACGCCAGCCGCGAATTGGATTCGGTGGACCTGGATGGGCTTTTGCAGCCGGCCAATAGTTACGTAGTGTCGCAGGTGCCAGTGACAACGGTGCGGACGAAAAAGCAGGACCTTAACTTGAATGTGCTGGGGCGGGTGGATTATGATACCCGGCAGGAGCACGTGATCGCGGCGCGGTTTTCTGGAAGGATCGAACGGCTGTATGTCCGGTACCGTTTTCAGCATGTACATGCTAGGGAACGCATCATGGACATTTATAGCCCGGACCTCGTGACGGCGCAGGAGAACCTGTTATATGTGGTAAAAAATGATGCGGCGAACACTGCGTTGGTGACAGCAGCAAAGGAGCGGTTGTTGCTGCTGGGTATGGGACAAAAGGAATTGAACCAGGTGATTCGCACAGGGAAGGTATTGTACGCGGTGCCGGTATATAGTCCATATATGGGGCATATCCATGAGGCGGGGGGAATGGGGAGTGCTACCGTGAGCATGAACGTGGGGACGATGACGGAGGAACTGCCGGTAAAGGAGGGAATGTATCTGGAGCGGGGGCAGGCAGTCTTCAAGCTGTTCAATACGAACCGCAGCTGGGTGCTGCTGGACCTGTACCCGGACCAGGCCCCACTGGTGAAAGTGGGGACAGCGGTAGAGGTCACGCCGGAGACGGCGCCGGAGAAGGTGATCCGGGGGAGGATCGATTTTTTGGAGCCGGTGTACCGGGCGGGGAGTAGAACGGTAACGGCCAGGGTCTATTTTGACAATTCGGCGCAGAATATCCCGATCGGCAGCCAGGTGAAAGCGGTGATCCGGCTGGTGGATGCGAGTCGCGATTGGCTGCCAGGCACGGCGGTGCTCACCCTGGGACTACGGAAGGTGGTGCTGATAAAGGAGGGAGACGGTTTCCGGGCGCATGCGGTGCAGGTGGGACTGTCTGCAAACGAAGAAGTACAGGTGCTGGATGGGTTGGGGCCGGGGGACAGCGTGGCGGTGAACGCGCAGTATTTAATGGATAGCGAAAGTTTTATAAAAACAAAGGAATAAAAATGCAAAAGATTATTGCGTTGCTCGCGGTAGCCTTCGGCCTGCTGGCCCTGGCTTCCTGTAAAAGCAAAGGCCAAACGGTAGCGGCGGACCCGGACGTATACTATACTTGTTCGATGGACCCGCAAGTGGTTGAAGCAAAACCGGGCAAATGTCCTATTTGTCACATGGAGCTGACGGCGGTGCATAAGAGCAGCCAGGCGAAGGACGACGAGATCCTGCTGAGCCCACAGCAGATGCAGCTGGGGAATATCCGGTTGGATACGATGCGGGATGCATCGGCAGGGGGCCGGATGGTGCTGACGGGGACGATGGCGGTGGATGCGTCGAAGACGGCGGCGGTGAGCGCGCGGGTGGCGGGCAGGGTGGAACATTTGTATGTCAGGGACCTGGGGGCGTATATAAAGAAGGGGCAAAAGCTCTATGACCTGTATAGCGAGGAATTGAACAACGCGGAACAGGAATATCGTTTGCTGTTGCAAAAGCGGCAGGCGCTGGGGACGTCGGTGGTGGACTTTACCGCTTTGATCGAAAGTGCTCGGAACAAGTTGCTGCTGTGGGGGTTGTCGGACGCACAGATGAAGGACCTGGAGGACGGACGGGGGACCGGGGCTGTGACGGCTTTTTATAGCCCGGTATCGGGAACAGTCACGGAGCTGGGGGTAAAGGAGGGGGACTATGTGGCGGAGGGCGGCGCGGTGGTGCGGGTAGCGGACCTGTCTACGTTGTGGGTGGAGGCGCAGGTATATGCGTCCGAGCTGTCGGGTCTGGACCGGAATGCAATGGCGACGGTGCAGGTGCCGGACCTCCCGGGGCGGGAGATGAAGGGGCGGATCGCGTTTGTCAATCCGGAGATCAACCCGGATACGCGGATCGATGAGGTGCGGGTGGAGGTGGCGAATACCGACCATTTGTTGCGGGCAGGGATGCCGGCCTATGTGACGATCCTGGCAACGCCGCGTAAGACGATGACGTTGCCGTCGGACGCGGTGCTGCGGAGCGCGGGGATGTCGGTGGTGTGGGTGCAGACGAAGGAGAATACCTTTACCAGCCGGATGGTGGAGATCGGCGATGAGGCTGACGGGCAGGTAGAGATGCGGTCTGGTTTGCACATAGGGGACGTGGTGGTGGTGAGCGGGGCTTACCTGGTGCAGAGCGAGTATATCTTCCGAAAAGGGGCGGACCCGATGGCCGGGATGAAGATGTAGTTAACAAATAAAATCTTTTATATGGAACATCATGATCACGAAAGGATGGAACACGGGCACGGTCATTCGATGGCGGGGCACGGCGGCCACGTTCATCACGCAATGATGATCGCGGATTTCCGGCGGCGGTTTTTTGTGACACTGGTGGTGACGGTGCCGGTGATGCTGCTCAGCGGCCAGATACAGCATTGGCTGGGGATTCATTGGGAATTTCCGGGGTCGGCTTATGTGTTGTTGCTGTTGTCGTCGTTTATCTTCCTTTATGGAGGCTGGCCTTTTCTGAAAGGCTGGTATGAGGAAATGAAACCCTGGAATCCGGGCATGATGACCTTGATCGGATTTGCAATCACGGTGGCATATGGGTATAGCGTGGCAACGGTGTTGGGATTGAAGGGGATGGATTTCTTTTGGGAGCTGGCGACGCTGATCGGGATCATGCTTCTGGGGCATTGGATCGAAATGCGGTCGGTGGTGGGGGCATCCAGGGAGCTGGAGTTGCTGGTGCGGCTGATGCCGAAGGATGCGCATTTGGTGTCCGGGGAACAGATCAGGGAATACCGACGGATTCGTTGAAGGAGAACGACCGGATCTTGGTCAAGCCGGGGGAAAAAGTGGCGGCGGATGGGACGATCGCGGAGGGGGAAAGTTACCTGAATGAAAGTTTGCTCACGGGGGAGTCTGCGCCGGTGCGGAAGGCAAAGGGGGAAAAGGTGATTGCGGGGGCTATGAATGGCAATGGGGCGCTGACGGTGGTGGTAACGCACAGCGCGAAGGATTCTTTTCTGTCCAAGGTGGTGAAGCTGGTGCAGGATGCGCAAAACGCGAAGTCGAATACACAGTTGTTGGCGGATAGGGCGGCGCGGTGGCTGACGTTGATTGCCATTGTGTCGGGTGTGGCGACGTTTATCGTGTGGTATGTATCGGGGAAGGGTTTCGCTTTCTCGATAGAACGGATGGTGACGGTGATGGTGATTTGCTGTCCGCATGCGCTGGGGCTAGCGGTGCCGCTGGTCGTCGCGCGGTCTACGGCGCTGTCGGCCAAACATGGGTTGCTGATCAAGAACCGGACAGCTTTTGAAAATGCGCGGAGGATCACTACGCTGGTGTTTGATAAGACGGGGACGCTGACGGTGGGGAAGTTCGCGGTGTCGCGGGTGGTGGCTTTGCAGGGGTCCGATGAGGATGTGGTACGGATGGCGGCGGCGCTGGAGCAGAATTCGGAGCACCCGATTGCGACGGGAATTGTGCAGAAGGCGAAGGACCTGTCCCTGTCGGTGCCTACGGCGTCTGCGTTTACGGCCATTACGGGGCAGGGGGTGGAGGCTACGGTGGAGGGGAAGCGGGTGAGGGTGGTGAGTCCGGGGTATTTGAAGGAGAAGGGTATCGCGCTTCCTGAAAAGCTGGACCCGGATGCGGCGGAGACCGTCGTATTTGTATTGGTGGATGATCGCCTGGTGGGATACATTGCCCTTTCCGATACTATCCGGCCGGAGTCGGCGGAAGCGATCCGGGCTTTGCACGACAATCATATCAAGTCGGTGTTGCTGACAGGCGACAATACGCGGGTGGCCGAGGCCGTGAGTAAGCGGCTTTGGATGGACGGGTATTTTGCGGAGGTGCTGCCAGGGCAAAAGCTGGACAAGGTGAAGGAATTGCAGGGGCAGGGTGAGTATGTGGCGATGACGGGAGACGGGGTGAATGATGCGCCGGCGCTGGCGCAGGCGGATATTGGGATCGCGGTGGGATCGGGGTCGGAGATCGCGGCGGAGACGGCGGGGATCGTGCTGGTGAACAGCAACCCGGCCGATGTGGTGAGCCTTGTGTTGTTTGGGAAGGCGACGTACCGGAAGATGGCGCAGAACCTCGCCTGGGCCACGGGGTATAATGTGGTCGCGCTGCCGCTGGCGGCGGGGGTGCTATATAGGGCCGGGATCTTGCTGAGCCCGGCGGCGGGCGCGGTGTTGATGAGCCTTAGCACGGTGGTGGTGGCGGTGAACGCGGGGTTGTTGCGGGTGAAGGGAGAAAAGAGGTCATAGTTTTAATTTTAATCCGCCATTGACGACAAAGCCATCAAGGGGGGCGTAAATGTCCCGGAATGCCGGGTAGGTGGCGGTGCCGGTATAAATGCTGTCGAAGCGGGTCTGCCGGGTGTCGGTGAAGTTTTCGAAGTTGACGAAGAGGGAGAAGTGTTCCCATATTTTTTCGGCCATGCACGGGTCCGGCGTAGGAACATTCCTTTTACAACAATAGTAACTTATCGACTTGCAGGCCGTAGGAGTTCTGCTCATCGCTGACAGATTTCTTAGTTTTTTATTAATTTATATTTCATTAATTGCCAATATAATAGGGGCTAGTGATTCGATTGGTGAATACCCATCTCCAGTTCATACGCATTTTTACTATTTAACCAGAGTGAGATAGTAGGATTGTACAAAGTATATATGCTAAATAGCGACCCTATGATATCGTATCTTTTTAAAGCAGGGCCATAACCACGTTTACTGAAATGCAAAAATGGCTACTTAGTTTCATCAGGCTGTAATTCATACGTAACAAAGTACGTCGGAAACTGGCTATCTTTCCTTTCAAATGTCGCGACAATTTTAAAAGGATAGTTATTGCTTGAGCCTCGTTCCCACCTATTTTGAGATTTAAAAGTAAAATGATCCTTTATAAAATCTAGATTCGATTCGGCATACTGGACGGGTCCGATAATAGTCTGACTGACACAAATTTCCTCACCTTTGCTTCGGACAAATAGTGCCATAATGGAGTAGCATTTATAATACGACTCATCAGAAATTGAGAAATCACTATGAAGTATAAGATTCCCATCACTAGACACATCTCTTTTCACCCGGTATTCAGAGTTAAAACGGAGCCTATTGAGTGAATCAAGATATCTTTCTACTTCATTGTCCGATTTGGTAATCAACAAATCAATATGCTCAATTTGGCAAAACACGTCTGTGGAAATAATTGATAATAACGCCAAGTAAATTATTCGTCTCATTTCACAGTAATAATACACTTTTGGTTGATTAGAAAAATATAGCCACCCGATACCCCCGGGATTTATTACGGTGTAAAGGCAAAGGATGCGTTATTGGTTTTTCGCCAGGCTTTGTAAGTGTCCCTGATAAAATCCAGTAGTTCTACATAGCTCATCAAATGCAGGCGGATAACGGTGATCATATTGGAAAAAGACTTTTTGGTTGCTGCCTTTTTTCGGATAACGACCATCAGCAGCTGGGCAATCAGGACACAGTAGACCTGTATTTTGATAGCATTGGGGCTTTCGCCCCAAAAGTAGCGCAACGGAAAGTTCTTTTTGATTTGTTTGAACAGCAGCTCGATCATCCATCTGTTTTTATAGATGGTGGCGACCTGAGTAGCGGGCAACGTAAGGTTATTGGTCATGTAAGCATACTCTTTACCGTCTTCTGTTTTAAACAGGACACGCCTGAGTTTTATCCTTTCGGTGACCGGACCATTGGACTTGACCGCTACGGTGATCAATTGCTCTTTGAGAACCCCGCTGGCTTTGCGTTTACGGGTTTTGTCGACCAGCACCTTAGTGACATGATAATCGGCGTTCTCCCGGATTCGGGAGACAAACCAGATTTTTTGTGTCGTCCATTTGGCGAAGAGCCGATAATTGGTATAAGCCTTATCAAAGACGATCCAACTACCCGTTGGCGACTTCAACTGCAGCAGGAACTTTTGATCATGTTCTCTGGCCGCAGTCATTCGAACAAACTCCGTTACGCCACTGAAGGCGTCCATTAAGGCATGGACTTTAATGCCGCCTTTGCGACGGGAACCGTCCAGTCTTTTGCGGCCTACACCTCGCAGGATATCGCTGAATAACTGGATGGTAGTCGAGTCAATGATTTTTAAGTTCCTTATACTCAACCCTTTTAACCGGCTGTCCGAGATAAAAGAGTGGTAGTGGGCAAGTAATCCGTAATAAATCGTTTCAAAGATCTGGTAGCTACGCTGGGTATTGGCATCCGACAGGGTACTGCGGGCCAGGGTTTTATCCAATCCCAGGTGGGACAACTTGCCTTCACAGGCCAGCATCCCTTCGCAGATCTCCCGGAGTCCATTGCAGTAGCTGAAGGCGCCGTACAGCAGACTGATCAAGTGAATCCGCAAGGGTAACCGCTTGTAATACCGGTTGGCTTTATGTTTTCGGTTCGCTGCATGAATGATAGATTTAGGTATAACATCCAATATCTGAGATAAAACCGGCTGTCCGGGAAATTTTTTAACTTCGCCCATTAGGTTGGTTTTGATGTGGTAATCCAAACTTAACCTATCTGGGCGGTTCTTCGGAACTGCCCTTTTTATTTTTTAAACCCCGACTTTAGTCGGACAACAATGATATTTAATTAATAATTGTTGTCGGGTGTAGCAGACTTAAATACCATCTTAATAAATTTGAAGGGCCTACAGTAGATACTGCGTTGGGTGCGTTTGTGTAATGTATCCGCGACATCAAATTTTAACGGCTATCGCCTTGCCGGTTATTTTTCGTTGGGCGTTTTTTTTATTGATCGGATAAAGATTTCGCTATCGGGAAGTCGATGACAGTGCCCGCCACATTGTTCATAAAATTGGTGAACAGGAACTGGACGGCCAGCGCCACGATCTCAATTATTTGCGCATCCGTATAGCCGGCTGAGCGAACATCGGCAAGCTCCTGGTCGGTGATATGTCCCCTGGCTTCCACGACTCTTTTGGCAAAATAAACCGCGGCGGCGGTTTTTGGATTTTTGGATCGGCCCTGCCGGTTGAGCAGGATCTCTTCTTCGGTGGATTTTCCCAAAGTGGCCGCTACATGGCCATGCGCAGACAGACAATACAAGCACTCATTTACCTCGGACACTGCCAGAGCGATGGCTTCCCTCGTCCGAAGGTTGATGGTTGTTGCCAGTGCATTTTGCAATGCAAGCCACCCGCTGAGTACTGCGGGGCTTTTTGCAAGCAGGCGATGAAGATTTGGAAGCATACCCAATCGCTCCTCTATACCATGCAGGAACATCAGCGAGTCGCTATTCATTTCTTCCCTTGCCGGAATGGAAATACGTGCGCTGTTAACCGATGGTTTTGAGTGCTGATTGGGTATTGACGACATTGGTTTTGTTTCGTTTGCCATTTTTGGTTTTTTAATGTTAAGAGAGAGACCAGTTGGGGAATTATATTTAATGTATTGTGCTGCCGTCATGGATCTCTTCACTGGCTTTTTTCAGATAGAGAAATCCCTGTTCGAGGCCCTGCCCAAAAACTTCGCTGAGACTGTCTGTGTCCCGCCCTTTTTGCACAGGCACCCTGACTGCCTTTCCGTTTAGGTTCTGGATCAGGAAGACGCCTTCGGTGGAGTTGAGCACGGCGCTTTTGGGAACGACATAGCCGTCGCCCCTGCCCGACAGCTGTATGACGGTCTCGGCCACCATGCCGGGGGAGAGCCGCAGATCATTGTTGACAACATCCAGTTCGATGCGTTCGGAACGAAGGAGCTTGTCCATTACTTCCGCTCTGCGAGCGATCTTTGCCGTAAAGGTCATGTTCGGAAAGGCTTTGATCGTAAATTTGACGGCGTCATTGAGCTTGATGTATCCTTTATACCCCTCTGGTATGGCGATGACAAGCCGCAGTTGTTTGAGCTCGTGCAGGCTGAAGATAGGCAGGGCATCACCTTTCCCCGAAGGGCCGATATAGGCGCCGAGGTTGACATTCCGGGCGCTGATAATGCCTTCAAAGGGGGCCTGGATGGTCAGGTATTCCATAATACTCCGGCTGCTTTTCAGATCGGCGGCCGCAGCTTCCAGTTTTGCTATTTCCGAATTCCTTTTTTCCAGTGCTATCTGAACGTCGTTTTTTGAGATGGTGCCGGGTGTTTCGCTAACCTCTTTTATACGCTGGTAGGTTGCATCGGTTGAGGTATAGACGGCCTGCTGCGATTTATAGCGTGATTCGGCTGCTGCTACCTGCGCCTGCAGTTCGGGCGCATCGAGGGTGGCCAGCACCTGGCCGCGGGAGACAGACGAACCGACATCCACTTTCAGCTCCTTTACATAGCTGTTGACCTTTGCATAGAGGTCGACCTCCCGATTGGCAATGAGCTCGCCGGGAATCTTCAGGCTTGTAGAAAGACTTCCTTCCCTGAGAATGAAGACTTCGGCATGAGGTACAACAGGTGGCCGGACGGATGTTTTCCGGGGACTGTCGGAAGAGCAGGCCATGGCAAGGACGGATGAGAACAAAACGAATCCCAGAATGACTTGAAACGAACGGTTATGCATGATTGGCGTTTAAAGCGTTTAGAAATTTTCTACTTCTTTCATCATTGGCTTCCAGCGACACGGATTTAATGGAAGCCTTTCCCTGTGCCCAGGCAAAGACAAGCGGGAGGATAAAAAGGGCGGCAAATGTCGAGGCGATGAGGCCACCGACAACGGCCCGGCCCAATGGGGAGGACTGGTCCCCTGCCTCGCCGACACCGCTGGCCATCGGGATCATTCCCGCGACCATTGCCAGCGCCGTCATAAGAATCGGGCGCAGACGGATCGCTGCCGCTTCGCGGGCCGAAAGTAAGGCATCGTTATTGACAAGACGAAGCTGCTCCGCATTGGTGATCAGCAGGACGGCATTTGAAATGGATACGCCTACCGACATGATGATGCCCATATAGGATTGAAGGTTCAACGTAGAGCCGGTGATGAGCAATAGGGTGAGTGAGCCGATGATCACCGCGGGAACGGTAGCCAGGATCACGGCTGCAACCCTGAAGGATTGAAAGTTCGCGGATAGCATAAGAAAGATGACGACGATTGCGACAAGCAAGCCGTTTTGCAGACTTTGGAGAGTCTCGCCAAGGGTTTGGCTCAGACCGATCTGCTCGACGCTGAGCCCGCGCGGCAGAACACCCAGTGAATCGATGGCTTTTTGCACATCCACGGAGGCGGCACCTAGATCTTTTTTATTGAGATTTGCGGTTACAGAGAGCACAGGCAATGCGCCCAGGTTGTCGTTTTCACCATAGGTGGTATCTTTTTTTATAGTGGCTACGTCGGAGAGGATGGGGCGATTGGCGTTTCTTAGCAAAGGGATCTCACCAATCTCATCGATGCTGTTCATTTTGTTTTCCGGTACTTGTACTTGTACGTTGTAGCTGTTGCCTGACTTTTCGTCAACCCAAATGTTTTTGTCGGTGTACCTCGAAGAAGAAGTGGAAGCCACGATGGAGCGCGA
Source organism: Puia sp. (assembly GCA_036499285.1). Classification (GTDB taxonomy): domain Bacteria; phylum Bacteroidota; class Bacteroidia; order Chitinophagales; family Chitinophagaceae; genus Puia. The sequence goes on along the minus strand of DASYEB010000037.1, from coordinate 402,594 downwards.
GACGTCATTGATGTCTACGCCCAGCTGTGCGGCGCGAACCCGATCGACTTCCACATTGATCGCGGGGTATTTATTGGATTGCCCCAGTTGTATGTCCCGCAGATATGGGATTTCTTTTAGCTTGTCTATGAGCATTTGGGCATAGACTTCATTCTGATGTTTGTTGCGTCCCGAGAAGCGAACTTCGATCGGGGTGGGGGAGCCCTGGCTCAGGATCTTATCGGTCAGCTCGATAGGCTCGAATGACAGGGTGAGGTCCGGTATGTTTTCGCGGGTCTTCTGCCGGATCTTTTCTTTCAGGTCGTCGAGGTCGGTTTTGAATCCTTCGCGGAAGGCCACCTGCAGTACTGCTTCCTGCGGGCCGGCCATCCAGAGGAAGATGGGGTTTGTCGAAAATAAAGACGGGTGTTGACCGACATATGCTGATGTGACCTCTATGTTGTCTTCTCCGACCAGCTGTTTGACGATGGCGATCGTTTTGAGCGTTTGTTCTTCGGTGCGTTCGATGCGGGTGCCTTCAGGTGCGCGGAGCCGGACCTGAAACTGGCTGCCGTTGACCTTTGGAAGAATGTCCTTGCCGATCAGGGAGAGCAGGAACGCTGCCAAAGCAATGGTGGTGGTGAGGTATACGACAACGATGGGTTTGCGATAGGGCATGAGCCGGTCCATAAAGCGGAGGAAACGCAGGCGGATCCGGTCGAAACGGCTAAGTTTTGTGGTGGTTGACGAAACTCCGGAAGTTGCGGGGGAGCTTGAAGATGCTGAGGCCGCTGAAGCTTCGGAGGCATCAAGATGCAGGATCGCTTCTTTTTGAGCACCGGGGTTTAGGGGCTCGGATGGTATGGGATCGGATGTTGAGTTGGCCGCCGGGTCGGGTGTGGCTGATGCGTTGGTGTTTATCGAGTCGGGTGATGCCAGGGCGGGCCTCGAGGGTGTTGTGTCCGGCTGCGCCGATGAATTTGTTGGCTGACCGGGAGCGATTGGCGAGGACATTGCAATTTCGGTTGCCGGGCCGGATTGGAACTGTTCGGATTCGGTGTGTTTGGATTTTGAATGACCGGTACCATGATCCTTCATGATCCAGTTGGCCAGGATCGGCACAAAGGTCTGAGCCAAAAAATAGGACATGATCATGCTGAAGCCGATGGCCAAAGCGAGCGGGAGAAAAAGGGCGCCGGGTATGCCCCCCACGGTAAAGGCCGGGGCGAAGACCGCGAGGATACAGAACAGGATCAGTAGTTTGGGGAAGGCGATCTCTTTACAGGCATCCCAGATCGCCAGGCGTTTGGGCTTGCCGAGCGCAAGATGCTGGTGTATATTCTCGATGGTGACTGTGCTTTCATCGACAAGAATGCCGATGGCCAGGGCGAGGCCGCTGAGCGTCATGATATTGACCGTCTGGCCAAACAGGTTGAGAAACAGGACCCCGGATATAATAGAGGTAGGAATGGTGAGGATTACGATGAGGGCGCCGCGCCAGTCACCAAGAAAGAGCAGCACCATCAGGCCCGTGAGGATGGCTCCGATGGCCCCTTCCGAGATCAGGCTTTTTACCGAGTTGATGACATATACCGACTGATCGAAGGCATAGGAAAGATGTACGTCTTCCGGCAGCTGGGCCTGCATTTTAGGAAGCGCTTTTTTCAGCCGCTGGACTACTTCCCAGGTAGAGGCGTCGGCATTTTTGGCAATGCTCATATAGACCGATCGCTTTCCGTTGACCAGTGCATAGCCGACGGTGATATCTGCACCATCTTCCACGGTGGCCACATCCCGGAGATAAAGGCTTTGTACGCCGCCCTTGAAAAGAGGGATATTCGCAAAGTCCTGCACGGCATGTATGGTAGTGTTGACGGGCGTGATATAATTCTTGTCCCCGATCCGGACATTTCCAGATGGCGTTGCCTGGTTATTGATGTTGATGGCATCGACGATTTGCTCCGGAGTGAGGTTGTGGGAGCGCAAAGATTGTGGGTCCACCCGGATCACAATGGTCCTGATGTTGCCTCCGAAAGGAGGCGGCGATAGCAGCCCGGGTATAGTGGTAAAGGCGGAACGTACATAGACATTGGCCAGGTCGAGGAGTTCATTATTGCTTCGTTTTTCACTGCTGACGATGACCTGGCCAACCGGCAGGGTACTGGCGTCAAAACGGATGATAAAGGGAGGGTTCGATCCGGGCGGGAATAACACCTGCGCCCGGTTGCTGGCGGCGGATGCTTCTGCGGCGGCCTGTGCCATGTTGGTACCGGGATAGAAATTGATCCGGATCAGTGACAGTCCCTGGATGTTTTTGGTTTCGATGCTTTTGACTCCATTGACATAAAGCAGGGTATTGATGTATTGTTTGGTGAAATAGGTTTCCATCTGGGTTGGGGTAAAGCCTCCAAAGGGATGGGCAATGTAGAGGACGGGGAGTTCCATTTTTGGAAAGATGTCGACTTTGATCGACCGGACGGCCCCGATCCCAAAGAACAGCGTTGCTGCTACAAGGACCATGATCGTGATCGGTTTTCTTAATGCGAACAATATCAATTTCATGAATCAGTGATTTTATCGTGATGAAGGTTAGGGATTAAGGTTTGTACGGGTCAGAGATTGCTGGAAAAAAGAGCAAAGTTGCCATTGGCCGCGGCCTTTAGCAGGAGGGCCTGCCAGACATTGTTGTAGGAAATGTCCCTGTCCGTTTCTGCTCTTGTCAGCGCGTACAGGGCCTGTGTCACATCCACAAGATTGGTAAGGCCGGCCTTGTACAATACGACTTTCTGGTTATAGGCATCGGTGGCGGCCTTTACCTGTATCGGTGTCTCATAATAGTCCGCCAGCGCATTTTTTATTTTTGAATTGGAGAGGTCGAGTTCCGTCCGTAGCTGCTGTTCGGTAAGGTCGAGCTCGTCCCGCAAACCTTTGCTAATAAGCCGCTGTGCCTGTACCTGCTGACGGGTACGGAAAGGCTGTAAAAAATTCCAGGTGACGCCGAGGCTGATCACATAGTTGGTCCGTTCGGGTTTGATGCCCTGGTAGAAGTTGTCGGTATAGTTGCTTTGCGCGGCTGTATAGGAGCTGCCAAATCCTGAGCCCCGGGTTTGGATTGCCGCACCCAACGAGAAGGTTGGGTAATTGAAGGTTCGGTAATATTTTGCCAGCTGATCGCTGACGTCGATGCGGCTTTTATAATATTGGAGTACAGGATGCGCTGTATCGAGGGAATCCCCATCGGCGGAAAACGCGGCCGGCAGCCTGGAGATGAAAAAGGTGTCGATGGACAATCGCTGTGGGGATATGCCCAGCAGCTTTATCAGGTTATTGTTGAAGTTGTCCTCGGCATCCATTGCGTGCAGCAGCGTGCTTCGTGCGTTGGATACTTCGGCGTTTGCCTGTGATGAATCGACTCCGGCGAGGAGCTCGTGTCTGGCCTCGATAAGAATGACCCTTAGCAGAGTGTCCGTTCTTTCCAGATTTTTGCGATAGGAGGAGGTCAGACGCCGGGCTGCAAGCAAGTTCAGATAAGCCGCCGATACCCGTACCTGATGCTGGAAGATCTCCTGGTGGGTATCTTTGTCGTCACGGGCGGCCTCGCGGACAGCCGTCATTATCTTTTCTTTTGATCGTCCGAAGGCAAAAAAGTCCCAGTTGATGTTGGAAAGATAGAGCGCGCCAAAGGCCGCATTCCAGCTCTGGTCGTTTAGTGGCAACCCGGATGAGGCGATGCCCGCCGGGCCAAATGCATACGCAGGCCCATTTTGCCCGTTGGCCGTACCAAAATCTAACTGTGCGCCAAGGTTCACATTTGGAAGGTAGTCCAGCCGGGCCTGTACGATCTTTGCCCGGGATGCCGCAGCATATGAATTCTTTGCTTTTATCGTTCCGTAATTGGCGATGGCAATTCTGAGCGCATCTTTCAGGCTCATTGACTGCTGCGCCCGAAGAGGCCCGGAACAGAGCAGCGCTGCGGCGATGGCCACGACATTTTTTTTGTAAAATAGTTGGTATACTTGCATGGTGGTTTATTTGATCATTGCCGGATTTAAACGGCTGTACAAAGTTCCGGACTTAATCCCTCCGGGATGTTATACGATATTCCCGGAGCATTGTAACTTTTGCCGCACCGGGGAATATTTTGTTTACTGCTTTTAAATCCGGCTAAAAGCCGTATACATATGAAATATGATTATCGAGATCCGGTCGCGCAGGGGGCATTGCACCTTATAATAGGAGAGGCCCGTTTTGACCGACTGTACTTCAGCCCGGAGAGAGAACGTTTTCTCACCCTGGCCTGGAACAATGGCGATTCACAGATCATTACAATCGATGAGATCGATTACGAATTTCCCGCACAAAGCGTCTTGCCCTTGTTTGCCTGCCAATCTTTTCGGTTGGAACGGCCGGAACAGATCATTGCCTGGCAATACAACCGAAATTTCTACTGTATCATCGACCACGATAAAGAGATCAGTTGTGCCGGATTTCTTTTTTATGGCTATCTAGGGCCCATGTTCATCACCCTTGATTCCTCCGAACAACACCGCATCGAAGTCCTGCTGAATACCTTTACAGAAGAGTTCAGGACTACCGATACGATCCAGCGGGAAATGCTCCAGATGCTGTTGAAGCGTCTGATCATCATTCTTACCCGGCTTGCCAGACAACAATATGTCAAGTCTCCGAAGCTGACAGACGAAAAGCTGGATATCATCCGCAATTACAATCTGCTTGTGGAGGTCAATTTCCGTAAAGAACACCAAGTGCAGTTTTATTCCGACCGGCTTCACCGTTCGCCAAAAACACTGGCCAATCTTTTCGCATTGTATAACCGGAAGTCTCCGCTTGCGATTATCCAGGAGAGGATTTTGCTCGAGGCAAAGAGACTTCTCATCTTCACTGAAAAATCGGCAAAGGAGATAGCTTTTGAATTAGGTTTTGAGGACGCGGCGTATTTCAGCAACTTTTTCAAGAAGCATTACAAGCTGTCTCCTCTTGACTTTAGGAACAAAAAGACAGAGACGATCTCCGAATAAGGTTTGTTTGTTTACAAAAACTGCAATCGGGAGACGATAAATATGCCAAATAAATAAGTGATTGATTACCAGTGTTGCCTGAGGACATGGGTAGGGTGCAGGCGATATCTCGTATTATTCGTTTCACCATGCGGCGAAATATCGAATTCTTCTGTGCTATGCGTATGCCTTACGCTATGCAGGGTCCTGATGTTGGATTTGACCTCGGGCCCACCGAATCAAAAAGCGAGGACACCCAGCCCGACTGGGCGTCCTCCCCGGTTCATCGCGTTTGTCCGGTTCAGTCATTTTATGCCTGGAAATAGCGTTCTTCCACGATCAGACCATCCTTCCACTTGGACATGAGGATCTCGTGCCAGTTGATCTTGCTTCCGTCCTTCATGTCGAAACGGAAGATAAACTCAGCGAAAGTCACGTTGTCACCAACAGCTGTGCTGTGCAGGGATATTTCGTTCACTTTGGCAATAGAGCCAACAAAACTTTCCATTGTTTGTGTATGTTGCTTCTTTCCCTCCGTCGTGGTGCCGGTAAAATCGAAGGTTTTTGTGTTGGAAGCATAAAATTTTTCGCTGGCCTCTACGATTTTTCCGTCGAGGATCATTTTGTTTTTTTCGTTGAAGAGTTGCGGGAGCGTGTTGTGTGACATAATTATATGTTTTATACACGGCACCTCTCCTAGATTCATGCCATACAATTAACCTCCTGACTATCAATCTAACACATCGCGACCAATGGTCGTCAAGACGATATATCGTGCATCTGCGAGAACTTCGACCAAATACCGTATTGGAAAGATTGGTGCGCGCGGGAAGCCGTCCGTCCTTTGGGGGTATTGTTGAATACATTTGTCAGGGATCTATCAAGGGATAATGATTTTGCTGTTAAGCTGCCATTCGAGACATGATACACCGGATTGTCACTACTTTCCGTCTCATGCATCGGAAATCGTTCTGCTACGAAGACGCGGATAGGATCGGCGATATATACGAAATATCGTCATATCACGAACGGAAAATATCCTAACAAAATTGAGTATCAGTTAAATATCCTACTGGCACACTTCTCGTAACATCGCATCTACAGTCAAACATGCAATTGAAACATTAAACACAATTTTTTATGACAACAATTCCCCAACAGGTAAGCTACGGAAGCATTATGATCGATGGCCTCAACATTTTTTATCGTGAAGCCGGCAATCTCGGACACCCAAAGCTTGTGCTTTTGCATGGTTTCCCGTCAAGCTCACATCAGTACCGGGACCTGATTCCCGCACTCACTGATAGATTTCACGTTATTTCGCCTGACTATCCCGGCTTCGGATACAGCGATATTCCCGACCCCAAAAAATATAGCTATACATTCGATGGGATCGCTACGATCGTTGGAAAATTTCTTAAGGAAAAAGAGTTCGACACATATGGCTTGTATGTCCAGGACTATGGCGGCCCTGTCGGATTCCGGCTTGCGGCTGCTGATCCGGACGCGCTTGAATGGCTGATCGTTCAAAATTCCAATGCCTATGAAGTCGGATTTACAGAGGCATGGGACGGATTCCGGGGCGCGCTTTGGAAGAACCGGACGGAAGAGACAGAAAAGCCCCTGGCCGCATTCCTTACACGGGATGCCATTAAAGGTATTTATCTTTTTGGCGCGAAAAATCCCGCGTTTATTTCACCCGACAATTGGGAAATGGATGCTCATTGCATGGAAAGGCCCAATGCCATACGTGTCAATCTCGATCTCTTTTATGATTATAGAAAAAATGTCGAGTTGTATTCGAAATGGCAGGAATTCCTGAGAAAAGAACAACCCATCACGCTGATCTTCTGGGGACAGACCGATATTTTCTTTACTGCTGCCGGCGGAGAAGCATTTTTGAAAGATCTCCCCGACGCGGAAATGCATCGCCTTGAGGCTGGTCATTTTGCCGTGGAAGATCACCTGGCTTATATCTCCAGGGAGATTAAAAGGTTTTATAACGAGAAAGTGAAGGAATAGAATGGCTCAATTTTAAGATTGGATGTGGAATATGGCAACGGGGCACTTTTTTGGTGCCCCTTTATTGTGGACCCGGATTCCGGAAGGTTGTAAAAGTCACGCCCGCTCTTAACTTAAAAAATCTGCTGAAGTGGGCGGCGCTGACAAACCCAAGCTCGCTCGCGATCTCCTTGGCAGACAGATCCGTATAATAGACGTAGCGCTTGACTTCCCTGATTATCCTAAGCTGGATCAGTTTGGATGGGGATGGATATTTGTAAATCCCGAAAAGGTTGGTTAAGGTCTTTGGCGATCTCCGCATTTCGCGGGCGTAGAAGCCCACCGTATGCTCTCTCCTGAAATTTTCCTCCAGCAGGAGGAAAAACTTTCTGAAGATTCCGTTGGCGTATGGTTCCGGTTCTTTGTCAGGCCGACTACGTAGCTCGGGCCTTCGCGCCAGCAGAATGATCAGCTGGACGACAATCGTCCGTACCATTTTTCCCAGAAAGGCGTCTCTGACTTCGAAATCTTCCCTGCATTGGCCGCAAAGCTTGACTAGCCTGTCTTTTTCTGAAACGGACAGGGCAATAAGCAAGGAACCGCGGCCAGTCCGGAAAAGAAACTCGATCTCCTGTGGCCACGAGGTCGCTAGCACCATAGAAGCCAATATTGAGATTGCCCGGCAGTAAGAGCATCGAACAAGCCGGCATTTGATAATCCGTGTCACCAATACAAATATTAATGCCTTCGCCCGGATTTAAAATAAAGCATACCATACGGTCGTCTGATTGTCCAAGGGTTCGGCCTGCCTCAATAGCGGTCTCATCAGAATAAAAATAAAACTCACTGCCGGTATGGCGGTCCCGGAATTCCCATTTCATAATTGGATCTTTGTTTTTGAATAATTCCTGAAGAGTTTGTGCTGGAGAATGCGACTGAAGACATTCGTGGTCTTCCGGGCATTCCTTAGAACATCCGTTCGGTTTTATAGCCCGCTACTTTTATGGCGCTTTCTACCAACTGCGTATGACCGGGGTCGCCAACGTGTATAGTCAATGTTTTGTCAGGATCGTCAAGGTCGACCGTCCACCGGTTAGTGCCGAGCACGGTATCGAGAAATGGAGCGATGGTTGCAACACACTCCGGGCCCTTGAGATTTGTCCTAAATTTGAATTCTAAAAATTCCATGATTATTTTTTCTAACCTACTGAAAAAAGAGTGCCAAACAGGTAAAGGGATGATATTCACTGAGACAGTTTCATACAGCTACGAAACTTAATATTTTTTTTCGACTAAATACGAAATCACGTGGGATTAGACTTTTATTCGGACGCTGTATTTCTGGCATGCTTAATGATCTCCGATGTTAACTACCTTTTAAAATATTGAGCATATGAACACGAGCTTTACTGTTATCTATCTTGGAGGTCCAACGATGATCATCGAGATCAACGGACTTCGTATCTTGACCGATCCTACACTTGACCCCGAAGGAACGGCTTTCCCGATCAGCGAGTCAGTCACGGAGACCAAGCTGGCCGGTCCCGCGGTTTCAGACATAGGCAGGATAGACCTGATACTTCTGAGTCACGACCAGCATTGGGATAACCTTGACCACGCCGGCAGGAAGCTGATCGCATCGGGTATCCCTACATTGACGACAGTCGTGGGTTCGCAGCGGCTGGGGGGGCACGTTAAAGGTCTGCTGCCATGGGATCAGTTTGTTTTTTCCGGAAGTGAGGGAGAAAGCATCCTGATTACCGCTACTCCTGCCAGACATGGCCGGCTGGTACGGAAAAGATTACCGGAGAGGTAATAGGCTTCCTGCTACGGGTAAAAGACTCTCCCGATCTGCCGATCTATATAACGGGCGATACTGTATTTTACGAGGGGGTTGCAGAAGTGGCGACGAGGTATAGGCCTGCCTATGTGTTTTTTTTCGCCGGGGCGGGGCGTCCAAGAGGGCCTTTCAATGTCACCATGAATTCGAATGATGCCCTCGATACGGCTGCTGCGTTCCGGTGGTCGGTATTCATTCCGTTGCATTTCGAGGGCTGGTCTCACTATACGGAGGACGGCAGCGTACTAAAAGGCGCGTTCGGGGCCGCAGGCATCGCCGACAGGCTAATCTTTCTTTCGCCCGGCAGACAGACCCGGTTCAGCTAAAAAAATGCCCGTTTTATACCGGGTCTTTTTTGTCAAATATTTTTAAGCACGACGGCCAAAAAATGTAACAAAGAACATCAGCATCGCCATTACCGAAGCAATTAGTCCGAGCCTCGCCCTGAAGAACCCGGCAATGAGCCCGATCGCGGTGATGTATTCATAAACTCCGATCAGGATGGTCGCCCCCTGTTTCCCAAATGGTCCGTAGGTCCAGCCGACCAGCGGACTGTTTACAACCAGCGGCGAGATGCCTTCCGCCGCGGTTGGGGTGATCTTTTGCGCACCGATCCAGAATAGAACGAGGCAAAGGCCCGTCGTGATAATGATCGCGGGCAGCTGTTTCTCGTCTGCGCGCATAGACAGTTCTTTTAATTTCATGTTTTTATTTTAGCCTACCGTTTTCTACAACCATGCCAAAGGGTCGGTCGGCCTGATTTGTCCCTTTTCGCCGTGCCAGCCTCGTCATTTCGTGAATCTACGTCGATCGGATACGAAATATGGTGGATGTGTCATTTCCGGCCAGCCCGGGGATTTCTTATCTTTGTAGTTGGCAGTTTAGGCTGAGCACGATGAGGCTGGAGATGGGGAAGGGTTGCCTGCCGGATTTGACAGTCAGCATTCGGAGGGACTGGGAACAGAATATTTGAAATCGTTCTTGGCTCCCGACAAAAAGGACGGCGGCGTTTTGTAGGAAATTGGCAGGTACACAAATTTCGCTAAAATTCAAGAAGTTTTCATGGAAGGTATTGAGATTTCTTTTAATTGCATATACGTAATAGAGTCCCTGATGCGGGACGAGATTCAAACGGGATCAGAACTCTATTATGATATAATTAAACGAAGGCTTCATCTTTTCGATCATTTGTCCGCACAACTGGTCAGGGTGTTGTCCCTGGAAGAACTCGTTCGGGAGCTAAGAAATATAGGCGAAAGATGTTCCGGCCAGGAGATCTTTCCCTATTTGCATTTCGAGATGCACGGAAGCCGCGATGGTGTGCACCTTGCTTCGGAGGAGCTATATCGCTGGGAAGAACTATGTTCTTTTTTGTCGGAGATTAATGCTATTACCGGAAATAACGTACTCGTATCGCTGGCAACTTGTCATGGTGCGTTCATTATGAAGGCTATCGACATCCTGGGAACAATTCCCTTTTTCGCATTTGTCGGGCCGGTTGTAGAAATTAGCGCCGGAGAGATAAGGGCTGATTGGCAAAACTACTTTGAGACATTACTTGACACGCGGGATATAGGAAAAGCTATAATTGCGCTAAATTTGAATAATGCGGGTGCGCCTTATTTTTTCTACACCGGAGAACAGATTTTTGATATTATTTCAGGGATTTCGCTGGATTTCCATAAAGAAAAGGAATATCGAGAGCTGCGTCTAAATTTTTTGCATAACCTCACAACAAAATATCCCGAAATTGCCAAGCATTATTCGTCGGAAGAAATAGATTTTCTTCTGAGAAATCACGTCGAGAATATGCCTTTGGTCATGTCCCTGATCAAAGATCACTTTCTCATGAGGACGGATCGTGTGGACTTTCTTTCCATTTTGGACCCTTAGAAGCGATGACAAGTATAAATTTTTTCGGCAAGTTCTACTTGCCCTGATGTCCATTACATTAACTATCATTATCGGCTTATGAGCAACTTAAAGGAAGAGCTTTCAAACGAGATCAAAGAAATATGGAAAATTGTTCTTTTAGCCAAAGACTTTTACAATTGCGCCTTTTATTTTCAGAATGGAAGCTCTTCCGATGATGAGAAGTTCCTTCGGGATTCCAGGCCGTTTCAATTTTTCGCCCATGGTTTTTGGCGACTTACTATAATTGAATTAACCAAGTTGTTCAGTATGTCTGAGAGTCACAGGTTTAACGTTCCCAAGTTTGTAGGCAAACTGGGAAAGGACGGCCATTTCGCTGCTTTAAACATTAGTTCTGAATTAATCTGCCGTTGGCAGCAATCTCTGGAGGATTTTCAACCGAAGATAGAATCAATTGTAGTTCTGCGGAATAAATTGTATGCCCATACAGATCGGATGAAACCCGACACCAGCCAAATGGACCTGTCGTTTCAGGATGTGAAACACCTGCTCGATCTTGGCCGGCAGATCGTCCAGGACATATATCAAAGCATTTTAGGAGCAGAGGCGTCTATGGACTCCCCATTTTTGGAGAAAACTGATCTTAACTTTATTTCTATTCTGGCATGGGAAAAGAATGATCAGATCCAGGCTGTCCTTGGGGAGAAACTAAAATGGAAGAAGGGGAATTGAAGGATGTGTTCAGGAAACCTTCACTACATGTCGTTTTTCGGTCACAATTCGTATATCACTCCGCTTTTGTCCCAACGGTTCTCAGCGCTTCAAGGATGTCGTGCGGTTCGGCATGTTTGCGGTAATCTTCGTCGATAAACCTGTATCTGACAATACTGTCGACGTCGATAATGAATACTGCGGGTAGGGGGAGTTCGGCGACTCCGGTATGAAGCAGATTGTCGAGATGGGGATCGAAGGCTTCGGGGCCGGTAAAATGCAAGCCGATCGGTCGGAGTATCCCAAAGGACCTGGAAATCTCGTTGTCGACGTCGGTCAATACCTCGAATTGCAGCCATTCCTCTTCCCACATGGCCAGGGAGTGGTCGGGAGGTTCGGGTGTGAGGGCGACCAATGAGGCGCCTGCTTCCCAGAAACTGGGGAGGAAGTTTTGCAGATGACGGAGATGAATGTGACAGTAAGGGCACCAGTTACCCCGATACCAGGTCAGGATCACCGGACCCCCTGTCAACAAACCGGAGAGCTTTATGATCTTTCCCATTGCGTTGGACAAAGCAAATGAGTCGACCTTGCTTCCGATATTTAATTCGTTTGATAGAGACATAAGATTTTCAGTTGGATAAGGTATATGCGAGGGTTTGAGAACAGCAGCAATACGGTCGACCCCGAAGTCGAATCGGCTAGAGCACGGCTGCGATGCAATCGACCTCGATATCAAATCCGCCGCTCCATGCGGGCACATTGACGAAGATTCTGGCCGGGAAATTCTTTGGGAAGTAGCGTCGGTAAACTTCGTTTACGGCCGGGAACATGTCGACAGACGTCACATAGACATTCACCTTCAGGATGTTCTCCAGGGAGGAGCCGGCCGCTTCCACACATTGTTTCATCTGTTCCAGTACCAGCTCGGTCTGTCTTTCGATCGGCCCTTTGAAGATCTCGCCTGTAGCCGGATCGAAGGGCGGCGCTCCTGTGACATAGACGGTATCCGCATGCCTGGTAACGGTCGATGTCGGCGCGTTGTATTTCTCCAGATAGCTTGCCAGCGGTTCAACACGAATGATCTCTCTTTTCATGGTGTCCTGTTTTTATTTATTGTAAAAATAGTGGAGTTAGGATGATCCCAACCCCACTTTGTCCATTATTTCCAACCTCCGCCAAGGGCACGGTAAAGGTCCACCGTGGCATCAAGCTGTTGCTGTTTTACCGTTGCGACCTCCAGCTGGCTTTCCAGGGAGCTGGTCTCCGCCGTCAGGACTTCGAGGTAGTTGACCAGACCATTGCGAAAGAGCTGACTGGCATTTGTCGTAGAGGAGTCAAGCTCAGCGCGTCTGTCCATCGCGATGGCACCTTCGCTGCTGAGCCTGTCGATCTGGATCAGGGCGTCGGAGACCTCACCCGCCGCCGCGAGTACAGATTGCCGGAAACGAATCACGGCCTGTTCGCGTTGAATCGTCGAAACCTTGTATTGTGTCCGCAGCTGTCCTCTTTCAAAAATAGGCTGCGCTATGCTGGCGCCGACGATGCCGAAGAGCGCCGCCGGCAGGTTGAACCAGTTGCTGACCTTGAACGCATCCACTCCGCCCGACGCGCTGATACGGAGAGAAGGATAGAGATTGGCCTTGTTGTAACTGACAAGGGCATTCTGCCGTTGTAGTTCCAACTCGGACTGACGTACATCGGGTCTGCGGCTTAAAAGATAAGCGGGAATGCCTGCCGGCAGATCGTGGGCTATCCCGATCTTGTCCAGGCTGGTAGTTAGTGCAATAGATGCCGGCGGACGACCCGTCAGGATTTGAAGGGCATTTTCCTGCATGGCGATCTGGCGTTCGAACCGGGGGATAAGCTGCGCCGCCGCCAGGCGCTGCGCATTTGTCTGCTGTATCGCCAGGGAAGTGATCTGTCCTGCTTCGAACCGAAATCGCGCCACCTGTACCGCCGTATCGTCGAGTACAAGATTTCGCTTGGCAATTTCGAGCTGGTTCGAAAGAGCCAGCAGATTGTAATATCCTTTTGCCACATCTGAGACGAGCCTGGTCTGGACAGCTTTTCGGGCTTCTTCGGATTGAAGGTATTCGGTCAGCGCCTGGGCCTTCCGGCTGCTGATCTTCCCCCAGATATCGGCCTCCCAGGAAAGGGAGACCTGGGTGCTGTAGTCCCATATATGGCTTGCACCGAGAAATTCCTTTAAGCCAAGACCATTGAAACTTTTGTCGGAATATCGGTTGTACGTGACTCCGGCTCCGGCGTCGACGGATGGCAGGTTACCAAGGCCGGCCTGAACGGCCACGGAATGTGCCGACTGGATATTTTTAATGGCGACCTGCAGATCCTGATTCAAAACAAGAGCGGTATCGATCAGGTTACGAAGACCAGGATCGGAAAAGAAGCTCTGCCAGGGAAGGTCTGCAATGGTAGACGTATCCTTTTGCGGGACACGCCACGTGATATCCGATACCACATCCGGAGCCTTGACATCATGCGAGACTTTACAAGCAGAGAAAGAGAGGGTGAAAACTAGCAATAGAACCGTTGCCACTGGTGTGCCCGGCAGATGTTGGCTGCTGCCTTTGATGAATCTTGCGCTGAACTTTTCCTGCAGACCCTGGAAGATTACAAAGAGTACGGGGATCACCAACACCCCGATGACAACGCCTGCCAGCATCCCGCTTGCCGCGGCTATGCTGATAGAGTGGTTGCCCTGGGCCGAAGGACCAACGGCAACGCTCATGGGGAAAAGTCCGAGTATAAAGGCCAGCGAGGTCATGATGATGGGTCGAAGACGCGCCTTGCTGCCTTCGAGCGCCGCCTCTATCAGCGTCAGCCCGGCCCGCCTTCTCTGTACGGCAAATTCCACGATAAGAATGGCATTTTTTGCCAGCAGACCGATCAGCATGATGAGCGCTACCTGGACATATATATTGTTGTCCACTCCCCGGATCCAAATGGCGGTAAATGCCCCGAAGACTCCTATGGGAATGGAAAGGATCACGGCAAAAGGCAGGATATAGCTTTCATATTGCGCAGAGAGCAGGAAGTATACAAAGATGAGGCAGATGATAAACACTATCGTCGACTGGCCGTTGGACGCGATCTCTTCCCGTGTCTGTCCGCTGAACTCATACGAAAACCCCGCGGGGAGCTGGCTTGCTGCGACCTCGCGTATGGCATTTATCGCATCGCCCGAGCTGTATCCCGGTTTGGGAAGGGCATTGATCTCGATGGAATTGAAAAGATTGTACCGGGACGCATTTTCCGAACCATAGACTCTTTTTAGCTTGATAAGGGTATTGATCGGGACCATTTCGCCGCGAATGTTCTTGACAAAGATGCGATCGATGCTTTTGGGATCTGCGCGCTGATCTTTATCCGCCTGAATAACGACGCGATAATATTTACCAAAGCGGTTGAAGTCGGAGGCCTGGATGCTGCCGTAATATCCCTGCATAGTGGTGAGAATATCCCGGACCTTTACGCCAAGCTGGTCGGCCTTTTCATTGTCTACTTCCATCTCCAGCTGTGGAAAGTCCGCCTTAAAGGTCGTAAAAGCGAAAAGGATCTCCTTTCGTTTCATCAGCTCGCCGATGTAGTTGTAGGCAATCTGGCTGAACTTGCCGAGGTCGCCATTGGTTTTATCCTGTAACACTACGTCCAAAGCATCGACATTGCTGAATCCGGGGACAGTTGGAAAGGTAAAGACAAAAAAGTCGGCGCCGGATATTGTAGCGAGTTTAGCCCTTACCTGCTCCATGATCTTGTTGATGTCTTTCTCCGGTCCACGCTGATCGGAGGGTTTCAGCAGAATAAAGGAGATACCGGATGATGAGCTGGCAGCCTGTGTAAGAAGGTTGTAGCCGGCCATCCCCATTTGATATTTCTTGAATGGCAGCGTATCCAGCGCCTTCTCGGCACGATGGATCACCTCGGTGGTCCGGTCGAGCGAGGTGCCGGATTGCATCGACAGCGCAATGGCGATAAAGCCCTGGTCTTCGGAGGGGATAAAGCCTGTTGGACGGGTATTGACCAGCCAGACAGTTGCGGCAAGAATACAAGCAAGTCCTCCTACGGCCACCCATTTACGCCGGGTAAGGAACTTAAGGCTGTTCATGTATTTGTTCGTGACAGCGGTAAAGCCAACATTGAAGTACTTAAAAAATCCTTTTTTCCCGGTAGTATGCGATTTTTTCAGGAACAGGGCAGTCAGAGCGGGGCTGAGTGTAAGGGCGTTCACAGCCGAGATGACGATGGCGATGGCCAGGGTATAGGCGAACTGGCGGAAGAAGACTCCGGTCGAACCCTGGAGAAAACCGATCGGCAGAAAGACCGCCGCCATCACCAAAGTGATGGAGATGATGGCTCCCGAAATTTCGTGCATGGCCTCGAGCGTTGCGGCCTGGGGTGAAAGATCGGTGTGTTCCATCTTCGCATGTACGGCCTCTACTACGACGATGGCGTCATCCACCACGATCCCAATGGCTAGCACCAGCGCGAAAAGCGTTAGCAGATTCAACGAGAATCCCAGCAGGTTCATGAAGAAGAAGGTGCCTATGATAGCCACAGGTACCGCGATGGCCGGGATCAGTGTGCTGCGGAAGTCCTGAAGGAAAATAAATACGACAATAAAGACCAGTATAAAGGCCTCTATTAGGGTATGTTCCACCTGTATGATCGATTCGTCGAGCGGGATCTTGGTGTTATAGAGCGTTATATAATCCACATTTTTCGGAAAGCCCTTCTTAGCCTGCTCCATGACCTTGGCCACGGCGATCTGGATCTGGTTGGAATTCGAGCCCGACAGTTGCTGGATCGCTATATTTATCCCCGGCTTTCCGTTCGTGCGGGTAAAGTTCGTATAGGTGTAGGATCCGAACTCGATACGGGCGACGTCTTTGAGCCGAAGCACAGAGCCATCTGTATTCGCCCGGATAGCGATGTTTTCGTAATCCCCGGGCTTTGTAAGTTTCCCTTTGTATTTAATAACGTATTCGAAGGGTTGGGTACTATTCTGACCAAAGGCGCCGGGAGCGGCCTCGAGGTTCTTATCCTGGATGGCCGCTGTCACCTCCTGCGGGGTGACGTTGTAGGATGCCATTTTTCCGGGGTTTAGCCAGACGCGCATGGAATAATCTTTGCTGCCTCCGAATACCAGCGCCTGGGCGATACCTGGGATACGTTTGATCTCGGGGACGATATTAATATTGGCATAATTGGCCAGGAAGGTATGGTCATAGGTGGCGGAATCTTCAGAGAACATGTCCACGACCATGATCAGACTATTCTGTTGTTTAGCCGTAATGACACCTTGCTGGATCACTTCCGGCGGCAATTGGCTGGTGGCCTGGGAGACACGATTCTGGACATTTACCTGGGCCTGGTCGGGATTTGTCCCCAGTTGGAAATACACGGTTATGGTAAGCGAGCCATCATTGCTGGAGGTACTGGTCATATAGGTCATGTTCTCGACGCCATTGATAGCATCTTCCAGTGAAGGCGCAACGCTGCGGAGAACTGTCTCGGCATTGGCGCCCGGATAATTGGCCGTAACCTGGACGGCCGGCGGCGCGATATCCGGGAACTGTTGAAGGGGCAGCCGCGTCAGCCCGATGATCCCGAGCACTACTACCAGAACGGAGATCACGGTAGCCAGCACCGGGCGGGTAACAAAAATCTTGAGCATGTAGAAATATTTTTACTGATTATTTTTTTGGAGAAGGGGTGGACTCACCGGATGGCGCGACAGGCGCGCCGACGGGTTGAACAGTGGCCCCATCCTGTAAATGCTCGAACCCACTGATTACGTACCTGTCTCCGGCCTTAATGCCGCCATTGACCAGATAATCACGCCCGGTACTGGCGAGCACCATGATCGGCTGTTTTCTTACTTTATTGCTGTCTCCAATAATGAAGACATAGATCTTGTCCTGTATTTCAACGGTGGAAGCCTGCGGTATGCTGACTGTGTTGCTGAAAGACTGGCTAAAACGGATCTTACCGGTATTTCCGCTGCGCAGCATACCCTCTCCATTGGGAAAGCTGGCCCGCATCGTAACAGTGCCGGTATTTTTGTCGAACTGGCCATCGATCATATCGACATGACCAGGCTCGGCGTAGAGGCTGTCGTCCGGAAGCAACAGGGCTACGGGTGGCAGATGTTTTAGTTTTTCATCCAGTGTCGCCCCTGGGTAATTATTTTTGAAAGCGATAAAGTCGCCCTCTGCAAGAGAAAAATATACCCTGACCTGGCGGATGTCGGACAGGGAGGTCAGTGGTTGAGGATCGGCGGGGGATATAATGCTGCCGGGTTTTTTATTCAGGCGGCTGATATAGCCGCTGGCCGGCGCCGTGATCACCGTGTATCCAAGATCGATCTCCGCGGCTGCGACACTGGCTTTGGCCTGTTCGATGCCGGCTACCGCCTGTTCGAGATTAGATTTTGCCGTCCTCAGCTGATTCTCGGCGACAACATGATTGTCCACCAGCGGGGTTATTTTCTCCACCTCCAGGCGGGCATTTGCAGCAGCGGCTTCGGCGGACTGCTCGCTGGCCTTTACCTTATTCAGCTCGGCAACGAATGGTCGCTGGTCGATCCGGAAGATTGGCTGTCCTTTTTTTACAAATGCGCCTTCATCTACGAATATGTGTTCGAGAATGCCGGTGATCTGTGAGTGGATCTCGACATTGGCAACGCCTTCGATGGCGGCAGGATATATTTTATAAGCTGTTTGCTCTCCGGCTTCGACCGTCTTTACAGGTACGGAAGGCGGAGGCGGGGGCGCCTGATCAGGCTGTTGTCCGCATGACGCGGCTAGTACAACCACAGGAAGCCAAAAAAATGCTGATCTGTTCATACAATTAATTGTTTTGGGGAGTTCGGGATGCCGCCAACCGGTTATGTTGGCATGATCGGACCGTTTCCGGATCAGGGTGTCGGCGATTTGCGCGGCTATGAACCTGAGGTGCGGGATTGCCAGTTTTGTGCCAGCAACCGAACTACGCTGGTAATTAGTATATTAGAAAACTTCTCGTGTTCGGGAAGACGAAATGTCGCGCATATACGAAGGGGCGATATTATTTCAGTGGATTTACGTAGAAAGGAAGAAATAAAATTTTATGTAATAAGGGGCCGTAGCCACGGCCCCTTATTCATTCAAACATTGCCTTTCATAATAAAGCCTATGTGCCAGATTTATTATACTAGAGATCACTGAAACCACCGTCCAGAAGGAGCTCGCCGCCGGTCATGTAAGATGAGTCGTCGGAAGCAAGGAACAGGAAGCCTTTTGCCATTTCTTCCACTGTACCGCCTCTCTTCAGCGCTACTGAATTTGCAAAGAATTCGCCCATGGCGTCGGACTGTTCTTTTGAGAAGCCGGCTTTTGTGAAGATGGGTGTTTCGATGGAGCCGGGGGAGAGGGCGTTGACACGGATTTTCCTTGCACCGAGCTCGGCAGCAAAGACACGGACCAGCGAGCGTTCGGCTGCCTTGGTAGAGATGTATACCGTACCTCCGGCGATACCCTTGTGTGCTACGGTCGAAGAGGTAATGGCGATAGTAGCACCGTCATTGAGGTAGGGGAGTGCCTTCTGTACGCTGAAAAATACGCCTTTGTAGTTGACATCGACGATGCTGTCGAACATTTCTTCGGTGATGTGTTCCATCGGAGCCATTACCATGATGCCGGCATTGACGATGAGGATGTCGATCTTTCCGAAGGTGCTGACGACCTTTTCGTAAAGGGGCTGGAAGCTGCTTACTTCACCGACGTTGCTGACGACGCCGAACGCACCGTTGCCGATCTCTTTCACGGCGCTATCGATGGTGGACTGGGTACGGCCTGTGATGACGACTTTTGCGCCTTCCTGTGCGAACAGTTTTGCTGTTCCAAGTCCGATGCCGCTGTTGCCGCCTGTAATTACTGCTACTTTGTTTTTTAATTTCTGTGACATTGTTGATAGTTAATTATTGTTTTATTATTTGAACTTTGTCAGCCAACTTTTGCAAGAGGCGCCCATTGATGACCGGCCTGGCTAAGCAATGTCTCAGCGGCGTGTGGGCCTGTGCTAAAAGGAATATAGTTGGGGAAGTCGGCGGGGTTATGTCCTGACCGTGCTTCGATGATGGGCATGACGACCTTCCATGCCGCTTCGACCTGATCTGCCCGCATGAATTGCGTGGCATTGCCGTTCATGACGTCCAGCAACAGGGACTCGTAGGCCTCGGGTTCGCCGGCCCCATGCTGAGCGAATGTTTCGTTGTAATCCAGCAGCATTGACGAGCCGGCGAGCTGCATGGACTGCCCGGGATGTTTTGTTTGCATAGACAGCCGGATGCTGATGCCGGGCTGGATGTTGATGGTAAGCCGGTTGGGTGTAGGGCCAGGAAATATTCCCCGGGCGGGTGTCCTGAACCGTATTGTGATGCTGGTCGACTTTTCACGGAGGTGTTTGCCTGTCCGGACATAGAAGGGAACTCCCTGCCACCGGGCATTGTCGACATAGAACTTGACGGCGGCGAAGGTTTCTGTAGCCGACTGGGGGTCGACGTTCTTCTCCTGCCGGTAGCCCTTGATCCGGGCGGTTTCTGTGTACTGACCGCGAACGGCATACTCGTGCACTTCTTCGGGCAGGATCCTGCGGATGGAATTGAGGACGTCCACTTTTTTATCCCGGATCTCATTGGGGTCGGCGGATGCGGGTGGCTCCATGGCAACAAGGCAAAGCACCTGCAGGATGTGGTTCTGTATCATATCGCGGAGAGCTCCTGAGCCGTCATAATAACCGCCGCGGTCTTCTACGCCAACCGTCTCGGCTGCTGTGATCTGAACGTGATCGATGTAACGGTTGTTCCAGGCCGGTTCGAGGAAAGCGTTGGCGAATCGCAGGGCAAGGATGTTTTGAACGGCCTGTTTTCCGAGGTAGTGATCGATGCGGTAGAGCTGTTCTTCCTGGAAGAGCGCTGCCAACTGATGGTTGAGGCGTTCGGCGCTTTGGAGCTCATGTCCAAAGGGTTTTTCAAGTACGAGACGGATATTGCGGCTGTCTGCCGGATCGAGAACGGCGGCGAGGCGGGCTGCTATTTCCGGTACCAGCTGCGGGGCGACGGACAGGTAGAAGAGCACGTGTGTGTCAGCGCCCCACTCCTTTTTGTGCCTGGCTATCACGTCCGCTATTTCAGAATAGGAGGCGGCGTCTCCGGCGTCGATGCGCAGGTAGTGCAGGTGGTCCGAGAATTCCTGCCAGGCCGCGAGTGTTTTTCTGCGTGAAAAAAAATGGTAGCCGTCAGTGAGGTGCGCCCTGTATTGCTCGTCGGTATACGCGGTACGGCCCATGCCATAGATGGCGAACTGCTTCGGCATCCACTCGTCGAGGTATAGATTGTAGAATGCCGGGGTAAGTTTTCTTTGATTGAGGTCACCGCTGCCGCCGAAAATAAAGACGATGGTAGACGGTGCTGTATTTTCTTTTAGTGACATAGTTATTGTTTTTTACTGCACAAAGTTGATCCTAAAACGGCGGGAGAAAAATCAACCAGTTGACAAAAAACGGTGAAACCAGTTTAATTTTTTCAATTCGGACCGGCTAATCGACCGGTTGTTTGATCAGCCTCAACTGACCCATATGTACACAAAGGTGTGCAAAGCGGGTGATGAAGATCGCCAGCTTGTTGCGATGCGGCTGATGTCTGAAGTCGGCGTCACTTATATAATGATGACGGGTGAGCCAATCGCCGGCGGCCATTCCTTTCCATTTTTCGAGCAGGTATTCATTCACGCGTATCCATTTTTCCCGAAGCTCGTCATACGGCGGGTAGACGGCACTGTCCGACTGGGCTTCGAAAAACATGATGTCAAGTTCAGGATAGAGTCGCGGGCCCAGTTCCATTGCTTCGATGACCTTATCGGCGGCCGTGACCAGGTGACCCACCAGATAGTTAACCTTGTTGCGGCCTGGCGTGACGGGTTGGTCCCAGGCAAAAGATGCGAGCTGATCAAATTGTTTGGTGGCCTGTATGAATGTGGTTTCCCATTGAGATATGAGTTGGTCAACGATCTGTTGTGCTTGTTGCATAGAAGTTTTTTTCGGACGCAAATCTCGCGAACATGAAATCGGATCACGATAAACCAGATGAAGAAATCCTGTGAAACCAGATTAACTTTTTTAGGCTGAAAATGTGACAAATGTCACATAATTTATGTGAGGTGCGATTGGACAGATCAATACCCTATATTGCAAAATTAACTGCCGTAAAACCGCCGATGAACATGAACCCGGTTGATGACGCCCTTTTGAGGCGCATTGTGAACAAGGACCCGGAGGCGCTCCGGGAAGTGATCGGTGTATATTTTTCCACGCTTTGCGTCTTTGCCGAAAGATATCTGCCCGATGGTTCATTAGCCAAGGATGTGGTACAGGAGACCTTTATCCGGCTATGGCAATACGAGTCTTCCTTTGAGACGATACAGGGCTTCGAGGCTTTTCTGTTTACTGTTACGAGAAACGGATGCCTTTCGCTGCTGCGAGGCCGGGACAGGGAGGTAAAGAAGATAGGAAGAGGCGTGGCCCTGACGGAGAGTGACGATGATACAGTTTATGATGAGATCGTGCGGCTGGAGCATCTTGCCCAGGTTAACAGGGTCGTGCAGGAAATGCCTGAGAAGATGCGGGAGGTGTTCCGGTTAAGCTACATTGAAGGGTTTACCATCGACGAGATCGCTCAGCGGATGCGCATTTCTAATAAGACCGTCCGAAACCAGCGGTACAATGCCTTGGTTTTCCTGAGAGAGCGGTTTCGCAATTCCGACTATTCCTTTTTTCTGGCGGTTGTTCTGCTGCTCAAATAAGCCGAATCCCCAAATTTTAAAAAAAGATAACCCATCGCCGGGACAAAAGACGTTGGGCGGAGTCTTATATATACAAACAATCAATATTCCGATGGATCTTAACCAGGAAAGACTGGAACATTCCCTTTATATCGGCCGATTGCTTTTTCGCATTTCGGCGGGAGAAGATCTGTCCGGAGTGGAGCGAGCAGAACTGGACGAGTGGATAGGGGGTGACCCGGAAAGAGCCGGTTTGTTCCGGAATGTTACCGATCGCCAGATGCTGATGGCCGAACTTGCAAAACAGAATACAAAATATGACGCAGGGGAGGCCGCGGAGGCGGTGCTTGGCGTACTGGGGCTGAACCGGAACAGGAAAGTGCGTGTGCTGTATGGTATGACGGCTGCGGCTGTCGTGATAGTAGCTGTTGTATCCGTTTGGTTCTTTTTTTATTCGAAGAAGTCTTCTTACCCGGTGGCTTTAAAGCCTCTCGATTCGGGCAGGATCACTGTTCAGCGCCGGAATGGGGTCACCCTGACCCTTGGGGATGGAAGGCGGATCGCGCTTGACAGCGCGAAGAATGGAAAGCTGGCGCAGTTGGGGGGTACGAGCGTAAGCAACCGCAATGGCGGACTGATCTATAGTAAGGTGACCGCTGATACACGGATGGAATACAATATCCTGACCACGCCGCCGGGCGGACAGTACAGGCTGATGCTGCCGGATGGGACAAGAGTGTGGCTGAATGCGTCAAGCAGCGTCCATTATCCTGTTACGTTTGGTGACAGCATCCGGGCCGTAAGCTTATCCGGGGAGGCCTATTTCGAAGTGGAGAAAGACAAGGCGAGGCCTTTTGTGCTGACAGTGGAGGGGGGTCTGCCGGTGACTGTGTTGGGGACTGCCTTTAACGTCAATGCCTATGCTGATGAGGTGGATGTAAGAACGACCCTGCTTGAGGGCAGCGTGAAGACAGGTGGTACGCTGTTGCGTCCGGGCCAGCAGGCACGGACCCGGCCGGGAATACGGCCGGTGGTGAATACCTGTGATACATCTGTAGTGATGGCCTGGAGAAAAGGTTTGTTCCGTTTTGAAGATGCGGGAGTAGGGGAAGTGATGCGGCAGATCTCGAGGTGGTATGGAGTGTCTGTCGGATATGAATCTGATGTCCCGGACTTGCGGGTGGATGGGCAAATGCAGATGAGCCTTGGACTCGCGGATGTCCTGACCGGCCTTGGCCGGATGGGATTGCACTATCGCACGGAAGGGAAGCGGATCGTGGTCCTGCCTTAGATATGACTGATCAGTAGCTGAGATATAAAAACTGCGTATTTAAAAATCCAAAACACTGCAAATGATGCAAAATTTATTGCTGTCACCGGGCTCAGAGGCCGGTGATGCGGGGACAGTCATGGTTAAGGCCAAAGGTCCGGGAAAATTTATTCGGCCCAAATTACTGACGCTGCTGCTGACATTAGTCCTTGTGCAGGCGACCGGTAAAGGGCTCTCGCAAAAGGTAACGATATCCGTGAAGGATGTTCCCCTCAAATCATTGTTACGCGAGATCCAGCAGCAAACGGGTTATTCGGTACTTTTCAATTCCGCGATGGTCGCAGGGGCAAAGCCTGTGACGACAAGCGCAAGCAATGAGCAATTGTTCTTCTTTCTCGATAGATTGTTTGCGGATGGTCCATTTACTTATCATGTAGTACAGAAAACAATATTTGTAACGAGAAGGGTGCAGAATTTGAAAGTTGCTCCACAGGCTGTGCCGGATACGGCGGCGCGGGGAAAGATCACGGGTTCGGTGACGGATTCGGTGGGCATGGGTTTATCGGGCGCTACGATACGGCTTAAGCCGGGAACCCGGAGTACCTTTTCGAAAGAGGATGGGTCTTTCGGATTTCCGGGTGTTGCACCGGGAAACTATAGTGTTGAAATCAGCTTTATCGGCCACGAGACAATACACCGGAATGTCGTACTGTCTGCTGGCGGAACGGTCGCGCTGGGAAAACTTGCTTTGAAGAGGCTGCCTTCTTCGCTTCAGGATGTCACGATCACGACGGGGTATGGCCTCGAAAGAAAGAAGAAAGAATTGGGTTATTCTGTGGCGGAGGTTAAGGGGGAAGAGCTGACGCGCGCTTCCAACGGTAATATTCTCGATGGGCTGCAGGGCAAGGTGGCGGGGCTTTCGATCACTGCGCAGGGATCGGACATGACGCCACAGATGAAAATACTTTTGCGAGGCATCCGCTCGTTTGGGCAGAATGCGAACAATCAGCCGCTGTTCATTTTTAATGGCTCACCGTTGTCGTTCGGGTCCGACCAGGCGGCGGCTGTCTTAGTGATGAATTTTATCAATAATCTCAACCCGGCGGATGTAGAGAATGTGGTGGTGATAAAGGGCGCGAATGGTGCGGCGCTATATGGTCCCGAAGGCTCGAACGGGGTAATCATTATCAATACGAAGAAGGGAAAAGGCAGGACCAATGTCAGCTTCAGGGATAATACCTCTTTTTCGCGTACGGATTTCCGTTATGACAAAAGCCAGCAGCGGGAATTCGGATCAGGGGATGGAAGCAATTCAGGTCTTTTGCCTACGATAGGGTCTCCGGCGTCGTGGGGACCGGCCTACAACGGGCAGATGGTGAAGATCGGCTATCCTGATCAGAACGGGCAATACCAGATGCTGAAATACCTGGACTCGAAGGCCAATCATGGCTTTTTCAATACGGCGCTGGCCAACCGGGACAATGTCTCGATCTCTTCGGGGGATGACAATTCCAATTTCTATCTTGGGCTGGGAAATCTGCTCCAGCATGGCGTCCTGCCCCTCGATCACCAGGATCAGGCTACTGCGATTCTGAACGTAGGACGAAAGATGGGAAAGCTTTCGGTGCAGATGAATGTGAGTTTTTCCCGGACGAATGCCAGCCAGGGGACGGACCTGACCACCGAGGTCATATCTACTCCTACTTTTATCGATCTAACCAAATACAGGAACTATACAAGCGACCATTGGTCGGTGCCCGATAATTATTTCGATCAGATCAGTCCTTATCAGCAGCTGGCCAATGATCGCGTGAATACGGGCACCAATGCGCTGACGGGCAATATATCGATGATCTGGAAGCCGATTCCATGGCTGACGGTCACCGAGCGCCCTGGTGTCAACTACAGCGGCGAAGTGCAGGAAGGGATATTGAAGCCGGTTTATTTTTCGGCATATGCCCGAGTCAATCCGAACAAGGTGTCGGATATCCTGCCGGCTGTCACGGAGTATACACACAGTACGTCGTCGCTGAATAACGACCTGCTGGTCTCGACGCTGAACAGGACCGGAGACTTCACCTTCCGTACCAATCTTGGCAATTCGATCAGGCAGAATTATGATTATATTCTTTCATCGCAGGCGCAGCTGGCGGTGCCAGTCTATAACCTGGTCTACAGCCTTGCGCCTCCTACCACGAAGCAGGTGGGTTATCTGGCGCGTACGGTGTCAGCCTTTGCCAATGGCAATGTCGGATGGAAGGATAAATACTTCGTCGAGCTTACAGCGAGGGACGAGTGGGACAGCAAGCTGGCGCCGGCGGCGAGGGGGAAGGATTATTATTTCGGTGCCAATACTTCGGTGATCATCAAAGAGGCGGTACCCGCGCTGAAGGCAGCGACATGGCTGTCGACGGGCAGGATCCGGGCGTCATTTGCGAGTTCGGCAAACATGGACATCGAGCCCTATCAGTCGAGCCAGCTTTATAATTTGTCGCTGGGCTATCCGTATCCCAGCGGGGTGATCAGCTACCAGACGGCGCCGGGCATTCCCAATCCCAATCTTGTGCCGGAGAAGATCTTCAGCCAGGAGTATGGCGGTAATTTCGGGCTGTTCAGGGACCGGGTCCTGTTGGATATTGCGTATTACTACCAGGTGAATACTTCTGTTATTCTGGATGTGATCAATCCCTGGCTGAGCGGAGCGCCCACTATCGACAACATCGGGAAGCTTCAGAACCACGGTCTGGAAGTAAGCCTTCGGTTGAACCCGCTGATAGCGTTCTCCAAAGACTGTTTTATCACGCTGGACGTAAACTTTGCCACGAATAACAACAAGATACTTCAACTGTCTCCGGCATATAACGGGGTGTTTGCCGCGCAGGACAACCGATCGAGCAATCTTTACGGAAAGGTAGGCGGATCGGCCTTTCAATATGGCCTGACGGACTTCACGAGGGACCCGCAGGGACATGTCATCGTGGACAGGGTTTCGGGCCTGCCTTCGGTGGACCAGACGAAGATTGCTATTATCGGGCGGACCTCACCGTTGTATACGGCCTCAACCAATCTCGGATTTGTGTGGAAACATTTGTCTGCGGCCCTGCTGCTGGATTACAGCGGCGGTTACCAGCACTATTACCAGGTACCGACCTATATTCAGAACGGCTATTCGTCACTTACGACGTATAACCACCGAAGCCCATTTGTATGGCCCAATTCGGTTTACGCGGACGGCTCGGGCCACTACCAGCCCAATACGAATGTCGTGACGACGGGGACGCCGCAGGCCTTGTATTCTGTCGTTTCGCAGGCCACGATCATGGGTTACTACAATGCAAGTAGTGTCAAGGTCCGGGAGTTCACCCTTTTATATGATCTTCCGCTGAAGAGCAGGAGTATCCGATCCCTGAGTGTAAGCATATGGGGTCGGGATCTGTTCTCTTTTTATGCGAAGGACAACCGGTATGGAGACCCCGGTCTTATCGCGGGGCCCGGGTATAAGAGCGCCCAGGCAGAACCCAACAATCTGACCGGGGCGAGCTCACAGGCCGGGACGCTGCCGGGCCAGGCGCAGGCGGGGTTTACGATCGGCGCCAGTTTTTAACACTCAATTTTATACCAATGCACAGATATTTTATAAAACTATTGAACGGACTGTTCGCGGGATTAATAGTAACGGGAATGCTTTTGCTACCGGGATGCAGGAAATATGTGGATGTCAACTACAATCCTCTTCAGATATCCGATAGCACGGCACAGCCTGCGAATCTCGTGGCATGGACGGAAGAACAATGCGAGACGGTGAGGGGCGTGCAGGTGCTGCAGCAGTGGATGGGTTACTGGTCGTGGTCGCAGACGCCGCTTGCCACGGATGAGCAGCGGTACAACCTGGTGCACCTGAACGATATCGATGTCGCGCCCAAGCCCCCGATAGAAATCTTCAAGCTCGAGGAAAAAGCGCGTGAAGAGGGGATGACCTTCTATGAGGGTATTGCGAAAGTGCTGAAGGCCCACCAATGGGGAAGGTATGTGGACCTGGTGAACAACATGCCTTACAGCCAGGCTTACAATGTCAATATCCGGCAGCCGAAATTTGATAGCGGGCAATATATTTATGAAGACCTGGTTCGGCAGCTGGATACGGCGGCGAACCTGATCAGCAAGGCGGTTGCTTCGAATAATCCCCAGCTGTCCATCGCCGATATCATCTTTCACGGCGATGCGGGAAAGTGGAGAAGATTTATCAATACCCTGAAGCTGCGGCTGCTGGTACACCAGGCAAACCGCGGCGACCGGGCGGCGTATATAGCGGCGGAGATGCAGAAGATCATGACGGATGGATCGGGCTTCCTCAACTCGGGTGAGGACGCGGCGGTGAATCCAGGCTACACACTGGGTAAGGGCGTCAACCACTATGTCTCTTATTATAGCCGTTATTTTCATCTTACCGGATCGCTGGGGGCGGCATACGCGGTGCTGGGTGTAACGCTGCAGGCGGGCGCGGACGCGAATGTCTTTATAACGGACCAGCTAAAGGCCAGCGCAGATCCGCGGCTGGGGCTATTCTTCTCGCCTGCGGATTTCGCACTGCCGGCGGGTGCGAAAGAGCCTTTTAGCCAGTTGCCGCCGTCTGCTTACAGGGGGAATGAATATGGATTGCCGGTGGATGGAAGCGTATATCTCTACCAGGGACCGAGCTATGTCTCTGCGCCAGGCGGTGCGAAGGACAATTCACAGATAGCAAAGACTACGGCAACCAAAGGCATCATCAAAGGTTACGATATGGCGGACTGGGTAATGACCAGCGTCGAGAGCCTGTTCCTGCAGGCGGAGGCGATTCAGCGGAACTGGCTGACAGGAGATGCAAAGACCGCGTATCTCAACGCGGTCAGAGAAAGCTTCCGGTGGCTGAATGCCGGTGCTAATTCTGCCAGTCCGGCCCTTAGCGACTCCGTTTTTCAGAAATGGTATAACAGCCAGGCGGGGAATGTGAATGTCGACTGGGAGGCTGCGACCGACAAATACAAGCTGCTGATGTATCAAAAATATATTGCCTTTACGGGTATCGAGCCGCTGGAAAGCTGGACAGATTATCGCCGCAACGGGCGATATCCCGACGTGCCCGTATCGCATGATCCCGGGGTGATACAGCCTGCTGTGCCGATACGCCTGCTATGGCCGTTGCTGGAGTATACACAGGATCCGGCGGACATCGCCGCCCAGGGCGATGTAAGCATGTTCTCCAGCAGGATATGGTGGATGCCGTAATTATTAATTCTCAAATCCCGATCATGAATAAAAGAAGTCTCCTCGTTATATGTATGGCTGCGCTGCTGGCCGGCTCGTGTTTCAAAAGCAATGAAAGGAACCCGCTGAAGGGTGTCCCCAATCCCATCGTGCTGTTCGCCAATTCAAACTGGCCGCTGAAGAGTACGAGTACATTTTTTAATCCCTTCAGCACACTGACGGATAGCGTTGCGGGTACTATGATGCTGCGGCTGCGGATCCAGCTTTCAGGAATGACGCAAAAGACGGATACACGCGTTACGCTGAAGGTGGATACTGCACAGCTGCTGTCCTATAATGCCTATTACAAGACGGCGTATATACTGTTGCCGGACAGCTGCTATACTGTCGGACTTACACCAATGATACCGGCGGATACCGGAATGGTGGTCGCGGTGGTGAGCCTGAGTCCTTCCAAATTCAAGGGGCCGTCGAAGTACCTGCTGCCGCTGACGATTGCAGATGCGGGGGCTGTTCCGGTCGCGGCGAATGCTGCAACGATGCTGTATACCTTACAGGGAAACTGATATTCTTCGATCATTCAATACGAGATATGAAAATGTTGATCAGGCGACTTGTTTTTTTACTGGTGCTTCCCGTGTTTGCGGCGACGCAAAATCTTCCGGCGGACACTGCGGTGACAACTGGGAGGCTACCGAATGGTTTTACTTACTACATCCGTAAGAATAATGTACCGGCTGGCAAAGTTATATTATACCTGGCATGCCGGGTGGGGTCGCTTATGGAAAATAGCGACCAGCAGGGGCTTGCGCATTTTATGGAGCACATGAACTTCAATGGGACCACGCATTTTCCGGGAGCGGGACTGGTGGATATTCTCGGGATGGCGGGCGTACGCTTTGGCGCGGACCTGAATGCGTATACCGAGTACAACTCTACCGTATACAAGCTGCCGCTGCCCTTACTAAGACCGGGGACACTGGATACGGGTTTGCTTGTCATGCGGGATTGGGCCGGTCGTGCTTTACTTGATTCAATGGAGATCGAAAAGGAGAGAGGGGTTGTCCTCGAGGAGAAGCGGCTCCGTAGCGGGACAAAGCAGCGTATGGAAGAGGCTTATCTAAGGCTGATGCTGGACAGTTCGTTGTACGTCTATCGTCCCGCCATAGGAAAAGAAGAGATTATTACACAGTTCCTGCCGGGAACGCTGCGTTCGTATTTCCATGACTGGTATCGCCCGGATCTGCAGGCGCTGATTGTCGTTGGAGATGTCGACGTGTCGCAGGTTCGGAAGAAGGTCGTCAGTCTCTTCTCCGATATGAGCAATCCTTCTCCTGAAAGGCTTCGGCCGGAATATATCGCGAAGCCCGAGGTGGGCCAGCGATGGGGTGTATTCACTGACGATGGACTGACGGGAATGGGTGTTCGCATTGCGGTGGAGCATGGCCGTTTGCCGCTGAAGACCGTTGACGATTACAAGGGGTATCTTACCAGGAGCCTGTTCAATCTTATGATC
Organism: Puia sp.; assembly: GCA_036499285.1. Taxonomy (GTDB): domain Bacteria; phylum Bacteroidota; class Bacteroidia; order Chitinophagales; family Chitinophagaceae; genus Puia. The sequence goes on along the minus strand of DASYEB010000037.1, from coordinate 372,299 downwards.
AGTGAGAGGATACGGGAAGCCGCTGAGACCAACACTTCGCTGTATCTGAGCGCTGGCGCCGGCATCGGGCCTTATACGGGGGGGCTCGACGTGTTTACCGCATCGGTAAATATCGGGCCTGCCGGTTTGGAGAAAGGGGTAGCCGCGATGTGGCAGATCGTATCTGGTGTAGGGCAGCGGGGTTTTAGATCTGACGAGCTGGTATCCGCCCGGCAGCAGTATCTCGCGCGGATCAGGGCGGCCTACGACGAACGGCGGGTACAAAATTCGGGGGGCTATGCACAGGAATACACCCGGAGCTTTATAGAAGGGGCCGCCGCGCCAGGCATAGAGGAGGAATATGTGCTGGCTCAGCGGTTGATGGGCAGCATGGGAGTGGAGGACGTGGATCGTGTGGCAAGGGAGTGGATAACGGACAGCAGCAAGGTCATATTCTTATCGGCGCCGCAACGGCTGAGGGACAGTCTCCCGGGAGAGGCGGAGGTCCGTGGCTGGCTGGCTGCTGCGGAGCTGAAGAAGAGTGACATTGCGGCACAGCTGCCGGATAGCGGTGTATTGCTACCTGTCCTCCCAGCCGGCGGGAAGACGGTGTTTTCGAAGAACATCGCAGCGATTGGAGTGGAGGAGCTGCGATTAAGCAATGGGGTGAGGATCGTACTGAAGCCGACAGATTTCAGTAGTGATGAGATCCTTTTCGAAGGCTTTAGTCCAGGGGGGACTTCGCTATACTCCGATAAAGATTATTTCTCCGCCGCCAATGCGGCGGGACTTGTTGATGCGTCCGGTGCCGGACGGTTTACATCCCGCCAGCTGCAAAAGATGATTGCGGGAAAGCGGCTGGCCGTCGCTCCTTTTATTTCCGAGCGGATACAAGGTATCGGGGGAAGGTCGGACAGGGGCAGCCTGGAGACGACCTTACAGTTGTTGTATCTCTATATCACACAGCCGCGGAAGGATACGGCACTCTTCCGGAGCGGGATCGACAGGGCGCTTGCCGCGGCCGACGTATCGGCCGGCTCTCCGGAGCGGCGCTGGCGGGATACGGTCGCCGGTGTCCTCAGCGGCTATAGCATTCGTCGAATGACTCCCGGCAGCGCGGATCTGCGGCGGATCGATGCAGGCCGGGCCTACGAGATATATAAGGAACGATTCTCCGGTGCTTCGAATTTCACCTTTGTTGTCACTGGTAGTTTCGATACGGCTGTTATCCGGCCGATGCTGGAGCGGTATCTTGGTTCGCTGCCTCCGGCAGGCCGGAAAGAGGAGGCGCGGGACCTGGGCATCGCGATACCGGGAGGCGTCATCCGCAAGACGGTGTATGGCGGTCCGGCGGACAAGGCCAGCGTGCGGCTGGTCTTCAGCGGCGACTGGGAGGGCGACGATGCGGGCGCGGTGAGACTACAGGCGCTGAAGTTCATTTTGGGACTGCGATTGATCAACCGGTTACGGGAGCAGGACGGTGGTGTATACAGTCCTTCGGTCGACCTGGGCGTGACCGGGAAGCCAGCCCCGCGTTACGGTTTTACGGTCGTGTTTACCTGCGCCCCGGGAAATGTAGAGAGGTTGATCGCCGATACCCGTGACGAGGTGGCAATGCTTCAAAAAGAAGGGCCCAGTCCGAGGGAAGTTGAGAAGTTCGTGACGGAACAAAAGGTATTATCCAGGGAAGCGATGCGAACAAATCCGTTCTGGCTAAGCTACCTGGCGGGCAAGTATGAGAGGGGCGAACCCCTGGTAGCCCCGCAGGAGGATGTATGGCTGGACGGGCTGACGCCCGATGCACTGAAGCGGGAGGCGGAGCAGCGGCTTAGCGGCCGGAATTTCATTCGCCTTGTACAATTGCCGGGTGCCGGCGCTTCCTGAAGAAGAGAATAGTGTGTACATTTGCCGACCCGCAATATGCCGGTGCACGGTAAACAGATAGTCATGGATGAATTCGAACAATTCAGGGAGCATGTTCGGAAAAGAATATCACTGGAAGAAGGGATACTCGAAATTTTCGTTCAGGCTTTCCGGGAAAAGGTGATCAAAAAAAAGCAGTTCATCATCCAGCCGGATTTCAGGGCGATGTACCGAACCTATGTGATACATGGCGCTTTCCGAAGCTATGTGATCGATAAGGAGGGAATAGATCATACTATCCAGTTCGCGGTCGATGACTGGTGGATCTCGGATATCAACAGTTATGTCTACCAGCGTCCGGCTACGATGTTCGTGGTTGCGCTGGAGGACAGTTCGGTGCTTCAGATCGATCATGAAACGGAGCAGCGTCTGAAGGCCGCTCATCATGGTATCGAGACCTTCTTCCGGATCGGGGCCGAACGTACCGCGGCTTTTCACCAGCGAAGGATCATTTCGTCGCTGACCATGACGGCCGAAGAGCGTTATAATTCCTTCATAGAAACCTACCCGGATGTCGTGCAGCGTCTTCCGCAGTATGCGGTTGCTTCCTATCTCGGGATGACGACCCAGTTCCTGAGCCAGATCCGTAATAAAAGGGTAAGAAAGAAGTTAAACTAGTTTAACCATATTTCCTCATCTGGTTGATTTTCCCACGCTTTGTTTTGTATGAACTTTGGCATTGAAAATTTTAAAGACTATGCCAGATATCATACATCCGATAGAAGGGTTATTTCCGGATGGCGCGACATTGCCGCCGGAGTGGAATGCCGGGCCGTCGGTCTACCGGGACAAGATACTTATCAATGGTAAGCTTCAGTCCTGGAAGGGGCCGATGCAGGTGGTGTATTCTCCGGTCTATATCCGTGCAAAGCAGGGACTGCAGCAGCTGGCACTGGGCCGATATCCATTGACGGGGGAGAAAGAGGCATCGGAAGCAATGCAGACGGCCCGGGCGGCGTATGGCTGCGGCATTGGCGAATGGCCTGCTCTGAGTATCCGGGAGCGTGCATCGCAAGTTGAGCAGTTTGCCGCAATGATGGACAACTGCAGGGAGGAGATGATACAGCTGATCATCCTGGAGACAGGCAAGCCGGTAATGGATGCACGTGAAGAATTCTATCGTGCAACAGCCTATATTCATGCGACCGTGGATGCGGCGAGGCGTCTGAACAACCGGGGATTGAAGCTGACGACAGCTGAAAACTGGATTGCGCAACTCAAGCGTATACCCCTTGGTGTGGTATTGTGTGCAGGGGCTGCGGACGCGCCTTTATATGGAACCATTACCACCCTGATACCCGCGGTGCTGATGGGCAATACTGTCCTGGTCCGACCTCCGCGCCGGGGTGTCCTGGCTTTTGGGTCCCTGCTGGATGGATTTGCAGCAGCTTTTCCGGCAGGCGTAATAAATGTCGTGTACGGACGGGACGAAGAGGTCCTGTCTTCGCTGATGGGAAAGGGAGGCATCGATGCGGCTGCGTTGATTGGGGCAGGTGGTATGGCCGATGCGATCGGGAAATGGCATCCAAAGCCCCGGCGGTTTCGCACGTTGCTGGCGATGGATGCCAAGAATGCGGCGATAGTCCTTCCTGACGCAGACATGGAGCTGGCGGTAAGGGAATCGTTGCAGGGTGCGCTAGAATTCAATGGACAGTGGTCTACTTCGCTGAAGCTTTTTTTTGTACACAGGTCCGTGGCCGATGAGTTCGTCAACAGGATGGAGGAGGCAATGAAGCAGGTGAAGACCGGGATGCCCTGGGAGGAGGGTGTGACCATTACGCCCATGATGCAGCTGGAAGGGCCGGCGCGGCTGCAGGAGCTGATCGGGGATGCGACGTGTAAAGGAGCGCGCCTTGCGGGAGGAGAGAGCGGGCAGCCATATGTATTCCTGTCGCTGATGAAGCCGATACTACTTTACCCGGTTGACAAGAGTATGCGGATCTTTTACGAAGACCAGAGAGGGCCCGTCATTCCTGTTGTGCCTTTCGATGACCTCCGGGATGTCGTAGGGGCAATAACGGATTCCTCCTACGGCCAGCAGGCGAGCATCTTTGGAAAGGATCCGGCTGTCGTCGGCAGGCTCGTGGATCAGCTGAGCCCGCAGCTCGGCAGGATCAATCTGAATGCGCGGTGTGCGCGGGAACCGGATACGCTGCCTTTTACGGGGAGGAAGGATTCGGCCGAAGGGGTAATGTCAGTGGAAGAGACGTTGCTGGCATTGTCCTTGGATTCAGTAATTGCCTGCCGGAAGACTGCCGGGGGGTCCGCAACGTTTGAGCAAATATTGTTGGAAAACACATCGGGGAGGCTGAGTAACCTATCCGGGTATGATGAGGATATGGAGGGGAAATAAAAGGCCGCCTCATTTGTTTTATGAGACAGCCTTTTTTTTATCGGTTAATCTGCTGAAGAGCGGCCAGAAGATCGGCGGGCTCGGCGCGTTTGCGGTAATCAGGATCCACGAAGCGAAAGCGAATGATGCCCTCCTTGTCGATGATATAGGTGGCCGGGACGGGAAATTCGTCGGGTTCTCCGTCATAGTGATCGAAGACGTTGCGTTCGGCATAGAATTTTTTGACATCCGCCGGCAGGCGATGGACTCCGCCATACATTCCGGCAATGTTATTCCCGGGATCGGTGAGCACTTCAAACCGGAGGTCGTGTCGTTCCTGTGTGGAAAGGGAGCTGTCGGGTGTCTCCGGTGTGATGGCGACCAGTCGCGCACCTTCTTTTTCAAAGGCTGGCAGGAATTGTTGGAGGTAATTCAACTGAAGGTTACAATAGGGGCACCAGCCGCCCCGGTACCAGGTGAGGATGACCGGGCCGGTCCGGATCAGTTCGCCAAGTGTGACCGATTTTCCGAGGGCATTAGGCAATACGAATCCGGGAGCCTTTTCTCCGACGGCCAGTGCCCTCTCGGTAATATTATCCTGTTCGAGCTCGTCCACGAAGCGGGAGAAATGCTGTACCAGTTCCTGCGGGGCGGTGGACCGGAATTTTTCTTTGGCTGCGTTGAGTTGGGCTGCAAGTGATGTTTCATTGTTTGTCGTATCCATATATCTGATGTTTTGTGTGAGGCCGCATTCTGCCGGTGACCGGCGGTCTGCGACGAATGATGCAAAATTCCGGGTATAATTTTTGGTGGCGTTGTGGATTGTTCCCGATGTCTTGAACATTATTCCGCGAACATACTCTGTCTATGAAATTAGAATATAAAGATCCCCTTATTAAGGGGGAGTTGCGGCTGGTGGTCAGCGAAACCGGGTTTGACCGCTATTATTTCGGTAAGGACAGGCATAGGTTGCTGACGCTGGCCTGGAACAGGGGAGAGGCGCAGACGATCATAATAGACGAGGTGCCATATGTATTTCCTACTCAAAGTTGGATACCACTCGTCGCGGCACAGTCTTTCCGGTTTGAATCCCCGTCGCAGATAGTGGCCTGGCAGTTCAACCGGAATTTTTATTGTATCGTGGATAATGACCGGGAGATCAGCTGTGTGGGTCTCCTGTTCTACGGGTTCTCGGGGTCGATGTTTGTCAGGCCTGATGACACGGAGCAGGAAAGGATCGCCAATCTGCTGGAGGTTTTTGTCGAAGAGTTCAGGAATACCGATGACATTCAGCGGGAAATGCTCCAGGTGTTGCTGAAGAGACTGATCATCATTCTCACGCGAATCGCCCGACGACAGTATGCCTCTGCTCCGGGAATGTCCGATGATAAGCTGGATACGATCCGACACTTCAATCTCCTGGTCGAGCAGCACTACCGGGAACACCATGACGTATCTTTCTATGCCGGGCAATTGAACAAGTCACCAAAGACACTGGCCAATCTGTTCCTGCTATATGGCCAGCGGACTCCCCAGGCGACGATCCGGGAACGGCTGTTATTGGAGGCGCAGCGGCTGTTGATCTTTACTGCTCAGCCAATCAAGGAGATGGCTTCTGAACTTGGATTCGCGGATACGGCTCATTTCAGCAATTTTTTCAAGAGACATACGCAGCAGTCGCCGCTGGAATTCCGGGCGGCAAAGCAGACGATGGAGGCTTAGTGGGAACGGTATGTGTCAGCCTGTTGCCCTGAGATTGGGAAGTTCCCTGATCAGGCTGAATTCGAGGGTGATCGTCACACCGTCACAGTGGGTCACGGTGAGCCGGGCACGAAGCTGGCGGCTTAATGCGGTCATCATCTTCATTCCCATTGAAGTGGCGGTAGAAATATCGAAACCGCCGGGGATGCCGCGCCCGTTGTCGGAAATGATCAGCTCTGCACGCTGATTCTCCAATTGCCGGAATGAAACGCGGATGGTGCCGCCGGTCGAGGAGGCGGTGCTGCCGATGCCGGAATTGGTATCACCGGATCCCGGGTTGCTGTTGCCGGATCCGGTAAAAGCATACTTTATGGCATTGGTCACGGCTTCATTAAGGATGAGGCCGATGGGTACGGCCTGGGCAAGGTCGAGCCGGATGGTTTCGATGCGTTGGTCAAAACGGATCCGTCTTTTTTCTGCGTCGAAACAATCATACAGGTAGCTGAGCAGATCGGGGATATAGGACTGCATGTCGACGCCGGAAAGATGATCGGAGCCATAGACCTTCTGGTGGATGAGGGACATTGCCTGTACGCGGCTTTGACTGTCGCGCAAGGCGCCGAGGACTACGGGGTTCTCGAGATAGGACGACTGGGTATTGAGCAGGCTGGCGATGATCTGGAGATTATTCTTTACCCGGTGGTGTACTTCTTTCAGCAGCCATTCCTTTTCTATGATGAGCTGCTGAAGCTCACTGTTCTTTTGGGAGATGACGAGGCCGGAACGGCGATTGATCTTGTACTGGCGGTAGAGCAGGGTGGCGACGAGGGCGATCACGAGCAGACCGCCCCCTGTGATGTTGCGAATGAGGGTTGCCTGGTGGAGGTTGGTCTGCGAAAGCGCATCTTTTTGCCGTAAGATGGCAATCTGTCCATCTCTCGCCTTTACTTCGCTTTCGCGTTGCTCGGTTTCGTATTTTACGCGAAGCTCTTCGAACTGACGGGTTCTGGTGCTGTTGAGCCAGGCATCGTTGATACGGTCGCGGGCGAGAAGGTGTCCGATGGCGGCCGGGTAGTCTTTGCGGGCGCTGTCGATCGAAAACCAGTTGAGGTGCGTTTGGGCAAGTCCGATAGAGTCGTGACTTTGAGCGACGTCTTTTTCGTTGTCGCGCAGCAGCCGCTCGGCGGTGGCCAACTGGTTGGAAGCAATAAAGAAGCGTATCAATACATTGCGAGCGATGATCCAGCTGTTGTCCTTGTATTGCAGGGAATCCAGCAGGTGCATAAGCCGTATTGCGTGCGGCTGTCCCTTGTCGTATTCCATAAGGTCCTGGTAGACGGATACAAATGCCTTGTTCAGCAGGAAGCTGGGTATAAAGTCGTGTTCGGAGTCATAGACTCCTGCTGCCCATTTAAGAACGTTTTCCGCCAGCCGGGGCTGTTTAGCGGAATGATAGGCGGCAACCAGGTTGGCGACGACGGTGAGGGTCGAGTTTTTGTCGTGATAAATTTTGGCTATACCAAGTGCCGCGGTAAAATATGCCGCGGCTGTCTTTGCGTCTCCGAGCCGGTGAAGGATGACGCCGGTGCGGTTGTCGATCTCACAGAGCTGCATGCTGGAGTCTCCCTGTTCCTGGCAGGTCTTTTGCGCGAGGAGTGCGTTCTGCAATGCCTCTTTATTAAAACCCTGCACCATATAATATTCTGCGAGCAGGTCATAGACTCCCTGGATCTCTTTGAAGCCGGCTGATTTGTAGGCGGCCAGGCTGGCGGAAAGATTTTTATAGCCTTTTGTATAATCCCTGTGAAGGAGTTGGAGGTCAGCGAGCATTTTCAGGTTGTCGCCTTCGAGGCGAAGATCCCCGGCCTGGTGAAGGTATTGAACGGCGGTGTCGAGATAGTTCATACGGGCGGTGACCTCGGACTCCGTCTCATAGGAGAAATAGCTGGACAGCTCGGAGTAGGCTTTTCCGAGCAGGTCGGGGGATGCGGCGCGGCGGATGAGCGGCATGGACTGCTGCAGCTGTTGCCGGGCGAGGTCCGGGTGTCCTTCTTCCCGGCTGAGCCTGGACTGAAAGAAGGCGATGCCGGCCTGTGCCCGGACAGAGTGTGTCTGCTGGTTGATGAGCCCGGCGAGGGCCAGGTATTGCCGGGCGCTGTCGAGATCTTCTTTGCGTTCGCCGGCCTTGAAGATCTGGTAGTCGGCTAAGGCGAGAAGGGTATGAATGGAGGCTTCGCCCGACTGGTTTGCAAGGATTGTTTTCAGGGAATCGGCCTGGTGAGATGATAGTCCCTGGGAAAAAACCGCGGTGAATGCGCAAAGAGAACAGGATAGTAAAAGCAGATTGCGCATGTGATCGCTGGTTTAGATGATAAAGGGTAGCGTGATTTCAAAGGATGTGCCGGAATGATCTGCTGTTCCCGTGTAGGGCGGAGTCCGTGCGGGGTCCGTATATCCGCGATATTTCGTGGATATACGAAGTCGTTGGTCGCGCCGGCAGGAAGGGTTGGGCAATGTGATAAATGTCCTGTTTATTTTGAGACAAATGTCTTTTTCAGGATGGGCATTCAGCCGGAACTTTATATATCGGTTTGAATTAACGGGCCGAAAAAAATATAATCATGGCAAAAAAACTAGAGAACAGGGTTGCGCTCGTTACGGGTGCTTCAAAAGGCATTGGGGCGGGCATTGCAAAAGAGCTGGCTGCCGAAGGTGCATCGGTCGTCGTCAATTATGCGTCTGACAGGGAGGGCGCAGAAAAAACAGTAGAGACGATTACCAAAGCCGGTGGAAAGGCGATCGCGGTAAAAGCGAATGTGGCGAGCAAGGACGAGGTCGCCCGTATGTTCGAACAGGCAAAGAAAACTTTTGGCAAGCTCGACATTCTTGTCAACAATGCGGGCATTTTTGGTTTCACGCCGATCGAAACGATCACGGATGACATTTTTTATAAGTACTATAATGTAAATGTCCTGGGGGCGATTCATTGCATCCAGGAGTCGATAACGCTTTTCGGTGAGGGCGGCGGGACCATCATCAATATTGGATCGACGGTGGTAACCATGGACGTGCCGGGCTCGCTGGTCTATACTTCCAGTAAATATGTGTATGACTCGATGACCCGGATGCTGGCAAAGGAACTTGCACCAAAGAAGATCAGGGTCAATTCGGTCAATGCGGGTTCGACAGAGACAGAAGGCACGGTTGCTGCGGGTCTGACGACTGGTGATGCAGGCAACTTCTTTTTGTCACAGACGCCCATGGGAAGGATCGGCAAGCCAGAGGACATAGCAAAAGTTGTCAGCTTTCTTGCTTCGGATGATGCCCGTTGGGTGACTGGCGAGCTTGTCACTGCCGCAGGAGGTTTGCGATAAGTGATCTGCTGTCGCGAAGAATAATGGTCTTCGCGACAGCTTATTCAATAGAAATACGATGAGAATATGTCCAGAACGATCTTTGTGACCGGTGCAGATTCTGTTGCCGGATGGCTGCTGGCCAGGGCGCTGGCATCCCGGAGTCATTCTGTCATTGCTGCGATGGACCTGTCTCCAGGAAATGACGCCCCTCCCGGGAGGCGGAAGAGTCGTATTCCCAATATCGACATAGTGTATATGAACGGGCTCAGTGAGTTTTCGGTCGATGAAACATTCCGGGCTATCCTCGTAAGGTATGGTCGTATAGATGTCCTGATCAATCAGATGGGTAAGGTCACCCAGGGGATGGATGGTACGGAATCTGAAGACGCTGTCCGGGAAATAGTCAACGCAGGGACTTACGCTGCCGTGCTGACGTCGTCGGCGATACTGCCAACCATGGAGAACAACCGTGAGGGACTGATTATAAATGTCTCCTGTGGTCTTGATGCAAGAGGTATCCCTTTCAGGCTGGGTACTAATCTGATCGGTTTTGGTCCGGAAGGGCCGGCATGTGCCGGCTGGTCCGGGCTTCGGGAAAGGGGTGTTGATGCAGTAGTCGTCTACTGCGGCATGCCCGATATTGGATCGATTGAAGGGTTGGGGGAGCCGCCAGCCGCCGGAGACTATCGCAGAAGGCTTCGGTTAAAGCGGGAAATACTGAACGCTGTCCTGGCGCTTATGGAGATGAAAGCCGGAAGCCGGCCTCCGGGGTATGTGGTGGAGGCGTTGATCAGGATTGGGGCCCGGAGAGGAAATGGTTTCTGACGCGGGTAAGGGTTTCGCGGGTTATTCCCAGATAGGAGGCCACCATGTGCAGGGGCACCCTGTTCAAGATGTCCGGATACTTTTTAATGAAATGCATATACTTCTCCTCGGCACTCATGCTGATGTTGTCAAAGACACGATTGTGTATGGCTTCGATAGCTTTTGCCAGCAGCTGGTCGTACATCGCGCGAAATGCGGGTATTTCTCTGCAAAGCAGATCGAAATTTTCTTTGGTCCATTGGAGGACCTGGGTTTTTTCCAATGCTTCGATATTGCTTTTTGCCGGCTCGCCGGACATCAGGCTTTCCCTGTCGCTGACCCACCAGCCTTCCACGGCAAACTTCAGGATATGTTCGTTGGCTTTTGCGTCAGTCCGGTAAAGACGCATGATACCTTCGCAAATAAAGGTATGGTGGCGGCAAACATCACCCTCCCGAAGGAGGAGTTGTTTCCTACGCACCTGTTTGGGAATGGCAAGAAACTCTATCCTCTCTATCTCATTTTCGGATAGGGTTGCCTTGTTCTTCAGGTATTCTCTTAAAGGACGGTACATTGTCACCAAAATTAATGGAAATTTCTGCAAATGCAGTACTTCCTCTGTAATCGCAGTACTTACATTAACTGTCGTGATCAGACCGCGAGTTTACGATTCAGGAAATCCTGCTGCGCCTGCGGGCGGGAAGATGTGTTATACGGAGAATGCCGGACTATGCCGGTGCAGGAAGGAACTATGGCTTCGATGGTTGCTGAAAAGCATTGTGATTTCGAGGCCGGGGCCACTGATGAATTTAAGATCTCCCTTTAGCTGTTGAGCCAGGAGCTGGATCAGTCGAAGCCCCAGCGATTTGCATTCTTCGGGATGGAGACCGACAGGCAGGCCTGGTCCGTCGTCTGCAATCCGAAGCAATATTTTTCCATCGTTCTGCTGTAAAAGGGAGATGTCTATGATACCTTTCTTTTCTTTCGGGAAGGCATATTTGACGCAATTGGTGACGGCTTCGTTGAGAAGAAGGCCGATAGGAACGGCCTGGGCCAGATCGAGCTCCAGGTCATCGACGTCCTTCCGGATACATATGCTATCGCTTTTCGATGTATAGCTGTCCTTCAGGTTGAATATCATTTCATCGATATACATGCGCATGCCGATGAGGGAGTCCTGTTCGTCGGTCCGATAGAGTTTTTGATGTATGATGGCGATGGCCTGTAATCTTTCCCGGCTGTCCTGTATGGCGCGCATGGCAGGTGGGTTGTCAATAAATTCGCATTGGGTGTTGAGGAGGCTGATGACGATCTGGAGGTTGTTGGTCACCCGGTGGTGAATTTCTTTTATCAGCCATTCTTTTTCATTCAACAGGAGCCTGAGATGATGGTTCTGGAGGTTGAGAGCCTTCTTCTGGCTATGGAGTTTCCGGTTATGCGTCAATGTGACCCAGTAACCTGTGAAGGCAAGACCAAGGAAAAGGAATAACGTTATCATGAAGCCATGATCTTTTCGTTTTTAGTATCGGAGGCTAGGTGAATTTTCTGAGCCCGAGTTTTTTTATTCTTGAATGGAGGGTTGTTGCCGGAATTTTCAGGTATTCTGCCGCGCCACCGGCGCCGCCGATCTTTCCGTTACAGGCCCTCAGTACTGTCAGAATATGTTCTCGTTCGTTGTCGTCCATGGATTTGATGGCTTTCTCCGGCGGCGCACCGGGTATCTCCTCCGGATTTTTATTATGGGAGAAGATCAGGATCTTATTCATAAAAGGACCGGTGTTCTGCAGCATGCTTCGTTCGATACTGTTCTCGAGTTCGCGGACATTGCCGGGCCAGTCGTGGGACATGAGCTGTCTCGTCGCCTCGGAGGAGAGGCCGTTGATGTCCTTATTGAATTTTTTGGCAAGCCGCTCGACGAAATGATTGGCTAAAAGGATAATGTCCTCTCCGCGTTCCCGGAGAGGCGGAACGACGATGGGGTATACACAAAGGCGATAGTAAAGATCCAGTCTGAATCTTCCTTCTTTCACTTCTTTTTCGAGATTGCGGCTGGTGGCTGCGATGATCCGGACGTCGACACGGACGATCTCGTTGCCGCCTAACCGTTCGAACTCTCTTTCCTGTAGCACGCGAAGGAGCTTGACCTGCATTTCGAGCGGCATTTCGCCGATCTCGTCAAGGAACAGGGTGCCTTTGTCTGCGGCTTCGAACTTTCCTTTTCTTTTTTCGATGGCGCCCGTGAACGCTCCCTTTTCATGCCCGAACAGTTCGGATTCGATTAGATTAGCAGGAAGGGATGCGCAGTTGACGGTGACAAGCGCATTGCTTTTGCGGGAGGAAAGCTGGTGGATGCTACGGGCAATCCTTTCCTTTCCGGTACCGCTTTCTCCCAGGATCAGCACCGATGTATCGAGTGGAGCGGAGACCGTGATGTGGTCGAGGATCTCAAGCATTACCGGACTGTTGCCTACGATGCCGTCGAACGAGGCTTTAATGGCCGCTGCCCGACCGGGTGGCAGAAATGAATGGCCGGTAGAGGTTGCAGTCTTCCCGTTCTTTTGTTGCATGATTGACCCGATCAGGGTTCCGAGCGATCTGGTCACGAGGTCCAGGAGTCGCTGGTGTTCGGCCGTGAAGCCTTCCCGCTTGCGGCTATAGAACATAAAATGGATGATCTTTCCTTTTGTAGTGAATACGGGAAAATAAAGGGCTGAGTTCAATTCCAGCAAACCTGTCAACATCTTACGCACTGGGTGCTGCCGGTCCATCTGTTCGAATTTTGACCCGGTGTAGATCCCGGGTTCGACGACCTGGTTACTGGTCGAGTCGAGCACCTGTTTTGCAGACAGGTTCAACATTTCGAGGAACTGATCTTTCTCAAGGAGCTTGTATTTATCGTATCCCTTTCGGATAAAAAGTATGCCGTCGTCGAGGAATTCGGGTCTGTCTTCGGGGCGGATACTAAGGCAATCGAAGGGAATAAAGGTCTGGAGACTGCTGACCATTGCCTCTGCTTTATCTTTCCATCCATCGGGTGTATCCATCAGGGAGATCAGCGCATTCTCCAGGGCCCGTTCTTTGTACAGGCGGGTCTGGTTGCTGTTTTCCAGCCGGTAGAGGATGACTTCCATCATGATGAGAAGTTCTTTTTCGCGGAAGGGCTTTACGAGGAAGCCGTAAGGCTGTGTGGTCTTTGCTTTTTCCAGTACGCTTTCCTGGAAATTCGCAGAAAGGTATATGAAAGCCTGGTTGACTGCGGCAAGACGGTGGCCAAGGTCTATTCCTGTCAGAATCCCGTTCAGGAAAATATCGATCAGCACTATGTCTGGTTTTCCTCGTTGGATCAGCCTGAGTGCTTCCTCCACTGTGTCGGCCGTCCCGCAAACATGGTAGCCGGCCCTGATGAGGATCAGCTGGAGGTCATAGGCGATAAGGGATTCGTCTTCGACGATGAGTACTCGTTTCATTTTTGACTATTTTGTAAATGGATACGGGGTCAGGGGGGTATAGACAAATATACTACCGGTACTAACAGGTATTCTTGACATAGCCGATGGTATATCAAATGAAAGGCCGATAACGGATCAATCCAGCACTATGGACATCGATCGGAGGCAACTAGTTATTTTCTTCGTAGAAGCCGATGACCATACCGTTAGAGAATCGCGCATAACAGCAGGCGTAGGAAGGCAATATGTTCTGGATGCCGCCGGGAATAGCGACGCCTTTTCGTACCAGGTCACGGACAGTGGCATCGAGGTCTTGAACTTTAAAGCTAAGAACGATGTCATTTTTTTCAAAAAGATAATCGGGATGTTCCCCGGGCGTGTAGAGCTCGAGAATGGTCCCGTCACCCATATTCCATGCCGAATGGCCTGGCTGCCGCAGGATCTCCATTTCCTCTGAGAGGATGCCCTGGTCTTTAAGAAAGAGTACAAGATGTTCGCAGCCCGAGCGGACGGCGATCTTCCTTCTAAGCCGGCTTTTCTTCATTTCAATCCGTTTTAAGGGCTTTTTTTATTCTTGAGAGGGTTTCTAAAGTGATGCCGAGATACGAGGCGATAGCTGTTTGTGAAAAATGGCTGCTCTCCTTTCCATACCTGACCAGGAATGCTGTATATTTTTGTTGAGCGCTATAATTAATGATCATATAGATCCTTTCCTGTGTGACCATAAAATTTTTGTCAACGACATATGCGAGCAGCCTGTTCAGGGCCGGGATACTTTTTGCAAGCGTTTCGAAGTCCGGATTTTTTATAAACAGGACAGTGGAATTCGTCAGCGCTTCGATATTATAGTTGCTGGGTCTTCCGGAACGGAGGCTTTCGCCATCGCCGGCCCAGCACCCCGTTGTCGTGAATCCGGTAGTCCGTTCGAGACCTTTCTCATTGACCATGTAGGTACGGAGACAACCTTCGAGCAGGAAGGCATAAAGTTTCCACAGCTTGCCTTCGCGAACCAGGAAATCTCCTTTGGGGATATTCCGGACGAAGGCGATCTCCAGCAACCGGGTGCATTCATTTTCGGTAAGGATCCCTTTCCTGGAAATGTATCTGGTAAATATCTCGGTCATTGCTCGTATAAAGGTGAGGCAATAACAGAGTTCTCAACAAGGACATATGTCACAAAGTTGCCGGACGGCGGTGCAGTTCTGCTAACAGGTGATTTTGAAAGCCGGCTGCATGCGTAGCCATGTTATGTCTATACCGAAATACATCGGGGCCGGCGATGAAGACGCGCTGAGACCTGACGGACTTTGGATCATTCTCAATGCTGGCGCTGTTGAAGGTAAAGGTGTTGTCGTCGGCCTCCACCAGTTCGAGCTGTTCGATACGGCCGCCTACCTGGACGCTGTGAAGAAGGATCTTGTCCTCTTTTAATATAAAGAAACCTGTATCCCAAAATACGGTGTGCCCATTTTTTTCCGTGTCATTTTTATACCAGGTCTTCTGACGGTAAAAGATGGCGTCCTTATATTCGTCCGGGACCATTTCGAGCTGTTCGGTATATGCTGTATCCTCTATGGTCGGAAATTTGGCAAAGCCTTCACCTGCCCATTGGCCGGCGAAGAGTCGTTTCATTAGCAAGAATGTTTCTTTCATAATTTACTGTTTGAGTCCTACTACTCGTTCGAACAAATTTAGAGATTGCTCACCACAAATATGGAGACATTTGTCACTAATAAAAACTCGGCTTCTTTTCAAGGACATTTGTCACATTTTTAATTTTTTTTTTTGTGAAATGCAAAGCTTGTTTAATCATTATAAAAAAATAGTATAGATTTAACATGAAATTATTCTCAGGCATCTGGTGGAAGCAATTATATTATATACCGACGACGAGCTGGTCAGCGCTTTGCAGCGGACCGATGCCATTGCCTTTGAGAGCATCTACAACCGGTATTGGACGAGGTTGTACCCGGCAATTTATCAGCGGGTCTGCGACAAGGAAGTAACAGAAGACATCCTCCAGGAAATTTTTGCCTATCTCTGGGTCAAGCGTGAGTCTATTGTCATCCGAAATCTGAAGTCTTATCTTTTTGCCACGGCAAGGTACCAGGCCTTGCAATATTTGCTGAGACATAAGGCGCCAACCGCCTTTTTCGAGCCTTTCGAATCTTTGCTGCTCGACACGGAGACACCGGAGGAGAAGGTTATTGCCAAGGAATTGTATGACTGGGTCCTCCGATACGCCGAGACGCTGCCGTCGAAAAAAAGACAGATCTTTCTGCTGCACATCCGCGATAAATACAGCACCCGGGAGATTGCCGAACAAATGGAGATCTCTCAAAAGACGGTGCAGAACCAGCTTGCGTCTGCGCTTCAGGATCTCCGGACGCATATCACGCCTGTGATCATCGCGCTTCTCAGCAGCCGCCTGTAGCGTCCGGTTGTGGCCTTTTTACGAGGTAATTCTACTGTTCCCAAAAAAAATTTAAAAATTTCTTCATTTCCTTTGGGAGATTTCTGTCTGAAATGTAACTGTATAAGTGTAGCCCGGTCATTACACAATATTGCGATCATAACAATACACCTTTTTTCCTATGGCAAGACAGCGGTACAGGCGTCGGCTGTTGCGGATCATGCGGTCTTATGTTGCAGGAAAGGCAACGCCGGCCGAGACCGCCTTCCTTGAAGCCTATTACGATCATTTCGAATCCAAGAAGAGAGAGGACGCTCCGGGGATGGCATTGGACGAACTGCTGAGACCGGAGGAGCAGGTGAATACAGGGACAGCACTCTGGAACAGAATTAATATACGGGCGGTGGACCTGGAGATGCAGCAGGCGAAGGTGGTACAAATAAAGAGGGTAAAGAGGCGGTGGCTGGCGGCTGCGGTGATCACGACAGGGATTGTTTTTGGAGGGTTGTTCTATCAGCAGCATGCGCATCAGCGCCGGGCAGTTGGGACGGAAGTGGTGGTGGATCTGTTGCCGGGAAGAACGGGAGCGCTATTGACCTTTCAGAACAAGCGGGGATCGATATTACTGGATACGGCGCGGGTGGGTGACCTGGGAGGCGGGGTGAGCAAGATGGCGGAGAAGGTGAGGATTGCCGGCAAAGCGGATGAGGAGGTGCTATATGCAACGCTGAGTACGCCGGCCGGAAGGACACAGGCTGTTGAGTTGCCGGATGGGTCGGTGGCGTGGCTGAATGCATCGTCTTCGATCCGGTTCCCGACGCGGTTCAGGGAGAGTACAAGGACGGTAGAGGTGACGGGTGAAGTGGATCTGGAAGTAGCGCGTAATGTTCGTCAGCCGTTTGTGGTGCGATCTGCGGGACAGCAATGGGAAGTGCTGGGGACTGAATTCGATATCAATGTTTATGAAGATGAGCCCGTGATACGTACTACCGTGGTGGAGGGAGCCGTGCGTACGATGAATGTGACGCTGCGGCCGGGCCAGCAGGTGCTGGTGAACAAGGGGACGGGTATGGTGCGGACGGCGGATGGTGTCGATACGGAAGACGCCATTGCGTGGAAGAACGGGGTCTTTTCTTTTGGCGGGAAGAAAGATCTGCGCGAGGTGATGCGGGAGATGGGCCGCTGGTACAATGTGACGGTGGAATATGAGGGGGATGTTCCCGATGTGGAGATTAATGGACGGTGTTCGAAAAACGTGAATGCTTCTGAAGCGATGAAGATACTTTCCTATACAACCAGCCTGCAGTTTCGGATCGAGGACAGAAAGATCATCGTATCCGGGCGCAGCGCTAAATAGCCTTATATCTATTTGCCGAAAGGCAGTTGCGACTGATTCATTATCAAAATTAACAAGCCAAGCTTATGCGAATTACTGCTCACTGCCCGTCCTGGGTGGGACCGACCATGCGTATTATGGTCTTTCTCCTTGTATTTTTTCTTGCCGGCCGTGCCGGTATGGCGCAGACGGTGACTTTGTCGGTACACAATGCCAGTCTTGAGAGCGTCTTTAAAGAGATCGGGAAGCAGAGTGGTTACCAGTTCGTCTATCCGGGGCTGATCGGGGTGCGGCCGGTGACGCTGAACATGAAGGATGAACCTTTCAGGAAGGCGCTGGACAGCGCGTTGCGGGGGCAGCCGTTCGAGTATACGATTGTCAAGCAGACCGTGGTGGTGAGGAGGAAGGGAACGGCTGCGGAGATTGCCGCGCTGGATAAGGCGAAGGCGGCTGCGGTCGGGGAAATCTCGGGGACGGTGTTTGACTCGACGTTTGTTCCGCTATCGGATGCGTCGGTGATGATCATGGGTGCGAAGGGGGGAACCCAAACGGATAGCCGGGGAAAATTCGTGCTCAGGGGCACAGCGGTCGCGGACAGCAATGTGGTGATCGAGATCAGCTATACGGGTTATGAGACGCAGCGGAAAACGATCCCGAAAGGCTCTTTGGGCGGGCAGGTCATTGTACTGCGGAGTTCAGTGAGCGAGCTCGATCAGATCGAGATCGTTGCCTATGGAACGACTACGCAGCGTTACAATGTGGGGTCGGTAGCCACGATCACGGCGAAGGAGATCGAGAAGCAGCCGGTCAACAATGTGCTCGAAGCACTGCAGGGGCAGGTGGCGGGTCTGCAGATCACGCAGACCAATGGTGCGCCGGGGAGTATGGTGCTGGCACAGATCCGTGGGCAGAACACCTTGCCGGCCGGCAACGCGGGTTCGGGGGTCATTGCCCTGGCGGATTATAATCAGCCTTTGTATGTCGTCGATGGGATTCCCTTTGCGCCCCAGAATACCAGCCTGATGACTGATATAGTAGGTGCCGGTGCATCCCTGGTCGGAAGCAGCATCAACAGTTACGGTGGTCTGAGTCCGCTGAATAGTATCAATCCGCTGGACATTGAGAGTGTAACAATACTAAAGGACGCCGATGCAACGGCTATTTACGGATCGCGGGCCGCCAATGGTGTGATCCTGATCAATACAAAAAAGGGTAAGCCGGGAAAACTGAGTACTTCTGTTTCGTTCCACGATGGTCCAACCAGGGCTGCCCGGCCGATAAAAATGATGAATGAACAGCAGTTTCTCCAGATGCGGCACGAGGCGCTTGCCAATAGTGGGCTTGCCCCATCACTGGTCAATAAAGACTACGATCTCCTGGTCTTTGATACCACGCAGGATCGGGATTTCTACCATACTTTCAACAGGAAAGCGGCGCAGCATCTGTCTACTAACGTCTCCGTATCGGGGGGGACGAACTATAGTTCGTATAACTTTGGCGTAGGCTACAATTATTCCGATTTCACAGTTCCGGGGTCTTTTTATGATAAAAGGTACAGCTTGCATGGAAACTATGCGGTCCGGTCGGTCGACGGCAAGTTCAATATGACCCTCAGCACGAATCTAAGTTATGGGCAGAATAGATCAGCGAGTTCCGGAAGCGCTAACCTGATCAACGTCCCGCCTGATTTTCCGAACCTGACCGATGCGAAAAATAACCTCCTCTGGTCCTACAAAGGTTATTCATATAGCGTGTTCGGGGGTACAAACGCGAATCCGTATGCGGGACTCAGGAGACCGACCGCAAGTCAAATCTACAATCTTAATGAAGCGGTTCACCTAAGCTATTTGTTGTTGAAAGGCCTTAGTTTTGGCGGTACGTTCGGAGTCAGCCGGTCACAGGTAAGGCTGTCGACTCTCACCCCGATAGCCAGTCAGGATCCTGCGACTCACCCTACGGGTTCGGCGTCCTTCGGAGATGGGGCAACAACGAGCATTGACATAGAACCGCAGGTGAATTATAGCCGTACATTCGGCAAAGCGCGGATCTCAATGCTGGTGGGCGGAACTTATACCAGCCTTTTAAAAGATCAGACTTTACTATCGGGTAATCAATTTGTCAATGACAATTTGTTAAACTATATTTCTGCTGCTCCTGTAATTGTAACAGGTCAGGCACCCACCAGCAATTACAAGACGAAATACGCCGGAAGCTTCTCGCGAATCGGTTTTATCTGGGATAACCGGTATATTATCAATCTTACGGGGAATGTCGACGGATCCTCGTTGTTCGGGCCTGGTCATCGCTGGGGAAAATTCGGGTCAGCGGGAGCGGGTTGGATCTTTACGGAGACCCGGTTTATCAAGCAATCGTTGCCATGGCTAAGCTTTGGCAAGCTGAGCGGTAATTATGGTCTGACGGGAGGCTATTCTGTCTCTCCCTATCAATATCAGCAGAACTGGGCAGTAGGAGGAGGCAGGTTCCAGGGATCGGCATTCTATACGACCCAAAATCTGTATTCCCCGGACTTTCATTGGTCGACGACGCGGCAGGTAAATGGAACGCTGTCGCTTGGTTTTTTTGGCGACCGGCTGTTGGTTGATCTGAATGGATATCAAAACCGCACCGCCGACCAACTGTTAAATGTAGCCCTGCCTAGCCAGACGGGATTCGGGTCTGTAGTGGACAATGCCCCGTATACGGTGGAGAACAGCGGGTGGGAAATTACGATCAGGGGTGGCTCGTTCGGCCGTGCAAACGCAGGACGTCGAAGCTTTGTCTGGAATGCGCCATCCTTCAACATGGGAAAGAACAGTAACAAGATCACGAATATAGCGCCGAACTCACCCTATGCAGGGGTTTATATCAAAGGAAAATCAGCCACAGCACAGGTATTTGTAAAGTATGGAGGGGTAAATCCATCAACCGGTCAATTTCAATATTACCTGGCAGACGGCAAGACGCTTACTGACCTCCCCAACATCACTTCTGCCTTTTTGTCGAAAGGGGCAGGAGATGCGAACCAATGGGTGGATTTGACGCCAACCATTTCTTTCGGCTTTGGGGATGGGTTTTCGTGGAATGGGCTCAATGTCAGTTTCCATGGAGAATTTGTCAAGCAAAAAGGGTACAACTATCTCCGTCAGCTCTATGGCGGCACTGTCCCGGGTACGCCAGACGTAAATGAGCCTGCCCTGCTCCTGGGTAAGCAATGGCAAAAGCCGGGCGATATAAAATCTCTGCCGCGATTTTCTGAGCAAATACCGGTCGTCAGCGTTGACGCCTTCTCCCAGTCCACCGGCGCAATCAGCGATGCATCGTATCTGCGGATCACCAATCTTAGCATTTCTTATTCCGTCCCTGCCGCGAGTCTGCGGAGACTTGGGCTGGCGGCTCTTGCATTCAGCCTGAACTGCCAGAATCCGCTGACCATTACTGGCTACAAAGTGGGAGATCCGCAGACCCAGACCATTTATTCCATTCCTCCGCAGCGCGTGGTTTCCGGCGGGATCAACCTCAGCTTTTAAATTGAATGTATGAAAAAAAAGTATTTTTTATCTTTCTTCGCCGCGCTGCTGCTTTGCAGTGCAGGATGTAATAAGGTGTTAGACGTGCCCGGCAATGCCGGTGCGCAGATCGTGACGAGCCAGGTATTTACCGACAGCGCCAATGCCACGGCGGGAGTGCTGGGTTTGTATCAGGGTGTCACCAATTCGCCATTGACGGGGCGTGGGGTGAATTATTATACGTCCCTGTCCGGCGACGAAGGTTTTTCAAACAATGCATCCATCTTTGCGCAGCTTGGGCTGAGCCTTCCGGAACAGGATTTTTATAATGACGCAGTTTCGACAGGCACCATTAACCTTTCGGGGGAGACGGCGCTGCTCTGGAGCAATCCCTATGGGGCCCTGGGCATCTTTGGAGCGAACACGGCGATGGAAGGTATCAACGCCGATCATGACAGCAGCCTGTCATTGTCCGCCAGGAACCAGTTGATCGGGGAATGTAAGACCCTGAGAGCATATCATTACTTCAGCCTGGTTAATCTTTTTGGGGATGTTCCACTTGTTCTGTCGACGGATTGGAAGACTACGGCGCTGTTGCCGCGGGCTTCTGCAGACGCCGTGTATGCTCAGATCACAAAAGATCTCCAGGATGCCTCGGGTCTTCTTTCCGGCACGTATCCGTCCGCCGGACGCCAACGGCCGAACAGGTATGTCGCATTAGGGCTGCTTGCAAGGGTCTATCTGTATCGAAAACAATGGGACCTCGCCAGGGCGATGGTGGACTCGGTGATCGGAAGCGGCTTGTATTCCCTGGTCCCTACGCTCGACAACATATTTCTCGATAAGAGTACGGAAGCGATATGGCAGATCGGCAACTCCGACCTGAATTCTCCTAAGACCGCTCCGGGGATGGGCGACTTTGTGCCTCTGTCGGCGGGCGTTCCTCCAACCATAGCGCTAAACCCATCGTTTGCGCACGCATTCGAAACGGGTGACAAACGTAAAACCAGCTGGACAAGAAATCTTCTGACGGTGAATTTAACAACCCTTAAAATAGACACTTTGGTAAGTCAGTACAAATACAGGAACACCTCCACCACTACTGTCGCTGCGGGTGCGGAGGACCTGATGGTCCTTCGGCTCGCGGAGATGTACCTGATCCGGGCAGAGGCGGTTGCCCAACTGGGCGACCCTGCCACTGCCATGAGCGATGTGAATGTCATCCGGAAACGGGCAGGGCTACCCGCTGCGTTTGCGTCAAACCTTAGCGAGGCGATGGGGATCATTCTTCACGAGCGCCAGGTAGAACTGTTTGTGGAAGGGCATCGCTGGTTCGACCTGAAGCGAGTGGATTCCGTTAATGCCGTCATGGCGCGGGTCAAGCCGCAATACTGGCCGGTGGACGGGCACGCTGCTCTTTATCCGCTGCCGTATACCGAATTGAGCAGAGATGTAAATCTTGTTCAAAACCCGGGGTATTGAGGGACGTGAGCAGGTGCCCCGGTGAAATTTTTATGGCTAACAAAAATAAACCTGTAAAATGAAGAAGTATTTAATTCTTATTTTCTTTTCCAGCTGGGTGGCGGGAGCGATAGCGCAGGAGCGAAGGCCGGGTGAAGACGGAAGAGCGATGGAGCGTCTTGATTCGCTGACGAAGGTGCTGGACCGGCAGACCCGGTCGAAGATCAAGCCTTTCGATTCGGTGATCCGGAAGGATGCGATAGCGTTCAGGGGGCTGTTTACGGTATATAAGGTAGAAGACAAGTTTTATCTCGAGATCCCGGATTCGATCTTCAATCTCCCGATACTGGTGATGAGCCAGCTGGTGAAGGCGCCTGACCTGGGAAAATATCCCGGCGAGATGCTGGAAGGAAATACGTTCTATTTTGGCCCGGGCCGGGATTCGACCATCCTGCTGTATGCGTTGAATACGGGGACTGCGGCGGAGGAAGGTACCCGTATGGCAAAGGCGGTTGCGAATGCTGCGGTTACTCCCATCGTGCTTCGTTTCCCGATCGTCGCGAGAGGCCGGGATGGGCATAGCTGGGTCGTGGCCGGTAACGAACTGCTGGCAAAACGCAGTCCGGTCATGCCGTTTGCGGGCGGTCAGAACTTTCATATGGACCGGATCGAAGCGTATCCAGAGAATATGAATTTTACCTTTTCGAGGGTCACTGAAAGTAACTTTTATACCTATAGCTACAGCTACGTGGCCCTGCCGAGGGTGCCGATGCAGCCGCGTCTTGCGGACAAGCGGATCGGGTATTTCCCGGGTAACAGCGGGGAAGGGACGAAATGGTTCTCCGATGTGCAGCAGCGGGTAAAGGACCGGGTTGTGATAGCCCGCTGGCGGCTGGAACCGAAGCCGGAGGACCGGGAGAAATGGGAGCGGGGCGAGCTGGTAGAACCTGCTAAGCCAATCGTATATTATATCGATCCCAATACACCAAAGAAATGGGTGAAGTACTTGATCGCGGGTGTCAACGACTGGAATGCTGCGTTCGAGCAGGCGGGATTCAAGAACGCGATCATGGCCAAGGAATGGCCGGAAGGCACTCCAGCCGATCTTCACGATGCGCGGTATTCCTTTCTCTGCTATCTGCCTTCCGAGACATCCAATGCCTACGGCCCGCATATCTGTGACCCACGCAGCGGCGAGGTGATACAGAGCCATGTCGGATGGTATCACAACGTCATGGTCATTCTGAATGGCTGGTATAAGGTACAGGCGTCGGCTTTGGACCCTACAGCGCGCACTCCGACGTTCAATGACGAGCTGATGGGCCAGCTGGTCCGGTTCGTCTCCAGTCACGAAGTAGGTCATACCCTGGGACTGGCGCACAACCAGGGATCGAGCAGCCAGTCGCCGGTGGAGAAGCTACGGGATAAGAACTGGCTAAAACAACATGGGCATACGGCAAGCATCATGGACTATGCCCGGTTCGACTATATCGCGCAGCCGGAGGACAGCATTCCGCGCGAGAATCTCTGGCCGCATATTGGCGAGTATGATCGCTGGGCCATTCAATGGGGTTATAAGCGTTCGGGCGCCAGCGACCCCGAGGAGGACCGGCTGATCGTGAACAAATGGGCGACGGACAGCCTGGCTAGCAATCCGCGGCTTTGGTTTGGGAGCGAGGAAGGCGAGGCCAGCAATGTTCCGAACTCGACGGCCTATCTGCCCTTTGATCCCCGGTGCCAGACCGAATGTGTCGGAGACAATAATATGGTGGGGAATACATACGGCATCCTGAACATGAAACGTGTTCTTTCCAGCTTCACGGGCTGGGACCATGTAGAAAATGGCGTTTTCGAGGATTGGGACCAGGTGTATGGCTGGGCGGTCTGGACAATGAAGAAGCATTGGATACAACAGGTCCTGGCTTATGTCGGAGGCCGTTCCAGAACCTGGAAGAGCGAGGATGCGGCAGGGGATGTCTATGAGCCGACCCCGAAAACTTTACAAAAGGAGGCGTTGGCCTGGCTGAACGAACAGCTGTTCAATACGCCGACCTGGCTGATGGATCCGGCTTTTGCCAATAAGATCATCCAGCCGGAGCCCAAAAACATCATACAGCAGCTGCAGGACGATGCGATGCACCGTCTGCTGGACGGGACTACGCTGGCCCGGCTTTCGGCTAATGTTACACAGTTCGGCGTCCAGGCCGCCTATACGCCCGATGAATATTTCAGGGATCTCCATGGCTACATCTGGGGCGGCCTGGCTTCTGGGAAGCCTATGGACTTCTACCGGCGTGATTTGCAGAAGGAATATATTATCTATCTCGGGATGATCGTCGCGGCGAACAACCAGAATGTTCGCGAGTCGGAGTACTGGACGGCCGCGTACATGGACTTTTTACGGATCAGGGATGAGGTGAAGGCTGCGCTGAAGACCTACCCGGCGGGAGACGATCGTGATCATCTCGAGACCATTCTTTTCCGGATGGGCAAGTTTATGAAGTTAAATCCTTTGTTCAATTAAAATTTCAACTATGCGATATTTAAATTCTCAACGATTACAAGGTGCAATGTGCTTTTTTTTACTGGCGGCTTCGCTGACGGGCTGTCTGCCTGGTCCGGGTTCGCCTACGAACAGGCCCCAACGAAAGAAAATGCTTACGGATGGGATATCGGGGGATGGCATCGAAGCCATTGGATTTGCCGGTCCGACGGCTGGCAACAGGACGGCTACTGGTGCGGTGGTGCCGCCGCTGCCGTTTGCGCTGGTTGACAGTGTGATCGCGCTGGGGGGTGATAACGCCGATTTTTTTGTGCTGCGGGTTCCTTCCAACCAGTTCGACTTCCTGTTGCCGATGGCCCTGACCTATGAGCCATATTTGTCGGGCTGGCTGAATTCGTGGCAGCAGCTGGGGAGAAAGGGGTTGGCGATAGACCTGACCGCTAACGGGCAGCCGACGAGACGGGCTAATTACCAGCTGGAATATCCAGCACAACGGATATCTTTTCCCTTGGTGGTATTGTCCGATGAAGCTTCGGCAGGGCGGTTGGAACTGCTGTCCACCTTTATGAGTTCGCTGAACAGTGTACACTGTGAGTTACTGAATAAATAAGCAAATTTTTTTACAGAACAATACGCAAAATAGTATATGAAAAAGTATTTGATTTTTTTAGTACTGATTCTTGTTGCCGGCGGGATCAGCGCGCAGCTGCCCTGGGAAAAGAAGGATGAGAAGAAGGATGACCGGTTGGATTCCCTGCTCAGTATGTTGAAACAAACCAGGAAAAGCAAGATCCGTCCTTATGAAAAAGTAATTACGGCCGATGCGGTCAGCCACAAGGGTCTTTTCACGATCCATGAAGTACGGGATTCCTTTTTTATCGAGCTTCCCGATACACTGCTGGAGCGGAGGATGGTCCTCATCAAGCGCCTGGTAAAGGGCACTTTAGATGGCAAGGTATATCCGGGAGAGGAGATTGATGACAAGGGTGTCTATTTTGCGATGGGACCCGACTCTTCGATCTATTTGTTCAGCAACCGGGAAAAAGCCCAGGCCGACAGTAACAGCCGGCTTGCAAAGGCGGTCAGGGACGCCAACACCGATGCCGTGCTGCAAACGATGAATATCGTCGCCTTCGGGCCGCACCACGCGAGCTATGTGTTCGATGCCACCTCCCTGTTGAAGTCAAACAGCGAACTGACCTCGGTCAAAGAGAAGGATGCAACCAGCAAGGGGTTTCATGTCGATTACGTACATGTCTACCCGATCAATGTGGAAATTGGCGTGTACCGGATGTATGGAGCCGATCAGACTCCACTGGTAACCAACACTTCCTTCGTGCTGCTGCCGAGGAACCCGATGCGTCAACGGTTGCTCGATCGCAGGCTTGGTTATTTTGCCAGCGATGTAGACTATTTTACGGATGATCAGCGGCATGTCGACACCCGGGCATTCATCTGGCGCTGGCGGCTGGAGCCCCGGGCGGAAGACATGGAGAAATGGAAACGGGGCGAACTGGTAGAGCCGGAGCATCCTATCGTCATCTATATCGACCCCAATACGCCCAAACAATGGGTGAAATACCTGATCCAGGGTGTCAATGACTGGCAGACGGCATTCGAGCAGGCGGGTTTCAAAAATGCGATCGTCGGCAAGGAATGGCCGGCAGGGGACAGCGCCAATCTCGATGATGCCCGATATAGCTTTATCTGCTATCTGCCTTCGGGAGAGGCCAACGCGTATGGTCCCAATGTCCATGACCCAAGGAGCGGCGAGATCATCCAGACGCATATCGGGTGGTTCCATAATGTCATGAGCCTTGTCCATGACTGGTACCTGGTACAGGCGGGCGCAACGGATCCGAAGGCGCATCACGTAATCTATGACGAGCAGCTGATGGGCAGCCTGGTCCGGTTCGTCTCTTCTCACGAGGTGGGGCATACGCTGGGTCTGCGGCATAATCTCGGGTCGAGCGGCATGACTCCCGTCGAAAAGATGAGGGACGCTGCCTGGTTGAAGCAGCATGGCCATACCGCCAGCATCATGGATTATGCGCGTTTCAACTATGTCGCGCAGCCGGAGGATAATATACCTGAGGAGTTGTTGTGGCCGCATATCGGAGAGTACGATCGCTGGGCGATCGAGTGGGGGTATAAGTATGCCGATGCCGCAACGGTAGAGGAAGAAAAAAAGATCACGGGTCGCTGGATCTCGGAGCGTCTGGCTGCCAATCCGCGTCTCTGGTATGGCAATATGGAGATGGACCGGAAGGGCAATCCTGCGTGGTCGAGTGATCCAAGGGCGCAGATGGAGGATCTTGGCGATAACAATATGACCGCGAATGCCTATGGGATAAAGAATCTGAAGCGGATCGTACCGAACCTGCCGGCCTGGTGTCATGAGGCGGGCGGAGAATACCAAAATCTCGAGTCGGCCTATAAGGCTGTCAAGGATCAGTTCAGGCGGTATATGACGCAGGTGATGGTGAATATCGGGGGTGTCGAACGGACGTATAAGAGCGAGGATGTGCCGGGGGATATTTATGTCCCGACGTCAAAGGCGAAGCAGCTGGAAGCGCTGTCTTTTTTCAACGACCAGCTATTCAACACGCCCAAATGGCTGCTGGATCCTACCGTGATCAATAAGGTGAGCAATCCGGCGGAACCTGATTACGTGGGCGATCTGCAACAGCGGGTGATCAATACCCTGGTGGACTCGTCGACCTTTGGCCGTCTTTCGGGGAATATCGCCCAGTTTGGGCCGGCGAGGTCTCTGTCAATTTCGGAATATGTGTCTACGTTGCACAAATATATCTGGGATGGCCTGGCTACTGGCGGCCCGATGGACAGTTACCGCCGGAATATGCAGAAGAGCTATATCGGAGCGGAATCGGATATCGTCCTATCCCTGCAGCCGGCGGTAGCCGAGACGGATTATGCCGGTGTCGTGCGGACGGATATGGCGAGGGTACAAAAGGAAATGACGGCGGCGCTTCCGAAGTATACAGGCCTGGACCGGGAGCACCTGGAGAGCCAGATCGCTATGGTCAAAAAGATATTGGATGCAAAAACGGACTTCTGATCTTTCTTTGTAGTAATGTCCAGTGATTTTAATGTGTAGTATTTTCTCATGTGTAGTCGAGCCCCGCTTTTGCGGGGCTCTTTTTTACCGGGTCTCTTTCTTTTTGGGCTCGTTGGGGATGAGATGATAGGCTGTCCCGCGTTTGGCTTCGACGAGGACAAAGGAGGTGAGCAGGTTCCCGATATTGGGTAATGATGCCAGCCTGGTCTTCAGAAAATGGTTGTAAGCATCCATGTCATCGACCACGACCTTGATCAGGAAGTCGGCGACGCCGGTGAGCTGATAACATTCCATCACTTCGTGAAATTTTATGACTTCTTTCTCGAATTTACTGAGGATGATGTCGGAGTGTTCCTTTAGTTTGACGGTGGTGAAGACGGTCAGCTTTTTCCCGACACGATCCTTGTTCAGGAGCGCGACATAACCTTCGATGTAGCCGGTTTCTTCGAGGCGTCGTACCCGTTCATGTATGGCGGTGACGGACTTGCCTGTTTTTGCCGCGATCTCTTTATTGGTCATACGGGCATCAAACTGGAGGTAATTAAGGATCTGTATGTCGACGGGATCAAGATCAGCAAGCATAAAAAAGATATTTTTTCCGAATTAAGGACCAGGGAGAAGGTTTTACGGAAAAACAAACCAAAAGCGCACGTAAAATTAGATTTATTTTCTCTGAAATTGATATCACTCCAAAAATAAAACTGCATTTCGCAACTTTAATCTCTAAACGATTGCCATCATGAAAAGGGATAACGTGCTTGTTATCGGGGCCAGGAGTCCGATTGGTGTAGAACTGACACGAACGCTGATCAAAATCTATGGCGACACCAGAGTGATCGTCGCGGATGCGGATGCCGTGGATACGAAGGTTGCGGCTTCCGGCCGATACGAACAGCTGGATGTTCTTGACCGGGAGGGCCTCGCGTCGATCATCCGGCAGAACGATATCACCCAGATTTTCCTGTTGCCAAAGGAGTTTTCCCCAGGATGCGAGCAATTTCCACTGGAGGCCTGGAATACTATGACGCTGGGGTTATTGAATGTCCTGGAGTTGGCAAAGGAAAGAGGTATTGGCAGGGTTTTCTGGCCGAGCAGTGTTGCCGTTTACGGACCTGATGCGCCGAAATGGGATTGTCCACAGGATGCGCCTGCCAACCCGGCCACAGTATATGGGATCAGCAAGATCGCGGGGGAGAGCTGGTGCCGGTATTACTGGAAAAAGTATGCGGTCGATGTACGAAGCCTGCGATTCCCGGGTCTGATCAGCCACCGGCAGGAAGCCGAAGAGGGATCCTTTGATTTTGCTGCCGGGATGTTTCAGGGCGCCCTTTCGAATGATTCCTACACCTGTTTTTTACCGGAAGAAACCGTCCTTCCGGTGATGTATATGACTGACGCCGTACGGGCAACCGTAGAACTGATGGATGCGCGGGCCAGCGATCTCAGCATACGGGGCGGCTATAATGTCAGCGCGATGAGTATCTCTCCCGGAGATCTGGCGCTGGCTATTCAACGATATCTTCCCTCCTTTACGGTCTCCTATAAGCCTGACCACCGGCAGCAGATCGCCCGGGGATGGCCTTCTAATGTCAATGACTCGGTGGCTGCCACCGACTGGAACTGGGAGTATTCGTACGGGATCGGAGAAACGGTGAGGCATATGCTGATGCATCTCGCTGCCCCGATGAAGGTAAAACCCGGAAGTATAAAGGAATTGCGTGCCGATATTTTATTTTAAAAAACCTGCTTTATGAATACAAAAATTACGCTGCCACTTGCCGAAGTGGGTCTTGAAGACCTGGCGCTGGTCGGCGGGAAGTGTGCTTCTCTTGGCGAGATGATCCGGAATTTGTCCGGTCTGGGAGTTAAGATCCCCGATGGCTTTGTGATCACTACGGATGCCTACTGGCAGTTCATCGACCACAGTCAGCTGCGACCTTTTATGAAACAACAGCTGGATACGATCGATTTTGATGATGTGGAGTCCCTGCGCCGGGCCGGCCTTGCTGTCCGGCAGGCGATCAGCAATGCACGGTTTCCGCATGAGCTTGCGGCAACGATCATTGCCGACTATGAACGGCTTTCCCAAAAGTATGGTCAACAGGCGACGGATGTGGCCGTTCGTTCGTCTGCTACGGCCGAAGATCTGCCGGATGCGAGCTTTGCGGGTCAGCAGGATACTTATCTCAACGTCCGTGGTCCGGCTGCGCTGGTCGATGCGGTGCGGAATTGTTTTGCCTCGCTGTTCACCGACCGGGCTATCAGCTATCGCGAGACCTTTAACTACGATGTGACGACTGTAGGATTATCTGTCTGCGTTCAAAAGATGGTCCGGTCGGACCTGGCGAGCAGTGGTGTCGCCTTCTCGCTTGACACCGAATCGGGGTTTAAGGATGTCGTGATGATCAATGGGGCGTTTGGGCTTGGTGAGATGGTGGTCCAGGGGGCTGTCTCCCCGGATGAGTTCCTGGTGTTCAAGCCAACCCGTAAGCTGGGTTACCGGTCGGTCATCGAGAAGAAGCTGGGGGTAAAAGACGTGATGATGATCTATGGGAACCAGGGAGATGAACGAACAAAGATCATACCTGTCGAAGCCTTGAGAAAACATCGGTTCTGTCTTGGGGATTCCCAGATCCTGCAGCTGGCCGACTGGGTGATGGCGATCGAGGATTATTATTCCTCGCTTCGCGGGAAATGGGTGCCGGTCGATGTGGAATGGGCTGTGGATGGTCTTTCCGGGGATCTATTCATTGTACAGGCCCGGCCCGAGACGATACACTCCCGCAGGGAGCGGACTACCCTCGTCGAATACAAGATCGCCGAGACCGTCGAACCGAAGCAGGTCGTCGTAATGGGTATCGCGGTGGGAGATGGCATTGCTACGGGAAAAGTGCATATCATGTACTCGCTTGATAAAAGGAACGGGGACGCCGACTTTGCGGCAGGGGATATCCTGGTCACGGATATGACCGACCCGGATTGGGAGCCGATCATGAAAAAGGCAGCGGCCATTATAACGAATAAGGGCGGCCGCACCTGTCATGCGGCGATAGTGGCGAGGGAGATGGGGGTGCCTGCTATCGTCGGCTGCGGGAATGCGACGGAACGATTGCCCGGTGCGATGGTCGTCACTGCTTCCTGTGCGGAAGGGGAAGAAGGGTTTGTCTATGCCGGCAAGCTGGACTTCTACCGGGAAATGACCGATCTCGATGTTTTGCCGGAGGTAAAGACGCCCATCATGCTCAATGTCGCGTCACCATCTGCTGCATTTTCCTTTGCACATCTGCCGCATAGCGGGGTTGGTCTTGCGCGTGAGGAATTTATCATCAACAATTATATAAAGGTTCATCCGCTGGCTTTGCTGCTTCACAACCAGGTGGCGGATGCCGTACTTTCCTCTGAGATCCGCCAGCTGATCCGTGGTTTTGAAGACGAGCAGACCTATTTTATACGAAAGTTATCCTTTGGGATAGCTAAGATCGCAGCGGCCTTTTATCCTGAGAAGGTCATTGTCCGGTTTTCGGATTTCAAGAGCAATGAATACCGGAACTTATTGGGAGGAGTGTTTTTCGAACCTGTCGAGGAGAATCCTATGATCGGCTGGCGGGGTGCTTCGAGGTATTATTCCAATGTGTACAAACCGGCGTTTGGTCTCGAATGTGAGGCGATACGGGTGGTGCGGGAGGAGTTGGGTTTAAAAAATGTAGCGGTCATGATCCCTTTTTGCAGGACGGTAGGGGAATTGGAGAAGGTGAAGGATACGATGAGGGAGTTTGGGCTGGTCCGCGGGAAGGATGGATTGGAATTATTTTTGATGGCGGAGATACCCTCGAATATTTTACTGGCCGCAGAATTCGCCCGGCACATCGACGGATTTTCTATCGGCTCCAATGATCTGACCCAGCTGACGCTGGGGCTCGACCGGGACTCGGCCCTTGTCGCCCATCTGTATGACGAACGAAATCAGGCTGTCAAGACGATGTTGAGCATGTTGATCCGGACCGCAAAAGCTTCGGGAGTAAAAGTCGGCATCTGTGGCCAGGGGCCTTCGGACTTCCCCGACTTTGCACAATTCCTTGTCGAGGAAGGTATAGATTCTATTTCAGTAACCCCCGACTCTGTCGTAAAGACAATAAAGGCTATTCACCAGGTGGAGAGCGAGTCGGTAAAAAAGAAAGATCATGTCAGTGCCTGAGTATTTTTTTGTCCGGGAAGACCGGCAATATTTAAAAATAATAACGGCCGAAGTGCTATACCTGACGGCCTATAAGAACTACACAAAGATCGTCACTTCGAAGAGAAGCTATATGGTGTTGAGTACCCTTCACCGGTTCGAAGGGTTCCTGGCGGGTTCACAGTTCTGTCGCATCCACCGGAGCCACATCATCAACTTGTCCCACATGTCCGCGTTTGACACCGGTTTCGTTGTAGTCGGCGGTGTCAAAGTATCCATCGGGGAGAGTTATTTTGCTTCGTTGCAGGAACGACTATATCTTTTTGGAGGGCAATTGCAAACAAGGATCAGGTCCGACAATACTTCTAAGACAGCGGTGCTTGTGTAGAGTGTGCTAAGCGAGAAGATCGGCCTTTGGACAAGTCAAAACGTTGCGTCGCTGTTTGAAGATAATAAGACCGTTGGTATAAATTAGGTGTCTAGTATGTTCTCATGTGTAAATCGAGCCCCGCATTTGCGGGGCTCGCTCTTTTTCGTTGGGTTATGCGGTATCGGGAGCTGCGGAGATCCGGCCAGTCGGCTGGGGTGCCGGATCTGTCGCGGAAATATAATAAAAGGAAAGTATGGCCGAGATTGCCGCGATGGCAGCTGCCGCGAGGCTGGCTATTCCAAATCCCCGCGAGAATGCCAGCTGACCGGCTTGTAGGGTATGGGTTCTTATGTTGACCGGCAGGTCCTTTACCGCCTCGTGAAGATCGCCGGAGGTCACATGGCTGACCAGCCTTTCCAGGGTTGTCATGCTGAGACCCGGATGGGTGGCGAGGTTGATAAAGTCTCGTCCGGCGATGGCGGCGAGGATGGCGCCAAGTCCTGCGACTCCTACGAGGATGCCGAAAAGACGGGTGGTGCTGGCAATGCCTGAAGCCATTCCGCTTCGTTCGGGTGGAACAGAGGACGTAAGCACCCGAACCGTTTCGCCATTGAGAAGCCCGGCACCTGTGCCGGCCACGATCATGGTCAGGACAAATATGGGGTAGGACAGCCCGGTCCTGGCGACTCCCCAAAAAAGAATATTTCCGAGGGCCGTGATCATCAATCCGGTTGTAAGAAGTTTACGACCGGACCATGTTTTTGACAACCGCAGGGTCAGCCTCGGCGCCAGGACCATTGGCAGAGGAAAGGGGAGCATGGCAAGTCCTGCCACGAGAGGATTGAAGCCATATGCGTTTTGCAGATAGAGGGGAAGGTAGAATACCATGACCTGTGCAGTCGCGCCATAGCCTATCATGGCGAATACGGCGCCACGGAATGAGCGGTGGCTGAACAGACTGAGGTCGATCATAGGACGGCGCTGGTGTTTCTGTGAGAGAACGAATGCTACAAGACAGATAATGGATCCGGCGAACATGAGCAATACCGGGAGGGAATCCCAGCCGGCATCGTTTCCAGAGATGAGGCCCCAGGTCAGGAGGAGAAGGCCGGGACTGAAGGTGAGCATCCCGGCCCAGTCGAGACGTTTGGCTTCGGGGTCATGGCTTTCGGTGATCGATCTTGCGGAGGCGATGATGAGGACGGCACAGGCCGGAACATTGACAAGAAATACCCATCGCCAGCCGAGGTAGCGGGTGATAATGCCGCCGAGAACGGGCCCCAGAGTCAGGGCTACGCCAAGATAGGCCCCCCATATCGCCACTGCCGCGCCGCGCCGGGGGCCATCAAAGGTGGTACCTATTACGGCCAGCGCTGCCGTCAGCAGCATGGCGCCGCCGACACCCTGGATCGCGCGGGCAATATTGAGGGTGAGTACAGAGGGGGCAAGTCCGCAGGCGGCAGAAGCCGTACCGAAGATGATAAGCCCGGCGATCAATGTCAACTTGCGTCCCCGCAGATCGCCAAATGCTCCTGAACCGAGAAGAAGAGAGGCATAGGTCAGCAGATAAGCGCTGATCACCCATTCCAATGAAGAGAATGGTACGCCGAAGGAATGACCGATTGCCGGAAGGGAGACCGCGACGATCGTCGAGTCGAGCATGATCAGGGAGGATACGAGCGAGGTGATGAGCAGGACACGGCCGTCCTTGCCGGATGTGATCGGTTGTGATTCAGAAGCCATCGTACATGTTTATGGTGCTGGAACGGCTTCATCTTTCATGCCAAAGTGTTGTCAGTTTATATTTGGAGACAAATGTCACATATTGATGAAGGAGGCGGGCATTGTTGTCGTCAAGTTAAAGTAGGTTACCTTTTTTTTGTAAGCCAGATTAACTTTTTGGTTTTGTGAGGAGGGCAGATTTGCGACTGAATACAAAGAAGCGAATAATGGTTTACTGTAATATGAACATAACAGAGGTCGACAAGGGAGTCGGAACAGAAAATGAGATTTTTTATAGGGATATCGTCGAGGGACTCAAAAGGGGCCAGAAGCAACTGCCGTCGAAGTATTTTTATGATGCGATGGGGGACGAGCTTTTTTTGCAGATCATGGCGTCACCCGAGTACTATTTTACCAATTGTGAACTGGAGATCTTACGTGAACAAACTGACCGGCTGAAGACGATCCATTTTGAAAAGGATCAAGTGATCTGGATGGAGATCTCGCAGAAGTATACTATGGAGCAGATCAATGAGATGACTCTTCAATCCGGGTTTTTCCCGCTCGAAAAACTGGTTGATCAGAGAGGGTGGTTTACGGATGCCGTTTGGTTCAGTTTGTAGGCGTGCCGGCCGAGCCGTGGTTTTTGTGTTGGGTAGTATTGTGGAATATTCTGCGCAGTATTCGTTTTACACTGGGTGTATTATGTTCCGGTTTGTGACAAATGTCTCCGGAATTGGGTTTCGTTTTTGGTGCCGGGCATGGCATGTATGATGAGGTTGTATCAACAAACTATACAACTATGCAACAACAGCAAAAACAACAGATGCTACAGAATGCAAAATGGCACGGTAGTAAAAAGCCCAAATTACTCATTTTCGATGTCAACGAGACGCTGATCGATTTTGAATCCATGCATCCTTTGTTCGAACGGGTGTTTGGAGACAAAAAGGTGATGCGGGAATGGCTTGGCCATCTGATCATGTATTCAATGACTCTGACAATGTCCGGGATCTATAAGGATTACTGGGCGATCGGTGGAGGATTGTTCCATATGGTTGGAGAGATCCATGAAAAAGATGTGAAGGATGAGGATATCGAGCTGCTGAAGGAGGCGATGAAGACGATGCCGGCGCATAAAGATGCCGAGGACGGGCTGAAGAAGCTGAAGGCAGCAGGCTACAGGCTCGTGACGCTGACCAATTCACCGCCGACGCCGGATCGCAAGACGCCGTTGGAAAATGCGGGTTTGGCAAAGTATTTTGAACGGCAGTTCAACGGGGAGACGGCGCTCGCGTATAAACCGCTGCCGATAGTGTATCACATGGTTACGGATGCGTTCGACCTGGCACCGGACGAGTGTTTTATGGTGGCTACCCATGTGTGGGATACGATTGGGGCGCAGGCAGCTGGATTGTCAGCCGGGCTTCTGACCCGGTCGGGGAATGCGCCCCTGTATGTTAAAGGAATACCCCAACCGAATGTGATCGCCAAAGATCTGCCGGGACTGGCGGATGAGATGGAGAAACTTTGGGGGAAGTAAGCAAAACAGATTTTTTTTCCAATCGTTGGGCAGATTATGCGGGCAATCGAAAAAATAGACCAAAACCAGGGACGAAAGTAGATTTATTTTCCGTGAAACTGTATTCGTATAAAAAATAGGCTGGCATTTTGCAATTTTACGTTTTGGTCGTTGCCTTTTGAAAGGCGAAAGACCAGGAGGGTTTATCGATAAAACGATCCATCATGAATATGCTAAATGCGGCCGACCAGCGAAGGCTTGACGATTACCGGGGCAAGGCTTTTGAAAGAGTGAAAAATTTTATCGGGTACCCGATTGCCACGGACTTTGATTATTCCGAGCTCTATCCGCTGCTTGCCCTGCCTTTGAATAATGTCGGCGATCCCTTTATAGAATCGACTTATGATCTGAACTCAAGGTCTCTGGAACTGGAAGTGCTGCGGTTTTTTGCCGATCTTTTCAGGGCGCCGAAGGACAATTGGTGGGGGTATGTTACGAACGGCGGATCAGAGGGCAACCTGTACGGCTTATATGTGGCAAGGGAACTTTATCCGGAGGGCATCGTATATTATTCAGAAGCTACCCACTATAGCGTCCAGAAGAATATTCAGCTGCTAAATCTGCAGGGTATCGTCATCCGGACCAATGAAGCCGGCGAAATGGATTATGATGATCTTGCGGGGATGATCCAGATGCACCGGGAAAAACCGGTGATCATTTTAGCCAATATCGGGACGACAATGACCGAGGCAAAAGACGATCTCGGGCAGATCAGGGCGACGCTTCGCCAATGCGCCATAAAGAATCATTATATCCATTGTGATGCGGCACTTGCCGGGACTTACAACGCCCTGCTCGATCTGGAGCCGGGTTTCGATTTTAGTCACGGGGCTGATAGCCTGGCTTTCAGCGGGCATAAGTTCGTTGGTTCCCCCATCCCCTGCGGCCTGGTCCTGGTGAAGAAGAGCTATAAAGACCGTATCGGGAAGGCAATACCCTATATCGGGACAATGGATACTACGATATCGGGGAGTCGCAACGGGCATAGCCCGCTGTTTCTTTGGTATGCGATAAAAAAGTTGGGGATCGAAGGGTTGCGGGCGCGCGCTGTAGAGAGTCTGAATCTTGCGGAATATACGGTGACGGCTTTGCAGGCAATTGGTATTGCTGCGTGGAGAAATCCTTCTGCTATTACCGTTGTATTTCCTGCTCCTTGCCAGGAGCTTCGGCGGAAGTGGCAGATCGCTACGGAAGAGGGCCGGAGTCATATCATTTGTATGCCCGGTCTAAGAAGGGAACTGATCGATGAGTTTGTGGGGGAATTATGTCAATCGTTTGTTCTAGCTACATAGGTCTATGGTAATGGTGTTTGATTAGTGTGGCCCCGCATCTGCGGGGCTTATTTTTGGGGATCGTTGTGCTGGTCGGTGTTTGTTTTGGCAAATTGTTTTGGAGGTGTTCGCAGATGGCAGGGGAGACCATATTTCGTAATTCAACGAAGAATGTGCGGTATTTCGTATTTCAAAATAACCACAGGTGCTGGTTGTCAGCCCGTTGGTAATTGGCATCTTTTTGGTAATTTTTCCTTCCGAATTGATGGATCCGTGAACGGCTCTTGATGCGGACCTGATCAAAATAAAGGCCTGTGGAGGCGTTCAAGGTGGATTATTACCGGGAGATGTTTAAAGTGTAGAAAGTGGACTAAACATAACAAAAGGATTTTTATGTACCTGGATCAGCTTATTATGACAGCAAAGACATTGATGGCGGGAAATAAAGGACTGCTTGCCATGGATGAAAGTACGACCAGTCTGCACCGGCGTTTTGAAAAGGCGGGGATTCCGCAAACATTTGAGGCCCGGCGGGCGTACCGGGAACTGATAGTGACAACGCCAGGAATTGCGGAATGTCTTAGCGGGGCGATCCTCGTGGAAGAGACGGTTAATGAGTCCACGGAACACCAGGTTGGCTTTCTTTCGATCCTGAACAACCTTGGGATAATGCCGGGCATCAAGGTAGATGAGGGGACGATGGATCTGGCGGGTTTTCAGGGAGAGAAGGTCACGATCGGGCTTGATCATCTCAGGGATCGGCTGACGGCTTATGTAAAGCTGGGATTAAAGTTTGCCAAATGGAGGGCGGTGATCACGATCGGGAAGGACAAGCCTAGCGAGGGGGCCGTACAGGCGAATATGCATGAACTGGCGCGTTATGCAGCACTTTGCCAGGAAGCAGGGATCCTGCCCATCGTCGAACCGGAGGTTCTGATGGATGGAGACCACGACATCGGGCGTTGTCTCGAGGTTACCAAACATGTTCAGCAGGAACTTTTTCGGCAGATGAGTTTGCAGCAGGTTCATCTGCGGTGTATGATCTTAAAGCCTAATATGGTGATATCGGGGGTCGATGCAACAAAACAGGCGAGTGTTGCAGAGGTAGCCAGGGCAACGGTGGAGTGTTTGCTGGAGGCTGTGCCGGCCATTGTACCGGGTATCGCCTTTTTATCAGGCGGGCAGACGCCGGAAAGGGCTACTGCCCATCTGAATGAGATCCATAAACAAAATACTTCATTACCCTGGCCGGTGACCTTTTCGTATTCAAGAGCGATACAACAGCCGGCGATGGAGAAATGGGGTGGGCACAAGGAAAATGTGGAAGCTGCGCAGGAGCTGCTCTTTAAAAGAATGCAATTACTTACCTTAGCACGCAGAGGGGTATATTCCACCAATCTTGAGAATGATGGGCCCTGGGAAGGTGTAGAAACCAGGTAGCTACCATTTTGCCCCCGTGGCATCCGGCTCCATTCCCAAACACAAACATGGTGTCGCGTCAGTTTATAGTTCTTTGGAAGGATCCCAGAAGTGGCGTGCAAAGTCCATGACCTTATTGTCTTTTACTGTCACGCCTTCTTTTTCGAGGAGCTGCTGCATTCGTTGGGGCGGGTGGAAGTGATGTCTACCCGAGAGAAGTCCGATGCTGTTGACGACACGATGTGCGGGGACAGGTTTTTCGGCCCGTTCGAAGGTTTTCAGGGCATGGCCGACCATGCGTGCGGAACGATATATGCCCAGCGCTGCGCCGATTGCGCCAAATGTGGTGACCCGGCCAGGAGGAACCTGTCTTACGACTTCGTGGACAAGATCGTAGAAGTTGTCATCTTTCTTGCCGGATGGTTTGACGGTGGTCAGCTGCTCGCGGATAGGGCGGGTTCTGGTAACCTTTGGGGAAGGATTGGTTGTCGTGCCTTGTTTGGGGGAGGCCCGTTTTTTGGAAGGGGGCTGGAGGTTTTTTGTTTTGTTTTTTCGTGGCATGAGACTGCATTTCGTATTAGTTATAGCACGAAACTACGAAATATCAGTTTTTTATTTAGAGAGCTTGTATCTGATTGACAGACAATCGGATTTTGTGCGTGATCCGTCTATGGTATGCGCACAGGGGATCCTCCAAATGCGGTATAGTTTTGGTATTGAATTTGTCGCTAATTTAGCGCAACTATATGATAAAGACGATCATAGAAGGCAAGGAGGGTGGTTTTGCATGGCTGGATGTCGCGGAGCCTACGATGGAGGAACTGGATGCACTGACCAGACAATTCAACCTGCATCCGGGCCTACTGAATGACTGCACTGAGACCGACCAACTCCCGAAATATGAGAAGATCGATGATTATGTCCTGATGGTATTCCGGATCAGTATCGATAATGATACGCCAGAGGCGGACAGTATGCACGAGCTTACCGATACAATCTATTTTGTTTATTCAGCGTCTTTTCTGATCTCGATCTGTTATAAGCGGCATATCTTACGGGAACCTTTGTTCCTTCGGGTGACACAAGCGAATGTCGCCAGCAGCTATGATCTGCTGAACCTGATGATCAGCACCTGTTTGCTGACCTATCTCCAGCCACTGGACCAACTTACAAAGGCGACGGACTATTTCGAGAAGGATATTTTCCTGACGCCCAATAAGGTTCCCGTATTGAAAGGACTATATTATCTTAAAAGAAAGGCTGATCTTTTTAAGCGTATCATCCTCCTTTCATCGGATGTGGTCGATTTTATTTATGGAGAAAGGGAGAACATGGATACGCGGGACACAAAGGATCAGCATATGAAGCTGCACAATTCTTTTGATGCGCTTGCGGATAACATCCATCAGCTGCTAAATATCTATTTCTCGGTCTCTTCCCAGCGAACAAATGAGACGATGCGCGTCCTGACAATATTTTCAGTGTTCTTTCTTCCGCTCAGCTTTGTGGTCGGCTTGTATGGGATGAATTTTAATATTCCGGAGACAAAATGGAAATATGGGTATCCATTGGTGATCTTGTTTATGTTTTTGCTGACCTTTTTTATTTATAAATGGTTCAAGAGAAAGAGGTGGTTGTAATTATAACCAAAAGCGACTGCTTTGCAGTCGCCGTTGAAAAGATTGAATGTGCCGGAAACCAGACCAATTAAAGGTAAACCCGTACCTTAGCGGTTACCGTAAAACTAAGCACCCAGTTGTCTACCAGTCTCATTTCTTCTATACTTCCATCCGTACCGGCAGATGAAGAATTGTTGTTACAGCAATTAGCCGATGGAAGCGTGAACGCCTTTACGAGCTTGTACAAACGTTACCAGCCCCGTTTGCTGCGCTTGCTTCAGCCCTTCCGGGATATCGAAGACCCCGAAGAGATCATACAGGACATCTTTCTAAAACTTTGGCAAAAACGGGAGTCTTTGCCTGCGGTCCGGTCGATCGAGTTTTATCTCTACCGGATGGCGCGTAACCGGTTGATCGACATCCGGCGGAGCAAGATAGCCAGGCTCAACAGAATGCCCCTGATGCCCGTAGCCGACGGGGAGGATACGATCAATTTAATAGAATATAAAGAGTTTTATACCGGGCTACAACGGATATTGGATACACTGTCGGCCCGTCAGCGGCTGATATACAGGCTCAGCGTCCTTCATGACAAATCCCTCGATGAGATCGCTGCTGAGACGCATCTCTCCAAGTCGGTGGTGATAAAACAGCTTTATCTTGCAAATAAGACGGTCAGGGCCGCCCTTCAAAAGTATCCAGGTTTAGAATGGCCGTCACCCACCACGCTTCTGGTCCTCGCCATCCTCTTTTCAAAAACTTTGTAAAAAAGATGAGTTTTAGCATCCACGTCCTTCAAACCGCACCGTCTTTTGGTTAAGCATCCATTATGTATCCATCCGAAATTATACCATTGCTGGCCAGGGGCACGGCCACCTCGCAGGAGATAGAGCAGTTCAATGACTGGCTGGACGGCCAGCAGGAGGACGTGTTGCTGGATGTTGTACAGCAGCTGGAGATGGCCATTGCCGGGGAGGAGCGGTTCGAACCTTACCGGGAAGAATGGCTGCAACGCCTGACAGAAAAACTGCCGGACAGCGAGCCGAAAGGACGGCGGGTCCATCTGTATCCATGGCGATGGGTGGCTGCGGCAGTCGTTGTGTCGTTGTTGGGGACTGCCCTTTTCCATTGGACTCACAGCTCTCATGGTCAGCGGGTTATTGCGTCCGGTCCGGTGCTTACCGATCCGGCGCCGGCGCGGCCCGGCGCCGTCCTTACGTTGGACGATGGTCATACGGTGAAGCTCGATAGTCTGCCGGATAGTTTGATCGCTACTCAGCAGGGGACGCGGGTGGCTTTGCGAAATGGGGCATTGGTCTATAGTGTGTCGGGACATAGCACTGTCGGTCACTCTGTTTCCAGCCTCTCTTTTAACACGGTATCAACGCCAAGGGGCCGGCAGTTTCATCTGCTGCTGCCCGACAACACGCGGGTATGGCTGAATGCCGCCAGCAGCATCCGTTACCCAACGGCTTTTACGGGTGCGGAAAGAAAACTGGAAATAAAAGGAGAGGTATATTTTGAGGTGGCAAAGAATAAGGCGGTGCCTTTTGTTGTAAGTGCAGGGGCAATGACGATCGATGTATTGGGCACCCGCTTTAATATAAAGACTTATGCCGACGAACAAATGCAGGAGACCACCTTGCTCGATGGGATCGTTCGGGTAAGGACAGCGGATCATCGGCAGTTGTTGAAGCCGGGGCAGCAGACATCGATCAGTGGGACGGGCCATTGGTCAGTGGAGAACGCGGACACCAGCCAGGTAATGGCCTGGAAGAACGGGGTATTCAGTTTTCAGCGGACAAGCCTGGATCTCGTCATGCGACAGCTGTCGAGATGGTATGATATCGACGTGGTGTATGAAGGGGCGGTGCCGGTGAAGCGATTTGACGGAGAGATGGGAAGGGATGTCAACCTGTCGAAGGTGCTGGCGTTCCTTCAGGGTTCGGGTGTACATTTCAGGGTGGAGGAGAATGGAAAGAAAATCATTATAACGCAATAAGAAGCATCGATAGACGGAAACCGCCGTGGCTTTGGACCCACGGCGGCGGATGTCTGGAGACCTGTATCACAATATGGACATACTGTTTTATTAATCAACCAAACAACTGCAAGTTATGAAAAAAACTGCCCCGAGCAGCCGGGCGGGTCTTTGTCGCGGAATACTTCTGCGACGGCCTGGCCGGACAATGGAAAAGGCCATGAAATTAGTTATCATTCTTCTGACTATTGCCCTGGGTGTGAGTGCCGGGGGCTTTTCTCAAACCATCACCTTCTCCGGAAAGGATGTTCCCCTGCAAAAGGTATTTGCGGCTATCAAGAAACAGACCGGGTATTTGTCGGTTTATGACTATGATCTTGTTGAATCGGCGAAACCCGTCACGCTGAGCGTTTATGGTATGCCGCTGGGAGACTTCCTGGATGCCGTGTTTCGTGATCAGCCGTTGAAATACGCGATCGACAATCGCACGATCCTGATCACGCGGAAGGCGATTGCGGTGGCACCGCCTTTGGCTGCTGCATCGGCCGCTATTGCAGCAGATGCGGGGCTGGTATCGATAACCGGACAGGTCGTCAATGGCGTCACTAACGAGCCATTGGCTGGCGCCTCCTTGACATTGAAAGGACAGAAAGGAGGCGCTGCGACCGCTGCCGACGGGCGATTCATACTGCGTAATATTCCGGCCAACGCTATTCTATCGGTGTCTTCTCTGGGTTATGCGCCGATGCTGATTGCTGTATCCCGGTTACAGGAGATGTCGCCGGGCAGGTCGCTGCGCGTGGGTCCCGGTCATGTGACACACGGCACCGGGGAGCTGTTGATTTTTTCGCTGTCACCGTCGGACAGCAAGCTGGACGATGCACAGGTGATCGCGTATGGCACGACGACGATGCGGTTCAATGTGGGGTCCATCTCGAAGGTCAGCAGGGAGGAGATAGCCTCTCAGCCGGTATTTGACCCGATAGCGGCGTTGGAAGGACGGGTGCCCGGATTGCTGGTGACGACAACCAGCGGGGTGCCGGGCGCGCCGTTCAAGATCCAGGTGAGGGGACAGAACACCCTTGGGAATATTCCGGGGAGGATCATACCGGACAATCCTTATATTATTATCGACGGGGTGCCTTTTGGTCCGCAGAATAGCTCCCTGACGGCCTTACAAACTGTCAATGACATCGGGGCTACCGGTCTGCCGGGCACCGGGATGAGTCCGTTGAGTACGATCAACCCGGCGGATATAGAAAGCATCGAGGTGCTGAAGGATGCAGATGCCACGGCCATTTATGGTGCGAGGGGCGCCAACGGTGTGATCCTGATCACGACCCGGAAGAATGCAGCGGGTAAGACCAGCTTCAACACGAGTGTATATACCGGCTATAATACGCTTAGCCGGACGATGCCGCTGTTAAGTACTCCCCAGTATCTTGCGTTGCGCCGGCAGGCTTTTTTGAACGATGGCGTCGCGCCCGATTCTGTTAGCGCACCGGACCTGTTCGTCTTTGATACGACCCGGCACACCAATTTCCTGCATGATTTCTTTGGACTTACTGCGCCGAGTGTAAGCGTCAACAGCTTCCTGGAAGGCGGAACTGCGACAAATACATTCTCGCTGGGGGCGGGTTATGACCGGATCGGGAACCTGTTCCCGGGGAACTTTGACAATAACCGGGTGTCGATCAGTGCGAGGCTGCATCACAACTCAACCGATCGCCGGCTGAATATCGACTTTATCTCCAATTTTTCCTACAGTAAGGATAATGTGCCGGGTTCTCCGTCGATCACGCAGGCCTATACGCTGGCGCCTGATTTCCCGGCGCTCCGGCATGGGGATTCGCTGGTGTGGAGCTATAAAGGCGTGGGCTTTTCGAACATCTATTCGGGCTTTGCCAATCCGTTGTCGTATTTAAAACAGACGGAGGAAGTATCGGCCTATACGCTGGTAGGCAGTATGCAGATCGGGTATGAGGTGCTGCCGGGGTTGACGGTCCGTTCGAATTTTGGGTTCAATTCTGTCAATACCAGGGAAATGAACATATCGCCGCTGGACGGGCAGGATCCGTTGGATTCATACAAGCAGGCCACCTCGCAGCGGGCAGCGGGCGGAAACTATTCCTGGACGATAGAACCACAGGTCAATTACAATCGCAAGTTCGGACTGAGCCGGCTGGATGCGCTGGCGGGCGCCACCTTCCAGGATATGACCAGCAATACGCTGACCGTGACCGGTACGAATTATACCAATGACGCCCTGCTGC
Organism: Puia sp.; assembly: GCA_036499285.1. Lineage (GTDB taxonomy): Bacteria > Bacteroidota > Bacteroidia > Chitinophagales > Chitinophagaceae > Puia. The sequence goes on along the minus strand of DASYEB010000037.1, from coordinate 328,046 downwards.
GTACGATCAGTGCTGCCGGGGCGGTGACTTCCAATGAGGCGCAGGATATTTACAAGTACAATGGCGGCTTTGGCCGTGTCAATTACATTTTTAATAACAAGTATATCGTAAACCTGACGGGCAGGGTGGATGGCTCCAGTCGTTTCAGACCGGGGAAACAATGGGGGCATTTTGGTGCGGTCGGCGCAGGTTGGATCTTTTCCGAAGAAAAATTCTTTAAGACCGCGGTTCCGGTGATCAGCTATGGCAAGATCAGGGGCAGCTATGGGACCACGGGGAATGATAATGTGGGCAATTACCAGTACCAGGCCAATTGGGGGCCACAGGGTTCGATATACAATTACAACGGCAGCAACGGATATAGTCCGCTGAACCTGGCCAATCCGGACTTTAGCTGGAGCACGACCAAAAAAACGGAGCTGGGGCTGGAACTGGGTTTTTGGGGTGACAAGCTGCTGGTAACCGGCGACTGGTATATGAATCGGAGCGGCAATCAGCTGGTACAGTATACGCTGCCGACACAGACGGGTTTTAGGAGTGTGACGAAAAACTTCGAGGCGGTTGTGGAGAACACAGGATGGGAATTCGTTCTTAGCTCGACCCCGGTGAAGACAAAGATCTTTTCCTGGCGGACGGCATTTAATCTCTCCATACCAAGAAATAAGCTGGCAGCCTTTCCGAACATAGAGAGTTCGCCTTATTATCTCACTTATACAGTGGGTAAATCACTGACGACGATCAGGGGATATAAATATGAGGGGATCAACGATACGACGGGTGTGTACCAGTTCCGTACGCAGCAGGGTGGGATATCGTCGAGGCCGAGCGCATACAACAAGGACAACCAATTTATCCTGGGCAACTTTGATCCGACGTTTTATGGGGGCTTCCGGAATACTTTCTCCTATAAAGGCTGGCAGCTGGATATTTTCCTGGAGTTCCGCAAACAGCGGGGCAACACTTACCAGGCAAGCCTGGGGTCGCCACCCGGAACGTTGTCCAATATCCCGGTGGATGCCCTCAACACCTGGAAGAATCCGGGGGATCATGCCCGTTATCAGCGATTGACACAGGATTACTCCAGCGGCGCTTTCCCGGCACAGGGGTATTATAATGGATCGGACGGCGTCATCGGGGATGCTTCGTACATACGCGCAAAGACGGTAGGGGTATCCTATTCGATCAACAGCAACCTGATCAGGAAGATCGGTATGAATGCATGCCGGCTGTATGTGAATGCACAAAACCTTTTTACGATCACCGGCTATAGGGGTAATGACCCGGAGTCGCAGCAATATTATGGCGTGCCGCCGCTGAGGACGGTTGCGACCGGATTAAACTTCAACTTTTAAGACCATGCGTAAAATATATTATTTGTCTTTGTTAAGCAGCGGGATGCTGTTGATACTGGGAGGCTGTCGTAAGTTCGTTCAGATCCCGCCTCCACCGGATTCGCTCATCAGCAGTCAGCTGTTTGGAGACAGCAGCGATGCCGTGGCGGCCTTGTCCGGGATTTATATTAATGTGCTGCAAAACACCAATACGATCAATGCGAGCAGCGGGCTTCTTACTTTGTACCCCGGGATGACGGCCGACGAGCTGGCTCCGCCATTCCCCGGATCCGATGCAGCCTATGCGGCAAACAACATCATAGAAACCGATCAGACGCTGGAAAGCATCTGGTCTCAGTGTTACAATGACATCTACCGGGCCAATGCCTGTATCGAAGGTGCGGCGGCAAGCAATGGGATCAGCGGATCGCTAAAAGCCAGGATAACGGGTGAGGCGAAGTTCTTCCGGGCTTTTTATCACCTGAACCTGACCAATGTCTTTGGCGGGGTCCCGCTTGTGCAGAGCACCGATTACAATGTGAATGCGAAGCTGGCGAGGTCAGGAGTGCCCGATATTTACCAGGCGGTGATCGCTGATCTTAATTCGGCCGACAGTCTGTTGAGCGGCTCTGGTCTGGATAATATCCCAAGCAGGGTCAATCATTACGCTGTCGAAGCATTGCTGGCACGGGTATACCTCTACAACAAACAGTACGACAAAGCGGACGAATATGCCACGAAAGTGCTTGCGGGAGGATATAGTCTGCCGGCCGATCCGAACCAGGTTTTTCTCATTGGCAGCAGCGAGGCTATCCTCCAGATATTGCCTACGTATCCGGGGGATGAGACGGCGGAAGGAAATATTTTCCTGCCTTACGATCCCAGCTCGCCATTCCCTCCAAACTATATGCTCGATAGTGGACTGGTCAATGCTTTCGAGCCGGATGATCTGCGAAAGGATGCATGGGTGAGCAGCCTGACGGCGGGCAGCGATGTCTATTACTATCCTACAAAATACAAGCTGCGATCTGATTTCTCTTCTACTGCCCCGCCGACGGAAGGGTATATGTGGCTGCGTCTGGCAGAGCAGTACCTGATCCGGGCGGAGGCGCGTGCTCAGCAGGGGGACGTCAGCGGCGCGCTGAGTGATCTGGATGCGATTCGTGAGCGGGCCGGGCTTACCGATGCGGTGGCGGGGAGTGCTGCGGATGTACAGGCTGCCATACAGAAGGAACGCCGTATTGAGCTGTTCTGCGAATGGGGACATCGTTGGATAGACCTCAAGAGAACGGGCACCATCGACGCGGTGTTGGGAAAAGAGAAGACTGGCTGGGCGCCCTCTGATGCCTTGTGGCCGATACCCTATAATGAAATCAGGACCAATCCTTTTTTAACTCCAAACCCGTCCTAGTACTCTAAGTGTGTGACTCTGGCCGGGGTGCGTCTGCATCCCGGTCTTTTTTTGATCTTTAAATTTCTTTACTTGAAACAGCTATTTTGGCGCTTCGTATTTGTGTTTTGTTTTCTGTTGGTCAATATCCTGGTTAACGCTCAAACTGTTGTCGATACTTCCGGTAGCTTTACACAGCGGCTGCATCGATTGAGACAGATCCATTTGATCATGGATTCGACGAAGCTGGATCGTTGGAATTCTTTCCTGGCCGACTATCCACCCATAAGCTATTCGATGAACGACTTTTTGAATGCCCCGGATACTGACCGGCAGCTGTACCTGACGGTCATCGAAGAGGTGGGTACTCAGCTTTTCATGCGTCACCGGTGGGATGAGCTCGAACGGGTGTTTATCATTTGCCCTTTGCTGGAGCTTGATAATTTTTATACGCATTTTATCATTTACGATCTTCGGCTGGATGAGCCAATAGTGGACGATGCGACAACCTTACGGCTGGCCCGATTGCTTATGTCAATCACTTGTTGGCGTATGCCGGACTCGGTCGCCTTTGTACGGGAACACAAGGATATGTTCGCATTCCATGCAGAGCTGCTTGAGAAGCATGGGCAGTATTCAGAAGCGTTCCGGTTCGCAAATGTGGTGTCGCCTTATGAGGGTACGGAGAATGTGGCGTTCAACGAAGCCTATGTGAATCTATACGAGCATTTGGGCCGGCATGTACAGGCGGTTGAGTTTGTTCGTAAGGCCATTTCCTCGGGGGCTTATAGCCCGGCCATGATCGAGGTGCTGAGGGCTGATTATAAAGCAGGGAAAGGATCAGATGACGGATTTCTTGATTATGTCGGTTCGTTGAAGTCGGCTGAGCGGGTGGAGAAAGAGCATGCCGGGATCCGGAAGGAAATGGTGGACATTCCCGCGGCAGCTTTTGATCTGAGGGACACGGCCGGGAATCTGGTGTCACTGAAAAAGCTCGGGGGAAAGATCGTGGTGCTGGATTTTTGGGCAACCTGGTGTTACTACTGCAAGCTGGCGATGCCAGGGATGCAGATGGCTGTGAATAAATATAAGCAGGATGACAACGTACGATTCTATTTTATCGCGACGTCGGAGGTGCTGCCTGATTATAGGGAGCTGATCGCAAAATTTTTGAAGGAAAAAGGGTATGATTTTCACGTGTTGTATGATGCGACGAGCACGAAGACGGGGAAGATGGATGCCTGCTACAATTCGTATGCGCGACTGGTGCATTCGGAGGGAATACCGCTGAAGGTGGTGATCGATCAGAAGGGGCATATCCGCTGGGCGTCGATGGGAGGATCGGATAATGCGATCGGGATTGCGGATGAGGTTAGTTATGTGGTCGGGCTTTTGAAGGGAGAGGAAAGAGGGGGTGCTGCGGCGAGTGCTGGTCTTCACGGACAGGATACGAGCCGAAAAGTCGCGGCGGCGGACCTCGTTCAAAAAGGGCTCTTTACGATTCACCAGAAGGATAACCATTATCTTTTCGAGATACCGGACAGTTTGCTTGGCCGCGATATCCTGTCGGTCAGCCGCATCGATAAGGGTGCTGCAGGAAGCAAAGGCTATGCATTGGGTTATGCGGGGGACCAGATCAACTACAATGTTATCCGTTTTGAGCCCGGACGGGCGGGGAAACTCTGGATGCGGGCCTCCTACTATGCTGAAAAGGGATCCGATAGCTCAGCCAATGGACTGCTTCATGCCTTTGATAATTCAAATGTGGCGCCGATAATCGTCGCCTTTGATATAAAGGCGAAACAGCCGGGATCGACGACTATCGATATGACAGAATATATCAATGGGGACAACGACATCCTGTTCTTTGATCCGGGGACGAAAAGGACACTTGGTCTGGGTGGCTTTGCTGCCGATCGGTCGTATGTTATGAATGTGAAGGCTTTTCCAGAGAATATTGAGCTGAAAACGGTGAAGACGTATTCCAAGTCCGGTGATGCCTTGCTTTCTTCCGGTGGCGGCGGTGCCGGCGGGGAAGCGGCTACTTTTCAACTGAACACTTCTATCGTGCTTTTACCCCGTGTGCCGATGAAGCCGCGGTATGCGGATAAAAGAATAGGATATTTCACTACGGGTTACACGGACTTTGATGCCAATCCACAGGGCGTCAAAAAGATCGACATGATCCTCCGCTGGCGGTTGGAGCCGAAAGACGGGGATATGGCCAAATATAGGAGAGGGGAGCTTGTCGAGCCGCGGCAGCCCATCGTGTATTATATCGATCCGGCTACACCGGCGAAATGGAAGCCTTATCTTAAACAGGGTGTAGCCGATTGGCAGGCCGCTTTTGAGCAGGCGGGGTTTAAGCATGCCATTATTGCTCTTGACGCACCGGCTGAAGATACCACCTGGAGCATCGACGATGCCCGTCACAACGTCATCGTGTATAAGCCATCGGACGTACAGAATGCAACCAGTCCACAGATACATGATCCACGGAGCGGGGAAATTCTCGAGACACATATCAACTGGTATCACAACATTCTGAGTCTTCTTCATAACTGGTACCTGATCCAGGCCGGCGGGGTCGATCCACGGGCCAGACACATGGTCTTTGATGATTCGCTGATGGGTCAGCTGATCCGCTTTGTCGCTGCCCATGAAATAGGGCATACGCTGGGGCTGGAACATAATTTTGGATCGTCGTCTACGGTGCCTGTGGAGAAGCTTCGGGATGCAGCCTTTTTAAGGACTAACGGTCATACTCCTTCGATCATGGACTATGCCCGTTTCAACTATGTTGCCCAGCCGGAGGATCATATCCCGGAGGAATTGTTGTTCCCCCGGGTGGGTGACTATGACAAATGGGCGATTGAATGGGGATATAAATACCTGCCGCAGTTTGCTACACCGGCGGAGGAATCGGCATGGCTTAGCACCCGGACGTCACGACGGCTGGATGCCAATCCCCGTTTATGGTATGGCCCGGAAAGCGACCTGAGAGATCCGCGAACGCAAAGCGAAGATCTTGGTGACAATGCTATGAAGGCCGGAAAATATGGGATCCTCAATCTGCAGCGTATTGCGCTTGGTTTGCCGGAGTGGACGCGGCAACCGGGCGGCAGCTATGACGACCTGCATAACATGTATTCCGAAGTTACTGCACAGTTTGCACGGTATATCGGGCATGTATTGCGAAACGTTGGTGGGGAGAGAAATACGTATAAGACTACCGATCAGCCTGGAGCGGTACACGAAATCGTTCCCCGCGAACTCCAGCGGGAGGCAGTGGAATTTTTGCAGCATCAATTGTTTGCGACGCCCGATTGGTTTGTCCGGTACAAGAATAATGACGATCGGCTTGCTGAAAGTATGTCGGTCAATACCGTTTTTGTCCTGGCGAGCCTTCAGCAGAGTGCGCTTTCCCGACTGGTCAGTCATGACGTCATGGACAGGCTCCTTTACTGGAACACGCTGCCTGGTGCAAAGCCTTACACTGTGGATGAACTGCTGGATGACCTGACGAGGGGGATCTTTGCCGAGGCTGACGCACATCGCCCGGTCGATCTTTATCGCCGGAATCTCCAAAAGATGTATGTGGACCGGCTGATCGCGATTGTCCAGCCTGTTACGGGCGGTTCTCCGGCAACGACAGATTTTTATGATAGTATGAGGGATGGGGATGTGGCCACTTTAGTTGAGGACCATTGTCGCCGGGTCTTATCAATACTAACAAAAGCCATTCCATTTGCTGCGAACCGGATGACCCGTCTTCACTGGGCGGAGCTGGCTGAGCGATTGTCGGTTGCGTTGAAACCGGGTGTTGCGGCGAGGGCGCATAAATAGTAACGGCCGATCCGGAATAAACCATAGCGGCCTTTCAGCTAACCGGAGACTGGCAGCTCATTTATTGCGGTTTGCCGCCACGGCAATTCCTACCATTATTGCGGTGATTGCCGCCCCGATGAGGAAAGCATTCTTTCTCATCCGGAACAGCGGGCTAGAGTTCAGGGCTTCCGCATCAAAAGGCCCTCTTGATCCATGATCTCCCGGGAGGGGCTCCCAAAGATTATTTGCCTGTTCCTGGTCTTTCCGTTCACCCGTTTGCTGCCCCTGGTAGCCTGTATCGGCGAGAAAACGATCAAGATAGCCCGGCGCCACCTTATTGCCGAAGATCGTCTCGTAGGTGGAATAGCCGTAAAAGATCTCCCTGTTATTATGGCCCGCCGCATATAGGACCGCGTTAGCCGCCGCCTCCGGCTCATAGATCGTCCCCATCGGCTTTGGCTTATTCGGTAAATAACTTTTCACAAAGCCGAACTGTGTCGTATTCATCGCCGGCATTTGCACCATGCACAACTTTACCCCGCTGTTGTCATGTAACAATTCGGCACGCAGCGATTCAAAAAAGCCATGGATGCCATGTTTGGCTCCGCAATACGCGGATTGTAGCGGTATGCCCCGGTAAGCAAGGGCCGATCCGACCAGGATGATCTTTCCGCGCCCGCGCGCCGACATTCGTTTCAAAGCTGCCATCGTTCCATATACCTGGCCAAGGTAAGTCACTTCGGTGACCCGTCGGAACTCCTCCGCCGTCATGCGCCGCAAAGGCCCAAAAACACTGACCATAGCATTGTTGATCCAGATATCGATAGGGCCCAACTCTGTTTCGATCCGGTCGGCCGCTGCCTCCACCTCCCCGGCATTGGACACATCGGTCGGTGCGATGACAGCCTTACAGGCCCATTCCTCTACTTCTTCTTTTGCTGCGGTGAGGCCGTCGATGCCGCGGGCAAGCAGGCCGATATTCGCTCCCTGCCGCGCGAAAGCTCTTACCAATGCACGGCCCAAACCGGCTGATGCCCCGGTGATGACGACCACCTTTCCCTCGAATTCTCTTTTCATAATTTATATTTTACAGATCATAAAATCATTTTTGCGCGCTCAAGAAAGCGCCGAGATCGTCCAGCTCCTCTTTCGATAATGTTGCGCCATAGGCCGGCATATTATTGGCGCCGTTGACGATTCGTATCGTAAGTTCCTGCCGGGAGAGGCGTCCTCCGATCGCCGAGAGGTCCGGGCCAGCCTTACCGCCATAGCCCCTCATTGTATGACAGAATTCGCAACCTTTAGTATAAAACAGGTGAACGCCCCGCAGTACGGAAGAGTCTCCCGCCTGCCACCGGACCACCGTCAATGGCAACGGCCTGGCTCTGAAATCCGGCGACCAGGGAGCTTGTAAGCCGGTCAGCAGCAGGCTGATCACGAATATAAAAACACATAGGACCCCAAACATCGCCCAGGGCCGTTTCATCGGGCTGCGTTCTCCCTTGTTGGATAAGAACGGGATGGCCAGCAACAACAGCACCGTCAGCACCGGCCCCAGCATCATCGCCACCGATTCCAATTTATGGGGCATCAGCGCAAACAAAGCAAAGAACGGGATCATATACCAGTCCGGCGACGGCGAGGTTTTGATCATTGAAGGATCGGGCGGGGCCGTCAGCGCCGGCGCGCCCAGTGTCGCAGCCAGCGAGATGATAAGTATAATGATCAGCGAGCTGAAGAGCACATCCCGCCATGCCGCATTGGGCCAGAAGGGCACAGCTTTCTCCGCCAGGTAGTTTTTGTACCAGGCGCGATAAGTCTTTGGATCCACGAGCCGACCCGCCTGGGGTGGCTCAGAAATGCCATTGCGAAAGACCAGGTAAATATGCAGAGCGGTAAACAAAAAGATCAGCGCCGGAATGATAAAAACGTGATAGGAATAAAAACGGCTCAGGGTATGCCCGCCGATCGTATCACCGCCTAGCAGCAGTCTTGCGAGGTAGGTCCCGGCGACGGGTATCCGACCCAGCTGCTGAGCAGCTACTACCGAAGACCAGACCCCGTTGGAATCCCAGCGTAGCAGCTGGCCCGTAAAACCCATGAAGATCGTGCAGAGCAGCAGCAGCACTCCGCTGATCCAGTTCATCTCGCGGGGAAATTTGTAAGATGCCGTAATATAAGTCCGCATCATATGCAAGCCGACCAGGATGATCATGGCCGAAGCTCCGTAATAATGGATGCCCCGGAGAATGTTGCCAAACCGTGCCTGGCTGGTGATAAATTCCAGGGATTGGTAGGCTTCACCTGACGAGGGCTGGTAGAGTAAGGACAAAGCCACTCCCGTCACCACCTGCAGCACAAAACAAAAGAGCGTGGCGCTCCCGAACACATAGCTCCATAGCGATCGCGGCGGCACCGGATGCTTCAGCAGCGGCAGCAGCGTCTCCCGGATCCCCGTCCGGTCATCTATCCAGGTCCAGATATTTTTCAGTAGCCGTTTCATTTCGAAGCCGTTAAGTTTGTGATCGGCAAAGGGGCCGCCTGTACCTGAACCTGCCCCTGATATACCCTGACCCTGTATTCCGTCAGCGGCTTTGGCGGCGGACCCGCTGCAACAGTCCCGTCCTTGTAATACACTCCGCCATGACAGGGACACATAAACAGCTGGGCGTCTTCTTCCCATCGTACAGGGCAGCCCAGGTGCGTACAGTTGGCGGCAAAGGCGATGAATTCGTTCCCCGCACCGTCCTGCGAACTGGAGGCTTTCTCCCGGGCATTGGAGGCTCCTTCCTTCCGCCGCAGCCAGGCTGCCGTCTTCGCCGTAACCCCTGCATATGCTTTCGAGTCGTCGTTTGCAAAGCTCACGAGCTTGGTGCTGCCCGCCGGAAAATCCGCCAGCGTCCCCACGGACCGCCACTCTCCTTCTTTTCTTTCGAGTAAAGGCGCCACCAGCGCACTTATTACGGGGACTGCCGCCGCGGCAGCGCTGATTGCCGCAATACCCAGGCTAAGACGGGTGACAAAGTCTTTCCGGGAGATCCGCTTCTCACTCATGACGTAAAATATTTATCCAGCCGGTCAATGCTACAAAAAAAGTGATACCTCCTCCTGCCGATAGCAACCAGGTGGACAGCAGACCCCAGCCTGCAAACGCCAGGCCCAATGCCATAAAGAATGGCCAGTAAGTGGGAGCCGGCATTTTTTCCGGCCGGGCCCTGACCCGTTCCATTGGAGCTTCGTTCTCGTTTATCATAATGAACAATTTTTATTAAGAAGATGCCCGAAGCCAACCTTCCCGGTCCGAAAACCACTTTACCAGCAGGTACATCGACGCGGAGAGATAAATAAAACAACAGGGCACCCACATGATCAGTCCGCCGGCCTGCTGATCTTCCGGAGATACTCCTTTGAAGGTGCCCGATGGCGCGAAGGTGATCAGCAGCCCGAGCAGCGAGCAGCACACGCAGGCCGAAGAAAGGTACAGTACCGCCTTTAGCGCGGGAAGGCGCAGGGCCTCATAAGGCATCAGCACCGGCCAGGAGAAAAGGATGCCGCCGGCCAGCAGGCTAAGTCCATGCAGGAGCGGGAGGCCATACATTCCCGCCATCGACATGGAATTGTACAAGGCCGGTAGATGCCAGATCCACATCAATCCCACACCTGCCAGCCAGGCAAAAAAGGGATAACGGGCAACCCGGCCGGAAAATGCCCGCACTATCCCGGACCCGCGGCCCTTTCCGGAAATACCCAACGCGATGGAAGGCCCCGCCAACAGCAATAATCCCGTATGCCGCACCATATGCCCGGTAAAAGCGTAGGGGGTCATCCAACCCGGCAACGGCAGAACCATACAAGCTGCCGCCAATCCTATCCCCGCCAATAGAAAAAGATTACGCATGTCTTTTATTTAAATTTTTGGCAACAGATATACCACTATAAAGACCACGATCCATACGATGTCCACAAAATGCCAGTAGACGGCCGCTGTCCCGAGCGCGCCACCACCTTTCTTCGGTCGATCGTAGTCGCCCAGGAAAGCCAGCAAAAGGATGATCCCCAAAACGATCAGCCCGATCAGCACATGCAATCCATGAAACCCCGTCAGCGTAAAGAAGCTCGTTCCGAAAACACTCCCACTGAGGGTAATATTTTTATGGATAAGCCGGAGATATTCCCGTCCCTGTCCAAACAGGAACAGGCCGCCCAATACCAGGGTCGTCAGCAGCCATCCTTTCAGCCCGCGGGGGCTTCCTTTTCGATATCCCCGCTCGGCCAGCATTAGGGTAAGACTGCTTCCGAGAAGAAGTACTGTATAAGCTCCGGTCGTGCGGATGTCCAGGCTGCTGCGTTGGTGCGGTTCGAAGCCCGCGTGATAAGCCATATAGACAAAGGCCATAATGAGGCAAAGGAAGAAGATGGCTTCCGTGCCTACGACCAGCCTGATCATCGTCTTATTCTCCATACTGCGTGTTTTTATTTTTTTCCCGTTGTTTCATATCCCAGAACGCTCTCCGCCCGCTGACCACCGGCAGGTCCTCGAAATTCTTTCCCTTCGGAGGAGATCCCGTGGCCCATTCGAGCGTATACCCATCCCAGGGATCCGTACCCGCCGGCCTGCCCCGTCTTGCGCCTGTTCGGATCACATAAAGCAATAACAGCACAGAGATGCCCATCAGGAATGCTCCTGCTGTGGAAATAAAATTCAGCAGGCCATAGCCCGGCAGATCGGGATAGGTATAGACCCGTCTTGGCATTCCTTTCATGCCGAGTACATGCTGTACCAGGAAGGTCGCGTTGAAACCGATGACGAAAAGCCAGAAGAACCATTTTCCCAGCCGTTCGTCGGTCAGCCGGCCTGTCATCTTCGGAAACCAGTAGAACAGTCCCGATAATAAGCCGAAGATTGTCCCCCCGATGAATACATAATGGATATGGGCCACCACATAATAGGTGTCCGTCAGCTGCCAGTCGATCGGCACGATCGAAAAAGCGATGCCGCTCAGGCCTCCGATGGTGAACTCGACCAGGAACGCGATGGCAAACAGCATCGACGTCGTAAACCGGATCTTTCCGCCGTACATCGTTGCGAGCCAGTTGAAGACCTTTACGCCTGTCGGGATACCGATCAGCATACTGCTGGCCGAAAAAAAGTCATTCACAGTATTACCCAGCCCTGCTGCGAACATATGATGCGCCCAGACCCCGAAGGCCAGCAGCGCGATGGCCACCGAGGACGCTGCTACAAAGGGATAACCGAAGATGGCTTTACGGGAGTACACCTGGAAGACTTCCGATAGGATACCAAAGGGCGGCAGGATCAGGATATAGACTTCGGGATGCCCGAAGATCCAGAACAGGTGCTGCCACAGCAGTGCCGAACCCCCGTTGGCGGTGTTGAAAAAATGCGCATTGAGCTGCCGGTCCAGCAGGAGCATTGCCAGGGCTGCGTTCAGCGACGGAAAAGCGGCCAGGAGTAAAAAGGAATTGACCAGCACCATCCAGACGAACAGCGGCAGCTTGTTAAGGGCCATTCCTTTTACCCGGTAATGCAGGATCGTCACGATCAGGTTCACCGAGGTCACCACGCTTCCGATGCCCGAGACGAGCAAGCCCATTGCATAATAATCGATGCCCGGCCCGATGGAATAATTTTTTCCGTTCAACGGCGCATAATTGAACCAGCCTGCGTCCGGCGCCCCCCCGGCCAAAAAACTGAAATACAGGAGTAATCCCCCAAAAAAAGTCAGCCAAAACCCGAAGGCGTTGAGCCGCGGAAAGGCCATATCATTCGCCCCTATCATCAGCGGTACGAAATACACGGAGAATCCGAAAACCGCGGGCATCGCCATAAAAAAGATCATCGTCGTCCCATGCATCGTGAAGAACTGGTTATAAGTTTCCGGTGACAGGAAATGGTTGACGGGCAGGGCCAGCTGTACCCGCATCAGCAGCGCTATCACTCCGCCTGCCAGCAGGAATACCAACGACAGCATGAGGTACATGATGCCGATCAGCTTATGGTCGACCGCCGAGATCCATTGTAGCAGTCCCTGATTGGTGCTGGCGCCCAACCCCGGGAAAGGGGCGATCGGGTCAGGTATTTTTATCGATTTCGCCATAGTTATTTTAATGATTCAAGATAATGGGCTATTGCTTTCACGGAATCCCGGCTAAGAATAAAATCCGGCATCCATGCTCCGGGTTTTATTTGCTGTGGATGGCTGATCCAGGCCATGAGGTTAGCCTCAGAGGTCGAAAGCATCCCAGTCAGCAGATAATTGCGGCTACCCACATGCGTAAGGTCCGGACCTACTTTGGCGACGGCTGGCGTCCCGCCTATCCGGTGGCAGCTGGCGCAGGTCTTTGCCTGGAACAGCGCTGCTCCGCGTACCGCCAAACTGTCTGCCGGCGGAAGGGCCGTCCGTGCGTTTGCCGCCAGCCAGCCGTTAAACGCTTTTTCGTTTTCCCCGACCACCTTTATCCGCATCCAGGCATGCTGTGCTCCGCAGAACTCGCTGCATGCGCCGATATATAAACCGGGTTTGTTGATCGTCAGCCACAGATAGTTGGAAGTCCCGGGCACCAGGTCTGTCTTATTACCCAGCTCGGGCACCCACCAGTCGTGGATCACATCGGCGCTTCTCATTTCCATCAGCAATCGCCGGCCTACCGGGAGATGAACTTCGTTTGCCGTAATAACTTTGGCCTGCGGATAGTCCGCCTCCCACCACCACTGGTGACCGGTGATGATCACGTCCGGCTTCAGATCCGGGCCAATGGGCGGGGCGATGGCCCGCTGGGCCGCCAGCGAGGCGAAAAAGAACCCTGCGAGCAGGATCGCGGGTAGTCCGATCATCAATGCCTCAAGCAGGTTATTCCCCGTCACCTGTGCCCCTTCACCCGAATCATTCCCGCGGCGTCTGTACCGTATGCTGATGTATACTACCAGCAGGATCACCAGTCCGAGCATTGCTGCGGCCGCGACATTAAAAGAATGGAACAACCTGCTGATCCTTTCCGCCTGGAAAGAGAAAGGTCGATTCATGAATTGTTATTTTTTGTCACCGAAAAATTGCGCTGCTCCCAGCGGTTCGCCTTTTTCCAGAAAAACGTAAAGATCAGCTCCGCTACATTCTCTCCCGCGGGAAGGTCCGCCACATAGATACCCATGCCTTTATTGCGTGCGGGCGTTTCCTGCGCGGTCTGCCATCCATCGTCCGTCCAGCGCACCCGGGCTTCGGCCAGTAGTTCGATCCGAAGGATCTTTCCCGCCGTCAGTGTCCGGCGCGGGGCCATAAATCGCCAGATCTCGTATACTGCCGTCTTCTTCTTTTGTTGGTAACGCGCCTGTGTCTGCATCGGCATATCGAACACTTTCCTGTCCCGGATCGAGGCACAGAGCTTGATGTACTCTGCATGCGCCCAGGTCAGCGGCATAGCGGATCCCGAATGTTTGCCGAAGAATAATTCCTTCGACGGAATATTCTCCGAATCCCAGATCTGTTCGGAAAGAAGTCCAAAATTGGCAAACCCATCCATAGTAGATAGTAATCTTTCGGCCTCCGCGATATTACCCGCTGCCACTTCATAATGAGCCCTTTCGGCGGTCAGCAGCGGCCATGCGCGACCGGTACCTGTGCCGTTGTAGGCGTTGCCCTCCGGATCCTCTCCATACCCGTCGCTGTTGTAGCGGTGCCAGCAGGGACCATCCGGCATATCTATTTTTAATTTTGCGTCGATGACCCTGATCGTATCGAGGATCTTCGGATCGTCCGCGGCGCGTAAGCCAAACCGCACCAGCGCAAGTGCATCGACGCTGACCAGTTCGTTCAACAGGACCCGTCCCGTTCCGGGGGCATGGTTCTTCAGGTCGATGGTACGGTCGTCAAGCTCAGCTGCAGCAATATCATAATAAGGATTGATCCGGATATAATATCCATCCACTCCTGTTTCCGCTGCCAGCGGCGTGCCGGTAACGTAGGTCCACTCTTCGATCATCCCGTTCCACGTGTCGGCGGTCTCCCGGCAATAGTCGGCGAGCTCTTTTTCCCCGTGTCGTTCCGCCAGATCTGCGCCCGCCAGCATTCCAGCGATCACCGCCGCCAGCGTAAAAGGCGTGAATCCCTGTTCTTCCTCCCACCGGTCTTCCTGTGTATAGGGGCCGTTCAACAGCAGGTAGTAAATGGCGTTTCTGATCATCGGCCAGTACCGGCCCAATCCCGGCGCATCTATCGCCGCCTGCTGTTCGCAGGTATTCAAAAGGAGTATCGGCAGGGCCGTCTGATCCATCTGGCGCCCCGTCCAATACGGGGTACCTTCCAGCCACATATTTTGAGGCCAGCTGCCATCCGCCCCCTGCGTAGACATCAGGTAATTCACGATCCGCAGTGCGTCCTCTTTTTTCCCGAGGGCCAAAAACCCGCCGGCGCTCTCCACCAGGTCCCTCGGCCAGACAAGATGATAGCCGCCCCTGTCCTTGTCTCCCTTCCTCATTCCCCAGGGAATGGAAAGGCTGGCCACGATGCCGCCTGGAAAGGTCTTCGCCTCATGGACACGGAGCACTGCCGCACTTATCTTAAAATATTTTCCCTTTACATTTCTTAGCCCTTCCAGCCAGTTGCTCCAGTCCCTCACGTACCGTTGTTTGGCCGCGCCGAATCCTTCCAGGATGCTTCCACGGGCATGGTTAGCCGCCTCTTCCCAATTCCGGCCAAACCCAAGGGCCAGTACAAACGGGCCTTTGCCCGAAATATCCACCTCGCCTGTCAGGGCGATGTTGCCGTCGCGGGCTTCCCCGTACTCCCGGGTCATGACCTTATGCTGAGAAAGATCGGTCCACCCATCCGATACGCCCACATATCCCACCGATCGCGTCTGCCAGCCGGAGGAGCAGGCCAGCGCCACCGCGATTCCTCCGCCCCCGGCAAACAGCATCGGCACTCCCTTGTAGTCCCCGGTCCAGCCGGAGTTTCTGTCGCCCCCGTCACCGAGGTGCGGGGCGAGCATCGCATAAAGCCGGAAGGAACCGTCCACCATGGGTTCGAACCGGATCTGCTGAAGCAGGGTGCTTCTCAATGGATCGACTACCACCTCTTTGATGATCTTATATCTTTGTTGTTTACATGTATTGGTCATGCGGTAGGCTGGCACTCCTTCACTCATCATGTCTGTGTGATGGTCCGTATCTCTCTTCTCTTCCGAAAAAAAGCTGTCCCCATCCGTTACCAGCAATTCCATATCGCGAATACAGGGAGTGTCCTCCCGGGGATAATACACCTCATTTACGATCCCGTGGCTAAGGGTGAAGGCGATGTCGGAAGTCGCATCCAGGGCCTTCCCGATCCCGGACTTGGCGCTGGAGGTCCATTTCGCCTTTACTCCCGGCCCGCCCGGCGCGATCAGCTGTTTATTCATTTTATTTATTTTTTCCGTATCCAGCGGAACAATAAAAAAACCACTCCGGCTGCCGCTATCGCCACCAGCGCTTTCTCCGGCCGGGGTGTCCCTTTTAATTTCATCTTATCGACATATACTTTCTCCGGATAAGGCTGTGGCGCCGCAGCGGCCCCTTCCCTGAGGGCCATTTGAAGCACCTGTGCGAGGTGCAGCCCTTTGCGGTCCGTCTCCTGTTCGATCTGCTCCCGGCAGCTAAACCCGTCCGCAAGGATGATCGTATCCTTCTCCGCCTTTCTCACTGCCGGCAACAGCACCCGTTCTCCCGCCGCTACCGAGACGTCGTAATGCTCGCCTTTTTCATAACCAAAGTAACCCGCCATCCCGCAACAGCCTGCGTCCAGCAGCGTATAATCGAGGCCGGTCTTTTTAAGAAGCTGCTTTTCCGCATCCATCTTCATGATCGCCTTGTGGTGGCAATGACCCTGGATTATCGCCTTTCGAGGCAGCTTCGGCGGTACGAAGTCCGGCGCCTCACTGGTCAGGAACTCCGCCAGCGTAAAGACATTTTTCTGCAATCGCTTGGCATCTTCGTTATCGGGGAATAAATTGATCAGCTCGTCGCGGAATACGGCCACACAGCTGGGCTCCAGCCCAACGATGGGAATGCCGGCCCGGATCTCCTCCCGCAAGGCTTCCATGATCTGCAAAAGCATTTTCTTCGCGGTCTTCAGCATCCCGAAATCGTAGAGGGGGCGCCCGCAGCAAAGTGACCGGCGTGGCGTGACGACCTCGAAACCCGCCGCCTCCAGGACTTCTACTCCGGCAACCAGCGTTTCGGGTAAAAAAAAGTTATTGAAGGTATCGGCCCAGAGGATCACCCGGCGTTTGCCGGCAGATCTCTTAGGCCGCCGGCGAAACCAATTGCGGAATGTCTGCCTGGCGAACCCTGGCATTTCGCGCTGGGGGGCGATGCCCATGATGGTCTTGCTGATGGCTCCAATCACCGGGGCATGAAGGCTAAAGTTCGCCAGGCGGGGAAACAGTGAGGCGATCCGCGACCACCAGTAGATCCAGCCAAAGGCATAGGCCGACCGGGGGCGCAGCCGTCCGCTATAATAATGCGAGAGGAATTCCGATTTATAGGTCGCCATGTCTACATTCACCGGGCAATCCGCCTTGCACCCTTTGCAAGCCAGACAGAGGTCCAGCGATTCTTTGACCCGCTTGTCCTTCCAGCCTTTGTCTGTCACTTCTCCTTCCAGCATTTCGAACAACATTCTTGCCCGTCCCCGGGTGCTATGCTTTTCCTCGCGTGTCACCATATAGCTGGGGCACATGGTCCCATGTTCGTGCCGGCGGCAGTTGCCTACTCCTACACAGCGCAGGGTGGCCCGGGCAAAATTGTGGTCGTCGTCAGCATAGGTGAAGAAAGTTTTTTCATGAGGAGGATTGTATCGGTTGTCGATGCGCAGGTTCGCCAGCTGCCCGTATGTATCGACCACCTTCCCCGGGTTCATTTTTCCCTGTGGGTCCCAGATCGCCTTAAATTCCCGGAAGGCATTCACCAGTTCTTTCCCATACATGATCTCGAGCAGATCGCCGCGCGCCTGCCCGTCGCCATGCTCACCGGAAAGCGCTCCGCCAAAGCTGACCACGAGGCGAGCCGCTTCCACTGTAAAGGCCTTATAATCGGCCAGGCCTTTTTCTGTGAACAGGTCGAACTGCACGCGGCAATGGATGCAGCCCTGGCCGAAATGACCATAGACCGACGGGTTATAATGATATTTTTCGAATAAGCTCCGCAGGGCCTTCAGGTAATCGCCTACTTTCTCCGGCGGCACCGCTGAATCCTCCCAGCCCGGCACGCTCATCGGCTCGCCCGGCACCCAGGCCGTCGCGCCAAGACCCGACTCCCGTATTTCCCAAAGCTGCTTTTCTTTTTCCAGGTCATCGAATAGCTTCATGGACGGAGGAGTTTCCTCCTTTTTCAATTCTTCCATCAGATCCTTCGCCTTCCGATCTGATCCCGTCTTCGTTTCTCCCGCGAATTCCACCAGCAGCCAGCCTTTTCCCTCCGGCAACAGGGAGAGGTCCTTTACATTCAATCCCTTTTTCTCCATATACCGGATGAGAATGTCGTCGATCCCTTCCAGGCCGATCGGTTTATGTGCAAGGACCGGCATCACCGCGTATGCCGCCTTGTATATGTCCTCATAGCCCAGGACCAGCAGCGATTTGCATTTGGGCATTGGCAGCAGCTGCAGGGTGGCGTCCAGAATGGTTACACAGGTGCCTTCAGACCCTACCAGGGCCCGTGCAATATTGAAGCCGTTCTCCGGCAGCAGCTGTGGAAGATTGTAGCCGGATACCCGGCGGGGAATATTGGGGAACTTATTGCGGATCAGCTCCGCATATTTATCCGCGAGCGCTTTAAGCCGTGTATAGATCTCGGCCTTTCGGCCACCTTCACCGGTGATCCGCATATATTCTTCCTCTGAAGTGGGACCTACTTTCATCTTTATACCATCATAGGTAAGGATGGTCATTGATTCGGTGTTATCCGAAGTTCTTGCTCCGTTGCCCTGGAATTGGGCCATCACAGAATGGATCCCGCAGGAATTGTTACCTAACATACCTCCGAGGGTACAATGGGAATGGGTTGCAGGGTCCGGGCCAAAGGTCAGTCCCGATCGCTGTCCGGTCGTCTTGCGCATTTCATCGAGCACGATACCCGGCTGTACCGTCACCAGTTTTTTTTCCGCGTCGATGTGCAGGCATTTGTTATAGTACTTCGACATATCCATGACCACTGCCACATTACAGCATTGACCAGCCAGGCTTGTCCCTCCGCCCCTTGGAAGAACGGGGGCGCCATATTTCCTGCAAAGCGCGATGGCCGATACGATGTCCTGCTCCGATTGGGGCAGTACCACGCCAATGGGTATCTGCCGGTAATTCGATCCGTCTGTCGCATAAAGAGCCCTTGATCCGTCATCAAACCGTACCTCACCGCTGATGGCTTTCCGAAGTTCCGCCTCGAGAGCCTCCGCGTCGACTCCGCGGGATGCCTCCGTCACAAAGCGGCTATCCGTTGCTGTTTTCCCGTTGTTCATACTCTATATTTTTGTGCATCTGCATATTTGAATTCCAGTCCAAAACCCGGTCTCCCGGTATCGGCAGCGAGACACCCGCCGACAGGCGCCGGTACGCCCTCGAATAACATGGACTCGATCCGTATATGGTCATGAAAATATTCTGCGATATAAAAAGAGGGGAGTGCCAGTGCCGCCGGCAAATGAAGGGAAGGCGCGCAGTGCGTCGAAAAAGGCAATTGGTGTCCTTCGCACAAATAACCGGTCTTTAACAAGTATGTCATCCCGCCGCAGCGTGTTATGTCGGCCTGAAGGACATCAACGGCCCCGGCCCGGAGCATGGCCTCGAAGTAGGGAAGATTATACCCGTATTCCCCGGCTGCTATGGCGCAATTATGCCGCAGATGTTCGCGGATAAAGCACAGACCGGCCAGGTTATCCGAGGAAACGGGCTCTTCGAGCCAGCTGACCCGGTATTCTGAAAAGGCCTCCGCCATTTCCAGCGCCTGCCGTACCGTATAAGCCCCATTGGCATCCACCATCAGGACCGCTTCTCTGCCGATAGCCCTGCGGGCGGCTCTTACCCGGTGAAGATCGTTCGCCGGCTCTCTGCCTATCTTCATTTTGAAATGGGTAATACCCTGTGTGGCCCAACCCTCGAACTGCATTTGTGTCTGTTTCTCTGTATAGGATGTAAATCCACCGCTGCCATAGAGCGGCATCGTATCCCGGACCTGTCCCAGTAATGCGCAGACCGATACGCCGAGAATTTTTGCTTTCAGATCCCACAATGCGGTATCGACGGCAGATACAGCCATCATTGCCATACCGCAGCTGCCGTTGTTCCTGATCTGCCGGATCATCTCATTCGTCGTTGCCGCAATATCGTGAACGGGCTTACCGACGAGGAAAGGCTTTAATGTCCGGTCGATAAAAAGACCGACCGCCGCGTCGGCGTAGGTAAAGCCCAGCCCTTTTTTGCCGCCGGCTGTGATCTCCACCAGCACCAAAGTGGTGCGGTCCCATTCCATCGTGCCATCCGACTCGGGTATATCGGTCGGAATGGTATATACAGAAACCTTTATCTCCCGCAGGATCACCGGTTCCTCTATGGATCCTGGCGTGCTCATTTCGCCGGGAAATATTCGTCTACCACATCTTTGTATGTCTGCCGGACGATATCCCATGCCTTGCTGTCGCCTTTGATGATCGCGGAGGTATACGCTTTCATTTCCTTAAAATTAATATGGGGCGGAAGCATGGGAACCGACGGGTCCACACAGGCCTCTATCAGGACCGGCTTTTGTACGCTGAAGGCCCAGTCCAGCGCCTCTGCCACTTTTGCCGGATCGTCCACCTTTATTCCTTCCAATCCCAGCAGCCTGGCAAATTCTGCGTAGGCCATGTCGGGTACACCCTGGGAGGCATCGTAGCGCGGGTCACCCAGCATCGCGCGTTGTTCCCAGGTGACCATATTTAAATCATGGTTATTCAGCACGAGCACTACTAACCGGGGGTCGCTCCACTCTTTCCAATACTTTGCGATCGTAAGCATCCCATTCATTCCCAGCATCTGGAAGGCACCGTCGCCGATGAGACAGATGGGCACCCGGTCCGGATAAGCAAACTTTGCCGCGATGGAATAGGGCATGGCGGGGCACATCGTCGCCAGGCTGCCTGACAGCGATGCCTTCATCCCCCAACGGAGCTTCAGGTCCCGCGCAAACCAGGCCGCCGTCGAACCCGAATCCGCCGAGAAGATACAATTGTCCGGCAGCCGCCGGGACAGCTCCCAGAACACCCGCTGGGGATTGATCGGGTCGGCGCTATCCTGCGACCTCGCCTCCAATACCTTCCACCACCTCTCTGTTTCCTTTACTATTTGTTCCTGCCAGCTTCTGTCGGCTTTTTTTTGCAATAGCGGGATCAGTGCCCGGAGAGTCTGCTTGGAATCCCCATGCAGGCAAACATCCATGGGATAGCGGATGCTCAGCATTTTTCCGCTGATATCGATCTGTACTCCCCTGGCCTTGCCTTCTTTCGGAAGATATTCGGAATAAGGGAAACCGCTGCCGATCATAAACAAAGTATCACATTCCATCATCAGATCATAGCTTGGTTTTGTGCCCAGCAGGCCAATAGCCCCTGTCACATAAGGCAGATCGTCCGGCAGCACCGCCTTTCCCAACAATGCCTTGGCCACTCCCGCGCCCAGCAGCTCTGCCACTTCCATAACTTCCTCCGAAGCCTCCAATGCCCCTGCGCCTACCAGAATGGCGACCTTTTTTCCTTCGTTGAGCAGTGTGGCCGCCCGTTCGAGATCGCGTCCGGAGGGGACGATCACCGGCCGCTCGTAACCTATGCCGGAATGGATCGTCCCGTGGGCATGCGCCGGTTCCACAAAGTCCAACTCCTGCACATCATTGGGGAAAATGATACAGGTCACCGTCCGTTCGGACAGCGCGATGCGGAATGCCCTGTCGATCAAATGCCGGGCCTGCATCGGATCGCTGCACATATGCACATAATCCCCCGCCACGTCCTTGTACAGGGAGATGAGGTCCACCTCCTGCTGGTAGCTTCCGCCAAGGGCTGCCCGCGGCTGCTGACCCACGATGGCCACTACCGGCTGATGATCCATCTTTGCATCATATAACCCGTTAAGCAGGTGGATAGCTCCCGGGCCGGAAGTTGCCAGGCAAACCCCGACCTCTCCCGTATATTTGGCATGGCCGCATGCCATGAAAGCGGCATTTTCTTCATGCCGCACCTGGACCAGCTGAATGCCGTGCTTTTTATTTTCGGCGCGGTTCATCGCGCCCAAAATTCCGTTGATCCCATCACCCGGGAATCCGAAAATGCGTTTGATGCCCCATTCGGACAACCGTTGGATAATAAAATCGCTGACTTGCTTTGCCATGACGAATAATTTAAGTAAATGTGTAGGGAAATATCCTCAGACAAACCAGCAAATATTATTCCTCTGCCCCGGTCGGAAGCCAGGCCCTATCTTACTTCTAAGAGAATTCTAATGTAGTTCTAACGCGGTTCTAATTTCTTTGTGATATAAAGAAGGATCTGTGAAAGGGCCAATCCGAAAAGTACAAATCCGACAAAGACAATATAGCCGGGCTGAAGAGAAGTGTGATTGGTGGCGATGCTCGTAAATTCAGAAGTCTGGAAATTGAGGTATTTCATCTGGTCGTCCAGGATGCCGTTGAACCCGATGTAAGCCATGAAGATGGCTACCACTGTGACGTCCGCCATGCTCCATTTCCCGGAGTGGAACGCAAAATAGTTAAGCACCTTGTTACTGGCCCATTTTTCGCTGAGCAGGCATCCTGCGGCGGACAAAAGCTTGGTCACGGGGAAAAAGATGCTGAAGGTCAATATGAGTATCCCTACAAGAATTGAATCAACCCTGCCCGTACGGACCAGGATGACGACGACGTCGACGATACTTTTACTTTGAAAGAAAATAACCTGGTTTTTAAATGCGACTGTCTCCCCGAGGAGCTGGAAGCTGAGCGAATTGATACGCGCATCTATCTCGATCATGGTGCTTGTGATTCCCGTCAGCAAAAGGATCAGGGCCATCAGGATGGATAAGACGTACAACGGTGTCCACAGTTCCCGGGATGTCCGCAGGAGAAACCAGATCAGTAATACCCCAAGCACTCCGGCTAACATGCCATATGCATAGAGATCAGCGTTATGCCTGATCTTGTTCAATGCATCGTTCGTATAAGCATCGAATTGTGCGGCGCTGGTCAGTCGATATTTTCCATAGATAGAATCCAGCTTTGACTTGTCTGCCTGCCGGGAGCTGTCATATACGTCCTGGCCAAGGTCTTTCAGCTTGCTCTTTGCCAGGTAGGCTAATTTGTCCTTGTTACGGGGACGCAGCAGCTCAGCCATGATCTTTCGCGAAAAAGCCGGAACCATTCCGCGCAGCTTATCTTTGCTTACAAAAGTATTAAACGCCAGTTTCCGGAGCTTCCCTCCAAGGGACTTCTGGGGTGCATTCATCAGGCTGTCGGCCTTATCCACCAGTCCGTTGAGGATCCCTTCCACGGCTCTTTCGAGCGAATCCCGTTCTGCTTTGTCCAGGTTGAAATTCTCTATCCGGTGCGTGACGGCGGCAACTGTCAGGTCCCGCCACCTGTTTACTGAAAGGACCCCGAAGCTGATATTGTTGACGAAGCTGTAGTCCTGTTTAATAGCCTTTTGTCTCGCGGACAGGCTGTGCAGCTGGTAGCCGCAATATCCGACAAAACACAACAGCAGGCTTACGCCCGCTATGCCGCCTGCGCGCTTGTATGAAAGGGAGTTCATATGCTTACTCAATGAGTTCAGACAGTAAGCTGAAATAATCGGGCCAGGCCAATTCATAAAGCAACCGGATCAGGGCATCTTATGATAATTGCTGATCGTTTGCAGGAGCGATTGGACCATGCCGGGATTATATAGATTGTATTTGGCAAAAGATGCATCGTTGCCGATCTTGATAGTATACGCCTCGGGAAGCGTCGCCAGCTTTTTAAACATATCTTCATCTGTCTCATCGTCGCCGATACTAAGAATGAAATCCACCGTCGACCTATCAAGCAGCTTTGCGGTCGCAATGCCTTTATTGATGCCCTTCATTCTAACCTCGATAACTTTATGGCCGTTTAGTACATTCAATGAGGACGAGGAAGCAAACCGTTCCAGGTCCTTATAGAGTTCTCCTGCTCTTATGATCCCTTCATTGAGGTCTGCGTTCCGGTAATGCCAGGCGATGGAGAACTCCTTTTTTTCGATAAAGCTGTGCGGGCAGCGGGAAACGTACACTTCCATTATTTTCTCCACTCCGGGCATCCAGGCATCTGTGTTTGACTTTACGGCCGTCTCCCATTGACCCTCCTTATGACGTACTTTGGCGCCATGCTCGGAAATAAGCCCGATCGGGAACCCGGAAAACCAGCTTTCCAGCGTCTGGCTATCCCGACCGCTTACGATATATACTTCATTCCTGGGGTCTGCTGACAAATTCCTCAATGTTTCAAGAACATCTTCCCCGGGGGAAGCCTCTGCCGGTAGTCTTGCAAAAGGCACCAGGGAACCGTCATAATCCAGCAGCAATAATCTTTTTGCCGAATGCGAATACTTATTTACCAGTTCGAGCCTTGTCATATTATCCAGGAACTTGAATTCGAATTCCAGCTGGATGCTTTTGACATGCATTAGCTGATCGAAAAAATCGCTAGCCCAGGCATTGACGTCGTATCGACGGATGCGATCCTGCATCGCCGTCATACGCCGTTCCTGTTCCTTTTTATCCATTTCGAGGCCGTTTTTGATCTCGATGGCGATTTCGCGCACGTCGTTGGGATTGATCAGTAACGCTTCTGTCAGCTCGTTGGCAGCACCGGCCATTTCACTTAGCACCAGGACGCCCTGACGGTCTTTTCTGCTGGCTACGAATTCTTTCGAAACCAGGTTCATCCCATCCCGTATTGGAGTGATAAGAGCAAGATCACAAGCGGTATACAGCGCCGTCAGCTCTTCAAAGGAAAGATGTCCGTAAATATACAGGATGGGCTGCCAGGCTATATCGCCCGACCGGCTATTCAGGTTTCCCACGGTCTCATCGATGATCTGCTTTCTTTCGGCATATTTTTCAATGGTATCCCGGGAAGGGACGACGACCAATGCAAAAATGATCTTTCCCGCATATTCCGGATTGTCCGACAGGAATTGTTCATATCCGTTCAACCGTTTGGATATTCCTTTAGTATAATCAAGCCTGTCAACCGAAAAGATCATTTTCCTGTCTCCTTTGATCCTGAGATACCGCTCCCTTATGCCGATGACCTTCGGATTGTCATACGCGTTCCTGAAAAGGTCATAGTCGATGCTGATGGGAAACGCATCCGCCTTTACTTCCCGGTTCTGCCAGGAGACGTATTGACCGTCATGTTCTATCCGCAATAGCTCTTCCACGGAGGATAAAAAATGAGAGGCGTAATCGAGGGTGTGGAATCCGATAAGGTCCGCTCCCAA
Source organism: Puia sp. (assembly GCA_036499285.1). GTDB lineage: Bacteria > Bacteroidota > Bacteroidia > Chitinophagales > Chitinophagaceae > Puia. The sequence goes on along the minus strand of DASYEB010000037.1, from coordinate 302,964 downwards.
CATGCCGGTCAAAAGACCTCTTTGCCAAACCTTTGGCATTACCCGGAATAATTCATAGGACGGAAACGGGATATGCAGGAAAAATCCGATGGTGATACCCGGGCAAAGATGCCGCAGCATACTGGCCAGTGGCAACAAATGATAGTCGTGGATCCATACGATATCCTCCTTTCTTACTTCTTTTGAGAGAATTCCTGCGAAGATCTTATTTACCTCCATATACGACTCGTAATAAGCCGGGTTATAATCCACATAAGATGGAAAGTAATGAAAAAGAGGCCACAGCAAAGAATTCGAAAAACCGTTGTAATAGGACTCATATGTTTCGCTGCTTATGAAAACCGGCAGATACGTATAATCATCTTTTCCAACCTTGCTTGTCACAGTCTGCCAGATCTTTTCGCTGCATCCCGGGACACCGGCCCAGACCACGTCCGAAAATGAACCTTTTCCGCCGTCTTTCAAATAGGCGCTGATGGCGGAGATCAGTCCGCCAGATGAAGGCCGGCTTACAAATTCGTTGTCGATTTGTTCCACGGTTACAGGCAACCTGTTGGAAACTATGAATAATCGTGTTTGCATGGTAGTAAAAATACAATTATTAATGTACCGGCTTATTTTCCCTTGTCCTCTTGTACTGTTCCAGGTGCTGAAGGATCAATAAATAAATGAATGCAGGTCGAAGGTAATTAAAATAAAATAGCCACCTTGCCGGCAGCTATTTTTCGTTCTAATATAAATTTACCAGAGTGCTTTACATTGCTTCTTTGATACCTTTTCTTAATAACCACCAATTGACCGGGCAGGCAGTCAGCAGACCTATCAGCATTGCAATCTGCATCATGAACCAATAAACCGGGTCACCGGCTTTCAATACCTGGTGAAAAATAGAAAAAAAGCAAATGGCCATCCAGGTATACATGCCGATCTGCCAGCAGGTGAGAGATAGGGCATCGGCTTTTAACGCGGCAAGAACTATTTGTCCCGTGCTTCCTTTCTTCATAGGTCGAATGGCATAGTACTGGAAGATGATCCCAATGGTAAACGCAAATCCATAGTCAATTACCCAGCTGCCTGCCAACGGACTTCCCGCTATCGCCACGGGTATAAACCAGATGAATACTTCAGCTAACAGGTCTCCAATAGTGCATCCGCTGCCGCAATGAAGAGAGCCCTTCAGAACGCTCTGCCAGGACGGTTTCGACTGTCCGGGATTGTGCATTTGACCCATTGCCGGCCGGGAATTCCCGTCTTTGACATTCTCCCGCCCGATAGCATAGTAGGCCCAAAGACCCAATGGACCGGAGTATAAGGCAGTGACCGGCCACACGATATTCATGATGCGCATCGATTGGGGATGGCGCCGGGTGTCGATCACGATGATTATGGAACAACATCCTCCCATGAAAAGAGAAATAATCGCTATATCGTTTATATCTGTCATTTAATAAAAAGGTGGTCTTCCATACCGCAGCAGATAGCGTGCCAGCCTAAGGGGATCAGCCAAACGGATACAGCCATGACCGAACGCGCGTTTGGATATTCCGCCGCCGGTCATCTGCAGGTGTCCGGTCCGCTCGCGATGGTCGTGGCCGGCATTATTACCGGCAATAAAGTGAACACGGAAGCGCTATTCGATCTGACGAGGGATTACCTGAATAAGTTCTGGGAGATGATCGATGAAATACTCAATGCCGTTCTCTTTTTGTTTATCGGCCTTGAAATGTTGATCATCGAGCTGGATAAGACCGTTTTGCTGATCGGCGCCGTTAGTATCCTCACTTGATCGCAAAAAGCGCTACACCACTGTGGAAAAAAATTCCTGATGTTGATTTCCGTGGCGGTATTCTAATCGAATTCTAATTTCGTTCAATAGTTTAGCGTCCCGGGTTTCGCAGGCAGTGTATTACCTTTGTATCACTCCTGATAATATTGCTAACCTAAAAGGAAATACCTATGGACAGCTTTCTTGACAATGTATTCTGGGGCAACTCTATAAAGATTTGGCTTCTGGCTCTGGGATTTGTAGCGCTTTCATTGACCGCCGTCAGAATTCTTAAAGCAGTTGTGCTGAAAAAGCTTAAAAAATGGGCTGAGAAAACGAAAGGCAACTTCGATGATCTACTCGTAACCTTACTAGGGAAGGTAGTTATTCCTTTGTTTTATATACTAAGCTTTTATTTCGGCGCGGAAGTCTTACAAACGAATGCGAAAGTGCAAAAGATCATGGACGGCGCTGTCATGGTGATCATAACCTGGTCGGTTTTGCGGTTCATTACTTCATTGATCGCCTTTTCATTCGCCCGGTATATGCAACGTCAGCCGGGGGAACTCCGCGAAAAGCAGGGCAGGGGTATCCTGTTAATAGTCAACGTCATCGTTTGGATCGTGGGATTTGTATTCGTCATAGATAACTTCGGATACAATATCACTACGATCATTACCGGCCTTGGAGTGGGCGGTATCGCCATTGCCCTTGCTGCGCAGGCGATCCTTGGCGATCTTTTCAGCTATCTCGTCATCTTCTTTGACAAACCTTTTGAGATCGGCGATTTCATCATAGTGGACGATAAGTTAGGCACCATCGAGTACATTGGTATTAAGACGACAAGGATCCGGACGCTCAGTGGAGAGCAGCTTATTTGCAGTAACAGCGCGCTGACCAGCTCATGGGTTCACAATTACAAACGAATGGAGAAACGCCGTATCGTTTTCAGCTTTGGCGTAGTTTACCAGACGCCGATCGAACAAATAAGGAAAATACCCGGTATAGTCAAGGGAATTATTGAATCGCAAAAGAATACGCAGTTCGACAGGGCTCATTTTTTAAAATTCGGCAATTCATCCCTCGATTTTGAAGTTGTCTACAATGTGATGGACCCTGACTATAATATTTATATGGATAAGCAACAGGCCATTAATCTGGCGCTGATGGAACAATTGGAATCCGAAGGAATTGAATTTGCTTATCCCACACAAACTCTTTTTGTCACCTCGCAGGAATCAAGCAACCAGCTGTTGCCGGCGAAACGGTTGTCCGGCGGTAGATGAGGAGGGCGTGCAACTGAACAAAGACCTTTTGATCACCTTGTATAAATCGTGGAAATATTCGTCGGCGGATTTGCCGGGCGAATCCTTTTTTATTTGTCAGCATAAATGAATACGCGGTCAGGAAGATGCCAGCCTAGTCTGTATCGTCCCGTAATATTTTTCCTATATAGAACTGTACAAATCCATCCATGGAATCGCTCCTCTTGTCATTGTTATTATAATTCAAGGGTTTGATCAGGTAGCCGGAGATCCCTAATTTTTCCGTTTCAATGCGGTCATGTTGCTCTCCGGATGTGGTCATGATAAAAACTTTTAAATCTTTCAGATCTGTATCTGCCCTCAGGATGGTCAAAAATTCAATACCATTCATTTTCGGCATATTTATATCCAGCAGGATAATATCTGGTAGCCTGTGCATGGTTTTCTGGTCTCCCTTTTCCCGAAGCATTTTAAAAGCCTCGATGCCATTATAAGCCGTATGTAGCTCGAAAGGCAGATCCAGTTTTTTTAATGATCGTTCGACACTGATGACATCCAGTTCGTCATCTTCGATAAGTAGTATTACGCTTTTTTTCATAATTAATCTTTAGGCCAGGTAAATATAAAGTTTGTACCGCTGCCATCCGGAGAAACAATCCGAATTGTACAATGGTTGTCTTCAATAATCTTTTTTACAATCGCCAGACCAATACCGGTACTTTCCTTGTCGTGTTTTTCGCGTAGGGTTTGAAAGATGATGAATATTCTTTCATGAAACTCCGGCGGAATGCCCGGACCATTGTCGCTGATCGTAAATTCATAGAAGTTACCGGTATCTCTGCAAGAGACTGTTATCTGACCGTGGCCATATTTCACTGCATTGCTGATGAGGTTGCTGAATACCTGTTGTAGCAGGAGCCTCTCGGTCCACAAGGTCGGGAGGTCCTTGAAAATAAACCCGCATCCCTTGGGAACTATTATTTCGGCAAGCTCTCCTACCAGTGCGTTTAGATCTACCAGCTCCTTTGTCGACTTATCGCGGCTGATACGTGCATATTCAAGCAACCCGTCGATCAGGTTTTCCATTCTTTTTATTCTCTCGGGTATAAGATCGAGGTGTTTTCTCATTTTTTCCGATATCTCGTCTTGTAAATCCTCTTCGATCCATTGAATAACATTGGAGATACCCCTGATTGGAGCCTTCAGGTCGTGAGAGACCACATAGGCAAACTGGTCCAGCTCGACATTCTTCTTCTCAAGATCGGTTATGTTCTTGCTGAGCCGCATTGACATGACATCCAGCGAATTGGAGAGGCTGCTTAGCTCGTCGGTCTTGTCATCATTTACACGGGCGAAATTCCCGCGGGAGATATTTTCGGCCACTTTCACCAAAGATTGGATACGCCTCGATATCTTCAGGAGCAGAAAGATCGCGGTACCCGAACCGATGATCACGATAAGGATACTAAATATCAAGGAAAACCGTTCGGTCCGTTTGATCGATCGGGCCAGCGCACTACGCCTTTCTTCCCTCAGCCGATACTCATATTGGTCAAAGGAATTGAAGAGGCTGACTATTCCGTCATTATAGCTTTTGCCAATCTCCTTTCTGAATTGCGTCTCGAACAGATATTGAAATTTTTTTGCGGCAGCAGGACTGCTATCTGCCGCTTTTTTTGCGACGATCAGCGAGTCTGCGTAACCGATCCACGATTTGTGCAGAGTAGTTATCGAATCCAGCTTCTGACGCTGTCCCGCGGAGGACGCGATAACTCCTTCCTCCCTCATAAGTTGAGGCATTGTTTTCAACCCATCGTAATAGGCCGAAAGAAAATGGTCGTCTGTCGTCAGCAAAAAGCCCCTAAAGGAACTTTGCATGTCGACTATGCCTTTATTCAGGCGGCTGGAGTTGCGAATAATGGTTTCCGAACGGGTTAAGAACTCCGTGTCCTTATTCACCTTCAGGGTAAGGGTATAATTAAAATAAGAGTCCAGCAGGTCGATGGATATAGCGATTAGAAATCCAAGCGATATCTGGGTAGAAAGCTTCATAAGGCTAAATTACATCATAATAATTGCTGGGAATATGCCATTTTATTTTAGGTATCTTCGGTCTACGGTAATATAGTCTGTTTGTCTAATACGAATGATATGAAGCGAATTTACCTCATTGTTGTCGTCCTTTGCCTGTTCCACTCCGGGCTATTGGCCCAGGGGCAAAACAGGCAGGACTCCGTAAAAAGGGATTCCATCCCCCAGGACAGCTCCCATATAGCAGAAAAATTGATCTTGCAGCACCAGGAACAGTATCGCATCGATTCCGCTATCCGGCAGCAGATCCAGACCGAACTGAACAAGGCGGTCGGCGATGCCGCCAAAACAAGAGAGCTTCAGGCCCAACTGCACAATATATCCGCCAGGGATTCCATGCGCAGGGAGGAACAGGCGCAACGGATCGAACAGCTGAAAAAGAATGCCAGAGGATTTCCAGTCATTCTCAACGACGATACCTTATTCTTACTGTATACAAAGGTCGGTTCTTTCGGCCCCCAGGAACGCGCGCTCGCCATCAGCCAGCGCATCAGCAAATTGTATAAGAATTATCTTTTCCTGCCCGACTCCATGAAACTCGTGGCGACGGAGAGTGGATACGATATCGTATACAAAGGTGATATGGATATTATGAGCATTGCCCAGCTCGATGCTCTCTGGCTCAATACTACTGCCGATTCCCTTTCCCGGACCTATTATTCAAAGATCATTGCGGTCGTCGAAAAGGAAAGACAGGCCAATAGCCTTCAGAGCTGGCTCAAAAGACTTGGCTTGATGGTCCTGGTGATCGGCGGGGTTATCCTGCTGATCAGTATGATCAATAAATTGTTCCGCAGATCCGCCAGCCTGATCGTACGAAATAAGACCCGATATCTCAACGGCCTGACCATTCGAAAGATCAGGCTTTTCAGCGCCGAAAAATTTGAACAGTTTGCGTTAGGCGTTAACAATGTAGTACGCATCGTCATTATTGTCCTATCTATTTATTTAGGCCTGCTCTTATTATCCAGCATTTTCACCGTCACCGAAAGATGGACGGATATTTTGTTGAGCTGGATATTGACCCCGGCCAGATCCGCCCTTCACGGCATCGTCAATTTTCTGCCCAATCTGTTCACCATCCTGGTCATCTATTTTATTTTCCGCTATGCGATAAAAGCCGTAAAATATTTTTCCAATGAAATTCAGCGTGGCCATATAGAGCTGAAAGGCTTTCATAGGGAATGGGCTCATCCCACCTACAATATCGTGAAGTTTCTGATGTATGCCTTTATGGTCATCCTCATTTTCCCCTATTTACCCGGTTCCAGCTCTCCCGCTTTTAAGGGAGTCTCTGTTTTTCTGGGGATACTTTTCTCTCTTGGCTCTTCCTCTGCGATTACCAATATGGTGGCGGGGCTGGTCATCACCTATATGCGTCCCTTCAAGATCGGCGACCGGGTCAAAATAGGAGAGGTGACGGGCGACGTCCTGGAAAAGAACATGCTGGTCACCAGGATCAGAACAATTAAGAATGAAGAGATCACTGTTCCCAATTCGATGGTGCTTTCCAGCAGTACTGTCAACTATTCGGCAAATACTGCTCCTGAAGACACGGGATTGATCCTGCATACCACCGTAACCATCGGATATGACGTTCCCTGGAAAAAAATGCACCAGGCATTGATCGATGCAGCCATGAGGACGGAGCTGATCCTGAAAGAACCCGATCCCTTTGTTCTGCAAACAAGCCTGGACGACTTCTTCGTATCGTACCAGCTGAATGCTTACACTCGTGAGGCCAATAAGCAGGCATCTATCTATTCGGCGCTGCATCAGAATATCCAGGACTGCTGCAACGAGGCCGGCATCGAGATCATGTCTCCCCATTACCGCGCCATGCGGGACGGCAACACCACCACCATTCCATCGGACTATCTGCCAAAGGATTATCAGGCGAAAAATTAATAAATTCTAATCCTATTCTTACTGCTCATGCAGCCTTCCGGGTCAGGTAAATTGTTTTTATTCTAATGATATTCTAATTTCGTTTTAATGCCAGGTTTTGTTTTGGGGGCTACATTTACAAGCGATTAACAAAAAAACCTGTGCAGCATGAACGCAAGTCCCGCCAGACTCTTTATTGTTTCCAGTCGTTTGCCCATCCGGATTCGATCTACCGGGAAGGGGCTGGAGGTTCTTCCATCGACAGGGGAGCTGGTTTCGGCCATTACAGGTTTTCTGAGGCGAATGGTCGCCTCCGGATCCCCAAAATTTACGGAGGTCGGCTGGACAGGCGCCGCTCGCTGCAGCGCAGCAGCCTGGACGGGCATCCGGTCGCAGCTTCCCGATAGCGTATACAGCTACTATCCGGTGTTTCCGTCGGAAAAAGATTATGAATCCTGGCACCAGGGTTTTGCCAACTCCGTTTTATGGCCGCTGTTTCATTATTTTCCGTCCTATGCTGAATTCTCTTCCGGCAATTACGAGCAATACTTTCAGGTGAACCAGGAGTTCGCCGACACAATGGAACGATATCTGAGGCCCAACGACACCGTCTGGATACACGATTATCTCCTTTTGCCGCTTGCCGCCATGCTCAGGAAAAAATTTCCCGATCTGACCATCGGGTTTTTTCTGCATATTCCCTTTCCTTCCTATGAGGTCTTCCGGCAGATGCCGCGTAAGTGGCAGGAAGAGATATTGGCAGGGATGCTTGGCGCCGACCTTGTAGGCTTCCAGACCCGGGATTACGCCGCTCATTTTCTGCAATGCGTCCGGTTGGTGATGGGCGTAGATAATTATGGAGGAACGATCGCAAATAACGACCGTCTTGTGAAAACAGGCCTTTTCCCGGTAAGTATCGACTTTGAGATGTTTAACCAGGCCAGGGAAACTCCGGAGTTGCGAACGCTTATGGGAAACATGCGGTCAAAATTCGAAGGCAGAAAGATCATTTTTTCCGTCGACAGGCTGGATTATACAAAAGGATTGATCCACCGGATAAAAGCCTATGAACGCTTTATCGTGGACAACCCTGATTTTCAGGGAAAGGTCGTTTTCATTTTTGTCATTATACCCTCCAGGGATACGCTGACAAGATACGCCGAGCGCAAACGGCTGATAGACGAAACGATCAGCACGGTCAACGGGCGCATCGGCAGTATCAGCTGGCAGCCCTTCGTATATATTTACAGTCACCTGGAGTTCGACGAATTGATCACTCTCTACCGTGTCTGCGACCTTGCGCTTATCACGCCCTTACGGGATGGTATGAATCTCATCGCAAAGGAATTTGCCGCCAGCCGCAGGGACGGCAAGGGTGTCCTGGTTCTCAGCGAACTGGCTGGCGCCTCCAGGGAACTGGAGACGGCTCTTATCACCAACCCTAACGACATAGAGGAGATGGCGAAAATGATCAGGGTTGGCTTGCAGATGCCGTTGGAAGAGCAAAGCCATCGCATCCTTGCGATGCAGGAAAAAGTAAAACAGCACGACCTCACGGCATGGGGCAACGATTTCCTTGCCACTCTTCGCGCCGCCAACGATGAACAAAGGAATTTCCAGGTCAGGTTTTTCGATATGTACTCTCAACGCAGGCTTTTGGAAGCCTACCGTCATGCCCGCAGGAGACTGATCCTGCTCGATTATGATGGAACTTTGATTCCCTTTTTTAATCTTCCTTCCCTCGCCGAGCCGAACGACCTGCTCCTGGAAATTCTAGGCAATCTCGCCGGCAACAAAAAGAATTCCATCTATATTGTCAGCGGCAGAGACAGCGCCACCCTTGAAAAATGGCTGGGACACCTGCCTGTCAATCTCATCTCCGAACATGGCGCCTGCTTTCGTTTTGAAGGTAGACAGTGGAAGGATGCCGCTGAACCCGCTGCGAAATGGAAGGATTATATCCTTCCACTAATGGAGTTCTATGCAAAAAAATGCCCGGGCGCCTTTATCGAACTGAAAAGTTTTTCCATCGTCTGGCACTACCGTAATGCCAAACAGGACCGGGCCGGACAAATAAAAATGGAACTTTATGCAGATCTTTGTGAGCGTGCGACCCGGGCCGACCTCCAGGTAATGATGGGCAACAAGATAATAGAAGTCCGCAATAAAGGCGCGGACAAAGGGACCGCGATACGCAATATACTCAAAGACGAAGAACAGGATTTCATCCTCGCCATCGGCGATGATCACACCGATGAGGACATGTTCAGGATACTCGCCGGATTGGAGACGGCCTTTACCATAAAGGTCGGCTCTGAGGGCTCTTTCGCTCAATATAATATACATACACCGCAAATGGTTGTCTCCCTGCTTGGCAATTTGAATTTTTTGGGCGAAAAGGCCGGGAGACAAGGTGGGTAGGACGGATGAGTTTTTTTTACTCCTGCAGTTTCCGGGCGATCCGGCCAATGCTCAGCCCCTGCACCAGGATCGAAAACACGACGACGACATAGGTGATGGTGACGAATTCATTACGATGCATGTCCACGCCAAGGGAAAGAGCCATGGCAACTGAGATCCCACCCCTGAGCCCTCCCCAGGTCAATATTGCGATCGAATTTTTTTCGAACTTTATCCTGTAACGCATAAAAAAAATGGGAAGGCTGACCGATATCCACCGGGCAAGAAGACAGGTGAAGATACAGACTGACCCAATGAGTAGTACCGTCGTATTCAGCTGGATGATCAGCATCTCCAGGCCAATGAACAGGAAAAGGACAGCATTCAGGATCTCATCGATCAGCTCCCAGAATTTGTTGAGGTAATCCCTGCTCAGATCGGATACCCCGGAATACCTTACTTTATTTCCCATAATGATTCCGGCAACCACCATCGCAAGCGGCCCGGAGACCTCCAGGTGCCCCGCCAGGTAATAGCCGCCCATGACAATCGCCAGGGTTATCATCACCTCCACTTTATAGTCGTTGATGGAACGGAGGGCCCAATAGCCGACATACCCCAGGACGGCGCCAAATGCCACCCCTCCAAATGCTTCCAGTAAAAAGAGCTTTCCAACCGAAAGAGCAGAGATATCCGACCCGGGGCTGGCCACCTGCAGAATGCTGATAAAGATCACTACCGCTACGCCGTCATTGAATAGCGACTCTCCGCTGATCTTCAGCTCCAGCGAAGCCGGTATCTTAGCCTCCCGGAGGATGCTTAGCACCGCGATGGGATCCGTTGGCGATATCAGCGCACCAAACAGCAGGCAATGGATGAAGGGAATCGGCCGTCCAAATAACTGAAAAACATAAAAAGTGATCCCGCCAATGAGAAAAGTAGAGAATATTGTCGCAAAAGTTGCCAGGGTGATCACCGGCCAGCGTTCCTTTTTAAGCGAAGCCGCATCTATATGTATAGCTCCCGCAAACAACAGGAAGCTGAGCATAAAGTTCATCAGCAGGTCCTGGAAGTCGACCGAGGTCGCCAGCTGCACTACCTTTTTTGAGAGAGTGAATCTTGAATGACCCAGCGTGATCAGCAACAGCGAAGAAAGGACCGACAACGCCGCGATCCCGATCACCGGCGGCCATTTGATAAAGCGGTTATTAATATATGCAAACACAGCTGCCAATACGATCGTAAACGTGAGAATCTCCTGGGTATTCATACACCAAGTTTAGTCATATTTTTTGACCTTGTCAAAAACAACACCTTTTTGAATTTATCAATTTTTGTTCCCTGGTATCGCTTAATTCCGGACTGACTTTTGACCACCATCGTTCCCGTGTAAAAGAGGGGCCGGTCTTTCCCTTGGTGGCATGCTTTTTTATTTTATAAAAAGCTTTGTTTTGAACTAATAATATTCATTTCTGTAGAACATCTTGCCCATCAAAAATATTTTAAAAAAAAGATCGGCTTTTAACATCTGACGGAACACACATGCTCGTAGGTCCACTAAACGAGCATTATGAAAGAACAAACTTTTTTTTCTTCTCTACGTGAAAAGATGACGATGCCGGTCCGTAGAAAGGCCTTTCTGAAATATACCGCGATGTCCGGCGCGGTTGTAGCATTGGGCCTGGAAAGCTGCCACAAAAGCAACTCAGGAGGTGGGACGTCAGGAACGACGGACGTAGGAGGCGGTGATACGGGTATCCTCAATTTTGCCTATGCCCTGGAGCAATTGGAGGCCGCATTTTACACCCAGGTCAATGCATCCTTTTATACAAATGCCTCCCCGGCTGAAAAAGCAGTCCTGCAGGATATCATGAATCACGAGATCGCCCACAGGGACTTTTTCAAGGCGGCGTTGGGCTCTAAGGCGATCCCCGCATTGAAACCGGATTTTTCTTCCATCGATTTTACCAGCCGCACAAGCGTCCTGGCAACGGCCAAGGCTTTTGAAGATCTGGGTGTCTCGGCCTATAATGGAGCGGGGCAATATATCACGAGTTCCGAATACCTGACGATCGCAGGAAAGATCGTATCGGTAGAAGCCCGCCATGCGGCCGCCATACGCGATCTGATCAACCCCGGATCGGGGGATTTTGCAGGAGACGATGTGGTCAGTCCGACAACAGGACTGGATTTTTCACGCACACCTAATTCTACGACCGGTGGTGCAAGCATTGTCGCCACGGCGAACATCTATCTTGTTACCAGGATTTCCGCTACTCAACTTCCTTAACAGTTAAAATCATTCACATGAAAGCATTGGAGACTATTGGCGAATCTTTTGAAAAGGACGTCATCGAAAAGAATTTTTCCCGGCGGGAAGCGCTGACAAAAGGCCTGGGCTTTGGTCTAAAAGCGGCACTCGTTGCCATCCCCTTTGGTATTTTTGATGCATTTAATAATAAGGCTGTTGCGGGGCCATCTAATTCCGATATAGCCAGCGTACTGAACTTTGCGCTGACACTCGAATTCCTCGAATCGAATTTTTATAGCACGGGTTTGAGCACCAACGGATTGATCCCGGCATCTGATAAGACCGTGATGAGCCAGATCAGCAAACATGAGACGGCTCACGTGGCCCTTTTGCAGCAGACGATAACGACGCTTGGTGGTACACCTGTCAAGATGCCAACTTTTGATTTCACGGCTGGTGGAACCTTTAGTGATGTATTCAGTAACTATCAGACCTTTTTGGCTCTGTCCAATGCCTTTGAGGATACGGGAGTACGCGCTTATAAGGGTGCGGCTCCGTCTCTGCTTGGAGCAGGCGCCGTATTGACCGCCGCGCTGGATATTCATTCCGTCGAAGCACGGCACGCTTCCGAAGTAAGACGACTTCGTAAGCTGAAAGGCTGGATCTCCAATGCTGAAGCCAATGGGCTGCCGGCAGCGATCTACGCGGGCGAAGACAACGTAACCCAGCTCAATTTATCTGTTACGGGTATTACGACTGTCCCGGCGGTAAGCGTGACGGAAGCGTTCGATGAGCCTTTGACGATGACCGCGGTGATGGCGATCGCCGGGCCGTTTATAAAGAAGTAGCTGATAAGCGTCTTTAACCTTGTGATTGCGGGGTAAGCATACGGCCGGCAAGGGCTGTTAGCTCCTGGAAAGTATTGGGTTTGACGTAGTAGGCATCGGCGCCGTTGTCTCGGCACTCGCTCATGTATTGGGGGCTGCTTGAGGTGCTAAGGATGTATTTGGCGATTCCGTTATAACGAGGTTTATCGAAAATCTCATGGAGAACCTGGCACCCGTTAAGATGGGGCATATTGTAATCCAGAATAAGGACCTGGGGCAGTTCAGGGTCGGGAGTGTCCTGAAGTTGAGTGAGGATCTCGCGGCCATCGGCAAAAATCCGCGTTTGAATGGTCTTGTCGACGTTTCGTAATGCTTCTTCGAGCATCTCGCAATCTTCCTGATCGTCGTCTGCTATAAAAACTAACGTATGTTGTCTGGAATGGCTCAAAGTCAGGCACCGGTTTTAGCGAAGGTAGCAGTAAAACCTGACAATTACAGCGTGCCGGGATGCTGGCGGAGAGGAAATTGCAGAACGAAGGATGTCGCGCCGGTTGGGTTGGTGGAGGCGGTAAAACTGCCAGAGTGGTTGTTGATTATCGCCTTACAGGAGGCAATGCCGATGTGCCGGGCAATGGTGGTAATGTCCGTTTTACTGTTGATGAGCTCGGTGAGCTCGCGGGCGCGGATGGCCAGGGCACCACGGTCGTTGATGATGATCCGCAGGGTGCTGACGTAATGGTATTTCCCGGGTAGATACCGGAAGCTGTTGGTTTGTTCAAGCTGCCCTTCGATCGTCAGGAGGAGGGGTTGACTGTCGGGTCTGTGGTCAAGCAGCGCCTGGAAGAGGCAGGTAAACAGTGTCTCCATCTGGAAGGCATAGCCATCGATGGAGGGCAGGGGTGTCGTTTCGAGTATGAGGGCGCCCGGATTATCGGGTGATTCAGCGTTGTGCCGGGCTTGGCGGATGACGGCGTCCAGGTCGATACCAGTGCTTTTTTCTTTGTCGAGGTTGAGACTGATGTATCGTTCGAGATTAACGGCGAATGCTCGTAGTTGGGTACTCTCCGCGTTGATCCTGCGTAAGGCATCGAGGGTATACGGAGGAAGCTGGTCTTTGTTTTTCTGGATGAGGTTGTCGGACCGAACGGCAATTTTTCGGATCGGCTCCTGTATTTCGTGAGAGATAAAATGCCCAAACTGAACCATATTGTCGTTGATCTGGGCGAGGCGATTGAGACGCCCATCAAGAGTGAGACTGGAGTCTTCGAGGTCTTTCTTCGCCTGGACGAGTTCGGAATTTTCTTTTATAGCTTGTTCGGCCTTCCGCCTGGCTTCGATAATTTCTTTTTCATATTTACCGCGCTGCTCCGCGGACAAGAGGATACAGTGAGTGACGGCGATATTGTTTTCTTCCTTTCGAACGGCGTTGCAGATGGCGGGGTAATGATCGCCGTTTTTCTTTTTGAGGGTCAGGAATATTTCATGCGCCTTTCCGTGAAGATTGACCAGCGGATAAAAATGGGTCTGGTAGAAGATGCGGCTGGCGATAGTAAAAATAGCCCCGACGGTCTGTCCGACCAGGTCCTCTTTTTTGTCATAGCCGAGGATCTGGGTGAGTGTGTTGTTGATGGCGTCGATGCGGCCGTCATCAGAGATGATGATAAAACCGCAAGGGGCATCGTCCAGGTCGGCTGGTTGCAGCGGCCTTTTCATAGTCAGGCGATGACCGGACTGTTGACGAAATATTGTTGTATGAGGTCGATGGTTTCATCGGGTGCGCTGACATGGGGACAATGGCCGGTAGCGGTCATGACCTGCAGCGTGCTTTGCGGGATATGTTCGTGAAGGTACTCGCCTACGGCAAGCGGGGCGATGAGGTCATCCGAGCATTGGAGGATGAGGGAGGGAACCCGGACCTTTTCGAGGTCGCCGCGGTTGTCGGAGAAAAAAGTGACCTCGGCAAATTGGCGGGCGATTATGGGGTCGGTGGAGCAAAAGCTTTCGGTGAGTTCCTGGCCGAGTTCGGGGCGGTCAGCGTTCTTCATGATCGCAGGTCCGAGGAAATTTGCCCATCCGATGTAATTCTTGTCCATCGTCTCCAGAAGGTCTTCAATGTCTTTTCGCGCGAAACCGCCGATGTACCCGTCATCGTTGATATAACGCGCAGACGGTCCAATGAGGATCAGCCGCGAGAAAAGGCCGGGGGCTTTGTTGGCGGCGAGGACGCCGACCATACTACTGACGGAATGGCCCACGAATATGACGTCGTGTAATCCCATTGCGCGGCAGATGTCGAGTAAGTCGTCAGCATAACCCTGGAGATGGCTGTATTTTTCCGGGTTATAGGCAGACAGATCGGATTTGCCGGAACCGACATAATCAAAAACGATTACTTTGAAGTCTTTCTCAAAAGCAGGAGTGATGCGACGCCACATTTGCTGGTCGCAGCCAAAACCGTGGGCAAAGAGCATCGGTTGCGTCCCTTCACCGGAGACGCGGACGTTGTGCCTGGCTAGAATGTTGCTCATGTGATGATTTGAATTAAGGGACTTAAAAGTACTGAAAATATGGGAGTTGGGCAAAGAAGGGGTGGCAACAATTGAAACCTCATAGACTCCCTAAGAAGGAAGGCACCTACAGGATGAATTGTAGCGATATTTCTACAGTTTGTCACTTCGGCCTGATGTCCGGCATGGCATGGTTTTTATCCTTTGTTCTTATTAATCAACTGATCTTCCCTTGAAAAAAGCAATCATACTTTTAGCCACGCTAAAAAAAGACGCCCCTTCCAATACGGAGGCATTGTCCGATTTTTTAATCGAAAAGCTCCAAAAGAACGGCGTAAGCTGTGAAACGGTGAAACTGGTGAATCAGAACATCCTGCCCGGTACTTACGAAGATATGGGTGCCGGCGATGCATGGCCGGGTATTCTGGCGAAGTTACTGGAGGCAGATATCATCATCTTTGCGACGCCTGTCTGGTGGGGGTCTCATTCGTCGGAAATGCAAAAGGTGATCGAACGGCTGGATAGTATACACGATGAGATATTAAGCGGAAAAGAATCACGGCTGGCGGATAAGGTCGGTGGCATTGTTATTACCGGTGATTCGGATGGTGCGGAACAGATCATTGGGATCATTTCGAACTTTATCAATGCTATTGGAATTTTGCTGCCGCCGTTTGCGACATTGTCGGTATTATGGGAGGGACACAGGAAAGATGCAAAAAAGACGAGGGAACAGCTGATGGAGGAATATGAGAAAGAGTATGCGTCTACTTCGGATAAGATGGTTACGCAGCTACTGAAATATTCAAAATAGAGTGGACCGGGCTTGCGGTTCTTTTTTTTTAAACCCTAAAATAATCATATGAGCAAAGCGGCAAGATCAAAAACAAACGAACACGATGGTAAAAGTTTCCTGAACCTGGCGGGGGAGGCTTTTGTCGTATTAGGTGAGGACATCGTTGAGG
Organism: Puia sp.; assembly: GCA_036499285.1. Lineage (GTDB taxonomy): Bacteria > Bacteroidota > Bacteroidia > Chitinophagales > Chitinophagaceae > Puia. The sequence goes on along the minus strand of DASYEB010000037.1, from coordinate 287,006 downwards.
GGAAACATAAGGTTGTGGAAGTGGTGGGGGAGAAGTTCGCTGCCGTGAAATCGGCAATCTCTAACCTGACGCATCGGAAAAAGGCGCCAAAAAAAGCGGCAAAGAAAAAGACGGCATCGAAAGCCGTTGTTAAGAAGACGGTGAAAAAGGCTGCGAAAAAGGTGGCCGGCAAAAAAACGGGTAGTAACAAAAAGGTTGGAAATAGTTGAGCGGCGGCCCATTTGCACAGGTCGCCGCTTATTTGCTATGCTTTTTTTAATAGCGTCGACGGTCGCCGCCTCCGCGGTTGAATCCGCCGCTGCCATTGCCACCCCGGGAGTTGCCACCACGGGAGCCGCCTCCGCCGTTTCCTGGCCGATCTTCGGCGACTTTTACTGTCAGCTCACGCCCTTCGAGTGAGCCGCCGTTCAGCGCTTTTATTGCTGCTTCGGCCTCGGCATCGGTCGGGAATTCCACGAATCCAAAACCACGGCTTTTTCCGGTCTCCCGGTCAGTGATCACCTTCGCAGAATCAACTGTTCCATAGGCTTCGAACATTTCTTTTAGCTCCTGGTCGTTTACGTCAAAGGGTAGTCCTGCAACAAATAGTTTCATGTCTTTTTTTGTAAATATAGAAAACAAGGACGATCATTGCTACATTTTATTTTGTGATCTGCGATATTATGACCGGGAAATTTTGTAGTGGCGTCTGTGCCAGAAGTCCGGGATGGATTCCCCCCATTTTTTATGCGCCGACTTTATATCGTAATACAACCAAACCGGATGTCAATGGCCGGGAATCGAGGAGTTGTAATTGGCTGCGGCGATTTGCATTGCCGAACATGGCTTTGCCATCTCCAAGGATCGTAGGATTCAGCGCGATCCTTAATTCCTCGACCAGTCCGAGATTGATAAGACTGGAGGCAAAATTGGCTCCGCCCCAGGCGATGATATTTTTGCCTGGCTGTTTTTTGAGGTTCTCAATTTCTCCTTTCAGATCATGAGCAACTTTGGTGTTTTTCCAATCCGGTTTAAAATCGCCTTTGGTAAATACGATGTGTTGCGTTTTGTCAGCCAGCTTTGCAAAGCTCAGCTCATTTTCGTCACTATCCGGGTCTTTTAATACCGATTGCCAGTACGATGAATATAGCGGGTACATTTTTCTTCCCAGCAAATAAGTATCAGCCGCTTCCAGGTCTTTAGACAAGTCCTGCCATTCTTCATCACCTGTTTGCAGCCAATCCGCTTCATCGTTATGGTCCGCCACATAACCGTCGAGGGTCATTTGCATCGAGAGTATTACTTTTCTCTGGCTCATAGCTGATGATTAATTTGACTGTTCAAGCGGCGAACCCGAGCCGGTAGCTCAGGAATGCCTATCGATCTGCTCATATAAAAATCATGCCACGAAAAATCTTAGCAACTCGCGGTTAAAATGAGCCCGGTTTAAGAGGCTATGACGGGTTTTTCAGTATATTTGGCCGTTTTATTTACACTTTTCTTAATTTCCGAAATTCATCAATATAAAATTGAGTAAATCGGCTAAGAAACACGAAGAGTTTCCAATCGTCGCCATAGGAGCATCCGCCGGAGGTCTTGAAGCCATTTCTAAACTGCTGGAGGCGCTGTCACCCGAGCTCGGGATGGCCTATGTTATCATACAACATCTGTCTCCGACACATCAGAGCATATTGCCGGAATTACTGGAACGAAAGACCCGGATGAAGGTATTACAAGTAGAAGACGGTATGCATGTTCACCCCGATTCCGTGTATGTTATCCCACCCAATTCTTATGTAAGCATTGTCGATAGCAAGCTGACTCTTTCCCCCCGCGTAAAGACAGAAGGAGGTTATCACTCGATCGATCATTTCCTGATGGCCCTGGCGCCGATCTATCAGAACAAGGCTATCGCGGTCATCCTTTCGGGTACTGCCACGGATGGAACGGAAGGTGTAAGGGCGATAAAGGCGGAAGGAGGCATTACTTTTGCCCAGGATGAGACTGCAAAATTCAGGGGGATGCCGGATAATGCGGCTCAGTCGGGGCTTGTCGATTTTGTGCTGCCGCCGGAAAAGATCGCACATGAGCTGGAGACGATAGCCAGGTTCCCCTATAGCGAAACAGCCCTGCTGAATGATATTTCGGTTCGGGACCAGGAACTGCGAAAGATACACCAGCTGTTGTACAAACAGTGGAGCGTTGATTTTTCCAATTATAAACAGACGACCATCACCCGCCGTATCTTCCGGCGTATGACACTGAATAAGATCACCACGCTGGAGGAGTATGCGCAATTCCTGGGCAAGAATACGACTGAGCTGAAATTACTTTACCAGGATATGCTGATCAGCGTGACCAGCTTTTTCCGGGAGCCCGCTTTGTATGAGGCTTTATCCCAAGAGATCCTTCCGGAAGTGTTAAAGGAGCGTAAACAGGGTGACAGTATCCGAATCTGGATCCCGGCCTGCTCCACGGGTGAAGAAGTCTATTCCATTGCGATCTGTCTTTTTGAATTCCTGAATGAACGGTCGATCGTGTGTCCGATCCAGATCTTCGGAACCGACCTGAGCGCAGGAGCCATTGCCAAAGCCAGGGCGGCTGTCTATAACCAGGAATCGTTTGATCGGATATCCCAGGAACGGCAGGAGAAATTTTTTGTCCGGCTTAACGGACATTTTCAGGTCATCAAACCTATCCGGGATGTTTGTGTTTTTGCCACGCACAATCTCCTGAAAGATCCTCCTTTTTCAAAAGTGGACCTGATCAGCTGTCAGAACGTGCTGATCTACCTCGAAGCGCCCGCTCAGAAGAGAATACTTCAATCCTTTCATTATGCCCTGAAGCCGTCGGGTTATCTGCTGCTGGGTAAGTCCGAGTCCATCGGGAAAGCTACCGAGCTGTTTACGTCAACGGACAAGAATTTCAAGGTTTATGCAAAAAACGCGAATCCGAACCTTCATTTCAACTTTGCAAGCCCTTCGGGATTTGACACGCCTGCCACCACTGAATATCAGAAAAAAATGGCCGTTGAACAACGGCTCGATCCGGATATCGACAGAGATGCCGAAAAGATCCTGTTAACGCGGTATGTACCGGCCAGCGTCACCGTCAACAAGGACCTGCAGGTGCTACAGTTTTACGGACCCACTTTTCAATATATTCATCCGGCGACGGGGAAGGCCAGCTTTCACCTGTTGAAAATGCTACGGGATGAGCTGTTGTTCGATGTCCGGGCATTACTGCAGCAAGTGAAAAAAGACGGGATCCCGGCGAAGAAGGAAGGGGTGTTGCTGGCTATTGAAGGAAAGGAAAAGGAAATATGTATCGAGGTCGTTCCGCTACGGAACTTTTCAAAAACGCCTAATTACCTTATCCTGTTTAAAGAAGAAGGTCCTGTAACTGGTAATGGCCCGACGGCCGGGACCCTTTCCAAGGCAGAGATCGAAGATGCCCGCGACCTTAGAAACAAGTCATTGGAGCAGGAACTTCAGAACAGCCGGCAGCAGCTGAAGCTGATCACCGAAGAATCCGAGGCCACGCAGGAAGAGCTCCAGTCGGCCAATGAGGAAATCCTGTCGTCGAACGAAGAGCTGCAAAGCATCAATGAAGAGCTCGAGACTTCCAAAGAGGAGCTTCAGTCTACCAACGAGGAGCTGATGACCATCAACGAAGAGCTTCAGACCCGGAATTTCGATCTGAAGGAAGCAGGAGAATATTCTGAGGCGATCATACAGACCATGACCGAGCCATTGATCGTGCTAAACCCGGAGATGCGCGTCAGCACGGCTAATAAGGCGTTTTACAACCTGTTTCGCCTCAAGGCGAATGAGGTGGAGAACAGCTATTTCTTTGAAATGGGATTCGGGCAGTGGAACTTTGCAGAGCTGCGTAACAAGCTGAACAGTATCATTCATGACGACAATGGCGCCGGCCATTTCGAGCTGACGCGTGATTTCCCGAATATTGGCGTCAAGACCTTGTCGATCAACACGGTCAGGATGAGCCAGGATAGTTGGAAGAACAGACGCTTCCTTTTGCTTATCCAGGATATCACCGACCGGATCGCTTACCTGCAGAAGTTGAATTTCAACAAAGAGTACTTCAGGCTGCTTGTACAAAATGCTTTTGATATTATCACCATCTTCTCTGCCGATGGCACCATACAATATCAAAGCGAGTCGATAGAAAGGGTGTTGGGATATCTCCCGGAACAACGGGTGGGGACTAATATCTTTGTGGATAGCATCCTGCATCCGGATGATCTGAACCTCAAAAGAGAAATGTTCAACCGCAGCCTTGCGGCTCCGGACAAGCCTATCACGCAGGAGTTCAGGCTGCGCCATAAGGATGGATCCTACCGGGACATCGAAGCCGTCTGTATGAATCTCCTGGATAATGAATATATAAGAGGTGTGATCGGGATCTATCGGGACATTACCGTCCAAAGGGTCGTGGAACGCCAAAGGGAGGAATTTATAGCCGTAGCCAGTCATGAGCTGAAGACACCGGTGACAAGTATAAAGGGATATGCACAGCTTATACAGCAGGCCCTTGTGCAAACCGATGAAAAAGACGTAACGGAACTGATCAAGAAGCTGAATGACCGAGTGAACAGACTCACGCATTTGGTTGGAAACCTGCTCGATGTGACAAAGATCTCTTCCGGTCACCTGCAGTTACAGCTTTCTACCTTCGATCTGAACCGGCTGATCACTGAAATCATAGAGGAAGCGCAGCAGACCACTTCAATCCGGATCATCAGTGAGCTGCATACCCTGGAAGAGGTCACCGGGGACTGGGAAAGGATTGGCCAGGTAATGACCAACTTCCTGTCCAATGCTATAAAATACTCTCCGGACACCGACAAGATCATCGTCAGGACCTCTTTCTCCGAGCATCCTGCTTCGAATGTCCGGGAGATCTCCGTCAGCGTAGAGGATTTCGGAATGGGTATCAACGACAAGGAGCAGCAGATCGTCTTCGAACGCTATTTCAGGGCGAGGAATTCAAATACGAACACCATTCCAGGACTGGGGTTGGGACTGTATATCTCCGCCCAGATCATCCGGCGGCACGGATGGACGATATGGGTGAGGTCGAAGAAAAATGAAGGATCTGTGTTTGGATTTACTATTCCGTTACCGGCGGAACAATATAGGATGGCATAACAATCCTGCTTTGAATTATGACACAACCACCCAGAAACAGTGTCCTTATCTTCAACTGGATCTTTATTCCAGGCTTGTTTTTGTTACTGCTTAACGATCACTATCTGAAATGGGAATTCTCGAACCAGATAACCGGGAAGATATCCGATCTCATCGGATTACTGATCTTTCCAATGTTTTTGCAATTTTTGTTTCCGCGGCTGTCCCGCATTTCGGTCCTTCTTGCGGGAGCATTGTTTGTTTTTTGGAAACTTCCTGTTTCGACCCCGTTTATTACCAGCTATAATAGATTTGCCATCATACCCATTACACGGACCGTTGACTATAGCGATCTTATAGCCTTGTCTGTTCTACCCCTGGCTGACTATTTTATCAAGAGAATTGACCAATATAAGATAGCCGGAAAGACCTCGACATTTCTTACCTGGCTGGCGATGATCCCTGTCACGCTGGGTTTTATGGCCACTTCGCCGCCTGTGAGCTTCTACATGCAACCAGGGGGTGATATTCATATTGGAAAGGCCTACCGGCTAAAGATATCGAGGGAGGAAGCACTGGCCAGGCTTAGGGCGGAGGGATTTGCCGTCCAGCCAGATACTTCGCAGCATGAAACGGGAAGGGCGACTTATTTCCTGATGAAAAACGTCGTTTTAGACGGTGGGAAGGATACGATTAAAGCGATCCAGTTTGGTTTTCTTGGAGAGGGGAAAAAGACGTTGCTGCTTATCAATAATGTGCAACTAAGAAATAGCGAGAGCGCCGAAAATTGGAGGATGTTAAAGAGATATTACCGGCGACTGATACACTCGGGAGTCGTTGAGGAGCTTAAATGATCCCGGGTAAAAGGAACCCCGGTGTCACGATGTCCGGATGACGCCCGGCTGGCATGGTTTTTTGATCTGATATTTTTATTAATCAAAAATCTAATTTTATGTTACGCTGGACTGTTATTTTTTTAATCATCGCCATCATAGCCGGAGTGTTTGGCTTCTTTGGCATCGCAGCGGGAGCTGCCTCGATCGCCAAGGTTTTATTTTTCATCTTTATCGTATTGTTCCTGATCTCGTTCATTGGTGGAAGAAGCCGGGGAAGCAGTTCGGGTCTTTGATCACGTTCTGCAGGACTGCCTTTTCCTTATAAGGCCTGGCCTTTGCAATATCTATTGTGATGGCAAAGAAATTTACCAAAAAAAGGAAAATCGTCTACGTTATCTTAGGGTCGGTGCTTGTTTTGTTATTCGCCTTCCGCATCGCCCTGCCTTATATCCTGCTCCGTTATGTCAACCGGCAGCTGACGCAGATAAAAGGCTATACCGGGCACGTCGAAGATATCGACGTAGCCCTCATCCGGGGGGCCTATACGATCAAAAGTATCCGGCTGGACAAGACGGATGGCAAGGTCCCGGTCCCCTTTTTCTCCGCCCGGACGATAGACCTTTCCGTAGAATGGGGCGCCCTTCTGCACGGCTCCGTCAAAGCCAAGATCAAGGTTCAGCACCCTATCCTCAATTTTGCCAAGGGCCCTACCGAAGCCACTTCCCAGACGCATATCGATAAAAGCTGGACCCAGGTAGTTGGCAATCTCATTCCCTTCAGGCTCAACCGGTTCGAGATCTTCGACGGGGAAATTCATTACCGGGATTTTTACAGTAATCCGAAGCTGGATATTTTTACCAAAAACGTCCATATCCTCGCCGAAAACCTTTCCAATGCGAAACATCAAAAAGAGCTGCTTCCTTCCACCGCGGAAGCCACGTCATCAAAGGCTATACAAAGCCGATCATCAAGGATCTGAAGGTCATCAACTGGAAAGAGGACAAAGACCATCCGCTAAAGCTGGCTTATAAAGCCGCGATCAGCGCTGTCACCTGGGTCTTCAAAAATCATAGTAAAGATCAGCTGGCGACCCGCGCGGAATTCGAGGGTAACCTGAAAGACCCGGATGTGGATACCTGGTATATCATTGGCCAGCTATTGCGTAATGCGTTTGTACAGGCGCTGTATCCCTCGCTGGAGAATTCCGTCAACATCGACAATGTCGAGGATGGTAATAAAAATACAAAATTATCAAAGGCTTATATTAAAAGTGGTGGTAAGCCGCTGAGTAAAAAGAAGAAGAGGAAACATTCATCTGATTAAACCATTTTTTGTATGAAGATCCTGATCGAACTTTTTGGAGAGGGGAAAGATCTGTCCGCTTTACAGATGACTGTCCGGGGTGTCCTGGTTTTTGTGATCGCCTGGATCCTGATCAGGATCTCGGGTCGCAGATCGTTTGGCGTGCGATCCCCACTGGACAATATCATCTCCATTATCCTGGGAGCCGTCCTGAGCAGGGCCATCGTCGGGGCATCGCCGTTTGGAGCCGTCGTCCTGGCCTGCCTGGTGATTGTGTTGCTTCACCGCTTACTGGGATGGCTGATGGTACGTCATACATCCTTTGGCAATATTGTCGAAGGAAGAAAAATGCTGTTGTTCGAGAACGATCATTTTGTAAAAGAAAACATGGGTAAAGCGCTGGTCAGCGAGGAGGACATTATGCAAGGAGTAAGGTCGTCGGCCCTGACCGACGACCTTACGAAGATTGACAGGATCTATATGGAGAGGAATGGGCAGATCAGTGCTATTAAAAAACAATAGCGAGAACGTGCCTATTCCGCGGTAGCCTCTGCATTGACATTGTTTTCGGCCAGCTGTGTCAAGGTCTGGTCGGTTTCCTTTTCTTCCTGTAATGTTGTCCGCAATATTTTTTCGATATCCGGATAACCGAGAGTCCGGGCAACCTGGGCAAGGCCGCCGTAGGTTGCGATCTCGTAGTGTTCCGCCTTCTGACCGGCAAGGATCAGCGCCACGTCACGGGTAGATGTCCCGTTATCCGTGTCTTCGATGACACTGGCGCCTTCTTCGGTGATACCTTCCATTGCATCGCACTTTTTTGCCTGTGGTTTGTGACCCAGGATGCTGAATACCTCTTCGAGTCTGCTGACATGTCCTTTTGTCTGTTCAAGATGTTCCAGGAAGGCGTCGCGGAGCTGCGGGCTGGTGGCAGCCTTGGCCAGCTTGGGTAAGGTCTTGACTAACTTTTTTTCTGCCCAGTAGATGTCTTTGATCTCATCGTGAAAGAATTCATTCAATTTGGGGCTTTCGTTTGTGTTTGCGGATTGTCCTTTCGCGGATTGTCCTTTCGCGGATTTTTTTGCCGAAGTGGATTTGTCTGATTTTGAAGGACGGGTTTTTTTAGCTGTCTTAGCCATGTTGTAGAGTTTTAATAGATTATACATGAAGAAACATGCCACCGTTTAATAGGGTATGAACCAGCCTTGTTTTGGGGAAATTGTGGATGACTGTGGAAAAAATAGAACGTTTAGCTGGATTAACACTGTGTTTGCGACTACTTTAATGCTGTCTGTAAAGAATCGGAGGTTTGGTAGCCTGTCAATAATAACGTTGGGCGTCCGACCCGGCGTATTACCATTGCGGGGAACCGGTTGATATTCGAATATTTCGCCTCTTGTAAATCCTTCCCGAATTCGGTTGGGCCTCTTTCCCCTAAAAGATCTTCGCGAAAGAGAAAGGGATCGAAATCCTTATGCCTGTCAGCCAGTTGACCCGCCAGATAGACCAGCACGCTTGAGCTGGCTATGTTTTGGTTTTGGATCATTAGTGCTTCCTGCAGGGAGTGGAAATAGTCGACGGCGTACGCCGGTGACTGGATCTCTACCGACTTAACGGCGATGCAGGCAGGGTAGGAGGACTGGGGAGGATCGGTGACCCAGATGCGATCGTTGATGGGTACGCCACTTACCTCTTTTGCGTGAGCCCACTCAGATCCCATCTGAATGGGCTTTGCTATTGAATTGAGGCTGTCGTGATAGTGGTTCCACGAAGGCAGGAGTCCTGCCATTTTATAATTGACTTTCAGCGGAATATCGATAGGCTCCCGGAATTTCTGCCATTGCGGCCACATGGCCCAGGTCCAGCAGCAAAGGGGATCGGTATAAAATGTGATCTCTATACCATCGGTTTGGCCCGGGGACTGGGGGCTATTTCGTATGCGCTTTTTTACGCCGTTTGGGTTCGTTGGCTGGTTGTTCGGTTTCATTTGTCTCTTCTTCGGAGAGGGTATTCCATTGTTGCACGCCGGGAGAAGCTGCCTTTTTGACCTCGGCGCTTTTTATTTTACTCATTTGCTGATCGACCTTTTTGACGGCGTCTGCGGTCCGGTCTGTTCCTGCTGCCTCATGCTGAAGAAGGCCGTTGGTTTCGAGGACATATGCAACGGGGTCTTCGACATACTGGATCGTTTCGCCCAATTGAGTGGTTTTGCCTTCGTTCCAGGGCCCCGGGTAATTATTGCCGCTGGACATATTGAAATATACGTTGCTGAATTTGGGATCGCTTTGAAGCACGCCGGGTGGAAAATTTGGCCGGATGGTCGCCAGTGCGGCCTCAAACATCTGATAGTGAGCGACCTCGCGTGCCATTAAAAAGTGCAATGTTTCATGAATATATGGATCCGTTGTAAATTGCAGCAGGTATTCGTATACCATTTTGGCTCGCGTTTCGGCGGCGATATCCGAGCGGAGGTCAGACGTAAGATCGCCCTGCGCGTCACCGTTGATGTAGGCTGCGGTCCATGGCACGCCCTGGCTATTGGTATAGGCCGGCGTTCCGGCGCTGCCGACCAGGAATTGTGGGGCGGTGATCCCCTGATGGATCACTTCTTCCTTTGCCGCCTTTCCATCCAGCAGTTTCATAATTTCGGAGCTTTCGGCGGCATTTTTCAGGTCCCCATTGATACCCGTAAGGAGCATTTGGATCGTTGCGCCTACGATCTCAAGATGGCTAAACTCTTCCGTGGCGATATCCATCAGCAGATCGTACTTGTCGGGATAAGGCTTCTTCGCGCCAAATGCCTGTCCAAAATACCGGAGAGCGGCAGCCAGTTCGCCATTTGCTCCTCCAAACTGCTCCAGTAATAACGTGGCAAATGCGGGGTCAGGTCTGGAGACCCGCGCATTGAATTGCAGGTCCTTTACATGATAGAACATAAAGATTGTGTTAGGTGAACATTAATGACATAAAAAATTATGCCCACGATAAAATAGAACTGTGGGTGGCAAGTCAGCAGATTTAATTAATTTTAAAACGAATTGAACACCGCATCCAATGAGTGAGAATTTTGAATTATTAAATCAACACCTGACCAGTTTTGCAGAGCTGAAATCATTTATATTTCCTACCATGATCTGACCGACTTGTATGAAAGACGCCCCAACTGGGGGAAGTTTGGCCGGTTGTTAGCTGAGCTGTTTTTTAACTATTCACAGGCGCGGGCTGAAGAATTGTTGTTCAACACGCATGAGGAACGACATGTAAAGTTATTGAATGAACATCCCAATATCATCAACCGCATTCCGGCCTATCATATATCTTCTTACCTCGGAATCACCGGTCCCTCGCTAAGCCGGATCAGGAAGCGGATCCAGCAATAACAGCATACCGGTCTTGCGGGTATGCAACTTATGCGGTTGCCGGTATGCAATTTATGCGGTTGCGGGTACCTGTTTGATGGTTTTGTTCAGGCGAAAGGCCGTAAGCAGGTAATAAAATGCACCGAATGCGGCGTAACCTGCAAGACTGGCGATGCCCATGGTTGGGGCATGCGCAAGTATGATAAACCAAGTGCCGCCGATCATCGATTGACCGCCGCTGATGATCATCGGCCATTGTGCCCCCAATGACTTTCTACGGCGCAAGCCCAGCACCAGTTGGATAAGGCCCGACAGGATGGCCCATACTCCGAAAACGATCAATGCTGCGGGAACGCCGTCCCGATCACATCCCAGGCGGGATAAATGATCAATAAAATGGCGGCAATACCTGGTTCGGTTTTGGTGAAGACTGAGATAAGGATTGCCCAGGTCACCGAAAATCCAACCCGGATAAAATAGAGTTGCTGTAAGGATCTTGCAGTTTCGACGGTCTGGCCCTGAGTTGCTGCTTCTGATTGATAAGCTGAAGACATGATCTTGATTTTTAAGTGTTTTGTGGATCCAAATCTCCGCCGTAAAAAGCCAGCGATTTTTCACTTAGGTTAAAAAACTATAGGGTAGGCCGATGTTTATACTAAGTAGGATCATATAGTTTTCATTATTAATGTAATCCCCCTATACGGTGTGATTTTCGGGCCCGTTTAGTGATTTGATTGAACATCAATCACTTTTAATTCCGAACTATGAAAATCGCCAAATGGGGAATTTGTCTGTTTTTGCTTGTGGCTTTTTCTACGACGTCAATGGCAGCCAGGTATTGGGTATCGGTCGCTTCCTCCAACTGGAATAATACGGCCAACTGGTCAAACGTTTCCGGCGGACCGGGAGGCTTTAGTGTTCCCGGGGCCTCGGATGATGTCAGCTTTGATGGCAACGGTATCGGGAGCTGTCTAATCGACGCTGTGGTCAATGTAAAAAGTATCACGGTAGCTGCGTTGTATATCGGAACGATCTCGCAAGGGACAAATACCATTTCTACCGTCAATGCGGCGTCTTTTTCGGGCGGTATATTTGCGGGAGGGTCGGGCAATATAACTTTCGGGGGAGGCTTTACGCTGGCGGGAACGATCTTTACCTCGACCTCCGGCATTCTTGAGATCGACAATCCGATCGCTGCCTTTACCTCTGCCACCTTTGTTCATAACAATGGCACCGTAAAATTAAAAGGCGGGGGTGGGCAAACCGTGTCCGGCATAAGCCCTACCTTTTATAACCTTGAATTTGTAGGATTAGGAAACACCTATACTCTGTCGTCGACCGGGAATATAACCGTTGTAAACAAGCTGACCACGTCCGGAACTTTGTTTTATAACCTGGCTGGCGGCGTCATAGACGTAAAGGGAGATATCAACAGCAACAATACGGCAACGGGTTCCGGCGGGGATGCTATGATCAACATCAACGGTACTGGCACGCAAAATTTCAATGGAAGTACCACAGCGGGTGGCGGAGCATTACCGCAGATAACGATCAATAAGCTATCAGGCACCCTGAACCTGGCCAATTTCCCGGCCGTATCCAACAATTTCACTTATACGGCAGGTACTGTAAATGCGGGGACTTCCACCTTTTGTTTTACGCATGGCAATATCGGCAGTTACAGCATAACGGGCAGCCTGACCCTTTTCAATATTGAACTTTATATCAATACCTCGCTGCTAACGGCTACCGTTGCGGCGGGCACTACGCTTACTGCAACGGGTGATCTGACCCTCGCCGGAATAGGGAACCTGTTACTCAACACCGGAACCATCGCCGTACAGGGAAATATCATTGATAACAACACCAACACTATGGGCGGTGGAAACGGGACCATACTGATCAACGGAACCGGAACGCAAAATCTGACCTCTACCGGCGTGATCGAACAGGGCAGGCTGCCTTCGGTGACCATCAGCAAGAGCAGTGGAACCCTTGTTCTTCCTTCCCTGATAACGGTCAAAGGCAACTGGACCTACACCGCAGGGACAGTGGATGTTACGACCAACAACTCCACTGTCGTCTTTGAGAATACCATGAACATCACCGGATCGCATACGTTGAACAATGTCATCTTCGATGGAAGCAATAACTATACTTTTACTACGGCAGTGGGCACGGTCCTGAGCGTGTCCGGGAATATCAGCATGACCGGTACGGGAAATATTACGCTGAATACGGGAACCATCAATCTGAACGGGAACCTGGCGCTGACAAATACCGGAGGCGGCGGCGGCACTACTGTTCTTACTTTTATGGGGACGACAAGCCAGTCCATCACCAGCAGCCTGCTTATCAACCAGAATTGTCTGCCCTCCGTCACCATCAATAAACCTTCCGGTACCCTTGTCTTCCCTGCGCTGATCACTGTAAGAGGAAACTGGGTGTATACGGCCGGGGTGATGGATGTCAGTACCAATAATTCCACCGTTGTCCTGGCAGATCCTCTCGGGATTGGCCTGATGAGCATTACGGGGACACATACCCTTAACAATGTCACCCTCGAAGCCGTCAGCAACAACACTGTCTCGGTGAGCACCGGCACTTTGCTGACCGTTACCGGGACTCTGTCATTTGTCAATTCATCGAATGTAATGATCAATACTCCTGTCACGGGTACGACGGCCATCCAGGCGCAGGGAAATATTGCCGTCGCGAATACGGGTACGGGTGGCGGCGGGACAGGGGTGATCCTGGTCAACGGATCGGGCGCCCAGTCCATTACGAGTACGGTTGCGGCAGGTCAGGGATGGCTGCCCAATATTACGATACAAAAATCGGCCGGCGCGCTGACGTTGAATGGGATCATTTCTGAGAGCCGGGATTGGAATTTTGCCAGCGGTACGGTTGATGCCGTATCGGGTAGTTCGACCGTTGTCTTTGGCCTGAACAATCTTTCCGTCACCAGTGCAGGAATGAATTTTTATCATGTTATTTTTACTTCAGCTACCAGCACTCTTTTAACGAGTCTTGGCGTTAGCGGAAATCTGACGATCAATGGCACCGGTGTTCTTGCTCCGGGGGGCAATGCCGTAAACCTGCTTGGAAATTGGACCAACCGCGCCACGGCGGGCTTTACCGAAGGGACAAGCAGTGTCAACTTCATTGGAACCAGCCTGCAAACCATCACTACTCCTAATGGCGAAAACTTCGCTAATATCGTCGTCAACAATTCCGGACCGGGTATCCGGCTGGCAAACAACAGTACCGTTGCAACCAAAATGACGATGACTCAGGGGAATATCGACCTCAATGGGAACACGCTGACATTAGGACTATCTGTCGCCAACAACGGAACGCTTGCCCGGACGGCGGGTACTATGATCAATACCGGAACTTTTGTGCGTTGGGTCAAGGCCAGCGTCATACTATCCGGTTCGGTGAGCGGGCTTTTTCCTATGGGCACGGCAACTGATTACCAGCCATTTTATGTTTCGGCTTCTGTCGCCCCTACGACAGGAGGAACGATGGCGGTGTCCTATACCGATGCAACTACGAATACCAATGTGTCGTTTGCGGACGGGGCGTCTACCATAGCTGTACGGAAAGATCTGAACTGGAATGTTGTCACCGCAAATGGCCTGGCGGGCGGAAGCTATGACCTGCAAGTGCAGGGGACAGGGCTGGGCGCAATAGGGGCGGTGGCCGATCTTCGTATCAGCCTCGCAAACGGCGTTGTTGGAACGGCGGGTATAAATGGAGGAACTACGGGTAATCCGCAGATAAACAGAACGGCGTTGCCGGTGGGGAATCTCGCCAATACGTTTTATGTCGCTTCGGTAAACGCCCTTATTACTCCCTTGCCGCTGACCTTTGTTTCCTTTACGGCGCAGGGGGAAAATGATCGGGTGTCGCTGAAATGGGAAACTTCTTCGGAGATCAATAATGATCATTTTACTGCTCAGCGTTCGGCCAATGGAGCAGACTGGCTGGATATTAAATCGGTGAAAGGAACCAACAACAGCGGAACGGTGTCTTCTTATGCCGCCAATGATGAGGCTCCACTGGAAGGGGTGTCTTATTACAGGATCCAGCAAACTGACATTGACGGGAAAACGTCTTATTCCGTTATACGATCGGTGAACCGGTCTGTGTCGTCAGCGATGTTGAATGTTTATCCTAATCCTGCAACCAGTTTCGTTTCAATAAGCCCGGCGACCAATGAGCCATTAAAAATAACGATCTTAAACAGTAGCGGGCAGTCGATGACGGCCCCTCGTGTCAGCAACGGGTCTTCCCAAACCTTTAATGTTGCCGGGCTGGCTGCCGGAATCTATCTTATCAGGATCGAGCATGCTCATTTTGCGGAGACGAGGAAGGTTGTCATCAGGAGATAAGTAAAAAGTGGGGATAAATAAGGGGAATGTCAGTTCTGAAGCGCAAAAAAAAGCCCGGGGGTTAGCCGGGCTCCTAGCAGGTAGTTCATGGTTACTGCACATCAAGCAGATGTATATCAAAAATCAGGATGGAAGAAGCCGGAATTGTGACGTTTCCTGCAGAAATGGCTTGTGAGCCATAACCCAGGGAAGGTGGTATATACAACCATATCCTTCCGCCTTTTTTTATCAGGGGGACACCCTGTTGCCAGCCGTCGATAAGGTTAGACAATTGCGTGGCATAGCTATTCTGTTGGTCAAATACAGCCCCGTTGGTAAGCTTCCCGGAATATGCTACAGTGATCTCAGTACATTCTCCGGGATTTGGGCCTGTCTCTATCGCTCCGCTATCAATCTTGTAATAGAACCCTCTTGCATGTAAAGTAGCTGTTATTCCAGCAGAATCAAGGTATTTCTTAACGGCGTCCTGTTCAGTCTTTGGTGCTATAACCCCGTCGTCCGTATAATCACACTTTTTCTTTGAACACGAGCCTAAACACAAGAAAGTCAAAGCTAAACACCCAAGTAGATACCTCATTCCTATTTTTTACGCAAATATAGTCCCCGATAAATTAGACAACACATAAATTGGAATTGCTGCAAGGAAATTAAAAAAAACTAATCTTTTTTAATTTCTGTTATTTTTTGGCCTTTTAAGACCGCAGTCAGGCGTCGGTTTCGGCATCTTTTTCGTCGTGTTTCGCGGATTTGTGGTCCGCTTTTGCTGGTTTGTCGTTCCCGTTCGCGGGTTTTTCAGTCTCTTTTGTGGGTATGTCGTCCGCTTTTGCGGCCTGTTCGCTCTCTTTCGCGGGCGCGGGGGTCGCTGCAGATGTGGCTGACGCCTTCCGGTCTCTCCGGGCTACGAGTTCCTGGTACCGCTGGTCATACTGCTCCCACCTCCATCGCTGATAAAATATCGCCGTAAACGCCACGATCAGCAACAGCGCCACAAAAAGGACCATTGGGTTGAAATCCGCGCTGTTCGCCTCCATTTCAGCTCTCTTATACCACCCGGAGGTAAAACTTATCACGGTAGGGACCACAATCAACAGCCCGACGGGGATCCCCACTAGGAACTGCCGTACCACCTTCTTCTGCCGGAGCCGGTTTTTTTCCCAATACCCGATAAAGTCGTTCTCTTCCTTGCTAAGCATATAACAAAGGTAGGGCCCCCAAAGGAAGAAATTTTCATTTCCAATGATTTACGAAGAAGTTTTTCTACCTTAGCCTGTATCAAAATCCATGGTTTGAAATTACCACAACTCCTGTCGCAATTTTTGTATCAGACCAGAAAGCTGGATCTGCCGGGTATCGGAAGCTTTACGCTGGATGCCGGAGCGGTAATCCCACAGGAATCGGACCGGATGGGTCAGATTCCGGCTTCGGGGATCACTTTCAAGAATGCGAACATAGCCACCCCCGACGAGGCCCTCATCCTTTTCCTCAAAGAACATACCGGCAAAATGAAGTCCCTGGTCTCAGCCGATCTGGACTTTTATCTTACGACCGGCCGCCAGCTGCTCAACATCGGCAAGATGTTTTACCTGGAAGGAATAGGGACCCTTGTAAAGACTAAAGAAGGTAAGCTGGACTTTACGCCCGGTGATTATATGGTCGCAAAGATCGAGGACCCCAATGCCGAGCGGAAAAGCACCTCCTTCGACGAAGCTCCCCGGGTGCAGGAACCAGGCAGCAGCAACAGCCGGCAAATGCTGCTGCTGATCGGACTGATCGGCGGACTCATCGTCATCGGCTGGGGAGGTTACTACCTCTATAAACGTAATACCTATGTAGAGCCGACCGCGGATAACAAGGCTACGGTCATTTCCGAGTCTGCCGCTTCCCGTACCGATACCACGGCGGTTGCGACAACCGGGGACGGCAATGGAGCAGCCGCCACAACCGATAAGCCTGCCGACACGCTCATGGGGAAATCTACGGCTCCGGCCACGACTCAGCCGCCTGCTTCAACGCCCGCCGCGCCAGCGCCTGCGGTGGTCCAGCCGGCCGTTACGCCTCCTGTCGTCGCAAACCCGGTGCCGACAGGTGACCAAAGCCTTTTCCGCTTTGTCATCCTGCAAACCGCCAATAAGAACCACGCTCTCCGCAGATACAATCAATTACTGGGCTATCAGCTGAATATAAAACTGGAACAGAAAGACTCGGCTTATTTCAAGCTGTACTTCCCCATTGCGGCGACGATCCGGGACACCACCCATATCAGGGATTCCCTGGCCGACGTGTATGCAGCCCATGTGACCATTGAGCATTGATCTACAGATCTATTTTCATTATGCGACCTGACGCAAATTACTGGATAAAAAAATTGCAGCTGACCCAACACGTCGAAGGCGGCGCTTTCCGGGAGACTTACCGGTCAGAGCTGACCATCCCGCGTACCGTCCTGCCTCTTTTCTTTCAGGGCGACCGCAATGCCTCCACCAGTATCTACTTCCTGCTTGCAGCCGGCCAGTTCTCGGCCTTTCACCGCATTGCATCGGATGAGGCCTGGCATTTTTACTTTGGAGACCCCTTGTTGGTTCATGAGATAAGTCACAACGGCCGCCTGATCACGCATCTCCTTGGCGCCGATCCTGAAAAGGGAGAAAGCTTCCAGACCGTTGTAAAAGCAGGAAGCTGGTTTGCTTCCGTGCCTGCGCCGGGTAGCGAATACGCGTTGGTAGGCTGCACGGTGGCGCCAGGCTTTGATTTCGCTGATTTTGAGCTGGCCGACAGAGCCACATTATCCGGGCAATATCCTGAACATGGAGAATTGATCGGAAAACTCACGCGATAAGATCGCCGGGTTTGGTCATCAGCGGCGATAAATAATCCCTTCCTTCATCACCCATTTCACCTTTCTTACTACCGATATATTCGCAGCCGGATCGCCCTCCACGACAAGGAGATCTGCCAGCAATCCCGGCTTGATCCTTCCCACCTTGTTACTGATACGAAATACATCCGCATTGACCGACGTTGCCGAACGCAGCACATCGACGGGTTTCATCCCATATTCCGCCATATCTTCCATTTCCCTTGCATTGTCGCCATGTGAATAAACCCCTACGTCGCCACCCATACAGATCGTGACTCCAGAGGCCAGGGCCTGGCGGAAATTCTCCTTTTTTTCTGTAATCCCATGCGGATCGGGGTCAATTCCTTTTCTCCAGCCATGATACTGAGAAATGGCCTCGCCGGCAGCCAGCGTGGGACAAAGCGCGATCCCTTTAGCCTTCATGGCGGCAAAAAGTTCCGGATTCCCGCCTTCCCCATGTTCGATGGTCGCCACACCAGCCTCGATAGCCCGTTTCATCCCCTCCGTTGTGGAGCAGTGAACGGCGACCTGCCTTCCTGCACTGCCTGCAACTTCGACGGCCTTTTTCAGCTCCTCCACCGTAAATGTGGGGGCCGCCTGCCCGTTAAGTCCCCAGCGATAGTCTACATATATTTTGACCCAATCTGCCCCTTTGCCGATCTGTGTCCTGATCTCCTTTGTCAGCCCTTCCACGCCGTCTGCTTCCGCGGCGCCATGCGGTGAATCGTAATCGATGCTCAATTCCTTCGGACCATAGCTGCCCGTAGCCACGATGGCGCGTGTAGCAGCAAGAATATGCGGACCGGGGATGACACCTTTTTCAATGGCCTCCTTCAGCCCGATGTCGTCGTACATCGATCCCTCCGTACCCAGGTCACGCGTAGTGGTAAACCCCGCCAGCAGGGTAGCCCGCGCATGAACGGTGGCCCGGGCCGTACGTTCGGCACGCGATTCCTTTAATACCTGGTCATCCCATGGAACCTCATTATAAGGATGTAAGAACAGGTGGCTATGCCCTTCGATGAGTCCGGGCAAAATGGTGGCGCCTTTCAGGTCCAGTACGATGGCGCTGGAAGGCGTTTTTATGGCATTCGCAGGACCAGCCTGCTCTATAACGGAACCCTGGACGACAACCACCCAGCCTTCATGCATCTGCTCACCGTCAAATACGCGGTCGGGATGTAAGACATAAACGGTGTCAGACTTTGCACCGGCTGCCGTTGTCCGCCCTTGTCGCGATGCGACATGCGGGTCAATTTGAGAAAATGCCAATATGTGTAAAAAAAGTAGTGTTGAAAGGGCGAGGGGCTTTCTCATGTGCGTTGATTAGGTGCTAAATATATGCAAAACAGCCCGAAACGGGGAAATTGCGCCCGAAGATTTACCTTTATACTATGGCAGAAGATCTCACCATCGTCGAAGGCAGCAAGACCGAGCGCTATACCGCTCTGCTGCCGCAGATAAAAGCCCTCATGGAGGGTGAAACGGACCTTGTAGCCAACCTGGCCAATGTCGTGGCCGCCCTCAAAGAGCAATTCGGCTGGCTCTGGGTCGGATTCTACCTGGTAAAGAAGGACGCGCTGGTCGTAGGTCCTTTCCAGGGCCCGGTAGCCTGCACCCGGATCCGTAAGGGCAGGGGCGTATGCGGCGCCAGCTGGGAGCAGGCAAAAACCCTGATCGTGCCTGACGTGGAAGCCTTTCCCGGGCATATCGCCTGCAGCAGCCTGTCAAAGTCCGAAATAGTCGTTCCGATCATCCGAAATGGCGAAGTCCTCGGCGTTCTCGACGCCGACAGCGTTGACCCCGACGCCTTTGACCAGGAAGACCAGCGCTGGCTGGAAGAAATGATAGAGGCTATACATATATAATAATTCATTCGACTGTTCGTTACTACGGAGATTTCCTATAATTCAATTCTATTTATTAAAGCTATGATGATGAACTTTGTTAGTCTTGGTCTTGGAGTTTTGCTACTTGCCACACCCCCCAACGCTAAATCCGACGAAAAACCACCCGCCGCGTCCGTGATCCTCGGCCGTAAGGAAGTGCCGATACTCTGCTATCACCAGATCCGCGACTGGAAAGCAACCGACTCAAAAGTTTCAAAAGATTATATCATGCCCCCGGCCGATCTAAAGGCACAGCTGAAGATGCTGCATGACAGCGGTTATCATACCATCCTGCCCGATCAGCTTTATGCCTATCTCACAAAGGGAGCCGCATTACCCAGCAAGCCTATTATGCTGACCTTCGATGATACTGACGAAGATCAGTACACCGTGGCCTGGCCTGAAATGAAGAAGTATGGCTTCAAGGGTGTGTTCTTTATTATGACGGTGTCTCTTAACAGGCTTCCGCACTATATGTCGAAGGAGCAGGTGAAGGACTTATACAACGCCGGCAATGTCATCGGCAGCCATACCTGGGATCACCACAACGTACGCAAGTACCAGGGCCAGGACTGGGTCACCCAGATCGACAAACCCACGAAACAGCTGGAGGCTATAACAGGATCGCCTATACGATATTTCGCATATCCGTTTGGTCTGTGGAATCCGCAGGCGCTGCCTGAGTTGAGGAAAAGAGGTTTTATCGCGGCTTTTGGGCTGGCTGATAAAATGGATAGGAATGATCCGCTGATGACGGTGAGAAGGATTATTGTCGGAGGTGGATGGAGCACGAAGACGTTTAGTAATGCTATTAATAGAGATTTTCACTAGGTTGTTTGGGATTGGCTGAGTGTGCAGTTACCGTGCGTTCAGCCAATCTCTAAACCAATATCCCGAATTCTTGATCGTCCTGAGCTGCGTCTCAAAGTCTACATGGATCAATCCAAAACGGGCCCTATACCCCTCCGACCATTCAAAATTGTCCATCAGCGTCCAGGCAAAATATCCTTTTATATTGACGCCTTCCTTCTTGGCCCTCAGCACCGCAAGCAGGTATTCCTGAAAGTAATCGATCCGTCCCTGGTCATCCACCGCGCCATTGACGAGTTCGTCCTTGAAGGCGGCGCCGCTCTCGCTGACGATGATCTCTTTCACGCCTCCATACAGCCAGAAACGTTTTAGCAGCCTATAGAAACTATCCCCATTGATCTCCCATCCCATCGCGGTATGCGGTACCTTTCGGGTAGATGCCTTTACTTCCGACGCCTGAACGATCGGGATCAGCGGGTTGTAGCGGATGACTAGCGGAAAATAATTTTGTATGCCGATGAAGTCGAAGTTGAAGGTCATTCGCTCGGTATACTTCCAGCTTCGGTTATGCAGTTCGAGCCTTTCGAGGAATTTGAAGTCTTCGCGGGGATATCCCCGGCCCAGCGCCGGTTCGATAAAAAGCCGGTTCATCAGGATATCCATCCGTTTGGCAGCCTGGATGTCTTCCTGAGAATTGGTATAAGGCACTATCTCCGAACAGGAAAAGGTGGTGCCGATATGCGCATTCGGAACTTTGTCTCTTAGGATCCTTCCTCCTTCGGCCTGGGCGAGTGCAGCATGATGGATGGCTGGGAGGAAGTTAGAAAGCCCCATTCTGCCCGGCGCATGCCGTCCCAGCATATACCCGAGACTGGTAAAACCAAAGGGTTCATTGAGAACGATCCAGTCCTTTACTTTGTCGCCATATTCCTCCGCACAAAAAGTCGCAAAACGGGTAAACCACTTCAGCATCAGGTGGCTCGTCCAGCCGCCCTCTTTCTCGAGCGCCACCGGGAGGTCCCAGTGATATAGTGTTACATAGGGGGTAAGCCCCAGCTTAAGACATTCGTCGATGACCTTGTGGTAGAAAGCAACACCTTCTTTGTTGACCCGGCCGATACCCTCGGGCAGGATCCTTGACCAGTTCAGGGAAAACCGGAATACCGAAAAGCCCAACGCCTTGGCCAGCAGAATATCGTCCTTATAACGGTGATAAAAGTCGCAGGCGATCGTGGGCTTCCCACCACCCTTGATCTTGCCCTGCCGGCGGGAGAAGTTATCCCAGATAGAAAGTCCTTTCCCATAGCTGTTCCAGGCCCCTTCGTTCTGTGTGGCGGCCATGGCCACGCCCCATAAAAAATCATCGCCGAATTCCCTTGCTATTAACTTATGCAGGTTTTGAACCACACTTGGGATTTTAGTGATGCAAAATTTGGGGTAAACTATGTTAAGACAATATTACTATTTGGTTATATTTCACCCCTCTCCCTGAATGGGAAAAGGCGCATCCGGCGCCATCCATGTCGTTGACCGGTCGCGGCGGAACCAGGTCAGCTGGCGTTTGGCATACTGCCGGGTATTGGTTTTGATATTCGTGACTGCCGTTTCCAGGGTGCATTTTCCATCCAGGTATTCAAAAAGCTCCCGGTACCCCACGGTCTGGAGAGCGTTGTGTTGCCGGTAGTTCGTTAGGCTTTTTACCTCTTCCAGCAGCCCGTCCTTCATCATCTGGTCTACCCGATCGTGGATCCGCTGATGCAGCTGTTCTTTTGGGATGTCGATGCCGATCTTTTTTATATCGAAGGGGCGGATCCGGGGAGCCTGGCTGCGGAAGGACAGGATCGACTGCCCGGTGGTGAGTCTTACTTCCAGCGCGCGGATCAACCGCTGTGGATTTTGGATCTCGCCGATTTTGTAGTATTCGGGATCGTATTTCAGGATCTCCTGCTGCAGCCAGCCGATGCCTTCGGTCTCGTAATGCTGTTGCAAATGCAATCGGATGGATTCATCTGCCGGAGGGATATCGTCAAGGCCATCCGTAAAGGCCTTTATATATAGTCCAGTGCCGCCGACCATGACGGCATAGTTCGAATGAGCAAAGATCTCCTCTGCCCATTGCAGCGCCAGCTTTTCATAAACCGCTGCATTGACCTCGTGGGTGATGGAATGGGAGTCGATAAAATAATGGGGAACGGCGCTCAGCTCTTTCGGGGATGGTTTTGCCACACCGATATTGAGCTCGCGATAACACTGCCGCGAGTCAGCAGAGATGATCCTTGTTTGTAATTGCTGCGCGAGGCGAATGGCGGCTGCTGTCTTTCCTGCAGCAGTGGGCCCCACGATGACTATAACGGTATTATTCATCTTCCGCTGCGCCGGCGTCTTGTCCACCTTCTTCTTCTTCTGATTCGGAATCCGTGTCGGAATCGGTGTCGGTGTCTGTTTCCGCTTCGCCGCTGGCTCCGATCAGGCCAAACCCTTCTGTGCCTTTTGTGAGATCATATTTCTCTTCGATCTCGGTAAGCTTGTCGCCTACAAGACCCTTGGTGCCATATTGGGATGGCGGGATGCCTTCGGATTTTATTACGGCAGGATATTCCAGTTTGCCGCTGTCTTCTTTGGAGACATTGATCAATTCTACCAGGAAGCTCCAGTTCTTGACAAAATCGTATACGTAGACAAATTTTTGATTGGGATCGAAGATCTCCGAGCCGATGGTGGTTTCCGCCATCAACAGAGGATCGGCCTTATAGGCCTTTTCGTATTTTTCAAGCGAGATCTCCCTTCCCCGCTGCCAGTTGTCATTGCTGCGGTAAAAGGTAGCCTGGTGCTTACTATCGAATTCGTAAGCCTTCAGGATAATTTGATGTAGTTGCAAAAAGTGCTGCTTATGTCGTACTGCCACATCTCTGTAAATGCTATCGTCTTCCTCAAAATATACCCTAAATTTCAATATCGCCATGACTAATATGCAATTTAAAGGTCACAAGATACACAAATTCGTTAATTATACTAGTCCCATCTCAGCGGCCTTTTTCATCATGAATTCGTAGGCAGACAGGTAATTATTTTCGATGATGCCATCCAGAATGCCTTCCCGGATGGCGTTTTTGAGTTCCCCGACGGCGCGGCCCGGCGGCAGCCCGAACTGCTCCATGATCATTTCACCGGTGATGGGTGGTTGCCAGTTACGGACCTTGTCCTTTTCCTCCACTTCCTTCAGCCGCTGACGAACCATCTCAAAGTTATCGAGATAACGACGGACCTTTTGTTTGTTCTTCGACGTAATATCCGCCTCGCAAAGGGTCATCAGGGAATCGATATCGTCACCTGCATCAAACAGCAGACGACGGATCGCCGAGTCCGTGATATTCTCCTTCGTCAGACTTATAGGACGCAAATGGTATTCCACCATCTTACGGACAAAACGCATCTTTTCGTTCAGCGGCAATTTCAGCCGGGTAAAGATCTTTGGAACCATCCGGCCGCCGACGACCTCATGCCCGTGAAAGGTCCAGCCATGGTCCTTTTCGAACTTCTTTGTGGCAGGTTTCCCGATGTCGTGCAGAATGGCCGCCCATCGCAGCCAGAGATCGGGCGTATTGGGACTTATATTATCCAGCACCTGTAAGGTGTGATAGAAATTGTCTTTATGCCCCATGCCGTCGATGTATTCTGCCCCGGCCAGATCGACCATTTGAGGGAAGATGATCTTCAGCAGGCCCGTCCGGTAAAGCAGATCGAACCCGATGGAAGGCTTATCGGCAAGGATGATCTTGTTCATCTCATCGGTGATCCTCTCCTGGGAGATGATCTTTATCCGGTGGGCATCGGCTTTTATAGCATCAAGGGGATCGTCCGCAATAGTGAAATTAAGCTGGGCGGCGAAGCGTGCGGCGCGCATCATTCGCAGCGGATCGTCGCTGAAAGTCTGGATGGGGTCCAGGGGAGTGCGGATGATACGTTCCTGCAGGTCATTGCGCCCGTCGAAGGGATCGATCAGCCGGCCATAGTCGAGCGTATTGAGACTGATGGCCATCGCATTGATGGTAAAGTCGCGGCGAAGCTGGTCGTCCTCGATAGTTCCGGGTTCGACCTCGGGATTGCGGGAGTCGGACCTGTAGCTTTCCTTGCGTGCACCGACAAATTCTATCTCCCAGTCGTTCCATTTGATCTGGGCTGTGCCGAAGTTCTTGAAGAACGACACCGATGGCCGGGGATGGAGCAGATCGGCTACCTTGTGGGCCAGGGCGATGCCGTCTCCGACCGTAACGATGTCGGCGTCCTTTGTAGGCCGGCCGATCAGTTTGTCGCGCACAAATCCACCGATAAGCCAGGCGGGCTGTCGCAGGTCTGCGGCCGCCTGGGCTATCTTTTGAAATACGAACAGCTCGCGTTCTGTACAATTAATATCCATTGAGCCGGGATGAGGGTAAAGTTTGTAAAAGTTGTGCTTCTTCGATCTTGTAGGCACAATTAAAATGTTTTCTTGGACAGGCTTTGTAACCGTGCAGGCCGCAGGGACGGCAGTCGAGCGGTTCTTTTATTTCCACGATGAATTTTGTGTCTGACAGTGGCCCGAAGCCAAATCCGGGGATTGTGGAACAATATACAGCAGTGACGGGTGCGTTGACGGCTGAGGCGAAGTGCATGGGGGCGGAGTCGTTGACATAGTTCATGACTGCTCCTTTCATCAGGGCTGCGGATTGGAGGAAGCTGAGCTGGCCGCTGAGATCGGTTCCCCGTTTTGTTGCTTCGACAATGTGCTGGCAGAGGTCTTTGTCGGCTGGTCCGCCCAGCAGATAGACGGTGTATTCAGCGGGTAGGAGCTTTAGGAATTCCACCCATTTCTCCTTTGGGTATTGTTTGGTGAACCATACGGAGGCGGGGGATAGGGTTATATATCTTTCCACCTTGTAGGGCTTTACCTTTTCTTCGTCTTTTTCTGTTGGATAAAGTTTGGGTTTGGCTGGGGTGTCGTCGGTGAAGTCGCGGATCAGGAGCTGGTTGCGGTCGATTTCGTGCAGCCCACCAACAATATGGGGGATCTTTTTGGTAAACCACCGGCTGAGGGGGTTTTTGTCAAATCCGATGGTCTCTTTTGCTCCTGAAAAGGCGGTCAGCAGGCCTGTGGCGGCAAAACGCTGTACATTTATCACCTTGTCATATTGGGTGCTGCGGATTCTTCCCCCCATGGTCCAGAGGTTCTTCAGCTTGCCCTTTTTCTTGTCCCAAACCAGGACCTGGTTTAGCCAGGGGTGGCCTGCCAGCAGGGCTTCGTTGCCTTTTCTTACCAGGAAATCGATGTGTGCGTCTGGAAAGGTTGAATGCAACTTTTCTATCAGCGCGGTCGCCAGGACCACGTCGCCGATGAATGCTGTTTGTATAACAAGGAATTTCTGCACGGTGGCAAACTTACAAAAAAACAACCTCAGGGACGAATAACCGTAACACTCGCATCTGAATTCCACTTTACGATAGCTGAAGGTTCACGTGGGGTCTCATCTTCGCGGCGATACTCAACAACGTGATCCACGCCGTCGATGATGCGGGAATCGATCTCGCGGAAAAAGGCGGGTGAGGGCTCGCCAGATATGTTCGCGGAGGTGGAGACCAGCGGTTTCCGAAATCTTTTGATCAGATGCCGGCAGAAGCTATCGTCCACCAGCCGGATAGCTATTGTGCCGTCGGCGTTGACGAGGTTGTCCGCGAGCCCAATGGCTCCTTCATAGATGACGGTGGTTGGTTTGCTTACCGTCTGCAGAAAATCGAAGATGCGGAGGTCGGGCTGGCTGGTATATTTCAACACATCGCGTTCGTCGGCCATGAGGACGATGAGGCTTTTTGCCGCGATCCGCTGTTTGAGGGCGTATACCTTGCTGACGGCCTCCGCATTTGTCGCGTCGCAGCCAATGCCCCAAACCGTATCGGTGGGATAGAGAATAAGCCCGCCGGCCTGCAGGACAGCGAGACAGCTTTCCAGGTCTTTTTCAAATTCCATAATAGGCCGCAAATATACCTCAACTCCGGAAAAATGCCCGCCATGTAGTATGTTTGCGGAAAAATTGGCAATGGAATTGAAACAATTGATTGCGGAAGCCTGGGGCAACCGGGAACTGGTAAAAGAAACCAAATATGCGGATGCGGTGCGGGCAGTGATCGAAGAAGTAGACAAAGGCCGTCTGCGCGTGGCAAGTCCCGGAGAAGGCGGATGGCAGGTAAATGAGTGGGTGAAACAGGCGATACTTATGTATTTCGGGATCCAGCAGATGCAGACCTGGGATCTCGCGCCGTTTGAATTCTATGACAAAATGTTGTTGAAGAAGAACTATAAAGACCTTGGCGTTCGTGCGGTGCCCCATGCTGTGGCGCGTTATGGCGCATTCCTGGCAAAAAATGTCGTGCTGATGCCGAGCTATGTCAACATCGGCGCCTATGTGGATGAAGGGACGATGGTCGACACCTGGGCTACGGTGGGCAGCTGCGCACAGATCGGAAAAGGCGTCCATCTCAGTGGGGGAGTAGGCATCGGCGGCGTTCTTGAGCCTTTACAGGCGGCACCCGTTATTGTCGAAGACGGCGCCTTTCTCGGCAGCCGCAGCATCGTGGTGGAAGGGGTGGTCATCGAAAAAGAAGCCGTACTGGGCGCCAACGTAGTGCTGACGCAGTCTACAAAGATCATCGACGTCAGCGGCGCCGAGCCAAAAGAATATCGCGGCCGCGTACCGGCACGAAGCGTGGTGATCCCGGGCAGCTATATGAAGAAATTCCCTGCCGGTGAATACAATGTCAGCTGCGCCCTTATCATCGGGCAGCGAAAGCCAAGCACAGACCTGAAAACGAGCCTTAACGACGCCCTTAGAGACTTTAACGTATCTGTTTAATATACCGAAAGCCTCCGCAAGGGGGCTTTCTTCTTCTATGTCTATGTCGGCAAACTCCACCTCAACGGCACGCAGGATCCTGCTAAAAGGATTTCTGATCTCATTCACCGGAGCCATTCTTTTTTCTACCAAGGCGATCCTCGTAAAGCTGGCCTTTCGGGAGACCCATACCGATGCGCTGACCCTGCTGACGCTGCGTATGCTGTTGTCTCTGCCATTTTATCTTCTGGCTGCTTTCTGGAGCTTTCGGCAGGAAGGGAATACAAAAATGACTTCCAGACAGTGGCTTTGGGTGCTGGTGCTCGGTCTGCTGGGGTATTACCTGAGCAGTTTCTTTGACTTTGTCGGGCTGCAATACATCTCAGCGGGACTGGAAAGGCTGATCCTCTTTCTCTATCCCAGCTTCTCCGTGCTGATCAACGGGGCGGCGTTCAAACAGCGTATCAGCAAGGCGCAGTATTGGGCCCTTGGATTGACGTATACGGGTATCGGCATCGCCTATTTCGGGGAGTTGAAGATAGACACGGGGAATCCCAACTTTTACCTGGGCAGTTTCCTCGTCTTTTTGTGTGCGATAACTTATGCCTTCTACCTTTCGGGCACGGGGCGGATGGTTCCGCTGCTGGGAGCTGCCAAATTCACGACCTACAGCATGCTGTCGGCAACGACAGCGGTTCTGCTTCATTTCTTTATAAAACGGGCGGTGGGCGGGGAACCTTCTTTGCCGGTTGGCCCCGGCAGTGGAATGTTGTGGGGGTATGGCGTGACCCTCGCGCTTATCGCCACCGTGATACCCTCTTTTATGCTGTCGGCGGGGATGAAACGGATCGGCGCCAACAATGCGGCTATTGTCACGAGCGTAGGTCCTGTGTCTACGATACTACAGGCGCATTTCTTTCTTGATGAGCCGATTTTTGCTGAACAGGTGATCGGTACGGCGTTGGTGATTGTCGGCGTCCTGCTTATTGGATGGAAGGGGAGAAAAAATGAAGCGGAGGTGGAGTCAAAATAAAAATTTTTCTCTCTTTTTTAGGCGGCGATTTTATCTTTTCCTATATTTGCAGCCCGAACGAAAAGAAACTGCACTCTGTAGACTTGTCGTTTGGGAAATGCCCAGGTGGCGAAATTGGTAGACGCACTGTGTTCAGGTCGCAGCGTGGGAAACCATGTGATGGTTCGAATCCATTCCTGGGCACCATTGGAATCCTTGATTATTAATTAGTTGTAAAGCTAAAATGATCAAGGATTTTTTATTTATATTTTGTAAGCAATCAGAACTTCACCTATACTTTCTCCGAGGATTTCTTGAAGTATGAAACACCGACACTACCCGGACGATGTTCGACTTTTTACTAATCCTATAAATTATCAGAAATGGAAAAGTATCTACAGGAGCCTCTTTGTATGATTTAAGCCTTGTGGGAAATCTATCAGGATTAAGTTGAATTTGATGAAGTCGGTCAAGGATTTCAGTTAGAAATCTATCTCCTAGTCCTGCAAACCTATCTTCATACCATGCCCAAGATTCCGCGATTTCTTTTTGAGCGCGGCTTGAAACAATGATAGAGGTAGCTGGCCTATTTGCCATATCGCTTTGTGCGCAGCTTATTCATAGATGTCTTTAACTCCTCAACAGTAAACCCTTTATCCGATCCGTTCTCTAAAGCTTCATAGCGTTTGTCCAATTCCTCCATAAAGTTTTTATTCTTCCACCATTCATGGGTTTCCTCTATTTCCCCCTCCAGGAGATTATAAATGGCACTCAACTTCCTATCATCCGCGAGGCGGATGTAGTCATATAATTTGTGCCGTATAGATGCGCTTTTATCTTCGTTCATATAGTTAGTCTTAAACAAAGTTAGACCTTAAATCTAATAACGAATAAGTTACCATTTTCCTTTCATTTTTGCCATTTTTTTTGACGTGGGACTGATATTGCAAATTTTTTAGACTGGAAATCAATAATTAGCATCAAAAAAAGAGATCAGATCCGAGCGCTTGTATCCGTTGGTAGGTGTCAGAATTTTCGGTCGCTGAGCTCATGCCTTGTTTACCTTTTTGTTGATCAACAAAACGTGAGCTTCAACAAGTTTCTGATTGGAGTCAGCCAACATTCGGTTACTTTCAATCAAATCTGTGAGATTACGGGTAAGATTATTATTTATTTTTTTCAATTGTTCAATCTCCTCCTGATCCTGGCTCTCCAACTTATTTGTCCCATAGGCGACCATGTCTTCTTCGGCGGAAGAAACGGCAGGCATAGAGTCTTTTGCAGGGGTTATTTTGAGATCTTCTGCAAAAGTGTAGTAGAACCTTTGTATGAATCTTTCACTGATTGGCTTTTTACCACTTAAATAAGCGCTTAGATTTCCTCTATCTATGCCCATTCGATCCGCAATAGTCTTAATAGGGAATCTGAATTTCATAGAATTTACATCTTTTTTTAGGCGTTCAAGTCTTTCTATATCAATCTTATGTGGCAATTATTATTGAATTAAGACATTAAAATGTAAAAATTAAACTGTATTTATTGTATAAAAACTGTACTATTGCTGTACAAATTTAAATTATGCAAACGACTTTAACAAACGAGGTTATTGTATACATTCGCGAGAATGAGCGCGTGGTATTGAAGCTTGCACTGGCGCTTGATTGTAATATTGAGACTATTGAAGATTATTTGAGAGAGAATGATGCCATCCTTACCGTACCGGCTGTACTTAATGTTCTGCGTAGAGAGATGGCTCTTATGAAGATTGTACTCGTTGAAAAGTTCTCAAATAGATTGTAGGGCTCAGCTGTTATTTTGATTTTTTGCTGTTGGCTGTATTTGCGGTATTTATCAGACGTGTGTTAATCAATTTTTCAGTCGTACTTACCAGTCTCTGATTCGTATTCACCAGTTTTTCGGCGGTATTTGCCAATTTTGTATTATTCTCGACAAGCTTTGTATTATTGTCGAGCAGCCTATTAAAATTAGCGCTTAAACTTTCGAGACTTTTTTTCAATGTCTGAATATGATCATCCCGATGATCGGTCCTGGAATAGTATTGGGGATCCTCCGCAACAATCATCTGCGCTTCCGGATCATTTGATTGCTTATGTTTTTCCGTCGTTGCGAGATCGGATGCAAAAGTTTCATTAAAGGAGTCTATAAACTTGTAGGTAAGGGGTTTGGTTTCATTAAACCATTTTATAAAATTGGCGTAATTCCTATTCATTTTGGTTGCCAGATTTTTCTTGGAGCGATATTTCTGCAACAAATTTTTTTTATCCCTTCTGAATTTTCCTAACGTTTCCTGGTCAATTTTGTGTTCCACAAGAATGGTGTATGTTTATGGTATTTCGATCAGATTATTGTACTATTGCTGTCTATTTTGAATAATAGTATGTCAGTAAAAGTAGAAAGGGCTATTTAGAAAGATGTGGCCTAATAGGGCCATAAATTTGGATTTATTGTATAATATATGTAATTACATTGTATTGTGGATGATCAGAATAGGGACTGAAAACCTCTTACCTTTACCTCAAAATCACTGTTTTGCCACACGAAAGTATCTCTGTCTTCGACATGTTCAAGATCGGTGTCGGACCTTCCAGTTCGCATACGCTTGGACCATGGCGCGCTGCTCAGCGTTTTACCGACTCCATTAATATTAAGTTTGGGCTTGAAGGCCTTGTATCCGTCAAAGTATTGCTTTATGGTTCGCTGGCCAAAACGGGGAAGGGGCATGGAACTGATATTGCCATTCAACTGGGGTTGGCGGGGGAAGATCCTGTCACTTTTGATGTTGCCATGATCGACACGACTATCCTGGCGATAGCGACGGATCAGCAGATAAAGATCCGGGGGACACGGTTGGTCCGTTTCGACCCTGCCACCGATATTGAATTCCTTTATACGGAAGTATTGCCTTATCACCCTAATGCCATGACCTTTCTGGCGGGTTGGGAGGATGGTCGTCAGTTGGCTGAGACCTGGTACTCGATCGGCGGCGGGTTTGTGAAGAAAGAGGGGGAGGAGATCGACTTCGACACGGTCATTCAATTGCCATTTCCTATAGATACAAATGCCGATCTTCTTCACTGGTGCAGGAAGACCGGAATGAGTATCAGTGAAGTCGTAGTGGAGAACGAAGCCGCCTGGCGGCCGGAGCAGGAGACGCGTAACGGAGTAATGAAGATATGGGAGGTCATGAAGGAATGTATCTACCGGGGGTGTCATTCCGAAGGGATGCTGCCGGGTGGACTTAATGTCAAACGACGTGCGGCGGCTCTTAATCGCAAGTTAACGGGTGGCAGGAGTTATGATAGCTTTGATTCCTGGGTGCAGGCCATCCGGGATGGGGGCAGCGGGTTTAAGTATACGCTGGACTGGGTCAGCTGTTTTGCGCTGGCGGTCAATGAAGAGAACGCCTCTTTCGGACGGGTGGTTACTGCCCCCACCAATGGGGCTGCGGGTGTGATACCGGCTGTACTGTTGTACTATGTGATCTTTTGCGATGGACTGAAAGACGATAAGATCATGCAGTTCATTCTGACCGCTTCCGAGATAGGCAGCATTTTTAAAAAGGGCGCTACGATATCTGCGGCTATGGGTGGGTGTCAGGCCGAGATCGGCGTCTCATCGGCCATGGCTGCTGCCGCATTGACGGAATGTGTGGATGGTTCGCAACGACAGGCCATGATGGCTGCCGAGATCGCCATGGAACATCATCTTGGTCTTACCTGTGACCCGATCGGGGGACTGGTGCAGATACCCTGTATCGAACGGAATACGATGGGAGCAATAAAGGCTATAACGGCCTCCCAGCTGGCTTTACAGAGCACCCCGGATTTTGCCAAAGTGTCGCTGGATGCGGTGATCAGCACGATGTGGAGTACGGCCCAGGATATGAACAGTAAATATAAGGAGACATCGGATGGGGGGCTCGCGGTACAAATTCCATTAGGATTGAAGGAGTGTTGAGATATTGGGTGAGAAGGCACTGGTGATCTGTTGTATAATCTATCGTTTCTGATGCATCCATAGGCGATGGATTACGTATCGTAGGTGAAAGTGTTAACTTTATGGAAAATAAGCAACCTATGGATAGCGTCACTCATCTTCAGCTTAATATACCCGATACCACCAAACCCCGTGTAGTCGTCATCGGCGGTGGATTTGGCGGCGCCAATACCGTCAAATATCTGAATGATCAGCTCTTCCAGATCGTTCTTTTTGACAAGAGCAACTACAATAGCTTCTGGCCTTTATTGTACCAGGTGGCGACGGCCGGCCTGCAGCCGGATGCGATCGCGACCCCTCTACGGCGGGAGTTCAGCAATAAGAAAGACTTTCACTTCCGGGCGCTGGAAATCCAGCGGATCGATTTAGACAATAAGCATATTATAACGGATGTCGGCAGCCTCAAATATGACTACCTTGTCATCGCTACGGGCAGCAAGTCCAATTTCTTTGGGAACGAGCTGATCAAAAAGTATTCCTTTGGCTTAAAGTCCATTCCCGACGCGCTGAATTTCCGGAGCCAGCTGATGCAGGCTTTCGAACGGGCGGATATGACCCAGGACCCGGTGGAGCGCAGACGTATGCTGAACTTTGTGCTTGTCGGCGGCGGACCGACCGGGGTAGAGACGGCAGGTGCGATAGCTGAATTGAGGAAGCATGTTCTTTGCAAGGATTATCCGCACCTGGATCTGAGCGAGATGAAGATCTATCTGCTGGAAGGGAATGAGCGGGTACTCGCGACGATGTCCGAACATGCGGGTATCAAGGCAAAGCAATATCTCGAAAAGCTGGGCGTGATCGTAAAGACGTCGACATACGTTGATAAATATGACGGCACTACGGTACATCTGAAGTCGGGTGAACAGATAGAAAGCTATTGTGTCGTCTGGTCTGCAGGGGTCACCGGGAATATGCTGGAAGGTATGAAACCCGAGTGGATCGAAAAGGCGCATTATATTGTCGACGAGAATTGTAAGGTGATCGGCAGTGAAGGGATCTATGCCATCGGAGATATTTCTATCCAGAGATCCGAGAAATGGCCAAGGGGCCTCCCTGGTCAGGCGCAACCTGCTATTCAAATGGGAAAGTATGTTGGAAAACTTTTGAATGCCGTAGTGGAGAACAGAGCGGTGAAGCCTTTTAAATTCTTTGACAAGGGCGCACTGGCTACGGTAGGCCGCGGAAAGGCGCTGGCCGATCTGCTGGATAACAAACTGAAATTTGGAGGACGGTTTGCCTGGTATATCTGGCTGTTTGTCCATATCAGCGGATTGATGAGCTTTCGCAGCAAGTTACTTGTCTTTACGAACTGGATGTGGAACTACTTTACCTATGATAAAGGGAATAGACTGATCATCCGGCCATTTGTGCGGCCGGACGAGAATGAGTAAATGTGGCTTTTTAATTCAGCGTCGGGTCCAGCTCTATTGTGGCAAGATCAACGTCTTTGTAATTCCTGATCTCTTTATATAAGGTATCGCGTTCGACGGGTTCGCGGCCTACCTGTTTGATCAGGCTGACCAGCTGGGCTGTCGAGAGACTTGGGGTCTGCTCTTCGCTGCCTGCCATAGAATAGATCTTTGTAGTGTCGTCGATGGTCCCGTCGAGATCGTTGACTCCGAAGGAGAGGGTCAGCTGGGCGTTCTGACGACCGAGCATGGGCCAATAGGCTTTTATATGCGGGAAATTGTCCATGTAAAGCCTTGCCACGGCGTATAGTTTCATGTCTTCGACGACGGAAGATTCTGCGACATTGTTCATGTCGTTGCCCTTATTACGGAATTTGAGGGGGATAAAGGTGTTGAAGCCGCCGGTCCGGTCCTGGAGCTGGCGGAGGCGTTCCATATGGTCAATGCGGTGCGCATAGGTTTCGATGTGGCCGTAGAGCATTGTGGCGTTGGTATGCATGCCTTCGCGGTGAGCGGCTTCGTGGATTTTCAGCCAGCCGTCGGCATCGACCTTGTCGGCGCAGATGATATTGCGGACATCGGGGTGGAAGATCTCGGCTCCGCCGCCAGGCATAGATTGCAGTCCGGCTTCGTGGAGCCTCTTCATTCCTTCTTCTACGGTGAGCTTTGCTTTGCGGAACATATAGTCCAGTTCCACGGCGGTAAAGCCTTTTATATGCAGGTCGGGGCGATGCGCCCTGATCTTTTGGAGTAATTCGATAAAGAACTCGAGGTTCATCTTAGGATGAACGCCGCCGACGATATGGACTTCCGTAACGGGTTTGCCATCGTACTTCTTTACGATGTCGAGCATCTGCTGCTGGGTCAGTTCCCATCCTTCGTCGCGGTGGGCATAGACCCGGGAATAAGAGCAGAAATTGCAAGTGAAGACACAGACGTTGGTGGGCTCGATATGAAAATTGCGATTGAAATAGGTCTTGTCGCCATGTTTGCTTTCGCGGACGTAATTAGCGAGGGCTCCCAGCAAAGGAAGGCTGGCTTTTTCGAACAAAAGGATGCCTTCTTCGGGTGTAATTCTCTGTTGTGCGAGTACCTTTTCTCCTATCTTTTGTAAATCTGTGTCTACCGTCCCCAGGAGGGTGGTAATAGCTGCTGTCGTGCTCATGGCCATTGAATTATCTCACAAATTTAGTTATAAATTATCTATCTTCCCCTATCAAAACAAAACTGTCGTAGTGAATATCAAGTTCCGGCTGATCGTAATGAATTTCCTGGAGTATTTTGTTTGGGGCGCATGGCTGATTTCCATGGGGAGCTATATGAGCGCTACCCTTCATTTTAAACTGGGTGAGATCGCGAGCATTTATGGAACGATGGGGATCGCCTCCCTTTTTATGCCCGGTTTACTGGGTATCGTGGCGGACCGGTGGGTCAATGCGGAGCGGGTACTGGGTGTTTGTCACCTGATAGGGGCCGTGCTGCTGATCTGGGCCACTACGGTGACCAGCTATTCGACCCTGTATATGATCATGCTGCTAAATTCGATGTTCTATATGCCCACGCTGGCACTGAATTCGACTGTTTCCTTTATCGTCATGGATAAGAAGGGTTATGAGATCGAGAAGGATTTTCCTCCGATCCGTGTCTGGGGAACGGTGGGTTTTATCATTGCGATGTGGACGGTGGATCTTTGTCATTGGACGGCCAGCGCCATGCAGCTATATGTAAGCGCGGGGGCCGGCCTGATCCTGGGGATCTATGCTTTTACGCTGCCGCGCTGTACGCCGGTGCCGACGAAGGAGAAGAAAAGCATCATTTCTTCGTTGGGTCTGGATGCATTTGTTCTTTTTAAGAACAGCAAGGTGGCGGTGTTCTTTTTGTTTTCGATGTTTTTGGGGGCTGCCCTGCAGATCACGAATGCGTTTGGTCTGGCTTTTCTCGGCGGTTTTGCCAACGATCCAAAATATGCCGGTTCTTTTACGGTGGCGCATCCGAATATCCTGTCGTCGATATCACAGGTTTCGGAGACCTTATTTATCCTGGCTATTCCCTTTTTTCTGCGGCGGTTTGGGATAAAGATCGTGATGATGATCAGCATTTTTGCCTGGGTCTTCCGGTTTGGCCTTTTTGGCATCGGTAATCCGGGAGGGGGGCTTGGTTTTTTGGTGTTGTCGATGGTAGTTTACGGAATGGCGTTTGACTTCTTTAATATATCCGGTTCTCTTTTTATCGAAAGGGAAGCACCTATCACTATCCGTGCGAGTGCGCAGGGGCTGTTTATGATCATGACGAATGGTCTTGGGGCCTGGCTTGGCGGGATTGGGAGTGGGTTGGCTGCGGATCACTTTACGGTGAATGGGGTGAGGAACTGGCATGCGATCTGGTTTACGTTTGCGGCGTATGCGCTCGTGTTGGGAGTGGTATTCCCGTTTGTGTTTCGCTACAAGCATAAGCGTGGCGAAGTGCTTGTCGTTGCACCTCACTAATACGGATTGCGTTATTTTTCTGGAAATTAAGCGTCTAATCTTAAAATTAAGGCTTAATTAATGCTTTGTTAAGGCTGTGAGCCGTACTTGCTGTACGGATCGGGCGGCCTGTATTTGCCTCAGAAAGACAACGATAATGCCAGTGAATAAAACACGAACTAACTTTTTGCTTCTTTGCCTCTTGTTTGGAGCTGTCATTTTAGAAACTCCACTTTATGTCAGTGCGCAATCGCGCGAAGCCGATGTCTTATCGCGGCTTGACTCTTTCAACGTTATATGGGATGTACCCGGACCAGGTCCGGCGGAATCGATGCCGCTGGGGAATGGGGATATTGGGTTGAATGCCTGGGTTGAGCCGGGTGGGGACCTTCTTTTTTATATCAGTAAGACGGATGCCTGGGGGGACCAGATCAAGCCGGGGATGGACGGGTGGATGAAGCAGGGAGGGATCCTGTCGAAGCTGGGGTTGGTGAGGGTGTCTTTTGGCTCCGGCAAGGGTACGACCTCGGGTGCTGGTTCAGCCTTGGGTGCTGGGACAACGTCGGGCAGCAGTTCGCTCGCTACGGGTTTCAGGCAGGTTTTGAGGTTGCGGGAAGGGGAGATCCGTGTCGTCGAGGGGGATCTGCGCTTACGGTTATGGGTAGATGCAAATCATCCCGTAGTTCGGGTCGAAATGGAAAGCGGGAAGCCCGTTTTTGTGAAGGTGAGTTTGGAGGATTGGAGGGGGGATAGTGTGGTTAAGGCGGGGAGGGACGGGATATGCTGGTATCACAGGAATAAACCGCGCCATGAAGGAACGGCTGCGGCCCATCAGGCGAATGATAAGGGTTTGCAGGATTCTGCGCTGGCGGATATTACGTTTGGCGGGATTATACATGGGCCCGGGCTGGTGGGGAAGGGGGGGCAGTTGGTTTCGGGGAAGGCAGTGAAGCGGCAGACGATCTCGATCGATGCCCTGACGGCGAAGGGTGGGGAATGGCTGGCTTTGCTGGACAGGCAGCGGGTGAAGACGGAGGCTTTGGATTGGGAGAGCTGCCGGAAGGCGCATGTTGCGTGGTGGAAAGCGTTTTGGGATCGGAGCTGGATCTTTGTCAGCGGAGATTCGGCTGCGCGGGAGACGACGAGGGGGTATGTTTTACAACGTTTTGTTACCGCCTGCGCGGGCAGGGGGGCTTATCCGATAAAATTTAACGGGTCCATTTTTGTAGTTAGTCAGCCGGATCCGGATTATCGCGGCTGGGGCGGCATGTACTGGTTCCAGAATACGCGTCCGATGTACTGGCCCCGGTTGATGGCGGGGGACTTTGACATGATGCTGCCTTTGTTCCGGATGTATCTTCAGCTGCTGCCGGGGAATGCGACGGAGGTACAGAAGTATTATCATCATGGAGGCGCCTACTTCCAGGAGACCTCGCCTTTTTGGGGAGGACTGCCTTATATGGGACCGGAGGTGAAAGAGAATTATACCGGTCATTACTTTACTTCTATTCTCGAGCTTTCTATGATGATGCTCGATTACTATGAATATACGGGGGACAAGGATTTTGCGCGGACGTATCTGATGCCGCTGGCTTCGGCTGCGCTGGTCTTTTTTGACGAGCATTTTGGAAGGGATGCTTCCGGTAAGCTTTTGCTTGATCCGGATAATGCGATAGAGATGTTCTGGAAAGTGCATGATCCGGCGCCGGATATTGCGGGGTTGAGGGCGGTGTTGCCGAGGATGGTGGCGTTGCCGGATGAGGTTGTTGCGGGGATTGCTGGGGGCGTGATGAGTGCTGGTAGCGTGATGAGTGCTGGGGACGTGAATGCCGGAACGGTAAAGAAAGAGTGGAGTCATTTGTTGAGCATTTTGCCGGAACTGCCGACGGGAACGAATGACCGTTCGAAGACGCCGGTGCTGCTTCCCTATACGGGCCCGCAGACGGCGCATGGTCACAACGCGGAGAATCCGGAACTTTATAGTATCTATCCTTTTCGGTTGTACGGGCTTGATAAGCCGGGGTTGGAACTGGCGAGGCATACGTTTGATGTGCGTCATTTCAGGGAAAAGGGCTGCTGGAACCAGGACCCAATACAAGCGGCGATGCTTGGCGATGCCGATGTGGCGAAGGACTATGTTCATTTTGCGTTGACGCGGAAGGACCCGAAGCTGAAGTTCCCGGCTTTTTGGGTAAAGGGGCATGACTATGAGCCGGATGAGGACAATGGAGGGAATGGAGAGAACGGTCTTCAGAAGATGCTGATGCAGACGGATGGCCGTAAGATCCTGCTGGCGCCGGCCTGGCCAAAGGGGTGGGATGCGGACTTTAAGCTGCATGCACCTTATAATACGACGGTGCAGGGGAGGGTAGTGAATGGGAAGGTGGTTGATCTTTTGGTTTTGCCCGCTTCGCGGGCGGGAGACGTGAAAATACTTACATATGAATAGACGCGAACTAATGAAGATGGTTGGGCTTGGTGGTGTGGGAACACTTTTTGGTGGCGTTGGGACGGTGAAAGCAGAACCGGTTGTTTCTTCCACAGGCGGGTTGCCTCCGCTCACGATCCGTTCGGTCAAGGCGATAGCCACGGCACCGCAGGGCGCCAACCTCGTACTGGTAAAGGTGGAGACATCCGAACCGGGTCTTTACGGAATTGGCTGTGCGACCTTCACCCAGCGGGCGGAAGTGGTCGTCACGGCGATCAACAGCTATATGCCGGACTTCTGTGTCGGCAGGAATGTGGACAATATCGAAGACATGTGGCAGGCCTTTTTTGTCAGTTCGTATTGGCGGAATGGGCCTGTGCTGAATAATGCGCTGAGCGGACTTGATCAGGCCTTATGGGATATCAAGGGCAAACGCGCCAACATGCCGGTGTATCAGCTGCTGGGCGGGAAAGCCCGTTTTGCGGTGGATGCCTATGCGCATGCGGATGGCAAGACGCCGGAGGAATGTGCGGAACAGGTAAAGAAGTATATGGAAGACGGGTTCCGTTATGTCCGGATCCAACAAGGTGGTTATGGCAGTCTCTATCTGGCGCAGCAGCCGGACTTTAAAGATGCGGGTTTTGGTAAAGCAACCGACGACTTCATGGACCCGGTGGCTTATGTACAGGCGGTACCAAAGCTCTTTAGGGAAGTTCGCAAACGGTGTGGCGAGGAGGTCGATCTGCTGCATGATACGCATGAGCGGATCCAACCGGTGGACATGATCAATATGTGCAAGCGGATAGAAGAATTCAATCCCTATTTTATCGAAGACCCTGTCTCCCCTGAAAATATGGAATGGTTCCGACAGCTGCGGGCAAGTACGACGGTGCCATTTGCAATGGGTGAGCTGTTCAATAATCTCAATGAATTTGTGCCGGCGATGAAGGAACACTATATGGATTATATCCGTTGTCACGTTTCACAGGTCGGAGGTATAACGCCTGCCATGAAGATAGCGCGGCTGGGAGAATTCTGTAATGTGAAGACGGCCTGGCATGGTCCGGGGGACGTTTCGCCTGTGGGTCATGCGGCGCATTGTCATATCGATCTGGCGATCTGGAATTTCGGGATCCAGGAATCGGTCTTTTTTTCCGACCAGCTGCGGGAGGTGTTCCCGGGAAGTCCTGAATTGAAGAAGGGATATCTCTATGTCAATGAGGCGCCGGGGCTGGGTGTGGATGTCAATGAAAAGCTGGCGGCAAAGTACCCGATCAACAATAAGGCGGGGAAGTGGACGATCCGCAAGCGGGATGGAACGATTATCAGACCTTAAAACAAGTGTTATGATCATACGGTTGCTGACGCTGTTTGTTGTTGCGATGGGTGCATGTGGGCAAGCGACGGCCCAGGCTGTCACTGCGCCGCCTTCTGCGGACATTAATAATGGTGTAATTCACGCCCGGCTTTATCTGCCGGACACGAGTGTGGGATATTACCGGGCTACGAGGTTTGATTGGTCGGGTGTGATGCCCGTACTGGAATACAAGGGGCGCCAGTATATCACACAGTGGTTCCCGAAGTATGATCCGAAGATCCATGATGCTATACTGGGGCCGGTGGAGTCTTTTTCGCCGGTGGACTTTGCCGGTGACTTTGTACAGATCGGAGTCGGCCAACTGGTGCGGCCGGATACGGCGGCTTATAACGCCTTTAAGTATTATGCTATAAAAGACGCCGGTATTTGGAAGGTCAGGACTTCGCGAAATGCGGTGGAGTTTCGTCAGACCCTTGCTGGTTTTTATATCTATACAAAAAAGGTGGAGCTGGTAAAAGGCAAGCCGGAACTGGTGCTCAGGCACACGTTGAAGAATACCGGCAGCAAAGCCCTTGAGACGAATGTGTATGATCATAATTTTTTCCGGATGGATAGCGGGTCTACGGGGCCGGGATCGGTGTTGAAGTATACTTTTGCGCCGACGGCGGATGAAGTAAGGGGGCCTGCGGTGATACAGGGTGATTCGATCGTGCTTCAGCGGCCGCTGACGGGGCATGAGTCGGTGTATGGGATCTTGCAGGGGGGTAGTGTGTATGATATCCGGGTGGAGAACAAGGAAACGGGGATACATATACGTTGTGACCAGCCGTTGTCAAAAAATGTTTATTGGGGTTCGGCGACGATACTTTGTCCTGAGCCGTATATCCATATAAAGGTTGAGCCGGGGCAGAGTATTAGCTGGACGATATACTACGAATTCTATACAAAATGAAAATTTGCTTTTTAGTTGCGTTGCCCTTTTTATTTCTTGTTGGTTGTACTCATTCAAAGTCCGGAGGAACTGATTGGCCGGCTTATGGGGGGAATAAGGAGAATAACCGGTATTCTGATCTGCGGCAGATCAATATTGATAATGTAAAGGATCTGAAAGTAGCCTGGGTTTACAACTCGAATGACAGTGTTGTCAGCGAAGGGCATAAACGTGGCGGCGCGCATGAGATCCAGTGTCAGCCGATAGTGGTGAATGGCGTTCTTTATGGCATCAATGCGAAGCTGAAGCTGTTTGCGCTGGAGGCGGGGAGTGGGAAACGGCTGTGGCAGTTTGATCCGTTTCAGGGGAAGCCCGCGCGGCTGAACCAGGTCCGGGGTGTCACGTATTGGGAGCAGGGGAATGACAAGCGGATCTTTTATGTGGCGGGGAATGATCTGTTTGCGGTAAATGCGATGACGGGTGAGCCTGTTGCGGGGTTTGGCACGGATGGGACTGTATCTTTTACCGCGGGGCTTGATATCAATCACGATGTCAGGAACCTTTATATAACGGCTACTTCGCCGGGTGTTGTCTATAAGAATACGATCATCTTTGGTAACACGGTGTCGGAGAGTGGGGATGCCGCGCCCGGTTACGTGCGGGGGTTTGATGTCCTGACGGGTAAATTGATCTGGACCTTTCATACGGTTCCGCAGCCGGGCGAGCCGGGGTATGAGACCTGGCCAAAGGAGGCGTATAAGTGGGTGGGTGGGACCAATAATTGGAGCGGTCTTGCGCTGGATGACCGACGTGGGGCTGTATATTTTGGAACGGGAAGTCCTTCGTCGGACTTTTATGGCGGCGACAGGGCGGGGATGAATCTTTTCTCGGATTGCGTCGTGTCGCTTGACGCGGCCACCGGCAAGCTGAAATGGTATTACCAGACCATCCATCATGATCTTTGGGACCGGGACATCCCCTGTCCGCCGAACCTTGCGACTATCCGGCATGATGGTCGGCTGATCGATGTGGTGGTACAGGTCACCAAGGATGGGAATGTCTTTGTGCTGGACCGGGATAGCGGCAAGTCGGTGTTCCCTGTGGAGGAGCGGCCGGTTGCTGTCAACGGACTGCCGGGTGAACATCCCTGGCCGGTGCAGAAATTTCCGGTCAGGCCATTGCCTTTGTGTATGCAAACGGTCAGCGACAGCGATATCACCGATCTATCGCCGGAAGCCCATGCCTATGTACAGCGGATCTTTGACAAGGCCGATCATGGACAAAAGTTTCTGCCGCCGAATACGAAGGGGACGATAGTTGTTGGCTACAGCGGTGGTGCGGAGTGGGGTGGGAATGCTATCGACAGTAATGGGATCTTTTATCAGAACTCGAATACGACTCCGTGGTTGTTGCAGATGATCTCTCTGGCGGACCGGCAGAAGGAGATCGCGGCCTTATCAAAGGGACAGGGACTCTATGTTACGAGCTGTTCACCCTGTCATGGGGCAGACCGGAAGGGGAACGGACTGGAGATCCCCAGTTTGCTGGGTGTCGGGAGCCGGTTGAAAAAAGATGAGATCGCGCATATATTAACGACGGGGCAGGGGAGAATGCCGTCCTTTCAGCAAACGCTGACGGACCGGGAGCGGAGTGCTGTGATCGACTTTTTGCTGAATGCCGGCCGTGGCGGCGGGCGGGTTGCTGCGGAGCACAATGATGGGACGGGTAAAGTAAAGAAGTCGGACTTCCCTTATGTCCCGCCCTATATCAGCAAGGTCTGGGAGAAACTGGAAGACTCCAGCGGGTATCCGGGGATCAAGCCGCCCTGGGGGACGCTGAACGCTATCAATCTGAATACGGGAGAATATTTGTGGAAGGTGCCGCTTGGGGAATATCCTGAGCTGGCCAGGAATGGGATACCTGCGACGGGTACGGAAAGTTATGGTGGTCCGTTGGCAACAGCAGGCGGATTGATCTTTATTGCCGGGACGCGGGATGAAAAGATCAGGGCCTTTGACCGGAGAAATGGCAAGGTGGTTTGGGAATACCAGCTGCCTGCGGGCGGGTTTGCTACGCCTATTACCTATAATAATGGTGGACGGCAGTATGTTGTTATTGCTGCCGGTGGGGGAAGGGGGCTGAAGGCCGGGGGCAGTTATATCGCTTTTGCGTTGCCGGACAACAACCGGGCGGGTTTTGGCGGCTGGATCCTGATGGGGTGTTTTGTGCTGCTGGCCCTGGCATTCAGGAGATCGCGCGTCTTGAAGGGGTTTTCGTTTACGGTCATGATCTTCGCCGTAGTAAGTCTGGCCTTATATTATCCGCAGTACTTTATAAAGGTGGGGGATTTCAAATTATCCCGGCTGATCCTGCCATTGCTGCAGGTCATCATGTTTGGGATGGGGACGGAGTTAAGTCTGAAGGAATTCCGGGATGTGCTGCAGAACCCGAAGGGCATATTTGTCGGGGTGATCTGTCACTACACGATCATGCCGCTGGTAAGCTTTTGTATCATCCATTTGTTTCATTTTCCGCCGGAGATCGCCGCGGGTGTCGTCCTTGTGGGCTGTTGTCCCAGCGGGCTGGCTTCGAATGTCATGTCCTGGCTGGCGAGGGCGAATCTTGCCCTGTCGGTTTCGGTGACGACGGTGTCGACGTTGCTGGCGCCTTTTATTACTCCTCTATTAATGCGTTTGTTGGCGGGTGAGCTGGTGGCGGTGCATTTCTGGAGCATGGTCTGGGACATTACACAGATCGTGATCCTGCCGATCGTGGCCGGGCTGGTCTTCAACTTTTTGGTGAAGGGGAGGGTGAGGTGGCTGGACAAGGCGATGCCGATAGTCTCGATGGTGGGAATAACATTGATCATTGTCGTGATCACCGCGGCGGGGCGGGACAGTCTTTTGGCGGTCGGCTTGTTGCTGATCGCGGCGACCCTGTTACAGAATGCGGCGGGTTATACGCTGGGGTACTGGTCGGCGAGGCTGCTGGGGATGGAGGAAAAGGACTGCCGGACCATCTCGCTGGAGGTGGGGATGCAGAATGCGGGGTTGGCATCGGGGATCGCGCTGACGATGGGGC
Organism: Puia sp.; assembly: GCA_036499285.1. Taxonomy (GTDB): domain Bacteria; phylum Bacteroidota; class Bacteroidia; order Chitinophagales; family Chitinophagaceae; genus Puia. Next base: position 242,906 of record DASYEB010000037.1, on the reverse strand, counting down.
GTCTTGCGACAGTGGGATTGGCGCCGGCTGTTTTTGGACCGATGATGAATATTACGGGATCGTCGCTGGCGACCTGGTGGCATAGGAAGGTACCACGCCGTCCGGCCAAAGGATAAAAAGAGCTTTCAAACTAAAAAAAACTTAGTTACTGTACCAATTAATGAAAAATTGGGCCTTCTGTTAATACCCCGCCGCTTTATTTGCATCATAATTATCTCATTAAAATTAATTGCTTGTGTATGAAAAAAGTACTACTGCTGCTTTTTGTAGTAATTGGCTTGGTTAAGGCCAATGCTCAGGGCCAGCTGGTTCGGGGAAAAGTGATGGACGAGAACAATCGTCCGCTATCCGGGGCCACGGTCACTCTAAAAGGAACTACCGTTTCCACCACGACAGACAGTTCGGGCAATTTTCAGATCAGTACCGGGAGCCAGGTCTCTCCGGTGCTGGTGGTTAGTTTCGTCGGGTATCTCAATTCGGATTTCCCGGTTCGGGGAAGGTCGGAGCTGAATGTCAGTCTTCAGCAGGACCCCGCTGCCCTGGGTGATGTCATTGTGGTCGGTTATGGAACACAGAAAAAAAGCGATATTACCGGGGCAAGCAGCTCGGTCAAGGCCGCTGAAATTGCCAAACGACCTCTTGTCCGCCTGGAGCAGGCCTTACAGGGTACGACTGCTGGTGTAGCGGTGACGAGTCCCAACGGACAGCCGGGTCAGGGTTTGAGGGTCAAGATCCGGGGGGCTAACTCCATTACCGGCGGTACTGAACCGTTGTATGTCATCGATGGCAATATCGGGAATGGCTCGGACGTGAATCCTGCAGACATCGAATCGCTGGAAGTATTGAAAGATGCCGCGTCGACTGCCATCTATGGATCGAGGGCGTCGAATGGCGTGGTCCTGATCACCACCAGGTCGGGCGGAGTCGGCCGGCCAAAGTTTTCGGTCAATGCCTGGGCCTCGAAGGATAAGATACCAAAGGAGCTGGATCTGATGGGACCTTATGATTTTGCCCGTTCGGTCAATGCACAGTTTATTGGTCAGGGCGGGTCTGCTGCATCTGTACCTTTCTCTACACAGCAACTGGGAGATTTTAAGTCGGGTGCTGTCCAGGGGACTGACTGGCAGAGAGCGCTTCATACGGAACCCTGGGTTCAAAACTACCAGGTGAGCCTCAGCGGAGGGTCGGATAACGTGCGATATTATTTCTCGGGTGGATATTTGAGTCAGCCGGGGATCATCCTCAATCAATGGGCGAGGAAAACAACTTTTCGCGGTAATGTCGATATTAAGGTAAACAATCAGCTGAATGTGAAGTTTATCATCTCGGGCATTATTCCCCGCAATCACAATACCAATTATGGCGGTGGACTGGGCGATCCATTCAACCAGGCTGTGGAATGGGATCCTACTTCTCCTATCCGGGATGCCAATGGCAATTTTATCAAACACTCGAGCTATGCTTCGATACAGTTCAACCCGATCGCGCAGGCGCTGAGCCAGCAGCATGACAATATGAGCGGAGGTGGTGCACTGACCGACAACTATTCGGGATCGGCTATCATTACTTACCGGTTATTTAAAGATCTGACCTTTACTTCGACGAACGTATATAACCTTAATTATGGTTATGGTCAGTCATTGGACGGTCCGAATACGGGAGCCTATGATCAGCATGCCGACAATGCGCTGACAGTCAGTGCGCGTAACAGGGGATTCTTAAGTAGTAATTATCTTACCTATAAACACAGTTTTGGCGATCATACGATCTCGGCTACGGCCCTTTATGAATTGCAGAATGGTCAGAACATGTCGACGACGGCCACTGCAAGAAACCTGATCACTTATGGTCTTGGCTATTATAACCTTGGATTGGGTGCTACGCAGCAGACTGCTTCTTCCTATTCGGCGGATGCGCTGGTCTCCTGGCTGGGACGTGTATACTATACCTTTAAAGACAAGTATACCTTATCTGCCAGTATACGTGCGGATGGGTCTTCTCACCTGACGAACAAGTGGAGCAGCTTCCCTTCCGTTGGTGTCAACTGGAATATGAAGAAGGAAAACTGGCTGGCCAATTCAAGGGTCTTCTCCGACCTGAAGGTCAGGGCTTCTTATGGTCAGACGGGTAACCAGGCTGTACCGGCCTATTCTTCTATTCCTTTGATCAATGTCGGTGGCGGAAACAACCAGAACAACTATTATTATGGAGGCGGCACGCCTGGTCAGTCAGGATCGGCGACGGTGGCTACATCTGTCGGAGCGCCAACGTCGAAATTTCTCAAATGGGAGATCAAGACCACCTATGATGCCGGTTTTGATATGGCTTTCCTGAACGGGCGGTTGACATTGTCGGTTGACGGATATACTGGTAAGGTTAAAAACCTTTTATACAATATCCCTTCTCCTCAATATGACGGAGGCGCCAATTACCAGACGAATATCGGAAGTCTTTCCAATAAAGGGTTCGAGCTTGCTGTCGGTGGTACGCCAGTATCCGGCAGGGAGTTCAAATGGACTACCAATTTAACGCTGTCGATCAACCGGAACAAGGTGATCAGCCTGGGTGGTCTTGACAATCTCTACGCGATCGGCGGTAACAGTACTTACAATGCCATGTTGAAGGTGGGACAACCTCTGGGTGAGTTTGCGGGATATAAGTTCCTGGGTACCTGGAAGACGAGCGAGGCTGCGACGGCGGCTTTGTATGGCAATGTGCCGGGGGATGCGAAGTACCTGGATATAAATGGCGATCATATCTTTAATGCTTCGGACTATCTGCCTCTTGGGAATGCGACTCCCAAATATAGTTTTGGCTTTATCAATGACGTCAGCTATCATGACTTTACGCTGAGCTTTATGTTCCAGGGCCAGCAGGGCAGCCAGGTGTTTTCCCAAACGCTGGCTTATCTCTGGGGTGGACTTGGAGATATGAAGAATGCCACTACCGTGCAGGCTGTTCCGGAAAATCTCTGGACGGCGAAGAACCAGACGGACAATCCCGCCTGGAGCAGCTCCAACAGTAATAAGAATGGCAGCAGCCGGTATGTATACAATTCCAGCTATGCCAAGCTGAAGAACCTCTCGCTGACGTATCGCGTGCCGAATGTTCTTGTCAGGAGAATGAAGATGAGCAGTCTGGAAATATATGTCAGTGGGCAGAATCTTTGGACGATAACGCCATATAAAGGATATGATCCGGAGGTCGACAACCAGCCGACGGGCAATGCGATATCGCAGGGCCAGGAATTTGGTGTCATACCCAATCCTAAATCCTATACGTTCGGTCTCAGACTTTCATTATAAGCTAATAAACATATTCAGATATGAACAGATATTCAACGTCCAAATTTGTCATAGGCGGCCTGCTGGTAGCAGGGCTTGTGACGGGAGTGATCAGCGGTTGTCAGAAGCTGACCGAAGATCCGAAAGGCAACATAACGCCAGGCAGTTATTATAAAACGCAAAGTGATCTCGATGCCGCGGTGGCCGGGATGTATATCCAGCTGGCACGGGATGGCGCATGGGGATTTACCAGTAAGGAAACTTCTTATTTCGGATCGGATGATCTTACGACCGATCCGGGTCTTAACAAGGGTGACCAGCGCGAATTCGATCGTTTGTCGGGCAGCAGTACGAACTCGAGTCTTCCTGCCGAATGGAATGGTCCCTGGCAGACGATATACAATGCCAACTATATCATCGCCAACTATACGAAGATAAGCACGACGGATACGGTGACGAGGAACAATTCTGCGGGACAGGCTTATTTTTTAAGGGCCTTGTGTTACTACTACCTCGTGCGGACCTTTGGTCCTCTTCCATTGGTTACAGTGCCTTTAGATCCTACGGCACGTCCTCCAAGGGCTGCAGTGGGTGATATATATGCCCAGATCATCAGTGACTTTAATATAGCGAAGACCATGCTGGGAAAAACAAGGGTGATGGGTAAACCCAATATCTATTCTGTGAGCGCTATCCTTACGGATGTATACCTGACGATGGCGGGCTGGCCTTTGAATGACGCCACTAAATACCAGCTGGCTGCGGATGAAGCGCAGATAGTGATGGGGTCGGGCTTATATGATGTCAATACGCCTTATGACCAGATCTTCAAGACCCGGAACAGTACGGAGGTTCTTTTTGGGCTGGAGTATAGTGTAGCGGGGAATCTTCCTAACCGTCGTTTTGGTTCGTCAAATGTACCACTGGATGAAGTAGCGGTGGATGGTTCCAGCGGCTGGGATGACGTTTATCCGGAGATCAATTTTTATAAGAACAGGCCGATCTGTTCCCGCAGCTACTGGACATTCTATGATACGATCAAGCTGCGGAATGCGGATAAGCTGACCTTTACGCTGGTTCCCTGGAACTCACCTGCCACACATGCACAGCATCCATACTACAAGAAATATAGGGCGGGTCTGGTGACCAATGGAGTAGGGGATGGGGTGAATGAAGATGCCACGCATCTCTATACGATCCAGCCGAGCACCAATGCGGAGACGATCATCAGCCGTTATGCGGGGGTGCTGCTGGATTTTGCAGAAGCTTCCAATATGGCTGCGAGCGGTCCGACGGCGGCAAGCTATACGGCTATCAACCAGGTCCGGACGCGTGCCGGGCTGCCGAATCTGACGGCTGGTCTTTCACAGACGGCATTCAGGGATTCGGTGGTGTATGAGCGAGCTTATGAATTCGCCGAAGAGTTTGGGGTGCGGTGGTTTGATATCATCAGACTGCAGTTGCTGCCGCAGATCGCGGCCGCCCGTGACGCCTCGGAGAATCCTATTCCCGGGGGGACCAACTATGCTCAGAAATATTGGGCACCTATTCCATTTGCTGAGATGACGCTGAATCCGGCCTGGAAACAGAATGACGGATATTAATATGTTTTTTACCTGGGCTGCGCCTGAACGGCGCGGTCCAGGTTTCTTTATAAATCCTTTTTTGATGAAGCTGTTGTTATTTCCAATCCTATTTGTTGTTAGTGCATTTGGGTCGCCTTGCCCTGTCGATACGATCGGGCCGGTGCGGGCCCTTGAATATATCGATCCGACGATCGGGAATGTCGGAGCTTTGCTGGAGCCGACAAGGCCCACGGTTTTTTTGCCAAATAATGTGATCAGGATGTACCCGGTGAGGAAGGATTACCTGGATGACCGGATCTCGAGTTTCCCCCTGACGATGATATCGCATCGCCTGGGAGAAGCTTTTTCGGTTAAGCCTTATTGTAGGGAGCCGGCCGCGGCAGCCGCGGGGGGAGCCAATGCTCCGGCTGCGGAGGCCTGGCACAGGCGGATGCCTTATGATCATGACCTGGAGGTTACGAGGCCGTGGTATTATTCTACCTGGCTGGTGGATGACAATACGACCGTTGAGTTTACGCCGGGGGAGAAGGTGGGCTATTACCGGTTTAGTTTTCCGGCGGGTTTGACCAGGACCTTATTGCTGAATGTATATAATGGCGGCGGGTCTTCGTGGCATTTTCTTTCGGGGGATGTCGTCACGGGTGTAGAGACCTGGCATGGAGATGTAAAGATCTATATGTACGGGAAATTTAGTGTGGCGGGTAAACCTGAGGCGGCGGCTTTGTCGGGGGATGAGGGGAAGACTTATATCCAGTTCCCTGCGGGGAAAGGAGCGGTCGAATTGAAGTACGGAATCAGTTTCATCAGTCCGGAGCAGGCTAAACTGAATTTTGAGAAGGAGAAGGGGGATTTTACGGCGTTCCGGCGTCATGCGGAGGGGATATGGGGGAAGGTGGTGTCGCAGATAAAAGTGGAAGGGGCTACAGAGGCGCAGAGAAGGTCTTTTTACTCTGCGTTGTATCGTTGCCAGGAGCGGATGGTCGACATTACCGAAGGGGGTAGCTATTACAGTGGATATAATAAACAGATCAATAAGGATACCCGGCCGTTCTATGTCGATGACTGGGCCTGGGATACGTACCTGGCCTTACATCCGTTGCGGATGATCCTTCATCCGGCACAGGAGGAAGACATGTTGCAGTCCTATGTGCGGATGTATAAGCAAAGCGGCTGGATGCCTACTTTTCCTGTTCTTTTTGGGGACTATGCGTGTATGAACGGCTTTCACTCCTCTGTCGTCTTTTTGGATGCATACCGTAAGGGACTTCGGAACTTCGATGTAGCCGGAGCGTATGAGGGGATGCGGAAGAACGCAACGGATGCGACTTTGCTGCCCTGGCGGAATGGGGCGAAGACTTCACTGGATGATTTTTTCCATGAGAAGGGTTATTTCCCTGCTTTGCATCCGGGTGAGAAGGAGACGGTCTCCGAGGTACATCCGTTTGAACGCCGGCAGGCTGTCGCGGTTACGCTTGGGGCTGCTTTTGATGACTGGGCGCTGGCGCAGCTGGCGCATGAGCTTGGGAAGTCCGGTGACTACGCAACGTTTTCGAAGCGGGGGCTTAACTACCGGAATCTTTGGAACAGCGACAAGAAATTTTTTTTACCAAAGGACGACAAGGGCAACTGGATCGACATCGACCCGGTCTTTGACGGTGGCGCCGGAGGGCGGGACTATTATGATGAAGACAATGGCTGGACGTATATGTGGCAGGTGCAGCAGAATATACCTGATCTGATCTCGATGATGGGTGGTAAGAAAGCGTTTGAGGCGCGGCTGGATCAATTGTTCCGGGAAGACCTGGGGCACTCGAAACAGGAGCTCTGGAATAAGTTTCCGGACATGACGGCCATGGTGGGGCAGTATTCAATGGCCAATGAACCTTGTTTTCATATACCGTATCTGTATAACTATGCGGGTGCGCCGTGGAAGACGCAGCAGATGGTGCGGATGTTGTTGTCGACCTGGTTCAAGGATAATATTTTCGGGATACCCGGGGATGAAGATGGCGGGGGCATGTCGGCGTTTGTAGTATTTTCATCGATGGGTTTTTACCCGGTGACGCCGGGGTTGCCCGTGTATACGATCGGGAGTCCGTTGTTCAGTAAGGTGAGCATTGCTTTGGAAAATGGGAAGCAGTTTACGGTCGTTGCGCATCGCAGCTCTACGGTAAATAAATATATTCAAAGTGCGAAGATGAATGGGGTGGAGCTGAAGGCGCCGTGGTTTACGCATAAGGAGCTGATGGCAGGGGGGACGCTTGAATTGGAAATGGGACCAAAACCAAATAAATTATGGGGAGCAAATGTAAGTATACCCGGTGCGGAGTAAGGAGCGCGGTTTTTGCGGCGGCCTTGTTGGTGCAGGCTTTTGGGGCTATGGCCGATGGGCAGGTTGCTGCGGCGACGGCCGCCCGGCCGGACTATCATTTTGATGGGTCTATTTCGCGGGTCGTACTGGAGAATTACCTGGATCGGAGCATCTCGATGGAGGGATTGTTGAATGGTCGTGGGGATCTTGACGACAATATCCGTATGCTGGATCATACGGGTGCGAAATTTATTGGAAGGAGCATCTGTCTATGGGGCGGAGAGGGTAAGCTGCTTACCAATTTTGCACGGGCGCGGGTGCAGGTTCCGAAGGTGTTGGCTTCAGATCCGGACCGGATACTGGAAGCTTGTATCTTCGAGATCGTTACTCCGCAGGTGGATTCGGTACCGGTGCCTGGCTGGGCTTTTAAGGCTCTGGGATTAAAGGCGGAGAAAAGGAATTTTCGATATACCGATATGTTATATGTTGATGGCCGGCATGTTGGTCAGTGGGGAAGGGGTGGATCGGTGCCTGATGTGAGCCGGATAGAGACGAGGCTTTGGTTTTACTATCTGGCAGCTTCGTATATCGATCTGGGTTTTGAGGCGATCCATTATGGACAGGTGGAGCTGATGAATCACAATGATCCTGATCTGACGTATTGGTCGCAGGTGTTTGCGATGGCGCGGGCTTATGGCAAGAAGCATGCGAGGCGGCATATTTTGCTTTGTGATGCGCATACGCCGGGGGGAGGGTTTTTGAAGGATGGTCGACTCTTGTTAGACTTTCATGCTTTTCCTTTACGAATTATGGAGGTGGATAGTGCGGGTGTGCAGGGTGCGGGAGGCTTTCCGGCGACGGGTAGTGCGCAGCCGGCGAAACTGCAGCTTGGTTTTTCGGATGGACTTTATAGGAGGAGCAAGGGGGGATTGACGCCAAGCGGATGGAGCTGTGATCATCTGCCCTACCTCGTGGAATTGGATAATTATGGTGTTAGTAAAGGCCCGGGACAGCCTGGTCAGGGACATGGTGGATTTGACTGGATCTGGGGTTATGATGAGATCAGCTGGTTTGCGCATCAGCCTTTGCAATACAGAAAGGACTGGCTCGTATATGCCTGGAAATGGGTGCGGGATGTCGACTCGAATGCGCATCTTGAAATGCCGGGCAGCCGGACGGAGACTTCGCCGCTGGATGGGCGGAAGTGGTATCATGCAAATAATCCCAGTCCTGCTACGCCGGATGGGTTGGGGGATGAGGAGGCTATACGGGACATCTGGATAGAGCAACGGGTGACGGGTCTGCTTTCCCGGATGAATGTCGAGGAGAAGATAAAGCAGCTGGATATGTATTGGGGTAAAGAGGTTGCGAATATGAGCGGGCATGAGGCCAGCTCGTGGTCGGAGGAAAAGACGGCGGCGAGTCTGGGGACAACGGGGGTAGGATCGGTACACGATCTTTATCCGCTGACGGCTGAGATTGCCAATAAGATCCAGCGGTATGCGGTGGAAAAAACACGGCTGGGTATTCCTGTATTATTTATCGAGGAAGGGTTGCATGGCTATAGTGGCCTTGGCAGCACTTCTTTTCCTATACCGTTGCAGATAGCTGCGGCCTGGGATACGACCCTGACCCATGACATCGGGAGAGCAATTGCTACCGAGACGAGGGCGCATGGTGTCGATATGCTGTTGGGGCCTGTGCTTGGTCTGTCACGCGATCCGCGCTGGGGGCGTGTCGAAGAGACTTATGGAGAAGATACTTATCTCAATGCCCGGATGGGTGTGGCGATGGTGAAAGGATTCCAGGGACAGGGGGTCGACCGGCCGGATGCCGTCGTCGCCGAACCCAAACATTTTGCGGTGCATAGCATACCTGAGGCGGGGAGTAATACTGCCCCGGTGAATATGGGGGAAAGGGAGGCACGATCTTCCTTTCTGTATGTATTTGAAAAGGCGGTACGCGAGGGGGGCGCCCTGTCGATGATGGCGGCCTATAACGAGCTGGATGGGATCCCCTGTGTCGACAATAAATGGCTGCTTACCGATGTGCTGCGCAAGGAATGGGGTTTTAAGGGTTTTGTACTGTCGGATCTGGGCGCCATCAAAATGTCGCTGGAAAATCATCACGTTGCGGCGGATATACCGGATGCGTTGTCACAGACTTTGAAGGCGGGGCTTAATATGCAGTTCTATGACTTTCCGCACCCGGATTTTCTGGCGGCTATGAAGACAGCGCTGGCCGATGGTCAGCTTTCCATGGAACAGCTGGACAGGGCCGTCAGGGATGTATTGCGGGTGAAGTTCCTGGCCGGGCTTTTTGATCATCCTTATACGGATGTGTCGCTGAAGTCCGCCGTATTTCACACAGCGGCGCACCAGGACCTGGCCCTGAAGGCGGCGCAGGAAAGTATTGTATTGCTGAAGAACGAGGGCGGATTGCTGCCGTTACGAAAGGGGTTACGGAATCTTGCGGTGGTCGGGCCGCTGGCTGTCAGCACTTACCTGGGCGGTTATTCGAATACGCAAGGGAAGGCGATCTCTATATTGGATGGGTTGAGGCAGCGGGCTGCGGATCTGTCCATACGGTTTGAAAAAGGGTATAGTACGGATAGTGTCGGCGCTGATCTGCTTCCGGCGGCATTGGATGCTGTGCGGGGCGCGGACGCTGCTATTGTCGTTTTGGGTGAGGAACCGGCGGTGGTGGGAGAAGGAAAAGACAGGGCGCATCTGCAGCTGAGCGACCAGCAGATGCAGCTGGTGAAAGCCGTATATGCCACGGGCAAGCCGGTGATCGTATTGCTTTGTAATGGCAGGCCCATTTGTTTTAACTGGGTGGCCGAACATATCCCAGCCATTGTGGACACCTGGTTCTCCGGCGAGAAGGGTGGACTGGCGGTGGCGGATATTTTACTGGGGAATGTGAACCCGTCGGGTAAGCTGCCTATGACCTTTCCCCGTTCCGAAGGGCAGATCCCTTTTTACTATAATCATAAGCCTACTTCCGGGCATCGTTATGTGGACGAGGCTTCGACGCCCTTGTATCCTTTTGGACATGGGCTTAGCTATACGCGTTTTGACTATAAGGATCTGAAGGTCATTCCTGCGACTATCCCTGTCGGGCAGACGGCGGATATACAGGTAACGGTGACAAACAGCGGCGCCGTGGAGGGGACGGAAGTGGCGCAGCTGTATCTGCGGGATGTGGTCAGCAGTGTGACGACGCCCGGGTTGTCGCTGAAAGGGTTTGGACGGGTTAAACTTAAGCCGGGGGAAAGCCGTGTCCTTCATTTTACGGTAGGCCCCGATCAACTGGCTTTGTGGAATCGCGAGATGCAGCATGTCGTTGAGCCGGGAGAGTTCAAGGTCATGGTCGGGAGCTCTTCGGCGGATATCAGGCTGACGGATAGTTTATGGGTTCGATAATAATTGGTAAATTAACGCATGAACAAACGATTGCCGCTGAATAGACGATTGCCACGGAAAAGGATCTGGCTTTTCAGGATCATAGCCCTGCTGGCGCCGTTTGTACTTCTGCTGGTTCTGGAGATGGCGCTGCGGCTTTTTCATTATGGATACAATACTTCCCTGTTTATAGAATCTCCGGCGAATAAAGACTATTGGGTGATGAACCCGGAGGCTTCGAAGAAATACTTTACCGATCAGCTCAATGCCACTACAGGTAACCGGGAGCCATTCCGCAAGGTGAAAGGGCCGGATGTGTTCAGGGTTTTTGTGCTGGGGGAGTCGACGACCATTGGGTATCCTTATTTTCACAATGGTTCTTTTCACCGATGGCTCCTGTACCGGCTGATGTCGGAACATCCGGGTAAGAAGATCGAGATGGTCAATGTATCGCTTACGGCGGTGAACTCCTATACGGTATTGGGTTTTTCCAAAGAGGTCGTCCGATTTCAGCCGGATGCTGTCCTGATCTATACGGGGCATAACGAATATTATGGAGCGCTTGGTGTGGGTTCCACCAATCGTATCGGCGGCAGTCCGCGGCTGGTGAACTTCCTGCTGCGGCTTCGGGAGTATAAGGTAGTACAGCTGATGACGAGGATGATCGGGGGTGTGGCGCGGGTCTTTTCTTCGGACAGGTCGAAGTCGGGGAAGACGCGGATGGAATTGATGGTGGCGGATCAGCAGATCGGATATGGGTCGTCGCAATTCTTTTGGGGGATCGATCAGTTCCGGGAGAATATGGATCAGGCGTTGGGCGTATTAAGCCGGGCGCATGTACCGGTCTTTTTTAGCAATCTTGTTTCCAATGAAAAAGATCTGCGGCCTTTTGTGAGTTTGTTGGATGGCAATGGGGCGGCAGCTAAGGCATCTACGGAATCAACGTTCAGGCAGCAGTACAACCAGGGGAAGCAGGCATTGGGGGCGGGGGATACTGTTGCTGCGGATCGTTATTTTCTGACTGCTGACCACATCGACAGCAGCTATGCGCAGTGCCGGTATTACCTGGGGGAGCTTGCCTATGCGCAGGGGGATTTTGCTTCTGCTGCGCGTCTGTATGCGAGTGCAAAAGAGCTGGATGCTTTGCGGTTCAGGGCGCCGGACAGTATAAACAAAGTCATAAAGGAATTGTGCGGGAAGTATGCGAATGTGCATTTTGTGGATGCCCGGGCGGCGTTTGCGGCTGCTTCGGAGCATGGGATAATTGGTAATGATCTTATCCTGGAGCATGTGCATCCTAACCTTATGGGATATGCGCTGTTGTCGGATGTGTTTTATAAGGCGATGAAGGAGCAGAAATTATTCAGCAGCTTCGGCGAAGGCGCCGGATCGATTGCACCGGCGCGGGAGATGAGTTTCGCTCAGCTGCTGCGGGACATGCCTATTACGGCGGTGGATTCGTTAAACGGGGCTTACCGGATCGATAATCTAAAACACTATTGGCCTTTTAGTGATTCGGCGGGGGCTATTGGCTTGCCTTCGCGGGAAGTTTTGCATGTTTCCGGGCCGGAAGAAGAATTGGCTTATGCGGTTGCCTTTGAGCATTTGCCCTGGGAAGAGGCTATGAGCCGCCTGTATGAATACTATAGCAGGAAGGCGGACTGGAAAAATGCGCGGAGAGTGATGGAGGGGATGGTGCTTGAACATCCAACTGAAAGTGGATATCAAACAAGGGCGGCTGTGCTTTTTTTACGGGAGGACAGGCCGGTTGACGCGATGCCTTACCTGGATCAGGCAATAACCAATAATACACAGGAGGTCGGTCTTCAGCGGATGCGTATGGCAGCAAGGGAAGTCATCCGGTTGCAGGCCGATCTTGCAAAAGACTCTACAAGTGGGAAAATTCGGGACAGTATTGCCCGCTGGTACCGGCAGATGGGGAATACCGATGCCGCTTTGAAATACGAAAAGGGGGTTTTACGACCGTAAACGGTGGTTTTTACCATTTCCTCCGTTTGGCACGGTATTTCTTTTAATAAGGTTTTAACGACCTCCAATTAATTTTAGAGGCATTAATTCGTTCTAATTTAAGAGTGAATTATTCTCCTAACAAAAAAATCAAGTATGAAGAAGCTATTATTTCTAATTATGATCATCGCCGGGAGCTTTGTTGCAGCAAGTTCTGCTTCTGCACAGGTTCATGTTTCGGTTAATTTTGAACAATCGTATCCCGGTTACACGTATTACACGTATCCCAAATGGCATGGTCATTATCGCGACCAGGCTTATTATGATCATTACCATGCGCGTTTTGAAAGGGAGCACAAGACTTATTTCCATGGCCGGCAATTCGATCATGATCGTTATGATCGCGAACATCATCGTCGTCACTAGGTTTAAGAGAAATAAAAAGGCCGTCTGCATCTGCGGACGGCCTTTTTATTTATGAAAAAAGCTAAGCTCTTATATTAAATGTGTGATTCTATCTTTTTTACGAAGTTGGCTTTCGGCTGTGCACCTACCAGCTTGTCGACTACTTTACCGTCCTTGATGAAGAGGATAGCGGGGATGCTGGTGATGCCGTAGTTTACGGAAAGCTGAGGATTGTGGTCCACATTTACCTTGCCTATGTTGATCTTACCGTCGTATTCTTTGGACAGTTCTTCGATGACTGGTCCGATTGCGCGACAGGGTCCACACCATTCTGCCCAAAAGTCTACCACAGTCAATTTATCTGAAGAGATTACCTTCTCCTGGAAGTTGGTGTCAGTTAATTCTAAAGCCATAAATAAGTGTTTTTTATGTGATGTGATTATTTTTACTTAACAAAGGTCAACCAATTTTGTGAACTTTTTCGTCGTTTTCCCGACAGTGCTTTTGTTCCTTCTGTTTAACCGGTTCCTCCTTTTCGGACTAAACGTTCCAATATTGTTCCAAAGCGCCGATGCTGCCAGTTCGGCTGGATTTGGGGTTTGTAGCGGCGATCCGGGCTAGACCGTTACGACCTGCACCTCCAATTCCGGCATTGTTTCCAGAAAAGCGGACATTTCGTCATTCATTTCAAAGCCCGTACCCATGGTATAGAGGCTTACCCGGGCCTGGCTTTTGGATTCCACGATGTTGAACTTCAGGCCGGATTTGCCGGGGTACTTTTTAACATTCTTTTCTATAAACTCGACCATGGCGGGGTTGATGTAGCGAGCTTCTACGTCCATGATCACCTGTTTGGTCAAAATCGGCTTTATACTCTCCAGGAGCATCATTTTGTCGATCTTAAACTCAAATTCGGCCTTATTGAAACGTTGTTTGAAACTGCCCATCAGGAAGAGATTCTTACCTTTTTCCAGGTAGTTGGAATAACGGGCATAGTCCTCGCTCCAGAGCATAAATTCCGCCTTGCCGGTATAATCTTCTATAATCAGCGAACCAAACTGTTTCCCGGTTTTGCTTACCCTATGTTGCGCGTCGACGACCAGGCCGGCCAGGCGATAGGGTTTTCCCGGACTGCTCTGCAGGCCTACCGCATCTTTGATCTCGTTGTATTCACCCAGCTGGGTAATGCCGTAGTGGGAGATCTCGAATTTAAAGTGGTCGAGTGGGTGTCCGCTCATAAACATCCCGGTCACATCTTTTTCGTGGTCCAGCAGCTCTGTCAGCGGCCAGGGCTCACAGGTAGGTATTTTTGGTGTGGCGATGTCAGGCATCACGAGGTCACCAAATAGACTGTTGCTGCTTTGGTTCGAATTGGTCTGGTATACGTTTCCGAATTTGATGATCTTTTCGAGTCCTGTGGAGGTGTCACCGGGGGGCATAAAGAAATACTGTGCGCGGTGGAACTCGGTAAAACAATCGAAGGAACCGGCATAGGCAAGGCTTTCCAGTGTCTTTTTGTTGACAGCGCGCTGGTTGACGCGTTTGATCATGTCGAACATGGAGGTATAGTTGCCGTTCTTACGTCTTTCCTCGATGATGCTTTCTACCGCGGCCTCGCCGACGCCTTTCAATCCACCCAGCCCAACGCGGATGTCGCCTTTCTGGTTGACGGCAAAGCCTTTTTTCGATTCATTGATATCCGGTCCGAGTACTTTCAGCCCCATGCGTTTGCATTCTTCCATAAAGAAGGTGATCTTTTCGATGTTGCCTGCATGGTTGAGTACTGCCGCCATATATTCGGAAGGGTAGTGGGCCTTCAGATAAGCCGTTTGATACGCTACGAAAGCGTAACAGGTAGAGTGTGATTTGTTGAACGCATATTGCGCGAAGGCTTCCCAGTCCGTCCAGATCTTTTCAAGCGTTTCAGCGGCGAAGCCTTTTGCCGTAGCTCCTTTTATGAACTGGCTTTTCATCTTGTCCAGGATGGACTTCTGCTTTTTACCCATCGCCTTACGCAGAACGTCGGCATCGCCCTTGCTAAAGCCGCCGATCTTCTGGGCCAGCAGCATTACCTGTTCCTGGTAAACGGTGATACCATAGGTATCGCCGAGGTATTCTTCCATTTCCGGGAGGTCAAAGACGATGGGTTCGCGTCCGTGTTTCCGGTCGATGTAGTTGGGGATATAGGCGATAGGCCCCGGTCGGTACAGGGCGTTCATCGCGATAAGGTCATTGAATTTATCGGGCTTGAGGTCCTTCAGGTATTTTTGCATACCGGGACTTTCAAACTGGAACGTACCGATTGTCTCGCCTTTCTGATAGAGCTCGAAGGTTTTTAGGTCATCCAGCGGAATGTCGTCGATGACGATCTCCAGACCGTAGTTCTCTTTGATGAGCTCGAGTCCTGTCTTGAGGATGTTGAGGGTCCGCAGGCCGAGGAAGTCCATCTTGATAACGCCGGCCTCTTCGATGACGCTGCCTTCGATCTGTGTCACGAGGAAGTCCGAGTCCTTTGCCGTACAAACGGGCAGGATATTCATCAGATCGTCGGGTGCGATGATGATGCCTGCGGCGTGTAGGCCGGTGTTGCGGACAGAGCCTTCAAGACGTTCGGCCTCGTGGAGGACGCGGCTGCGGATGTCGTCGCCTTTATAGATCTCGCGGATCAGCTTTACGTTGACGAGGTCGTCCGGGCCAACGCCGTCTTTTTCTTCGAGGGATTTTTCTCCATCTTTTGTGCTCATCGGCGCATGCAGGACGCGTTTGAGCTCGATGCCCGGCCGGTCCGGCACCAGTTTGGCGAGGGCATTGGATTCCGCCAGCGGCAGGTCCAGCGCTCGGGCTACGTCCTTGATGCTCATCTTTGCGGCCATCGTACCATAGGTGACGATCTGGGCCACCTGGTTCTTGCCATATTTTGCCGCTACGTATTCTATTACTTTCTGCCGGCCTTCATCGTCGAAGTCCGTGTCGATATCGGGCATGGACTTACGATCGGGGTTGAGGAACCTTTCGAACAGTAAGTTGTATTTTATGGGGTCGATGTTGGTAATACCGATGCAATAGGCGACCACGCTGCCGGCTGCCGATCCACGACCGGGGCCGATGAACACGCCCATATCCCTTCCGGCCTTGATAAAGTCGGATACAATGAGGAAGTAACCTGCGAAACCCATGGTCTTGATCGTGAAGAGCTCGAAGTCGAGTCGTTCCCGGATCTCGGGTGTCAGATCGCTATATCTCAGCTTGGCCCCTTCCATGGTCAGGTATTTCAGGTATTCCCATTGGTTGAGGTTGCTATCGTTGTGGATCTGAAATTCTTTTGGAGTAGGGAAGGCTGGCAGAAGAATGTCCTTTTTGAGGTTCAGCACTTCTACGCGGTCGACGATCATGTTGGTGTTGTCTATCGTCTCGGGAAGATCGTTGAACAGGGTGCTCATCTCCTCGGAGGTCTTGAAGTAGAACTGGTCGTTGGGGAATTTAAAGCGTCTGTTCTTGTTGCTCAGGTCGTCGTTGACCATGTCATCGTATCCGGGCGTGGACTGTTTCTCGCCTGTATTGATACATAAGAGGATGTCATGGGCATTATAATCGTCCCGGTCGGTATAGTGACTGTCGTTGGTCGCTATCATCGGGACGTTGTATTTTTTTGCGTACTGGATCAGGGTATTGTTGATCTTCTCCTGTTCCTTGATATTATGCCGCTGGAGCTCGATGAAATAGTCTTCGCCGAAGAGGTCGAGCCACCATTTAAATTCTTTTTCTGCTTTCTCTTCACTTTCATGCAGGATGGTTTGCGGGACATAAGCTCCGATACAGCAGGTGGTGGCAATGAGCCCTTCGTGGTATTTTTCGATCAGCGACTTGTCGATCCGGGGATATTTTGAGTAAAGACCTTCGGTATAACCGAGGGAAGTCAGTTTGATCAGGTTCTGATAGCCGACCTTGTTCCTGGCGAGCAGGATCTGGTGGAAGCGTTCGTCGCGTTGCTCCTTCGTAAACGTTTTTTTGAAGCGGTCTTCGACGACGTAGAATTCACAGCCGACAACGGGTTTTACTTTTAGGGTTCCGTCTTCGTTTTTGTGTTTGTGGGCTTCGGCGACGAATTCGAAGGCGCCGAACATGTTGCCGTGGTCCGTGATGGCCAGGGCGGGCATGCCGTCTTTTATAGCTTTTTTATAAAGGCTCTGGATGGAGGCGGCTCCATCCAGCAGGGAAAACTGGGTATGGGTATGTAGATGTGAGAATTTGGACATTTGTGCAAAGATCGCTCAGCGATGGTCTTCAAAAATCACAATCTTTGCACATTGGGCTCCAAGGTTGATATTGTCTTATAAGTAATTGATCTTAATTTGATTGTGTCGATTTTGTAAAAATTGCTTAGCATCTTTGCTTGGCAAATTTATTTCTTTGTTTAGCAAATTTATTTGATAGTTATTCTTATCTTTGTTGCAACAACACCCGTCAAGCCTCTTGTTCCGTCAGGGATAAAGCGCAACTTTGACGGGTTTCTTTTTTTTCTTACCTATGCAGGTATGGATTCCCAGTTTTTTAAGAAATCGCTATATAAAAGTGCTGCATTAAATATTGATCAGCAAATCTCCTTGTTAAAGGGAAAGGGATTGCTTATTGAAGATATTCAAGCTGCGAAACAGTGGTTATCTCATATCAGTTATTTCCGATTTAAACAGTATTCCTATTCTTTTAAGGATTACAAGAATGCTGATGGTAATTACATTCCCGGAACCAGTTTTGAAATGGTGAGGGGTCTTTATGTATTTGATCGGAAATTAAAAATGATTGTTTTTTCGGCGATCGAAAATATTGAGATATCGCTAAAGACACAAATCTCCAATACTTTATCTTGTACACATGGTGCTCATTGGTATTTAAATGCTGATCATTTTATTTCCGAGGAGGAAAGACGCAAGATTTCACGAAATGCAAGATTTGAGGAGGAAATTCCTAAAAACTTTGATCATGGGAAATTTCTAAAGGATATAGAGCGGGAGCAGGAAACCCCGACGGAGATATTTTTACAGAGTTATAAAAAATATTATGATCCTATTTATCCGCCGAGCTGGATGTTAATGGAGATGATCACATTTGGGACTGTTTCCCATATGTTCGAGAGTCTTAAACCCTCCGAAGAAAAAAATGCAATACTTGAAAATTTCAAGTTAACTAAAAAACAGTTTATTTCCTGGTTACATTGCTTTTCCTTCATCCGGAATAAATGTGCTCATCATGCGCGGTTGGTCTATTCTCCGGTTATTTTTCAGCCTTCTATGCCTCAGAAGAAAAGTCGTATTTTTCTTGCCGAAGCTGATCAGGTAGAGAATAATACTTTGTATGCTGTTCTTTGCTGTCTTCAGTTTATGTTGAGTATTTGCAATGAACAGTCAACTTTTAGCAAAGAATTGGTTCAATTAACAGCAGCGTTTCCGGGAATTAACTATGATCGTTTAGGTTTCTCCGGTCATTGGAAAGAGGAAGTGATTTGGCAACTCCCATCAAAAACTGCCTAAAATTGCTTTGCGGATGGGCGTTAGGGTAACCCGATACGTCATTTTGGCAAAAGATTTGCTATATTTGCCCGTGCCAATATCCTCCTAAGTGAAAAATATGTTGAAAAAAATCATACCCATAGCATCTGTCGTACTATTTGCGTTTTCCAGCTGCAGCACGTTTAAACCTGCGGCTACGAAGTCACACACGCCTGCATCGCCCACTCAAACGGATGGTTCTGTACAATTTATCACCAATATTTCGGTCAATCCGGATTCAAAGAAGGATGAGTCGAAGAGTTCTGTGTCGATGCCTGTCAAGTCTAAGAAGACGGAGGCTTACGGGACTACTGCCATCGAGAATTACCCGGCTCTGCAGTTTAAATATGCCATCCTGGAAAATTGTTCGGTGGAAGACCTGAGCAATCCCAAATTGCTGAGTTTTATGGATTACTGGTATGGGACGCCATATCATTATGGTGGGACAAGCCGGGATGGTATTGATTGTTCGGCTTTTGCAACTTTGCTGATGTCTTCGGTATATGGGGTGTCCTCGCTGCCCCGGACTTCCAGGGAGCAATACGAAACTTCGCATCATATCCGTCGTGACGAGCTGGAGGAAGGGGACCTTGTGTTTTTTCATACTTTGGGGAAGCGCAGGGTGGTTACGCATGTAGGGATCTATCTGCGTAATAACAAGTTTGTACATGCGTCCGTTTCGGGCGTCATGATCAGCGATATGACTGAGGGATATTATGACAAACATTTTGTCGGTGCGGGGCGGATACTTGATCCGTCGCAGACGCAGGTTCCCGCGCAGCAGCCGGCGCCGGCTACTGCGTTATCGGGGGAAAAGTAATTTAGCCCTGTTTCTTTAGCATTATATAGAAATTCCGGTCCACGGAGAAATTGCCGTCACCGCCCAGCCCGTTGCCGGTGGCGCCTACATGCATATGCTGGGGATCGGTCCCGCCATTGCTGCCCTGGATGACTTTTCCGCCGGAAGCCGCCTTTATAGTCTGCCATTGATCGGTCGGGGTGATCCATTGTTCGCGGTCTCCGCCGATATAGACCTTTACCGGCATGGAAAAGCCTTTTACGCAATTGGACCAGCGATAGGAGATGATGTCACCGCTGGTCTGATAGGAGAGGACGGGGATCTTTGTCGAACGAAGGTACTGATCGAAGATCTTTGAGAAGTCTTTATGGGCGAAGGTGCTCATATATTCTTCGATCTGCTGCGTGGTTACGGTTTGATGATAGAACGTCTTTTGCAGGCCATGTAACATCTCCCGGAAGGCCGAATCACCGATGATCTGCCGAATCATATGCAGCATATTCCCTCCTTTATAATACATATCCCCGGAGCCTTCTTTATTCACGCCATAAATACCGATGATGGGTTTGTCGTTGCGGATGTTTTTGCGTGTGCCGATGACATAATCATTGCCTGCTTCGACGCCATAGAGGTATGTCGTATATAAAGTCTCCGAATAATTGGTAAACCCTTCGTGTACCCACATGTCAGCGGCGTCCTTGTCGGTGATGTTGTTGCCAAACCATTCGTGACCGCTTTCATGTACGATGATGAAATCCCATTTCAGACCCCAGCCGGTGGCGGAGAGGTCCCTGCCCAGGTAACCATTGGCGAAATGATTTCCGTAAGCGACATTGCTCTGGTGCTCCATCCCTAAGTGCGGAGCTTCCACCAGCTTGTAGCCATCGGCATAAAATGGATAGGGTCCCATCCAGTATTCGAAAGCCCGCAGCATGGTGTCGGCCTGTTTGAACTGTGGTTTTGCTTTTTCGAGGTTGTAGTCCAGCACCCAGTAGTTGCAATCCAGCTTTCCTTTGTCGCCATCAAAGACGCTGGACCAATTGACATATTTCCCGATATAGGGGATGATGTCGTAGGAATTGATCGGACTGGTTACGGCCCAGGTCCAGGTGGTGGTTCCGTTGCCGTTGGCCTTTTTATCTTTCAGCCGGCCATTTCCTATAGCTACGAGCGTATCGGGAGCTGTGATATGCAGGACTACGCCGCTATCCGGCTCGTCGCTAAGATGGTCCTTGCAGGGAAACCACGAGCTTGCACCGAGTCCTTCACAGGCTACGGTCATCCAGGGCCGGCCCTTTTCGTCTTTGTTCCAGATCCAACCGCCGCCCCATGGTGGGCGAACGGCGACTTTCGGGACGCCGGCGTAGCTGATGTCCAGGGTTTCTATAGCACCTGCTTTTATTGTTTTTGGGAATTTGACATGGAAGACGTTGCCTTCGCGGGCGTAGGTGAGCGATCTTTTGTGCCAGGTAATGGTCTTGATCGTCATGGGTTCCTGGAGGTCGATCTGCATCGTCTGACCATCCGTCAGTGCGACGAAGGTAATGGCATTGGTACCGCTGAGGGACTTTTCCGTAAAAGACGGGGTCACGCTCAGGTCGTATTTTAAGAGATTCCACCACGCACGTTCGGGGGTAATGCTGCCCCGGAGGCTATCGGCGTGGTTGTAGGAAGCTTTTTCGGGGGTAAGGAGCTGCGCATCGGTACGCAGACCGCCAAAAAGAGAAATTGCGGTCAGAAGCAGGAGAATACGACTCATTGGTTATCTTTATTTTAAGTTATACGCGATGAAGGTAAATAAACATTTAAAGTTTGTGTTTTTTTGGGGGCTTCTTTTTTCCGTAGGATGCAGGTCAGCGGAGAAGTCAGATAAGAAAGTTTTTTACTATAATGAATCCGATGGGATAGCCACGCTGGACCCGGCTTTTGCAAAGAACAGGTCGATCATCTGGGCCGTTCACCAGTTGTATAGTACGCTGGTCGAGACGGACAACCAGCTGCGGATAGTGCCA
Organism: Puia sp.; assembly: GCA_036499285.1. Taxonomy (GTDB): domain Bacteria; phylum Bacteroidota; class Bacteroidia; order Chitinophagales; family Chitinophagaceae; genus Puia. Next base: position 221,591 of record DASYEB010000037.1, on the reverse strand, counting down.
TGTCTGGCCGCCAGATGGGAGGTGTCACCCGATCGCAGGACCTGGACCTTTCATTTGCGGACCGATGTATACTTTCACGACGATGCGGCATTTCCGGGCGGGAAAGGACGGCGATTGGTGGCGGGGGATATCGTGTATAGCTTCAACCGGCTTCTTGATCCGGCGACGGCCAGCAGCGGGGCGTGGATCTTTCATGACCGGATAGACTCGCTTCATGCCTTTCAGGCTCCGGATGACAGCACTTTTATTTTGCGTTTGTCCCGTCCTTTTCACCCGATACTGGGTCTGCTGAGTATGGGCTATTGTTCTGCTGTTCCGCATGAGGTCGTCGAGAAATACGGGAAGGATTTCCGGGGTCATCCCTGTGGCACGGGGCCTTTTACGTTCCGGTCGTGGGAAGAAAACCAGGACCTGATCTTTTTGCGGAATGCGAACTACTTTGAGAAAGACAGTGCGGGAAGGCGTCTTCCTTACCTGGATGCGGTGAAGATCTCTTTTAATGACGAGAAGGCGACGGAGTTTTTGCTTTTCCGGCAGGGGCAGCTGGACTTTATCAATGAGATCGACGCTTCTTTTAAAGACGAGGTGCTTAGCAAGAAGGGGGTGTTGAAAAAGGAATGGGTGGGGAAGATCGAGCTGTCTGTTTATCCGCAATTGAATACAGAATACCTGGGAATAGTTGTCGATACTTCGCTGGCGTTGGTCCGGCAATCGCCGTTGCGGCTGCGGCAGGTGCGTCAGGCGATCAATTATGGGTTTGATCGTCGCAAGATGATGTTGTATCTGAAGAACTCGCTGGGGCTGCCGGCGGAGAGCGGTTTTGTTCCGGCTGGGCTGCCGTCGTTCGATTCCACGCTGGTGCATGGCTATCACTATGATCCTGCCAGGGCTCGCGCCTTGTTGAAGGCGGCGGGTTATCCGGATGGGAAAGGGTTGCCTGTCATCAAACTGCTTACCATACCGGTGTATTCCGACTTTGCGAGTTTTATCGCACGGCAGCTGGAGGATGTCGATATTCATGTCCAGATAGAAGTGGTGCAGAAAAGTTTGTTGCTGGAGGAGACGGCCCAGTCGCAGGCCTTGTTCTTTCGGGGCAGCTGGCTGGCGGATTACCCGGATGCGGAGAACTACCTGAGTGTGTTTTATTCAAAGAACCCGGCGCCGCCGAACTATACGCGGTTTAGCGATGCGGTGTATGATAAGCTTTATGAACGGTCGTTGGTGGAGGAAGATGATTCGGTTCGTTACCGGTTGTACCGGGAGATGGATCAGCGGATCGTGGATGCTTCGCCGGTTGTGCCGTTGTGGTATGATGAGGTGGTGCATCTGATCAACCCGAGGGTCAAGGGGTTTGATCCGAATGCGTTGAATTTGCTGGAGCTGAGGAGGGTGAGGAAATGAAGATCTACCAGCAGTTGGTTAACTGCCGGATATTTTTTAGTTTTTTAAATCTCTGTCTTTAGTTCATTCATCATTTCCAATATTGGAATAGCCGTAATCTCTTTTGTTACGGGGAACCGCTCTTTACCGGGATAAACAATAAATCTTTTGGTGGCTTTGATATCGTCACAGCCCAGATAAAATCCTTTTGAAACAGAGGGTGTCTGCGAACGCTTTATTTCAATCGCATATCTTTCTTTACTATTTTTTTCAATCACCAGATCAATTTCTGCACCGGCCGAGGTCCGGTAAAACCATGGAGTAACTCCTACGGGCAGAGCAGACAAGAGGTTTTCAAGAACAAAACCTTCCCAACTGGCTCCGACAACGGGATGTCCTAAAAGGTCATCGAGGGTTGTTAAATTGAGCAAGGCATGTGTCAGCCCGCTATCGCGAATATAGACTTTGGGTGCTTTGACGAGCCGTTTCCCTACATTTCCTGACCAGGGACGGAGTGTGCGGATCAGCAATAAGTCTTCCAGTAGTTCTATGTACCGTTTGGCCGTTGGGGCAGTAACGTCCAGGTTATTTCCAAGCTGCGCAATGTTGAGTTGCCCTCCCTGGCTGTGGGCTAACATTGTCCAAAGTTTGCGTAAGGTCACTGCTGGAATTCGCGGGCCGAGTTGCGGAACGTCGCGTTCCAGGTAGGTGCTGATAAAGTTTAACCGCCACCGAAGACTGGCTTCGTCATTTTTTGCCAGAAAGCTATCCGGAAATCCACCCCTTTGCCAGAGGCGATCTAGTTTCCCGGATGTTTTGGTGTCGATTTCCGGAACGGTAAAACCTGATAATTCCTTGTAGGCAATCCGTCCGGCCAGGGATTCCGATGATTGCTTTAGAAGATCAAGGGACGCGGACCCCAGGATAAGGAATTGTCCCGTTCTCTGGCCTTCCCGCCTTCTCCGGTCAATAACACCGCGGAGAATTTGAAATAATTCCGGAACACGCTGGATCTCGTCAAGGATGATGAGTTTTCCCTTGTGCAATTCAAAATACTCCTCCGGCTCATTAAGTTTTGCCGCTTCAGAAGGTCGTTCCAGGTCAAGGTAAATCGGCTCCGGATTGAAGGAAGCCGCAATCTCTTCCGCCAGGGTCGTCTTACCGACCTGACGGGGTCCAAGAACACCGACTGCCGGAAATTCTTCCAGCAGCCGGGCAATTTCTGATTGAGCTTGTCTTTTAATCATCCTTGCAATTATAATACAAAATATTCGATTTGCAAGGATATTTTATAGGCTTTGAGCTGAAGGAACTATTTTTGAGTACTGTTCTTCTTCAACTTGTTCTTGAACACCTTTTCGAACTTTTCTACTTTGGGGCGGATCACCAGGTAACAATAAGGCTGTGAGCCGTGGGTATTGTAATAGTTCTGGTGATAGTCCTCCGCTGCATAAAAAGCGCTGGCGGGGGTCACCTCGGTCACGATGGGTTTTGGATAGGCGTTTTCCTTGTTCAGCTGGGCTTTGTAGTGTTCGGCCTTTTCCTTTTGTTGAGCGTCGTGGTAGAAAATGGCGCTGCGATATTGGGTGCCTACGTCATTCCCCTGGCGATTCAGCTGGGTGGGGTCGTGTGATTCCCAGAATACTTCCAGCAGTTCGTCGAAGGTGATAACGGAAGGGTCATATACTATCTGAAGGCATTCGGCGTGACCAGTGGTGCCTGAGCAAACTTCTTCGTAGCTGGGATTGGCGACATGGCCGCCCATATAGCCTGAAGTCACTTTTATTACGCCTTTCAACTCCTGGAAGACGGCTTCGGTACACCAGAAACATCCTGTTCCAAAAGTTGCGGTATCTGTCTTTACGGTTGTGTGTGTTGTTTCATTATTCATACTGTTGTTTTTTATAGTGGGTCTCTGGGCTGCGTTTAGGCTTTTGGCGGAAAAAGCGGCCATTGGGATTAGTATTGCGAGAAGGAGCCTGATCTGGTTCATTGGTTTTATTGATTCGTGATTTGCAATTTACCCCTGAAAAATGCCGGAATTGGTTGGCTGCACGACAATTTTAGTGTTTTAACAGCGTTTTAATTGTAAAGTAGCTTTACTAATTTTGTAAAGTAACTTAATAAGTTTACTTTTGTATTATGGAAAATCAAGTTTTTAATGACGGGGGTGCAGGCCCAACACCCCAGGACCTGGAGATCGCGGGTAATCTGCGGACAGTGTTGCACCGCGTACTAAAGATCCTGCGGCGGGAGACGCGGAATGGGAATGATGCTGAGCTTTCCGAGACCGAGCGATCGACGTTAGGCATGCTGTATAACCACGGCGAACTGCTACCCTCCGATATTGCCAAAATGGAGAAGGTTTCCACGCAGTCCGTCTCGCAGGTGGTCAACCATTTATTTGAATTGAATTATATCTATAAGAATCCATCAACGGAAGACAAACGCAAGGTGCTGCTGTCCCTGACTCCGGCTGGTAAGGCATATGTGGAACAACGGCGGAAGGACAAGCAGGAGTGGCTGGCGCATGCGCTACATGAGAAGGTCAGTCCCGAAGAGAAGGTGCAGATAGTGGCGGCACTGAAGGTGCTGACAAAATTGGTGGATGAATAATAAAAAGATGAAGAAGTTACCCGTTTTCAGAGCTTTTCAAAGTCGAAATTACAGGCTTTATTTTTATGGGCAGTCCGTATCGCTGATCGGTACCTGGATGCAGCGTACTGCTGTGAGCTGGGTGGTGTATACGCTGACCCAATCTACGTTTATGCTGGGGCTGTCGCTTTTCGCGACGCAGTTCCCTTCCTTTTTGCTGTCGACGCTGGGGGGTGTGGTCTCCGACCGTTATTACCGGTATCGCGTGCTGCTGATCACTCAGATCGCTTCACTTGTCCAGTCGATCTTAATGGCTGCGCTTATACTCTCGGGTCATTATAATGTCTGGATGATCCTGGGGCTTGGTGTGGTGCTGGGCTCGATCAATGCGTTTGACGTCCCGGCCCGTCAGGCACTTGTTTACGAAATGATCGACGACAAGGAAAATCTGCCTAATGCACTGGCGCTGAACTCTTCGATGGTGAACCTGGCGCGTCTGATCGGTCCGGCCATCGCGGGTATCGTGCTGCATAAGCTGGGAGAGGGCATTTGTTTTATCGTCAACTCGGTCAGCTTCCTGGCGGTGATAGGTTCGCTGCTGCGGATGAAACTGCCCCCTTATGTCAAGACCATCCGGGATAAAAATGCCTTTGGCGAACTGAGGGAAGGCTGGTCCTATCTCATGAAGAACCCTACTATCGCGCGACCTATCCTGATGCTGGCGGCGATGAGTCTGCTGGTCATTCCCTATGCGACCCTGCTGCCGGTGTATGCCAGGGAGATCTTTCATGGCAATGCGGCGACGTTTGGTCTGATCGATAGCTTTATCGGAATGGGTGCTATCTGCGGGGCCTTGTACCTGGCTACGCGGAAGGGCGGCGGAACAGTTGCCAGCCGTAAAAAGATACTTCGGACGAATACGTTGATCTTTGCCGTTGGTCTGATCTGTTTTTCTCATATGACGTCGTTCCCTATCGCGATGGTGTTTGCGGTGATCGCTGGTTTTGGGATGATGGCGCAGACGACGGTGACGAATACCATTATACAGATGACCGTAGCGCCTGAAATGAGGGGGCGTGTCATCAGCTATTTTGCGATGTCTTATTTTGGGATGATGCCGATCGGGAGCTTGCTGGTGGGGACGGTGTCGCAGTATGTCGGGGCGCCGAATACCGTGCTTTTTGAAGGGATCGCGGCGTTGGTTGTGGTGGCGATATTCTGGTCGTCTTATTTGTCGGTCAAGGAGGCGCCGGTGAAAGCGGCGAAGCCTACTGCAAAGGCAGCCGATGAGGTGATAAAGGCTACTGCTACGGCGGCTCCTGCGCAGCCAGCGCCGACGCCCGCTCACCCGACTGCGGCCATTTAGCCAGTAGCGCGGGCATAGATAAAATCCCGGTATTGATGTACCTTTGCTGCTCTTAAAAATGAGAGATCGGCCATTTGATGGCCACCAATATGAGAATTTTTCCTGAATCAGCCCTGGTCCAACTGGAATTTGACAAGATAAAGGCCCTGCTGGCCAATCTTTGTGATACCGAATACGCCCGTGAAAAGGCGCTGGACCTTCGTATCCATACCGCCCGCGAATTTATCGAGCTGGAGCTTCGGCAATCCAATGAGTTTAAGCTCCTTATTCAGAACGGCCAGTATTTTCCAAACGACAACAGCTTTAACCTGGCCCGCGAGCTGAAATTGCTGGGGATCCCGGGCGCCACTCTTTCGGGGGAGCAATTTATGCTCATCCGCCGGCTGGCCGAGGGCATGGCGAGTGTATTCCGCTGGTTTGATGCCGAAAGACGTACGGCCTACCCGGCCCTGGTGAGAGTGATCGAGCATACCCATTACGAAAAGAGTATAATCAGTTCCATTGATGAAGTTCTTGACGAGTCAGCTGTAGTAAGGGACAATGCCTCCGAGGAGCTGGCCAATATCCGGCTTAGTCTGTATCGTCGCCGGAATGAGCTGAGGCGTGCCTTTGACCGCATACTGACAAAACTGGGCAAGGCCGGTTATGTAGCGGACATCGAAGAATCCTTTCTCAACGGCAGGAGGGTGGTAGCCATCTTTGCCGAACACAAACGGCAGGTGAAGGGGATCCTTCACGGAGAAAGCGACACCCGCCGGACCTCCTTTGTCGAACCGGAGGAAACCATTGAACTCAACAACGAAGTCTTTTCGCTTGAAAATTCCGAAAGAAAAGAGGTCAATCGCATTCTTCGGGAGCTGACGGCCCGTCTGTCGGTGCATGCCCCGCTGTTGCAGGTGTGGCATGATGTGCTTGGTGAATTCGACTTTATCCGGGCCAAGGCCCGTCTTGCCGGGGAGATGAACGGGAATTTTCCGTTGCTGCTGGACAAGGCGCATGTCGTACTAAGGCAGGCTTATCACCCATTGCTTTATTTGTATAATCGCAAGGCGGGGAAGACGACGGTGCCTACGAATATTACGCTTAATGAAAAAGATCGTCTGTTGGTGATCTCCGGTCCCAATGCCGGTGGTAAGACCGTGACGATGAAAACGGTTGGGCTGCTGCAGCTGATGATCCAGAGCGGACTGCTGATCCCTGTACATCCCGACTCGGAAGTAGGCATCTTCAAACAGCTGATGATCCATATCGGCGATACGCAGAGCCTGGAATTTGAGCTGAGCACCTATAGCTCCCATCTGAAGAACATGAAGTACTTCATGGAGAATGCAAATGGCAGGACGCTGTTCTTTATCGACGAGCTGGGGAGCGGGAGTGATCCCAATCTTGGCGGCGCCTTTGCCGAAGTTATTCTCGAAGAGCTGGTGCGGAAGCATTCCTTTGGCATCGTCACCACGCACTATCTCAATCTGAAAGTGATGGCGGGGAAGACGGCGGGTGTCATCAATGGGGCCATGGCCTTTGACGAGACCAATCTGCAGCCATTATATAAACTGATCATCGGCAAACCCGGCAGCTCCTATACCTTTAGCATAGCCGAACGGATCGGTCTCGAGCCTCGCCTGATACAACGGGCGCGTACGCTGGTGGACCAGGATCATTTCCGGCTGGACAAACTCCTCAACGCTACGGAGCAGGACTTAAGGGAGCTGGAAAAAAGAGAGAAAGACCTGAATAAGCTGGTCAAGGAAAACGAACGGCTTAAGAAGGAAATGGAAGCCCTGATCTACCGGGAGCGGCATGATCAGCAGGTAGAGCTGTTGAAACATCAGAATAAAATTACGGAAGAACGGCTTGGCTATTTAAAGGAGATGGAAAGGAAGCTGAAGCAGATCATCTTTGACTGGCGGAAGGCGGACGATAAGAATGAGGTGATCAAACAAATGCAGGCATTGCTGTTCAAGCAGAAGGAGAAACAGGTCAATGAGAAAGTGCGGAAGAAATTTGATTCGAGATACACGGAAGTCGGCGGGAATGTGCAGGTAGGCAATAAGGTGATGATGAAGAAAAATCACCAGGTGGGAATGGTGAAGGAGATAAGGGGGAAGAAGGCGATAGTGCAGGTAGGACTGATCCCTATTACGGTGGATCTGTCCGATCTTACGGTGGTACAGGACAGGCCACAGGAGGAGAATGCGACACAAAAATGATATCGCGTCTTTTTAGGGCTTAATAGTATTAAGATCTTCCATGTGTAACGATTTTAAATTATCTATAAATTCCTGTGAATCAATTGTCTTGCTTTAATTAAGAAGCAATCTATAATGCAAATTATAGAAATCTCCGCTATTTTCCGCGTATTTCTTCGAAAGTTTTCTTAATGTCCGAAAGTATTGGGAGCAATTCCTCATCTTTCTCTGCCATTTCATATAAGGTTGCATCGTTAGTCAATGCAAGTTTAATATTTTCCCTTGCTTTTTCAAAGTCATTCATTCGAATATAGTTGCATGCCTTGTTATAATAGGCTGCTCCATATTTAGGAGCATCAGCAATTAGTTTGTCCAAAAGTTGATTTGCCAGTTCGTGACGAAATAATTTCTTACTGTAAATATAACCGGCATTTAGTATAGAGAAGTTCCCGATTTGATTTCACAATCCGCTTGAAAATTTCCGTTATCGTCACGCAATAACCGATCAGAAAACCCATAATCACATATCCGATTATCAAAGCTCCGAATAAGACCGAAAGATCAATGCCCAATTTTAAAGACTGGGACAATGCCAGTACATCAACGTTAAAGAGGTGATATAGTTTTTTTAATTCGACTAATCCAAGGCCGATGATAATCTTGGTTAGCCATTCGGTGACGTCCTTAAACGATTTGTTTTGCTTTTCATTTTCACTATACGGAAACCCAAAAATGAAACCGAACAAAACTCCGACCAGGAACGCGGCTAAACTAATGACAATGGAAGTTGATATAATTGTAAACCAATATTTATTTCCCCATGCGTAAAAGATGATTGCAAGCAATGATGCCAGGACAAGGAAGTAGAAAGAAACAAAAAAATGTGTATCTTCTTTTCTATGGCTGAGGAAACCAAAAAGAGTGATGGGGCCCCTGGACATATTCTGGAAATTCATTGTAAAATACTAATAATTAAAACAGGATCAAAATCGATTTGCTTTATTTTCTTTACGCGTTAGATCACCCATTTCTGCGCCGACATTCGTCTTCCTCAGTGGCAAATCCGCTTCTGAGTGGGGCGGATTGACTAATCCCCTTATCTTAGCGTATGCGTATAACTTTTTGTCTCCTTCTTAGTCTTGTTTTATTCGGCGCTATCGCCCAGAAATCTTCTGGGTCTTATGCAGATGAAACCCGACCCTTGTCTGATTCTTCGCTGCGGGTGGTGCCGGGGCGGACGAACAGCGCGGAGCAGCAGAAAAAGCCGTATGTTATTTTTATATCTGCCGATGGGTTTCGGTATGATCTGGCGGATAAATACCAGGCAACAAATCTATTGGCGTTGAGAGAGAAGGGAGTCGCGGCGAAGTCGATGATCCCGTCCTATCCGTCTGTTACTTTTCCCAATCACTATAGTCTGGCTACGGGTTTGTATCCTTCTCATCATGGGCTGGTCGACAATACCTTTTTTGATCCGAAGAAAGGGAAGGGCTATGCTATCGGCAATCGTTCGGCCGTCGAGGATAGCTCCTGGTATGGGGGTGTGCCGATCTGGGTACTCGCCGAGCAGCAGCAGATGGTATCGGCAAGTTTCTTTTGGGTGGGTTCGGAGGCGGCTGTGGATGGGGTGAGACCTACGTACTATTACCGGTTCAATGATAAGATCCCGATGAATGATCGCCTGCAGAAGGTGAAGGAGTGGCTGACGATGCCGGAGTCGCGGCGGCCGCATCTGATACTTTTTTATATGTCGCAGGTGGATCATGCCGAGCATATGTATGGGCCTGACTCGAAACAGGCGGAAGAGGCGGTGCACCTGATCGATGATGTGGTGGGCAGGATGACGCGGATGGTGGATTCACTGGGGTTGCCGGTCAACTATGTCTTTGTGGCCGATCATGGGATGGCGCAGGTGGATACGCTGCATGGGATTGGGTTGCCGGCCGCCGTGGATACGACGAAGTTTGTACTGGCTCCGGATGAAACGGAACTGCATTTATATGCCAAGAATAAGAAGGATATTGCTCCGGCCTACCGGGCGCTGAAGGCTGCTGCAAAAGATTTTGATGTTTATCTTTTGAACGAGGTGCCGGCGCGCTGGCATTATTCCTCTGCGGATGACAGGTTTGGCCGGATCGGTGATATCATACTGGTGGCGCATTTTCCAAAAGTTTTTAATCTTCGCGGCCGGCGGATCATACCGGGTATGCATGGTTTTGATAATATGATCCCCGAGATGGGGGCTACTTTCTATGCCTGGGGGCCGGCTTTTAAACCGCATCAGAAGATAGGATCATTTGAAAATGTGAATGTGTACCCGATGATTGCGCGGATACTGGGACTGAAGATAACTTCACCTGTCGATGGAAAGGTGGATGTACTAGCGGGGACGCTGAAATAGCTTATATTAGGGTATGTTTAAAAACTACTTCAAAACGGCGTACCGAAATCTGCTGCGAAATAAAGGATTTACCTTTTTGAACGTTTTTGGTTTGACGCTGGGCGTGGCGACCTGTCTGCTGATCGTATTGTATGTGGTGGATGAATTGAGCTATGACCGGTACAATGTGAGTGCGAACCGGATCTACCGGGTTAATACCGATCTGAAGGTGAATGGGAAGGTTACTTATTTTGCTTCGGCGGCGCCGGCGGTGGCGGTGACGCTGAGGGCGCATTATCCGGAGGTGGAGAAGGCTGTGCGGATCTATCATGCGGAAGCCCGCAGGTTCAGAAAAGGAAGCGCGGAAATCGAGGAGGAGCAAACGTTTGTCTGTGACCCGGAAATATTTAGTGTCTTTACGCTGCCAATGATCGAGGGTGATCCGGTCACTGCTTTAAAAGCACCGCATACCGCCGTGTTGACGGAGAGTGCGGCCAGGCGGTTTTTTAATACCACACATATTATCGGGAAGACGCTGGTACGTGCGGAAGATACTTCGGTGCTGACCATCACGGGCGTGATCCGGGATATGCCGGTGCAATCTCATTTCAGGGGAGAGATCTTTTTGTCCATGCGTGGTTCGGACCTGGACCGGAACAACAACTACTATGCTTTATTTCCTATCAGCACCTACGTCCTGTTAAAGCCGGGGGCTGATGCGGGCGCGTTGCGGCAGAAGCTGTCGCTTTTTATGGATACCTGGCAGAAGGGATATAGCAAGGTCGATACGAATACCTTTTTTATGCGGCTCGGGATGACTGCGCTGACGGATATTCATCTGCGGTCGAGCAGATCGGACGAGCTGGGTTCCAACAGCGACATCAAGTATGTATATATTTTTTTAGTGGTGGGGGCCTTTGTCCTGCTGATCGCTGCTATCAATTTTATGAATCTTTCGACGGCGCGTTCGGCGGGGCGTGCAAAAGAAGTTGGCGTGAGGAAAGTGTTGGGATCGTTGCGTGGACAGCTGATCGCGCAGTTCCTGTCCGAGTCTTTGCTGGTGACGCTGATAGCCGCCGTGCTCGGGGTGCTGGTGACCGTGGTCTCGCTGCATTGGTTCAATCATCTGGCGGATAAGGAAATTGTGATCACGTGTTATATGATGGGGTGGTTAGGTTTGTGTTTGGTGGGGATCGTGGTGGCGGTGGGATTGCTGGCGGGGGCATGGCCGGCCTTCTTTCTTTCGGGGTTTAAGCCGATCGAGGTATTAAAAGGCAAGTTGTCGAAGGGATTTAAGGGAGGTGGGCTTCGTAGTGTGCTGGTCGTGTTCCAGTTTGGCATATCCTTGTTCCTGATCGCAGGGACGATCGTCGTATACAACCAGCTCCATTATATCCGGAGCAAGGACCTTGGGTTTGAGCGGAGTCATGTGCTCATCATAAAAAATGTGGGTTCGTTGTCGAATCCTGTTACGTTAAAAAAAGAAGTGTTGCAGTTGCCGGGAGTGGAAGCTGCTACGCTATCGGCTTTTCTGCCGACGAATCAACAGCGCTGGCATAATTTCGGAACCCTGCAGGGGAGTGTCAACTCGTTACAGACACAACTTTGGCGGGTGGATGCGGACTATGTAACAGCCATGGACATGCGAATTTTTGAAGGGCGTAATTTCTCGCCTGTAATGGGTACGGATTCCACGGGGATCATCATCAATGAAACGGCTGCGAAGCTATATGGGATAGCTGGTGATCCGTTGAATAAGGTGATCAGCTTTCCTTATTTTGGGGGTAAAAAGAGCTTTCATACGATTGGGGTTGTAAAGGACTTCAATTTTGCCTCGCTGAGGGATAATATTACGCCATTGGCGATGGTGATGGACCAGGATGGGAATGCCCAGCTTTGTGTTAAGGTAAGCGGGGGCAATCTACCCGTAACAATGCGGCAGCTGAAGGACAAATGGGCGGATCTGTCGCCGCACCAGGCTTTTGAATATTCGTTTATGGATGCTGATTTTGACGCGATGTACCGATCGGAGCAGCGTATAGGAAAACTTTCGATCCTGTTTGCGGTGCTGGCGATAGCGATCGCCTGTCTCGGTTTGTTTGGGCTGGCGGCCTATGCTGCTGAGCAGCGGACGAGGGAGATCAGTATCCGGAAGGTGTTGGGGGCGAGCATACCGTCGGTGTTTGGGTTACTGACAAAGGATTTTTTGAAGCTGATCGGGTTTGCGGTGCTGATCGCGTCGCCGGTCTCGTGGTGGCTGCTGCAAAAGTGGCTGGAGGATTTTGCCTATCGCATCGATATGAGCGGATGGTTTTTGGTTGTCGCGGCGGTGATGCTGTCTGTGATTGCGTTGGTGACGGTGAGCTGGCAGGCTTTGAAGGCGGCGCGGGTTAATCCTGTTGACAGTTTGAAGTCGGAGTAGTAATTTCGCGCGCATGAGCAACAATACACCTGAACAGAATTTTTCGGCTCTTGGGTTGAGCCTTCCGCCTGCTCCTACACCGATGGGAGTTTACAAGCCCTGTCTGATCGATGGGAAATATTTATATGTGTCCGGTCATGGGCCTTTCCGGGAAGACAAAACGCTGATCGTTGGCCGTGTCGGTCAGGATATGGATATCGAAGCCGGCAAGCTGGCGGCCCGTCAGACGGGACTTTCGATCCTTTCTACGATAAAGAACCATGTCGGCAGCCTGGATAAGGTAAAGCGCGTCGTGAAGGTTTTTGGGATGGTGGGCTGTACACCGGAGTTTGACAAGCATCCGTATGTCATCAATGGCTGCAGCGAATTGTTTGCGGCCGTTTGGGGAGAGGAGAACGGGGTAGGGGTAAGGAGTGCGGTTGGAATGGGTTCGCTGCCCGGGAATATTCCGGTGGAAATAGAAGCCTTATTTGAATTGTATTAAAGAAATTTTTATATGGAGTGGTATCAGATCTCGAATGCCGATCAGCTGGATACGCCGGCGCTGGTAGTGTATCCTGACCGGGTAAAAGAGAATATCCGGTTAGCGGTAAAGATGGTTGGCGATGCGGCCTTTTTGCGGCCGCATGTGAAAACGCATAAGTCGCCCGAGATTACGCGGCTGATGCTGGAAGCGGGGATCCGCAGCTTTAAATGTGCAACGATCGCTGAAGCGGAGATGCTGGCGATGGAAGGTGCGCCGGATGTGTTGCTGGCTTATCAGCCGATAGGTCCGAAGGCGGTGCGTTTCGCGGCGCTGATTCGGAAGTATCCGGGGACGAAGTTCGCCTGTCTGATCGATAATCTTGCTGCTGCGGCGGCGATGTCGGAGGTCTTTGCTGCGGCGGGGCTTTCGGTGCCTGTGTGGATCGATCTCAATGTAGGGATGGACCGTACAGGGATCGTGCCGGGACCGGAGGCGTTGCAATTATATAAGGACGCGCTGAAGCTGAAGGGGATCGTGCCGGTGGGGCTGCATGCTTATGACGGGCATATACGGGATAGTGACCTGGTGGAGCGGACGAGGAACTGTGATGCCGGTTTTGCGAAGGTGGTGGCGCTGCGGGATGCCATTGAGGCCTGGAGTGATTTCGGTGGTGAAGGGGATGGGGTCAGCGGCGGCAGTCGTGGGGCCGGGTTTGTTCTGCCGATCATTGCCGGCGGTTCGCCTACTTTTCCTATACACAGCCGGAGGGCGGGGATTCAATGTAGCCCGGGCACCTTTGTCTATTGGGACAAGGGGTATGGCGACTCCTTTAAAGAGCAGCCTTTTTCTGCGGCGGCGCTGGTGGTAACGCGGGTGATCTCTCTGAGGGGAGACACGCGGCTTTGTCTTGACCTGGGGCATAAGTCGATCGCTCCGGAGAATGAACTAAAAAACAGGGTATTCTTTCTCAACGGACCCCAGCTGATCCCGGTCGGCCAAAGTGAGGAGCATCTTGTCGTAGAGGCGGGGGCGGATCATGGATATCAAATTGGGGATATCTTTTATGGCGTCCCGATCCATGTCTGTCCGACCGTGGCGCAGTACGAACGTGCCTTTTCGATTGAAAACCACCTTGTTACGGGATTTTTTAAAAACACCGCCCGGGACCGGTTCCTAACGGTCTAAGACCCCGATGCAGCACTTCACCCCGCTGAATTGTCACTTCATCCGGAAAATCGGGCCTCTGGCCGACTTTAACTATTTTGCCTGCTAACGACTTGCTAAATTGCAATCCATTCACTATCAGAAACGTGTGGTTGGGCATGGAAACACCTATTTTTCGACCAAAAAACAATTTTGTTCGAAAAATGATTATTTCGATAATTTTGTCAATCAACTCTGCATTATTAACATACCATCACTAAAACCATTTTGAACATGGAAGTAAAAGAAGCGACTGGCAGGCTGGGTGTACTACTCCCAGGATTAGGCGCGGTAGCTACTACGCTGATTGCAGGCGTAGAGGCCGTAAAGAAAGGAATTGCTCAACCCATTGGCTCTATTACGCAAATGGGGAACATTCATTTGAATCGTAAGACTGGTCAAAATTATCCCAAGATCAAGGAATTCGTTCCATTGGCTAAGCTGGAAGACATTGTCTTTGGCGGCTGGGACGTTTATGAAGACAATGTTTATGTAGCGGCCAGCCGCGCTAAAGTACTGGAGCAGCATACGTTGGATGCGCTGCGTACCGAGCTGGAAGCTTTGAAACCCATGAAGGCTGTTTTTGACAAGAGCTATATCAAAAACCTTGATGGTAAGCATGTAAAGGAAGGCGCCAACAAATATGTGCTGGCGGAAATGCTGATGGAAGATATCGCTAGCTTCCAGGATACCCGCGGTTGCGACCGGCTGGTGATCGTATGGTGCGGTTCTACAGAAAAGTATATCGAGACTTCTGAAGTCCATGAGAGTCTTGCGGCTTTCGAAAAGGGGCTTAAGGAGAACGATCCCCGGATCGCTCCGAGCATGATCTATGCCTATGCTGCTGTAAAGATGGGTATTCCATTTCTGAATGGCGCTCCCAACCTGACGGTAGACATTCCCGCCTTGCTGGAACTGGCCAAAAAGACCAAAACTCCCATCGGCGGTAAAGATTTCAAGACTGGTCAGACGCTGATGAAAACCATCCTTGCCCCGGGTTTACAGGCTCGCGCTCTTGGCGTAAAGGGCTGGTTCTCCACTAATATATTAGGTAACAGGGACGGCTATGTGCTGGATGATCCCGATAATTTCCGTACCAAGGAAGTATCGAAGCTGAGCGTGCTGGAAGACATCCTGCGCCCTGATCTAAGCCCTGATCTGTACAGCGAGCTGTATCATAAGATCCGGATCAACTATTATCCTCCGCATGGCGATAATAAGGAAAGCTGGGACAATATCGACATCTTTGGATGGCTGGGTTATTCCATGCAGATAAAGATCAATTTTCTTTGCAGAGACTCCATTCTGGCGGCTCCGCTGGTACTGGACCTGGCTTTGTTTGGCGACTTTGCCAAGAGGGCTGGTCTCAGCGGGATCCAGGACTGGTTGTCTTTTTATTTCAAATCCCCTCAGACTCCGGAAGGACATCGGCCAGAGCATGACATCTTCAAGCAATTGACGGTTCTGCAGAATACGCTGAGAAGACTGATGGGTGAAGAACTGGTGAATCCGGAAGGCCTCACCTTTGCCGAGGAAGAAATAACAGCCTAGTGGTGCTGATTCATAGACTCATTTCCACTTGCCTGGGAATCGGTTATACTCCAAAGGGCGGAGGTACTGTTGCCGCTGTCGTCTGCTGTATAGCCTGGTATTTTGCCTGGGCGGGTGGAAATGATCATTTTTGGGCCCAGGTGTTGACAATAGGGGTAATCTTTGTCATTGGTGTCTATAGTAGTGGAAAGATGGAAGTTTTTTGGGGGAAGGACAGCTATCGGATCGTGATCGATGAGGTAGCCGGGATGTGTCTGACCCTTTTGTTTGTCCCTGTGCGCTGGCAATATGTGGCGATTGGACTGGTGTTGTTTCGTTTTTTTGACATCGCTAAACCATTGTATATCCGTAAGATGGAAGAGCTTGGCGGCGGATGGGGCGTAATGATGGATGATATGCTTGCGGGGTTGTATGCCAACCTTTTGCTACAGATCGTCGTATTGATCAAGCCTTGGTAAGAATATGATTACTTTTACAAAAGCACAATTGATCTCCATTCTGGCCACCCTGGTAGATTTTGGTGTGACCTGGATACTGGTGAAGAAACTTGGGGCCCCTGACGTGGCAGGTGGTGCAACGGGGACGCTGTGCGGAGGTGTCACCCATTTTATGATCAGCCGTACCTGGGTTTTTAATGCACAGGAAAAAAAATGGACCGGTCAGCTCAATCGCTATGTCCTGGTCTGGATCGGTAACCTGGTGCTTAATGTTTCCGGCCTGTGGTTACTACACGATTACATGAGAATCAACATTTGGATTGCTAAGATAACATCAGCTGTATTGGTAGCCGTATTTTATAACTACCAATTGCAGAAAAGATTTGTATTTAAACATTAACCGGAACGGAAAAATGACACAGACTGGAATTAGAACAAAAGCCTGGACCTTATTCATTATCATCATGGCTGTCGGATGGCGCAGCCAGGCGCAGAACGTCGTGTTTAGGGGATCTGTAAAAGATTCCGCGGCACAGACCGCGCTGAACAATGCCAGCATAACCATCAAAGGCCTGAGAGGGGGAGCCCGCTCCAATTCCGATGGCCATTTTCGTATCAATACCAGCCAGCGGGCCATCGATGTGGTGATCTCCAGCGTTGGCTATAACACGCTCTCACTCCATTTAGATTCTATTCCTTCAGAGGAGATCGTCTTTTCACTGAGCCGTAAATTTAAAGAACTAACGGGTGCGCTCGTAAAGAACAAGAGACAAAAGTACCGCAATAAAGGCAATCCGGCAGTGGAGCTGATCCGCCAGGTCATCGACCATAAGAATCAGAACAGGATGGAAGCCTATAAGTTTGCGTCGTATAATAAATATGAGAAGCTGGTTGTCTATGTCGACAAATTAAACGACAGCAAGATGTCCAACAACAAACTGCTGAAGCCCTATCATTTCCTGGTAGAGAATAGTGACACTGCCAAACTGGAAGGACGGCGGCTTTCTCCAGTATACCTGGAGGAGACCTATTCGGACAACTACTACCGGCAGCGGCCCGAGAAGACAAAATCCATCATTACGGGGAAAAAGAAAGTCGACTATGGAGAGCTGATAGACATGCAGGGCATCAGCATGTATCTGAATCGTCTTTACCAGGACTTCAATGTCTATGACAATAATATTTCGGTCTTTACCAACCTGTTCCTGAGTCCCATTGCGGATATCGCGCCAACCTTTTACATGTATTTTATCGAGGATACGACGATGATCAACGGGCATCCGCTGGTTCGTCTTTCCTTCCGGCCGCGCAATCCGAATGACCTGTTGTTCAGGGGTACCATGTGGATCACGCTGGATGGTAATTACTCCATTCAGAAACTGCGTTTGCTGGTCAGCAGCGGCATCAACTTCAACTTTGTCCGGGAGATGCATATCGACCAGGATTTTACGCAGCAGCCTGACGGAAGATATTTGCTGACGAGGAGTGATGTACTCGGCGACTTTGGGATCAATAAAAAAGGAACGGGACTTTTTGGCGAGCGGGTGGTCAACTTTATCAATTTCAAGACGAACCAACCCCTTGCTGATAGTCTCTTCAAGGGAGCGCCAACCGTCGTGGAAGATAGTGCGGAGGCAAAAAAGGACAGCTTTTGGGTGGCCTATCGCGGCGATACTTTGTCGCGTACGGAATCAAAGACCTATGCCAATGTGGACAGTCTTAAGAACATGAAATCCTTCAAACGGCTGGTAGACTGGAGCACGCTGCTGCTTGCGGGCTACAAACAAGCTGGTTGGGCTGAGATAGGTCCCGCCAGTACTTTCTACAGCTTCAATCCAGTGGAAGGGTTCCGGTTACGTTTTGGCGGAAGGACCACCACCCATTTCAGTACGCGCTTCTATTCCGAGGCCTATGCCGCTTATGGCTTTAAAGACCAGAAATGGAAGTACTTCCTCAGCGGCACTTATTCGCTCAATAATAAGTCCGTATATGGTTTTCCCCAGCACTATGTCCGGGTCTCTTATCAGAAGGAAACCGAGATCCCGGGGCAGAGTCTGCAGTTTGTACAGGAAGACAACTTCCTGCTGTCCTTTAAACGGGGCAACAATGACAAATGGATCTACAACAATAACTTCCGTGTGCAGTACATGAAGGAGTTTCAGAATCACCTCTCCTATAATTTTGGCTTCCGGTGGTGGGAACAAACGCCTGCGGGTACCATTGCCTATGTAAAAGGCAACACGGGTGATTCGATACAGCAGATGACCACTACCGAGCTTTCGGGTGAGATCCGCTGGGCTCCGCATGAACAATTCTATATCGGGAAGCTGTATCGTGTTCCGATCATCAATAAATATCCGATCATCGATTTTCGCTGGACTACGGGCGTGAAAGGTCTTTTCCGGGGGCAGTATAATTATCAGAACCTGGACCTGAACTTTTACAAACGTTTCTATGAATCCTGGCTGGGATATACCGACGTCACCCTCGACTTCGGGTATATCATCGGAAAGGTGCCCTTTCCCCTGGCTGATGTCCATCATGCCAACCAGACCTATGCGTACCAGATGCAGTCCTATAACCTGATGAACTTCCTTGAGTTCGTCAGTGACCATTATGCTACCGCCTATATCGACCACTATTTCAACGGTTTCTTTTTCAACAAGATACCATTGCTGAAGAAATTGAAATGGAGAGAGGTCATCGAGGCGAAGATATTGTATGGCGGGCTGCGTGCTGAGAACGATCCGGCGAAGAACCCTGACCAGGTAAAATTCCCGCTTACCAATGGCCAGTTGCAGACATACAGGCTTGGGTCAACGCCTTATATCGAGGCAGGTTTTGGCATAGCCAATATCTTCAAGCTGGTACGGGTGGATTTTATCGAGCGGTTCACCTATCTGGACCACCTGGAAATTCCGAAATGGGGGATCCGGGTCCGGACCAAATTTGACTTTTAGAGCCAATATTCAATCTGAACATACTATCTTTACAGATTGTCAAAAGAGGAGAGCAATTGAGCAATGAGCACGCGAAAAAATTTGCAACTTGGAATTTATAGGGTTATCAATCCGGTAGTAAAGTTACTGATCCGGGCAGGACTGACCCCGAATATGGTTACTACGATAGGGCTCCTGCTTAATATCGGCGTAGCCATCATCTTTATTTCCGGTGCTGAAGAAGGGCGCCGCGGCGACCTGTCCTATGTCGGATGGGCGGGGGCGCTGATCCTTTTTGCCGGTCTGTTCGATATGCTTGACGGACAGGTGGCGCGATTGGGAAATATGAGCTCGCAGTTCGGAGCTTTGTATGATTCTGTGCTGGACCGTTATAGTGAGCTGATCCTTTTTCTTGGCATTTGTTATTACCTCGTCTCCCACCATTATTTCCTCAGTTCCTTGTTTGCCTTTATCGGTCTGATCGGGAGTATGATGGTCAGCTATACGCGGGCGCGGGCCGAGGGGTTGGGCATCGAGTGTAAGGATGGGCTGATGCAGAGGCCGGAGAGGGTGATCATTATCGGCGTTTCGGCGCTGGCCTGCGGGGTAGCTTCGCGTTGGATGGGGGGAGACTATAAGATCGCCTACCCGGCTACGAATTTTCCAATCTTTGAGACGATCTCTATTTTTACTATACCGTTGACCATCATGGCGTTTTTGGCGAACTGGACGGCTATTGGCCGGCTTAGGGATGCAAAGCGGACGCTGGATGCGCGGGCGGCTGCGGCGAAAAAGGAATCTGAGAAGAAGTCTTCTTTGCCGGTGGGTATAATTGTTGTCCTGCTGGCCGGGCTTTCTGCTGTTCCCGGTTCGGCTCAGTCTTCGGGGACATCGGCGGCGGGTCATCCCCCGGCTTCGCGAAGGGCAGCTACCGTTCCGATCAAGGACACCGTCGAGACCTTTCCCATTCCGCCGACGAATTCGAATTCATTGTTTTATCTGCAGCGTACTCCGAATTCCAATACTGTTATCTGTGAGCTGAATGAAAAGGATGGGGTATTAGACAAGGATGAGCCGGTGCATGTGTTGTGGATCCGGTATACGGAACAGAAGCAGCGCCAGGAATTGAATTTTATCCAGCGTCATTTTGCCTATGGGTTGAAGCAGCGTGAACTTGAAGATGGCAGTTGGGAATTACGTTTTGTCTCTTATAAAAAGGTGCCGTTATATTTGAAGAAGTCGTCTGCAGACAACCGGTTCCATGTCTATGTCACTATCTCGGGCAGGCAGGTTATGCTGAACCGCGTGTATCTCCGGATCGACCCAGGCGGGACTTTCTGGGCGCCGAATGTTAAATATCTTGAATTGAAGGGCGTGGATGTTCAGAACGGGAAGGAGCTTGTACAAAGAATAAATGTTTAAATGGAAAGCGGCACACGTCTTACGCTACGCAACATACTTATTGCTACTGGTTTTTCGGTTTTGTACCTGATCCTTTCGGCGTTGCTGATCGGGTTTAAGAAGGATCAGCTTTTTCTTGTCGGGCTGTTTAATGTGCTGTTCTATTTATCCGGGCCTACGCGGCGTTTTATTCTGGGCTTTACCGTCTTTATCGTCTTCTGGGTCATCTTTGACTTTATGAAGGCTTTTCCGAATTACCGTTACAATGCCGTTCATATCGGGGGGCTTTATAATGCTGAAAAGGGGTTGTTCGGGATTCATACGTCCGCCGGGGTGTTGACGCCGAATGAATACTGGCGGATACATCAGCATACTTTCCTGGATATCATGGCGGGCATTTTTTATCTCTGCTGGATCCCGTTGCCGCTCGGATTTGCAGGATATTTGTTCTATAAGAACAAGGAGGCTTTTTTCCGTTTTGCACTGAGTTTCCTGGTGGTAAACCTGGTCGGTTTTGTCGTTTATTATTGTTATCCTGCGGCGCCGCCGTGGTATGTGGAGCATTATGGTTTTGTTTTTAACGCGCATACGCCGGGAAATACTGCGGGGCTGGGCCGGTTTGATGCGTATTTCCATGTTTCGGTGTTTTCGGGGTTGTATGCGAAGAGTTCGAATGTGTTTGCGGCTATGCCTTCGCTGCATGCGGCTTATCCGTTGACGGTGTTGTTTTATGGGGTGAAGTATCGGCTTCGCTGGGCGAATTTGTTGTTTGGGGTGATAATGGTGGGGATATGGTTTGCCGCGGTGTATAGCAGTCATCATTATGTGTTGGATGTGCTGGCGGGGATTGCGTGCGGGTTAGTGGGGGTGAATTTGTTTAATTATTTGTATTTGAATGTGGGGTGGGTGAACCGGGTTGTAGGGGGATGGATAAGGGGTGTTAGTGAATAGGTTTTGCTGCGGCGACGTTAGTGGATGGGCCGGCCTATGCCCTC
Source organism: Puia sp. (assembly GCA_036499285.1). Classification (GTDB taxonomy): domain Bacteria; phylum Bacteroidota; class Bacteroidia; order Chitinophagales; family Chitinophagaceae; genus Puia. The sequence continues at coordinate 200,267 of DASYEB010000037.1, read as the reverse complement.
GACCATAATGTCGACGATAGAGTCGATCTGGAGATCGAGGCGGGGGCTGCGATTTTTCCCGACCATGAGGGGGATGGCCAGGCCCCGGAAGCTGCTGACCATGAGGTAGGCGATCAATTCTATATTATCTTCACTGATCTGTTTAAATTCTCCGTTGTAGACGCCTTCTGCGAGAATGCCTTTTACCAGCTCGACATGGGAGGTATCGAACTTGTTTTTCAGGTCGGCCATAATGCAATGTAATTCAGCGATCTCGCTTTTCAGGGCGTCACTGAGGTTGCACAGTTGATTCAGCTTATTGAGGCGGCTGCGGCAGTAGATGATGAGTTTTTCCTTGGAAGAGCCGGCTGTGCGGATCGCCTGTTGGATCTGCTCCAGCAGTTCGTCCATTTCCTTGTACAAAACGGCTTCGAAGATGTCTTCTTTGCTGGGGTAATAATAGTAAAGGGAGCTTTTGGCTTTGCCGAGGCTTCTGGCTATGTCGCCCATGGTCGTTTTTTTAAACCCGGACTGCCGGAAAAGTGCCCTTGCCGTGTCAAGGATCTCCCTAACAACAATCTCGTCCCGTTGAAGCGTTTCAGCCATACTCTTTAAACCTTTGTACGATCAAATTTACATATTTTCCTCCCCAAATTCGGTTAATCATTGGTGAATCTTGCATCTCTGGAAGACTATTTATACATTTGTTGTAGTCCCCAGACTCTTGTCAAACGATGTTTCCGGTTAAGCTTATTAGTGGACGATCTCTCCCGGATCGCAGAGAACGATTTGATTTTTTTTTGCCGAGATACAACAAAATACCGGTAAGAACATGAACCCGCAACTCAACTGTATTCTTCTCATCGATGATGATGAGCCTACGAATTTTCTTAACAAAATGACCCTGGAGCAGACGGGCTGTACCCGTCATATCCGCGTAGCCCAGAGCGGCCGGGAGGCTCTTTATTACCTGGAGGGTTGTGGAGAGGGGCAGTTGCTCAGACCGGACCTGATCTTTCTGGATATTAATATGCCGGCCATGGATGGCTGGGAGTTCCTGGAGAAATACCGGTTATTGCCGGCGAAGCAGAAGGCGGATATTGTCCTGATCATGCTGACCACTTCGCTCAATCCCGATGACGAAGAGAAAACGAAGTCTATCCCCGAGATATCGGGGTTTGAGAATAAGCCGCTGCGGCTTGGCCAGCTGGAAGCTATCCTGAAGAAACATTTTGCCAGATGGCCGTTAGAGTGATATACCGGAAGAGGGTAGACTAATAATATATCTCATTTAGTTTTTTGGCTAGATCGTGTATAAATACTTAGCCATGAAAAAAATTTTACTTATTTTCTGTTCGACAGGTAATACAATCGCATTCTCACCTACTTCCACGCTGCCGCTGACCCTACTTGGTTTCACTGCTGAACGGGTTGACGGTTCCGTCCAACTGGTCTGGAAGACGGCGAGCGAAAGTAATCTCAGTTAGGCGCTGTTCTTTTGCGGGAATCCAGAACCTTACAGACAGGTGCAAATACTTTCACACTGGCTGGTCCGGACAGGCTGCCTGCAGGGCTTTTCCTGGTGCAACTGGCAACGGAGCGGAGCAGGCAGGTAATCCGATGGGTTAAGACCCAATAAATAGGATTGGGGTTCCTATCTTCCCGAATGGAGGTAGTCCTTCAGGTGGGTTATGGTCTCTTCGTGTGTGAGGATCGTTTCCCGTACTACGTCGTTGATCGACACGATCCCACTGAGGGCTCCGTTGTCGAAGACCGGCAGATAGCGGATGTTTTTGTCGGACATCAGCTGCATGCAAAATTCCACGGTATCCGATGGGGTGACGGTCGGAAAGTCTTTTGACATGATCTCCCAAACGGGTGTGTCGGTAGATGATTTTCCTTTCAGGATCACTTTGCGGGAATAGTCTCTTTCCGTCATGATACCCTGATAGTCCTCACCCTCCAGCACCAGGACCGATCCGATATTCTGGTCAGCCATGATCCGCAGTGCGTCCAGAACAGTGGTTTGAGGCGTTACCGAAGTAATACGTGCGCCTTTGTGCGAAAGAATGTCACTTACTTTTTTCATACAGCCTGTTTATTTTGGTGGAGAATCGCTTTACTCAATTTACACTTTTTTTAGATGTTTTGCCAATATTTTATACCCGTTTTGAAGCCAATAAATAGGTAGATTTAATGTGAAAATTCACTTACATGAGGGTTTTTCTGCTCGTTTGGCTTGTTTTGATGTCTTTTTGTTTGGATGCGCAGGTTCCGTCGGTGAATCCTTCACCGTCGATAGTCCTTAACCAGATAGGTTTTTATCCTGACGCGCCAAAGCTGGCGGTGGTGATCCTGCCGGTCTCGTCGGATAGTTTTTTTGTTATTGGCCGGCCGGCCGGTGACACGGCTTTTTCCGGCAAACTGGGTGTGGCGATTGCTTCTGCGAACTCCAGTCTTATGGTGCGGCTGGCGGATCTCAGCGGTTTGAACAGGGAGGGGACTTATAATATCCTGGTGCCTGGTCTTCCGCATTCTTTGTCTTTTACCGTGGAGCGCAGGGCGATGGGACCGGTGGCTGCGGCGGCGTTGAAGGGATATTATTATCAGCGTGTTTCGATGCCGCTTGAATCTGTATATGCCGGCGCCTGGGCGCGTGGGGCGGGGCACCCGGACAGGGTTGTTTTTGTACATTCTTCTGCTGCTACGGCTGCGCGTCCGGCGGGTACGGTGATATCGTCCCCCGGAGGGTGGTATGATGCGGGGGATTATAATAAATATGTGGTCAATTCGGGGATTACGATGGGGACGCTGTTTGATGCGTATGAGGATTATCCGGTTTATTTTGATACGCTGCGGACGGGGATACCGCCGGTGCAGGGACTGCCTGATATTTTGAATGAAGCGTTATATAATCTTCGCTGGATGCTGACCATGCAGGATCCGGGAGACAGCGGCGTCTATCATAAATGCACTAACGCTGCTTTTGACGGCATGGTCAAACCGGGCGTCACGAAGGCTCCGCGTTATGTGGTGCAGAAGAGTACGGCTGCGACGCTGGACTTTGCGGCTGTGATGGCTCAGGCTTCGCGAATTTTCCGGAAATATCCTGGGGTGCTGCCGGGGCTTGCAGATAGTTGTCTCCAGGCTGCGCGTGGGGCGTGGGGATGGGCGGTTGCGCATCCTGCGGTGGTATATGACCAGGATTCGATGAATAAGCTGTATCAGCCGGCGATAACGACAGGGGCATATGGAGATAAGAAATTGGATGACGAGAGGTTTTGGGCTGCGGCGGAGTTGTTTGTGAGTACGGGGGAAGCGCCCTATCAGCGGGTAGCGAAAGAGGGGATGGTGCTTCGTCTCACTGTGCCGTCGTGGGGCAATGTGGGGATGATGGGGGTGTATAGTTTGTTGCGGCCGCGGGTGGGGGTTGGGAAGGATTTGGCGCAGGGTGTAGGTTCAGGTATGGGGCAGGAGTGGCGGCAGGCGATGGCTGTTTTGCAGCAGCGGTTGTTGCATTTTGCGGACAGCCTTGTTCGGCGGCAATCAGCGTTTCACACGGTAATGGGTGGTCGAAAAAGCGACTTTGTCTGGGGGAGTAATGCGGTTGCGGCGAACCAGGGGATGTTGTTACTGAAAAGCTGGTTGCTGAAAAAAGATAAGAAGTATTTAAATGCGGCGCTGGATAACCTCGATTATATCCTGGGGCGGAATGCCACGGGATATTGTTTTGTAACGGGACTGGGTGGGTTTTCGCCACTGCATCCTCATCACCGGCCTTCGATCTCGGATGGGGTTGCGGCGCCGGTGCCGGGATTGCTGGTTGGAGGGCCGAACCCGGGAAGGCAGGATCACCAGGTCTATCCTTTTTTTGATGCAGAGCTGGCATATATTGATAATGATCAGGCTTATGCTTCGAATGAGATCGCCATCAACTGGAATGCGCCGCTGGTTTACCTGGCGGGTGGGATCGATGCGGTTAAGCGGTCAGACCATTGAGCGCAGCCAATCGGAAAACTCATCGATCGAATAGAAAATATAGTCGGGGTCGAGGGCCTTTAGTTTCTCCGGCTCTGCTGTTTCGGCCCAGGCTGCTGCGACGACGGGGATACCGGCTTTGCGGCTGGCGGTGATGTCCCCCGGGGAGTCGCCGACATAGATGATGGACGAAGTCTTGTCGAGGTCTTTCCATTGTTGTAGCACGGCATTTATCCCTTCTACTTTAACCGGGCCTGTGGGTGAACCAGTCTCGATCTGTTCGAAGAATCCTTCCAGTCCGAATTTTTTCAGGGAGATGGCGGTGCTGTGTTTGCCTTTTCCTGTGACCATTGCGATGCGGATGTTCTTTGATCTCAGGTCGTAAAGCAGCCGCGTGATGCCGGGGAAGGGGTCGGGGCAGAGATCGTGAAGGTCTTCATAGAATTGCAGGTAATTGACAATGCCCTTCTCGTAATGATCGGGGATCAGGGTTTGGATCGTGCCTTCTTCAGATGGGCCAAAGGTCGCGAAGATCTCTTCATCGGAAAGAGTTGTCAGCGCCAGTGGCTCAATCGCCTGGCGGAAGGCCTGTATGCATAATGGAAGGGTGTTGCCTATCGTACCGTCGAGGTCGAAGATGATACCTTTTATCTTATTCATGGGACAAAAAAAAGCCCCCGGTTGGGGGCCTGATTAAAAGATCTTAAGAAGGGCGGACCCAGATATTCCGGAAGCTGATGGGTTCGCTTTTGTCGCCGTGCGCCTGAAGCTTGATGGGCTCGGGGCCGTGCGCCTTGTAATATGGTTTTCCGCGATAGCGGGTTTGTCCTTTTAATTCGTAGCTATTCTGTACCAGTACGCCGTTGAGGAATACGGTGACCTTTGCGGGTGAAGCCAGGCTGCCATCCGTATTGAAAACGGGAGCTACCCAGGCAACGTCATAGGTCTGCCATTCACCCGGTTTCCGGCAGGGGTTGGCGAGCGGAACGCTTTGTTTGTAAATGCTGCCTACCTGGCCATTGGTATAGGTCTTATTGTTGTAGTTATCGAGGATCTGCAGTTCGTAGCCGTCGTCACCTTTGCCTGTAGAAGCCAGGAACAAACCACTGTTGCCGCGCGCCTGATCGGACCCGCTGATGTTGGTGGGAATGCGATATTCGAGGTGGAGCTGATAGTTTGAAAAAGTGCGTTTGGTCTGGATGTTGCCTGACGTTTTGTTTACGGTCAGGATATCCTTTGAGACGATCCAGTCAGCCGGGCTGCCATCGGATACTTTGACCCATTCGTCGAGGTTCTTGCCATTGAACAGGATGACGGCATCGGAAGGAGCCTCACCGTATTTGGCCGCCGGGGTGACAACCGGGGGCACGGGGGTATAGATCTCGGTTAGCTTGTGATCATCGAGGGAGTCGGCCTGAGCGTGGACCAGCGTGGTGCCTACCAGGCTGAGCGCAGATAAGAATAGGGTCCGTTTGAAGAGAGAACAAGCAAATTGGGTCATAATCATGGAATTAAATGAGAGAACAATTTAGTGCATTTTTATTAAAAACAACAAGCGACCCGGTATTACCGGATCGCCCATTTCTAATATCCGCCGTTGACGGATGATATTTTGCCCGCTATAGGCGGATCTGATTCTTATAAGGTGGCCATATCTATCACGAAGCGGTAACGGACGTCGCCTTTCAGGACGCGTTCGTAGGCGTTGTTGATCTCCTTCATGGGGATGACCTCTACGTCGGATACGATGTTGTGCTCCGCACAGAAATCCAGCATCTCCTGTGTCTCTTTTATGCCACCGATCATAGAACCTGCGATGCGGCGGCGTTTGGGGATGATGCCAAATGCGGGGAAGTCGATGGGTTTTGGAGGGGCGCCAACGAGGATGAGCGTTCCGTCTCTTTTCAGCAGGTTCAGATAGGTATTGAAGTCGTGCTGGGCCGAGACCGTATCGATTATGAAGTCGAAGTATTCGCCATAGCTTTTCAGGACCTCGGGGTCTTTTGTGAGGGCGAATTTGTGGGCTCCCAGTCGTTTTGCGTCCTTTTCCTTTGATGCGGAGGAGCTAAGCATGGTGACTTCTGCGCCAAGGGCTGCACCCAGTTTTACGGCCATATGTCCGAGGCCGCCAAGTCCAAGGACCCCGAGCTTGTGTCCTTTTCCGACCTTCCATTCGCGCAAGGGGGACCAGGTGGTGATGCCGGCGCATAAGAGCGGGGCTACTCCTTCCAGCGGGAGTTTTGGAGAGACGTGCAGGGTATATTTTTCGTCCGTTACGATTTGACTGGAGTAACCGCCGTACGTGGGGGTCTTTTTATCCTGTTCGTAGCTGTTGTAGGTCTGGCTGATAAAGGTTTCGCAATATTGTTCGAGTCCTTCCTTACAGCTGTTGCAGACGCGGCAGGAATCGACAAAACAGCCGATGCCCGCGAGGTCGCCAACTTTAAAGTCTTTTACCTTGCTGCCGATGCGGCTGATCCGGCCGACGATCTCATGGCCGGGGACCATTGGGAAGATCGATCCGCCCCATTCGTCGCGGACCTGGTGGATGTCGGAATGGCAGACGCCGCAGTAAAGAATATCGATGACTAAGTCATGTTTGCCGGGTTCGCGGCGTTCGAACAAGTGAGGACCCAATGGGGTAGTGGCCGACTGGGCGGCGTAGGATCTTGCTGCTATCATATATAGCGTGTTTTAGTGTGTAAGCGATGAAACTGTTCTAAAGGTAAATCAGGTATTTTAACTAATTCAAATGTTAGTGGGGGGAGAAATAAATTTCAACAAAATCAGCACGATATCTTCTGAAAATTACACGAAAGTTTGCCGAATCGACACGATTATGATTTTTATACAGAAAGTTACCTGTAGGGGATGGAAGTTATTTGGAAAAATAAATAATCTGTTTTAATATTGTTTTGCAATCGCAAGTGATCCCGCCCTCTGAATTCCCGCTCGGGTACTTTTATTCCTTAACCACTTTCATAACTCCTCCATGAACCTCTTTACCTATTCCCTGATCTCCCGGAGATCTCTTCATTTAAGAATACCACCGACTTTTTCAGCAATTACCGGTTAAATAAAAACTTCGACATTTTTTTTCTGTCGTAACTAATGGCTATACCGTAGCCTATTAACATTGATTTAAACCTTGTTATGATGAGGTCGTGTTCCTGCCTTCTTAAGGCGATTCCCGTTCTATTGCTGGTATTCTATTGCATGGCTGCGTATTCGCAGGATAGTTTGTCGGCTGCTTCGCAGCATTTGCAGCAGCAATATGCAGCGGATACCAAGGGTAAGGTCGATGCTTTTAACAAGCAGGTGGAGGGATACACGAAGAAAAGCCTGGGAAAAATGATCGACCAGGAGAAGAAGATGCAGAAGAAAGTAGCACGCATCGACTCTGTAAAGGCGAAATTGTTGTTTCAATATTCAATCGATTCGCTGAAGAAGTTTCAGACAGCCATTAAGATTAAGACCGCCAGGCTCAGCCGTTTTTTTGGAGGAAATTATTTCCCTTATCTCGATACGCTAAAACAATCGTTATCCTTTTTTGGCAAAGCGCAGAGTTCGATCGATCAGGCTTCTGCGGCACAGAATAAGCTTTCAGCCTCTTTAAGCTCGGTCGATCAGATGGAGAGTAAACTCGGAACTGTTGAGCAGATCAACGAATATTTAAAACAAAGGCAACAGGTATTACAATCGCAACTAACCAGCTTTCCCGGAATCGGGGATAATCTGAAAAACATAAATAAGGAAGCCTATTACTATCAGTCACAGATCAGCGAATATAAAAAGACGCTTTCTGATCCTGATAAGATCGAGAAGCTGGCGCTGGCGACCCTACAGAAGCTGCCGGCTTTTCAGCAATTCTTTCAGCAGAACTCGCAACTCGCAGGTCTTTTTGGGGCGACACCTAATATGGGCGCGGTCCCGGGTGGACCGGGCAGCGTACCGATCGTCAATGGAATTCCTTCGCGTGCGTCGCTGCAGCAATTCATGCAACAGCAAATGCCTGGTTCTACTGTTACTGATCCGGCAGAAGCTGTACAGCAGCAGGTGCAGGAGGCGGGGGGAGGCGCGTCCTCGGGATTAGACGATCTGAAGAGTAAGCTTGGAGGCGGATCGGGACAGACGGGCGACGCTTCCATGCCGGAATTCGCACCCAATTCGCAAGCGACCAAATCATTGGGCAAGCGGCTTGAATATGGAGCGAACATGCAGTTTGGCAGCAGTACGAATTATTTACCTGCCAGCAGCATTTTCGGATTGCAGGCAGGCTATAAGCTAAACGACAAAAGCAGCGTGGGTATCGGTGTATCCTACACCATGGGTTTGGGGTCGGGTTGGAACCACATTCGTTTTTCCAACCAGGCCATCGGTCTTAGGTCTTATGTGAAATGGAAACCAAAGAAAGCCTTTTTCCTGCAAGGCGGGGGCGAATGGAATTACCTGACTGGTTTTTCCAGCATTGCGCAGCTAAGGGATTTGAATGCCTGGCAGGCGAGCGCCCTGATCGGCATTGGCAGGGAATATAAGATCAATAAAAAAGTCAATGGGAGCGTCCTGCTCGTGTATGACCTGCTATATGACAGGCATACGCCGGTGACGCAACCTCTTTCGTTCAGGTTTGGATATAATTTTTAATCAGCAGATATGAATGTTAAATTTCGCAAGCTTGTAAGGACAATCCTGTTCGTTGTTTTCGTGTTAAGCCGCGCTAAGACAACATGGGCACAGGTCGACCTGCCTTCGGGCAGCGCAAGCTTCAATATCCCGATCTTCCACTGGGAGGATGATAAGAGCAGGTTAAGTATGCCGATAGCGTTGAATTATAGTTCGGGAAGCGGTTTGAAAGTGAATTCCATTCCTACGAATGTCGGTCAGGGGTGGGAGCTGCAGTTGGGAGGCGTGGTGTCAAGAATGCAGGTGGGCGAACCGGATGACCAGCAGGCGTATGGTCAGGCTGCACCGGAAGATGTCACTAAATATCCGGACGGCTATCTTTATAATAATGTGGACATTGCATTGGGGTGTCCCAAACTGTTGAGCAGGTATCCTATTTATAAGGATAAGAACCATCTTTACAAGGAGCATAATCCGGTAATAGCGGACAAAGAGCTGGACCATTTTGCCTTTCAATTCAATGGAAGGAGCGGGATACTTGTAGTAAAAAAAGATAATACAGCCATATTCCTTGGAGATACAAAGATGAAGGCATGGTTTACAACAAGAAACATGACCTCGTCGGGGATCAGAACCACTATCGATGCTTTCTATATCCAGGATGAAAATGGGTTGATCTATAAGTTTGCGCAGCTCGATCTTGCCAAAGAGCTGAAGTCGAAATTCTGTGATGTCAACGAAGTGGCTGCCAAAACGCAGCCTGACATGAAAGGCCAGCATGTCTATAACCAATCCTCTTTTGATGATAATGATGCCTCCAATCCCCTGACAAAGCCACTGGTCAATCCCTGGGTGGTCACCGGGTGGTTCCTGTCGAACATTTCCGATCCCTTAACGGGCAGGACGGTGACATTCAACTATAGTACCCAGCCACTGCTGATCAACAACAGTGTGGGTTTCGCTTTTTCATATTATTCCCATAAGGATTATGACGTCATCACCCATTCCATATCCATGACAAAAACACCGCAATTGCTGAGCGTCGACTATCCCGACGACCATCACGTGGTGCTGCATTATGGTGCGGCAAGAGCAGATCTCAATGGTGATGTGGCTCTTGCGGCCATAGACGTGCTATATCATACGCGGTACATTTCCGAACATCAACTGACCACCAGCTATTTTATTCAGAACAGGTATGGGACACCGGTCAGCCCTTTCCAAAAGCAAAGCGCCCGCCTTTGTCTTCAATCCGTAAGAAGGCTGGGGGTTGACCTTATGGATGAGGAGCCGCCGTATAAGTTTGATTACTATCTTGGCTCTGCAGCCGCTGATGACTTTGTTCCGCCGCCTTTTTTTTACATGAAAGATATCTGGGGATTTTACAATGGAAGCCAGAGTGTTGATGCCTTAAATAATCCGATAGATCCCACCACACCAGGTTCCCGGCTGAATTTCCAGCAGGTAAAAGGATTATGCTATATGCGGGCCAATGATCCCAACCCGCATCTTCTCAATGCCAAACCAGGATATGCGAAGAATGGTCTTCTAAAACAGGTTATCTATCCTACCGGTGGGATGCTCACCTATCAATACGATCAGAATAAGGCTACGATAAACGGACAGTACGTGGATGTGGGCGGTGTGCATGTTTCGGGTACCAGGGTTTCGGACGGGGGATTTTCCAATGGCTGCGGCAACCCGATCACTTCGGCCTATTACTATACGAAGGATCGCACACATGCGGAGTCGTCCCTCATGATCATCGAATCTCCGCGGAATAACATGGCGGTTTCAACCAATGTCTATGATCCGGAGTCCCCGTACTTTTATTACAGATTCCCGTTTCATTTAGGATGTGACTATCACTTTAAATATCCTGGTATATTGCAGACCGACCAGGCGGTGAGCCTTTCGGCCAATCAGCAATTCTGGCAGGCCTTTTTTAAAGTGGTAGATGTGCTGGGAGCGATCATGGATGTGATGGATGTGGTGAATGTATGTCTTGACGCTACGCCGGCGGCTATTATTGCGGTAGCGCTCGATGTGATCGGGGTGGTTGTCGAGATCATTTTCTCCTGTACTGCCAACCTTCACCAGGAGAATATGGAAATGGTGTATTACAGCTCTGATGTTAATGCCGCTAATCCTTTACCCGCCTCGTTTACGACACTGGAGGTTGTCGAGGGGTCGGGCACGGATGGCAGTGTCGTCTATGAATTTACCAGCCCGGTGGACTATCCTGTCTGGATCCCGGATAACACGGATAATCTCTATAATTCAGGGCGTGATAAGTTCACCATGGAACAGCGATTCCCGTACTGGGCGTATGGTCAGCCTAAAAAGGTGACACATCTTGATCCGTCGGGGAATAAGGTTAAAGAGACGGAAAATATTTATGATCCGACCAATCTCCAACAGGAGTATTCTGTTTTTGATAAGGAGCATCCTTTTACCGTGACCCCGCAATCCTGCAAATGTGATCTGGCGCTGCAAACCTCATCGCGAAATGATTCCTGGGCCGATCCTGTCAACTATGATCCGGCTACGACTTTTGATGCCTCCTATATTTCTGCGGATGGGGTGCTGCCTTATTTTTACGGATATTATCATGGTCGCCTGCCGCTGGCCACTACCTATGAGCGAACGTACAAACCCGGCGATGCCCAGCATTATCAGCAGACTGAAACGGATTACACTTACAATCGTTTTAATTTTCAGCCGAACTTCATATCGACAACTCAGAGCAATGGGGATATAACGTCCAAAACCATGACATATCCTGTCGATTATGAAGACCAGACCACAGTTTTGTACAAGATGGTCCAGAACAATATTGTCAACGATGTCATTTCCTCGTATAGCGCCGTCTACAAGCCAGCTATTTTTCAAACCTTTCTGCTGGATGAGAAGGTTACGGAATATGCCACTGCAGGACTTGGTGAGATCAAAGCGGTCAGGACGCTGGAACAGCGATTCAGCAAGCCTCAGCCTTCGGTGGTAACTTATCAGGGGCCCGGAGCTGCGACCAACCCTGTTTACAGACAAACGGCAGCCTTTACCTATGACGGAGCCGACAACCTGATAAAGGTCATAGATGAAGGCGGCAGGGTTACAACAAATATTTATGATTATGCAGACAAATATGTGACGGCATCCATCATCAATGCCGATCCGATCGTGGACAAGCCGGCATATACCAGCTTTGAAACGTCGACGCTGGGCGGATGGACGGCTCACGGGACGGGCGCACCCCAGACGGGACCGGCGGCTACCGGATCATGGTATCTTGCTTTAACGCCGGGAGCCAGTCTGACGGCTACTATTAATTCGGCCAAACCCTATATCCTGTCTTTTTGGGCGACAAGCGGCAGTGTAGCTGCTACAGGGACTCTGGTAAAGGCTGCTCCGACGATCCGGGGGTATACTTATTACGAGTACAGGGTGCCCCAGGGTACGGGCAGTGTAACGGTCTCGGGCAATAGCAATATAGACGAGTTGAGACTATATCCTGTAACAGCCCGGCTTCGTTCCGTTACGTTTGACCCGCTTGTCGGTAAGACATCCGAATGTGATGCGAATAACCGGATCTCCTATTATGAATATGACGGGATTGGCCGTTTGCGGCTGATCAAAGACGAGTTTGGCAACATCATCAAAATGTATGAGTACAACTACGCCAACAACAATCAATCTTCCTGTATACTGACCTATTACAACAATGCCATTTCGGAGCCATTCGTGAAGCAGAATTGTGCGGCTAACACAACAGGAAAAGCCGTGACGTACAATATACCGGCAAATAAATATAGTTCAACGATCAGCCAGGGGGCGGCAGATCAGCAGGCCCAGGCGGAGCTGGACGCGTTGGGGCAGGTAAATGCCGACAATCAGACACAGGCAAATGCGTGCGTTGCCATCTGGTATAATGGTATTCTTTCCCAATCTTTTGCGAGTGAGGCATGTCCTGAGGGATACAAAGGATCTCCCGTTACCTATACTGTACCGGCAAACAGGTATAGCTCTCTGATCAGCCCGGGAGATGCTCAGCAGCAGGCACAGGATGAGATAGATGCGAACGGCCAGGCCTATGCCAATGCGATGCCGAACACCTGCGTGGTGGATACCGCCGGCGACTGGAACGCAACCGGAGTGACGCAATGTCTTCCAAACGGGCATATGTCGGTACAGTTCAAGGATATGAATTTCAACAGCCCGTCATACAACCAGACTATGAATGTGGATACGGGTGCGAATGCGTCCTGCCCGATCGGACCGCCACCGACGATATATGCCCGGTTGTATTACACCAACGGCGGCAGTATGTCAAGCGAGAATACGATATATAACTATTCAGACATCGTCGTCAGGTTCTTCCATGATCAGGCCGGCACTCAGCCTTATTCGGTGACGAACCTGGACGTTAACGTATCGGTGTCGGAAGATTGCGACGATGGCACCAATACCTTTTATATTCTGACGGCAAACAGTGTAAGCGGGACCGAGGTGACGGTAGCTTACAGTCAGTATCTGGCAACCCAGTATTTTGGAACTGACGGGAATGGAAATCCTGCGGACAACTTATGTCTGTACAGGTACTCCGTATATACCGGTAATTATGTCATCATTCCTTAAATCGAGCGACGTCATGAAACATACAGTATTTTTTTCGATGCTTCTTTTTCTGGTCCTGTGCGGAACAGCCGTCCGTGCGCAACGAACTAAACAGGATATGTGGTCACAGATAGCAACCGAACTGAAACAACAGCTATCCCTTAACGATCAGCAAGGCGCCGGTCTTCTAAAAGCTGGTCAGCTGCAGCTGCAGCGAATGGATAGTCTCAATCTGTTGCATTCGCTGGCGCCAGCGGACAGGACGGCTTCTTTAAAACGGATCGTCCAGGAATTCGAAGATCGCGTCCGCCAGATCCTTTCGGATGAGCAATGGGTTGCCTATCAGAACATACAGGCCGCGGGCAGGGACAGGCTGAATAAAAGGCGCGCAAATAAGATAACGGTGACACCCATAAATTAGATTCGAGCCAACATTCAAAGATAAATCCAGTTGATGAAAAGGAATATTCACTCCCATATCGTTGCCTTCTTCAGCCTCCTGACGCTGTGTGCTTCGCTGCATGTATCGGCGCAGCAATATCCCTATGATATCGTTACGATAAGCGGGAAATATGCATTCTCCTATAACCAGGTTCCGGATCAGCTGCTTCCTTTGCAGCCTGTGATGACCGGTGTGACTTTTGAATGGAAATACAGCACCAGGCCAACGGGGACTTTTTCTGATCTACCTGGTTCGTACCAGAATACTTCCTATTCTTTTTCGACGCCTCTCGCGCAGACGACATATGTCGAACGGTTAACCTGGAATGCCGCCCATACCGCAGTCGTGTATACTTCGAATGTGTTGCGGCTTGAGCTGGTGTCAGCAGGCTGGGAGAATTACAACTATGTCAGGGAGCACGACGTCCTGGTACCTGGTCAGACAGACTGGAAGGGTGTGGATCAGCTGCCGATCGGGCAGAAGCTGCAGACTACCACCTACTCGGATGGTATCGGCCGGATACTGCAAAGGATCAGCAAGCAGATTGCAACACCCGATCCTGCGCAGGGTGGAACGCTCTGGGGGGATGTGGTAAAATTTGCGAGATACGACGAGTATGGCCGTGCATGGCGGAAAGATCTGCTTTATACTACAGCTGATCAGGCAGAGATCGGAAAATACAAAAGTGCTCCGCTTATTGTACAGCCGCAGTATTATTCCAGCGTATATAATGAAAGCGCGCCTTATAGCGAAACCCAATATGAACAAAACCCGCTAAACCGGGTGACGAACGTTAAATTGCCCGGTTCTGTCGGCAATAGCAGTCAGGGGGAGACATTTACCTATGACCTGAACACAACGGATGATAACGTACAGAATTTTAGCATTGGCGACAATCCCGGCGATGCGCCGGTCAGCCAGGGCGCCTATCAGCCCTATACTTTGTTCAGAAATGTTTCAAAGGATGAGAAGAATCAGCAGGTCATAGAATATACCGACAACGCGGGAGAGCTTATCCTTCGAAAGGTACAGGTAGACCCCAACCCGTCATCTGCGCACAATGGATGGAGCTGTACTTATTTCGTGTATGATGATTTTGGATTGCTGCGCTATAAGATACAGCCGGAGGCGGTAAAGTGGCTGGATGGCAATAGCTGGTCTTTTGCCAATGCCGATGGGCCAACCGTGCTGGATCAGCTATGTTTCCGCTATGAATTCGATGACAAGGGGAGGACCACCCTTAAGAAAACACCGGGTGCAAAAGAGCTGTACATGGTGTATGACGCGCGGGACCGGGTGATCTTTTCGCAGGATGGCAATCAGCGCAAAAAGTTTCCGGGTGAATGGCTTGTTTCATTTTATGATGACCTGGACCGATTGACGGAGACGGCTTTGTATGAAACGACTAAGACCGGGGCCAGTCTCCAGACGGACATAGACAATGCGACCACTACGACCAATGTCGGACAGAGTGGTCCCGATCCGGCTTACCAGCCGGATCCTGAATACTCTTCCCGGGATGTCAATATTCCGGTCTATACCGCTTCGAACAGCATTACCTTTCTTCCAAATTTTACCAGTGCGGATAATGATAATTTTCTGGCACAGATCGCACCGCCAGTTACAGTAGGTCCAACCGTACCTGTAACAACCTATGGCAGCCCCGTTTCTGCGACGGTAATGGCGGACCCTTCCCAGTTTCTCCCGCTCAAATATAATTTTTACGACGATTATGGTTATGCCGGCGTAAAGACTTTTGACAATGGCTTTAATAACGTGCAGGCCTATCCTGCATCGGACCCTACCGTATTACCCATTGCCACGGACAACAGGACCCTTGGCATGCTTACCGGTACAAAAGTGAGAATACTGGGCACCAGCACCTTTTTGTTCTCCTCTTATTACTATGATGAGAAGGGACAGGCCATTCAGACGATTGAAGACAATATCAAATCAGGGGTTGATATCACGACCACTCAATATCATTTTGATGAGCGTGTTTTAAGCGTTGATGAGCGACACACTGCTTCCGGGACGGCCTTCACCAATTTCGATGTACTGACGAAGAACATCTATGATCAGGTGGGCAGGATGATCAGCATTCAGAAGAAATATGGCACGAATGCGATGAAAACGGTTGCGAGCTACGACCTGGATGACATGGGACGCCTGAAAAACAAACATCTTGATCCTGGTTATACAGGCTCCAACGGAACAGGCTCAGACCTGGAATCATTGGCCTATAGTTATGATATCCAGGGTATGATCAATGGGATCAATAAGGACTATGCGCTGAAAACGCCTGGTAAATACGACAAGTGGGGGCATTTTTTCGGTCAGTATTACGGTTATGATAATAAGGACGGATTATTTAGTGACTGGCAGCTGGATGGGCATATTACGGGAACCATATGGTCGACCCAGGGGGATGATGTACAGCGGAAATATAACTATTCCTATGATGCAACGGGCCGGCTGATCAATGCCCTGTATGGTGAAAAGCAGAACACAGGGGATAGCTGGAGCGTCACGAAAATGGATTTTACCGTCACGGGCCGGAATGGAAAGATCGAATACGATCTCAATGGTAACCTGCTTTACATGTTGCAAAAGGGAGTTGTACCGGGAAATCAGACTCCGGTAAGCGTGGATGACCTGCAGTACAGGTATGCCCATTTGTCCAACAAGCTCAGCAGCGTGGTGGACGGCGGCAATGCGGGGACGGCAAACGGGAAGCTGGGTGACTTTTCGGATGGGACTACCGGGACTGCCGACAATGACTATGTATACGATGACAATGGCAATGTCGTCATCGATCTTAATAAGGCCGCGAAGGATCTCGGAGGTGTAACCGGGGCCAATGGGATCAGCTATAATTATCTCGACAAGCCGGAGCAAATACATATCACCGGTAAGGGTACCGTGCAAATCGTATACGACGCAGATGGCGCCAGGCTGCAAAAAATTTATACGCCGGAAGGAAGCTCTACGCCAACTACGACCACCTATATCAACGACTATGTATATGTAGGCGACAATCTGCAGTTTATCAATTTTGAAGAAGGTCGGATCCGCGTGATGCATAGCCTGTCTCAAAATAACGGATATGACATGTTGAGCCTGGATGGCAATATGGATCTGCCAGGCGGGTTGAGGGGAGCCTATGACTTCTTTGTCCGCGATATGCAGCATAACACGAGGGTGATCCTGACGGAAGAGACCCATGTGGGAAGCAATTCGTGTACGATGGAAATGGAAAGGGCTGGAAATGAAGAGCCCTTATTCGGCAAGGTAGATGCCAATGGTGCGCCATCTTCCGATAATGAGGTAAAGCAACGTTTTCTTGTAACCTCTATTCCCGGGCAAAGCAGCGGCGGCGGCTGGCAGAATCCTGCGATCGGGCATTATGTAAGCCAGCTGGGAAATCTCGTTGGCAAAAAGATCGGTCCGAACGCGTTGCTTAAAGTTATGGCGGGAGACCGGATCAGCGCGCAATCGATCTATTATTATCAGGATCCGGTGGTGAACAGCAGCGGCGGGACGTCTTTGGTAACGGACCTGATCAGCTCGCTTGGAAGCGCCATCGGCGGAAGCGGCATTACCTCGGGACTGATGCATGCCTCCGCCGCGGGTATTGTATCTCCGCTTACGGGAAGCGTACCGTTTTCGGCGATAGTAGATCCGGATGCAGCCAATGCCGCGGGGAACAACCCGAAGGCTTATATGACTGTTCTGTTCTTCGACGAGCGCTTTAATTTTATAGGGGAAGGCAGCACCTCTGCCCGTGTAACGCAGTCGGGCAATGGAGCCACACCGCTGGTACTGCCAAATATAAGAGCGCCAAAGAACGGATATGTTTATGTCTATGTGAGCAATGAGAGCGATGAATCGGTCTATTTTGATAATCTGCAGGTTTCCAATAACCATGGCGCCATCATTGAAGAGAATCACTACTATGCATACGGCCTGAAGATCGCCGGTATCAGCAGCCGGTTACAGGCTGATCCAAATGAAGGAGCTACTGTCAATAAATATCTTTTTAATGATACGGAGCTTGATGATGAAGCCGATCTCAACTGGTATGACTTTGGCTTCCGGAATTACGATCCACAGATAGGCAGGTTCGTACAGCAGGATCCCCTTGCCGATGACTATGCACAGCTGACTCCGTACCAGTATGCCAATGACGAGCCTATAATGGGCATCGACGAGGACGGTGCTGAAAGCATACCGTCAGGTGTGGCGCCGATAGTGAGACCGACCGCCGAACAGCTGGCGGCGAAGGCGGCGAGGGCAGCCTCGGTATCAGCCAAGTCCGTCGCCACAAGTTTCTTAAAGGGTTTTGGGCAAAGTCTATGGGGTGCTGTAAAAGGTGTAGGAGCAATCATTGAAAACCCTGCAGCGGCGGCGGCGGGTATCGCGCATGTCGTGAACCATCCTTCAGAGACGTTCAATGCATTAAAGACCGTTGTAAAACAGACCTATAATGACTTTAAGAACGGGGATGCGAATACGAGGGCCAATATCCTGGGTAAGCTTACAGGAGAGGTCGTGCAGCTATTAGGGCCGGGAGAAATATCTGAGGTCAGCAAGCTGGCTGAGCTGGGTGAAATAGGGAAAGGGGCGGAAGAACTGGCTGACCTGGGTAAACTGGGCCGGGCCGCGCACGAGGGTGAGGAGGCTGCTACAGTTGCCAGCAGGGTTGAGCGAACGGCTGTGAAAGAAGTCAGGGCTCCCTGCGGATGTTTCCTGCCAGGCACGCTGATCCTGACTGTTGATGGATATAAACCGATCGAAAAGATAAAGGCCGGTGATATTGTCTGGGCGTACAACGATACGACGCATGCTTACGGAAAGAAAAAGGTAATTCGTACCTTCGAGCATGTAAGAGACACTGTTTACCAGGTGCACATTGGACAGGAGACGATCAATACGACGAGTGATCATCCTTTCTTTGTCGCAGGTCGATGGTTAAGGGTGAAGGAGCTGAGGGCGGGGGATAGTGTCATGACTTATAGCGGGGCTCGCCTGGTGATAACGGCTATTCAGCTTGTTGTCAAACGGATAACTGTTCATAATTTTGAGGTCGCGGATTATCATTCTTATTATGTGTCGGCTAGCAGGGTGCTGGTGCATAATAGTGGGCCGTGTAATGTGCAGGTGCCCAGAAAGCAGGCGGGTAAGTTTACAGAGCCAACCTTGCCTGATAAAACAATTGTTTCAGAGGAAGGTGTGACCGTGGAACATTACTATAAAAGCACTGACCATGGTCCAGCTCATGCGCACGTTAAAGGTAAGGGACCTTCTACAAAAATTGGACAAAATGGAAAACCGTTAAGCGGAGAAGCAAATTTAAGTGCTGCTCAACAAAAAATAATTTCGAATAATAAGGCGGCGATAAGAGGTGCTTTAAGAAAAATCGGGCGTCACATGGTATATCAAAGTTTAAAATAATAATGGAATATTTATTCTTATTCAATAGCGCAGGAGATTCAAAATTTTGCGGAGGTGTATTTTCTACAAGGGAAAAAGCCGAGCAATGGATATTGAGGTATAAACTTTCAGGCATCCTAACCAAATATCCTCTCGATATGGGAGTGTACGATTGGGCAATCGAGAATCATAAATTTAATCCGAAAAAGGAAATTCATTTTCAACCTGATTTTATTGGCGG
Source organism: Puia sp. (assembly GCA_036499285.1). Lineage (GTDB taxonomy): Bacteria > Bacteroidota > Bacteroidia > Chitinophagales > Chitinophagaceae > Puia. Next base: position 180,957 of record DASYEB010000037.1, on the reverse strand, counting down.
ATTCAGTAGTGCCACGCAGGAACATTATCATTATGAAAGTGGAAACTGCCTGGATGAAGAAATTGATAATTCGCCGGTTGAGAATGCATAATCAAGTAGTAAAATTTAATAGTCACTTTATCATGTTGAAAAGCCGTAGGCAGCTATTGGTGATTGTATTCTTTTTGTTATTCTATTCTTGTAGAACAAAGCGTACGCATTTTCATAATACAGATGATCCCAAGTACCATGTTTCTATCCATCTGCATACCGGCGATAGGTATTATTACACCATGTCCGGAGATATGCAGTCGCGGTCGGATGTGAAGGATAAAAAGATCGAATCAGCGAGTCATTCGGATCTGGGACTTATTTATGAAGTACTCAGCAGCAACGCGGATAGCTTTCGGCTGAGGATTACGTATGATAGACTGCATATTCGTTTAAAGAGCGGAGAATTGGAAAAAGACGTCACTGCAAGAAAAGCGGGGGACGCGCAGGGAGATCCCATCGAAGGGCTATTGGGTAATATACTTGGCTCTCAACTGATCGTTACGCTGGACAGTAAAGGTAATGTGGTCAGGATAGAAGGGGGCAAAGAGCTATCAGATAAGATATTTGGAGCCATCGATGCCCCGGGAGTGGATACCCGGCAAATTATCCGTCAGCAAATGGAAAAGCTCGTAGGAGAAAAGTTTGTAAGGAATACGCTGCAGGAGGCATTTAAATTATTTCCTGATACAGCAATATATGTAGGCGACAATTGGGTCCGAAAGGGACAGGAGTCGGAAGATGTAAAGATTGCGTCGAATCAAACGTACACATTTGCTTCCATTAAGGGAAATGTAGCCAGAGTAGAGGAAGTATCGGATTTTACGAAAGAGGACGACGGTAATATTTCTATAATGGGACACGATGTTCCTACTGATATCGACGGAGAGCAAAAGGGATATTATGAAATGGATATGACATCGGGGATGTTAATGAACGGTGAGTCTGATCTGTCATTAAAGGGGACGCTTCATGTATTAGGGATGGAGGTGCCAGTGAAAATAAAGACCGGAAAGAAAATATCCGGGAAAAGAATTTAATAAAGCGTAATAGGTCACTATATTTCAAACTACAATCGTTATGAAGGTACTCCCCTGCTCCTTAGCCATTTTCAGGACCCTGAAAATTAAATTTCTGTGTTTTGCTGTATTTTATTTATTGTTCTGCCAGGCTGTTTTTTCACAGTCCAGACTGCAGGTAGTACAGGACTCTGTTCGTATCATCAATGCCGAACTGATCATTGGCAATTCAACCAGGTCGGTACAGGGCGGCTATCTGTACAATACGGGTAATGGGGTTACTCAATTCAGGCTGCCTGCTTTCAGTGGCGGCGGTAACGATATTCAGTTCAGGGCAGGCGACTCCAGCTATCCGGCTGTTGGCGACACGCTTTTTAAGGACTCCGTTCTTATAAGCAAGACGATAAAAGTCTGGCGTAACGGGTTGCTTCAATACCGGGATCTGACCGATGGTATAATGGCGGACAGTGTGACGGGGAAAATCATTTTTCATCCTGCGCTGAGGGCCAACGACCGGATCTATGTCGAGGCGTTGAACAATGTGAGCTTTATATTCAAGGTCTCTGCCCCTTCGGCATTCACAACAAATCTGAACGCGCTGAACAGTGGTGTATTTGACAACGGGGATAATACATTTACGCTTCGATGGACGACAAATAATACGACCCTTACCGCCTCGCCCCGGGTGATAGGTCTTGGCTCATCCACGCTGGCCGGCTTCAATATAACGACTCCTTCCGACCGTCTTGGTACGAAGATCGACACCTGGCTCAGCTCGAACACTACCAGTCACTTCTGGCTCAATCTGGCTGTGGCGGGATACAGCAGCACTAATGTGTTGCCTGTGGCTCTCGGCGGAACTACGGGACAAAATATAGAAACTGCGCTGAATGCGAACCCTGATTTTATTTTTGTTTCGCTGCCGTCTAACGATCCGGCCGCAGGCATCTCCGTCGCGCAGACGATGAGCAACTATCGTATGCTCGATACGATGGCCCTGCACAGAGGTGTGATTATTTTCTGGGAGACGTCACAGCCAAGAAGCGTTTATAATGTGACGCAACAGGCACAGTTGAAGCTATTGGCAGACAGCGTTCGAAACGCGTGGCCTACGAGGTATGTAGAAGGGTTTAAGAACGTCGTGGACAGTAATTCCTCCAATCCAGCCATGATCTTAACCCAGTATGATAACGGAGATGGGATACACCTGACCGGGCCCGGAAACCAATTCATTGCCAACAGTCTTTTCAGTCATTGGCAAAGCTATTTCGTTCCTCTTACGGGTGTATCGGGGTATATCATCGAAACATCTTCTGACGGTCAGAGCTGGTCACAGCTGGATAACATAACCGATGGCTCCATTGTTAAAAAGACCTACAACCGGCCGGATAACCAGGGGCATTATTACCGGGTAAAAGCGCAATATACCAATGGGTCGGCATCCGCCTATTCGAATACCAGTCTTTTAAGCGTCGTCAATTCGGGTACGCCGCCTCCCGACACCACTTCAACGGATAACCGCCTATTGATAGATCTTGGTGGAGATGGTATCACTACGCTGAATGGGAATGGGGTGGTTGACGGACAGCCTTCTCCTTCACCTGATGGCCAGGGAAGATACTGGAACAACTGGAGCGGGAAGGGCGGCAATGCAGGATTTATAGATGGATCTGCTATTTCGAATCTCGTGACGGTAACGAATAAGTCTACTTCCGTGTCTTTGTATCTTACAGGAAATCCTTATGGCACTTTTGCTGGTGGTTCGGCTGCCAAGGGGATCAACTTTAATGGATTTACTGTTGGCGCCGGCGGATATCCCAGTCAGTCCATGTATGATAATATGTTCTTAAATAGCTCGATCGGCACGGGTGGGGTCAACTTAACGATCCGCGGGCTGGACAGGTCGAATACCTATGCGATCAAGCTATGGGGGGCAAGGATCGATGCCACTGCCACGCCACGTATACTTGAAACCAAGCTCTCAACAGATAGCTGGACCAGCTCGAAGACCGTCGATACGCGGTATGCACCGGGGAGCACGCCGGACGCTAACAATGCGATCAACTATACCGGTATCACCGGCGTCGATTCTCTTGTGCTGAATCTCAGGGTTGCAAGCGGCAGCTCGTTTGGGCATATCAGCTTTATCGACATCAGGGCCACCGATGTGATCCGGGATCTCAATGCCGGTGTCACACTTGCGGGAGATACGGCTGTAACTCTGCCGACAACCAGCGCCCAGCTGACTGCTACTCCTGTTGCGGGTGGCGCGACCATTTCTTCCTATCAGTGGGCCCAGGTCTCGGGGCCTTCCACAACTACTGTTGGAAGTGCGACCAGCTCTTCGACCACTATTACCAATCTGACGAATGGGGTATATGTATATTCGCTTACCGCGACCACGTCAACGGGCACTTCTATCAGCAAAACAATAAGGGTGTCGGTCTATCCGGACAATGGTGGGCTGAAAACATTAAGAGCTTATTTCTCCCTTGCCCCGGCTGCTGTGATCCCCGGCTGGTTTAATGTATATGGAACGGTCACCGGAAATCATATTACCATGACGGATGCTGCGTCCAGCTGGACCATCGACAATGGCGGAGCCACAACGGCTTACTGGGTTCCTTTTGGTGGTAACAACAGCGCGGATAATTCGGGACAGGTGACCGGTAATAACAGCGGGGTGGTTCCTGATATAGCCCTGAACAATTACTGGTTCAATAGTAGCCTCCAGTTTACTTCGGGTACGAATAATGTTATCGTGAGCGGATTGAATCCCAGTAAGACGTATACGCTATCGCTGGTCGCTTCGCGGAATAGCAGTGCGGCCCCACCCAGGTATTCGAGCTGGCATATCAATAACGGAGCTGAACTTTTGCAGAATGCTTCGGGAAATACGGCCACAAAGACTGTTGTAAATAATGTACAGCCTGGCGCAGATGGGAAGATAAACATCGGAGTCTTTTCGCCGTCTGTTGTGGGGACATATGGAGGCTTCAGCTATATCAATGCGCTGATCATCCAGGAGAATTAAGGGTTGTGATCGCGGCGGCGATTACTTCTTCGAGAACGTGAATACGACGGGTTGTCTTTTATAGGATCTCACCTGTTTGCCGTCCTGCATAGCAGGTGTCCAGAGAGGGCATCCGGCTATGAGCTTCAGGGATTCCTGGTCAATGGAATATTCGACGGAGCGATCGACATAGGTAAACACCGGATCGACATGGCCGTCCTGTTCAACACGGAAAGTTATGCTGGAAGTACCCTGGACGTCGTTATTAAATGCGCGGTCGGGGTATTTCAGGTGGGTGTTCATGTATTGCATCCAGGCAGCTGCGCCGCCGGGGAATTCGGACTCCGACTCTACGATGGTTCTTCCATGCCAAAGGGAGTCTTTTAGTTTTTCTTCTTCCTCGTTGAGCTGGGTAGAGTCCTTTTTAGCTACGAGCTTATCATTGTCGAAGATGAGTGCGCGTAATGTACGCCCCTTTTGGTTTATTATCCGCCATGGACCTTCTTTGTGTCCATAAACATATGTTCCGACGGTATCACAGAAACCTTTGCGGTCGTATGCGATGTATCTGCCATTGAGGACCTTTCCTTTCTCATCGCTGAACTGTTTGGATGTCGAACGGGGGCCATTGTTCGAGTAGGTATTGACCTCCCAGAGGGTGTCATTGAGCTTTACCTGTTGTTCGAGTATAACGGCTTTTTTTTCTTTTACGGTCTTGCCGTCTTCATCCAGATAGATGATCTTTTCCTGGGCATGGGTGGCATAGGCGCTGAGGAGCGCGAGGGCGAATAAGGTCTTTTTCATCAAGCGAATTTCTACGGTTAAGTATGGTTATTATTTGTCAAAGCTATTTTCCCATCCTTCATTCTTTAAGCGGTCTACTTTTCCCAAAACTTCTTCTTCGAGCTTTGCTTTATAGCCGGCCACGAGTTTGCTGACGGCCGGGTCGAACGCCCCGATGATGGAGCCTGCCAGGATGCCGGCGTTCTTTGAGCCGTTGAGGGCGACGGTAGCTACGGGTATGCCGCCCGGCATTTGAAGGATAGAGAGAACGGAATCCCAGCCATCGATAGAGTTGGAGGATTTTACCGGAACTCCGATGACGGGCAGAGTGGTGAGCGAGGCCACCATACCCGGGAGATGTGCGGCTCCGCCGGCCCCGGCAATGATAACCTTGAGGCCGCGGCTGGCGGCTTTGGTAGCGTATTCTACCATTCTTAACGGAGTACGGTGTGCAGACACTACGGTCAGCTCGAAAGGGATACCAAATTCTTCCAGCATGTCTGCAGCGGCCTTCATCACTGTCAGGTCGCTGTCACTGCCCATAATAATGCCTACCAATGGACTGCTCATCTATTATCTGTTTACTTTTTTTATGTTGTGGTGAGAGCGGGGGCGCTGACAACCTTCATCGTGTTCTTTATCTTGTGCGCTTTGTAAACAAGATCGTGCTTCTCCCTGCTGATGATGGTGACATGCCCCATCTTGCGACCAGGCTTTGTCTCCTTTTTACCGTAGATATGCACGAAGACGTTGTCCATCTGCAGCACTTCTTCCAGCCCTTCGTAATGCGCTTCGCCGCTGGAGCCTTCCGCGCCGATGAGATTTACAATGGCAGCTGGCAGGATGGCGTCTGTGTTCCCAAGGGGATAACCCAGGATCACCCGCCACAACATATCAAACTGTGAACTGTAATTGGCTTCTATCGTATGGTGCCCGCTGTTATGTACCCGGGGCGCCGTTTCATTCACAAACACTTCTCCCTGTTTTGTAACAAAGAGCTCTACGGCAAAGATACCGGGGCTTTTTAACTCCTTTACTACCCTGAGAGAGATGGCCTCAACTTTCCAGAGCAGGTTCTGAGGCAGGTCGGCGGGGCTGATCTGGTAATCCAGCAGGTTGAGGCGGGCGTCAAAGACCATATCTACCGGCGGATAAATGGCGGTCTCCCCTTTGTGGCCAACCGCAATGATCTGGGCGATCTCCTTGTCGACGTTGATCAGCTTCTCCAGCACACCGGGAGCGTCAAAGGCCTGCCCGACGTCATCCTTATGATGTATGATCCGGACGCCTTTGCCATCGTATCCGCCCGCGCCGATCTTGTGAACGGCGGGCAGGAAGTCGGTGCGGCTGCGTACCCCGGCCAGATCCTCCGTTATATGGTACTCGGCCGTCGGAATGCTGTGTTCGGTATAATATTTCTTTTGGGTGATCTTGTTCTTAATGATACGTAAGGCGGAAGGCTTGGGATAGATCTTTACGCCTTCCGATTCGAGCTTTTCCAGTGCATCATCGTTGACGGATTCGATCTCAATGGTCAGGGCATTCAGCCCTTTGCCGAAATTATATACATCATCAAAATTGCGAATATCACCTTTTACGAAGTGGTGGCATAAGTGAGCGGCGGGGCTGTTCTCGTCATTTTCGAGAACAAAAGTCTCAACCGGGTAGTTGGCCGCTGCCTGTAATAACATCCTACCTAATTGCCCCCCACCTAATATGCCTACTTTTAACATGATGATTATTTGGTCGAAGATAGACAAAAACCCCTTTTCGGTGGGAAAAATACGATTTTGGGGGTCTAAAAATATGTTTACCTTTATTCCAGGAAATATGCGTCCCGATTACTCTCATAAAATTTTCGACGACAAGCGTTTGTATCATTTCTTTCTCAGGAAGGCGCTTGTCCGCGAAGCAGTGACCAGACGGTAGAGGCCTTATCTATAACCCCCACAAGCCTAACCGGACAGAAGCCTAAGCCTCGTCCTGATCGTTCACTTATTAAAAAAATAGTAATATGCCTATTGCTCCTGCCACTGAGCCCCGCAAGCCCTCAGCTGCCGATACCGATTTCCTTCCCTTGCAGGGAACAGATTATGTTGAGTTCTATGTAGGTAATGCCAAACAGGCCGCGCATTTTTATAAGACAGCCTTCGGTTTTCAATCTGTTGCGTATAGCGGTCCTGAGACCGGCGTCAAAGATAAAGTTAGTTATGTCGTCCGTCAGAACAAGCTGACCTTTGTCTTTACGACGGCTTTTAGACCGAATCATCCGATAGCGGAGCACACGCAGTTACATGGAGATGGGGTGAAGGTGCTGGCTCTTCGCGTGGAGGACGCCACCAGCGCCTGGCGGGAGACGACAGCCCGGGGCGGAAAGAATTATATGGAGCCGACGACGCTGGCGGACAAATGGGGGGAGGTGATCCTGAGCGGCATCCATACGTATGGGGATACGGTACATCTTTTTATCGAACGGAGGAACTACCAGGGGGCGTTTATGCCGGGTTTCAGGGAGTGGAAGTCAACCTACAATCCCCCCTCTACCGGATTATTATATGTGGATCATTGTGTGGGTAATGTAGGGTGGAACCAGATGAATCCATGGGTAAGCTTTTATGAGAAAGTGATGGGTTTCCGGAATATCCTCAGCTTTGATGACAACGATATCTCGACAGAATATTCTGCTCTGATGAGCAAGGTTATGAGCAATGGGAACGGGTTTGTGAAGTTCCCGATCAACGAACCTGCGGCAGGGAAGAAGAAATCACAGGTCGAAGAATACCTCGAATTTTACAAGGGCGAGGGGGTGCAGCATGTTGCGCTGGCTACGGCTGACATCGTAAACACGGTGATGCAGCTGCGGGACAGGGGGGTCGAATTCCTGCAGGTGCCTTCTTCCTATTACGACGACCTGCTCAGCAGGGTGGGGGCGATCGATGAGGATCTTGCTCCGCTGAAAGAGCTGGGGATCCTTGTGGACAGGGACGATGAGGGATATCTTTTGCAGATCTTTACAAAACCTGTGGAGGACCGGCCGACGGTTTTCTTTGAGATCATCCAGCGGAAGGGGGCCCAAAGTTTTGGGAAAGGGAATTTCAAGGCGCTGTTCGAGGCGATAGAAAGGGAGCAGTCGGCAAGGGGAAACCTCTAGCGACCAGTGATAACCTGTAGTAAAAGAGCCAATTATTAGTTATAAAAACGGGTGCATATTGCGAATATGGCAGGTTTTTTGTTATTTTGGAGGTTCGTGTACCGCAACTTTTTACCCTATAGCATGCCTGTTAAAAATTACCTGATCGCGCTGTGTAGTGTGGCTGTCGCCGGGATACTCTCTATAGGTAAAGTTTCCGCTCAAACTTCTATTTCCACCATTCATTTTATTGATTATCAGCGATCCATTCCAAAGGTGGGGGATATGTTGCATCGAAAGGAAGACACGCTGATGAAACAGTTCAAAGAGAAGGGACTGACTTATCCCGCACGGTATATCTATATCCGGTCGTTCAAGTATGACAGCCAGCTGGAAGTGTGGGTGAAGAACACCAAGGAAGAGAAATATAAGCTTTTTAAAACATACAAGGTTTGTGCGCTGGCGGGGACACTGGGTCCCAAGAGAATGGCCGGTGATTACCAGGTGCCGGAGGGTTTTTATTATATCAATGAATTCAATCCCAGGAGTGAGTATCATCTGTCACTGGGGCTGAACTATCCCAATGCGTCGGACCGGATCCTGAGCGACTCGACCCAGCCGGGAGGTGATATCTATATCCATGGCAGCTGTGTGACGACGGGTTGTATCCCGATCACCGATGCGCAGATCGAAGAGCTTTATATCCTTGCTGCCCATGCTAAGGATATGGGTGAGGATTTTATCCCTGTCCATATCTTCCCGGTCAATTTCAATAATCCGCGTAGTGTCGATTATCTGAATAAATACTTACAGACCTTTTCGGAATATACTCCTTTTGCGAAGAGTATGCGGAGTGCGTTCTATTATTTTGAGAAGTACCGGGACGTACCATTCGTGATGGTGAATGGAAGAGGGGAATATGTCACGGAAGAGGTTGCGCCGACGGAAGCGGAGGTAAAGGTTGCCAATGTTGAACCGGTAGTGACGGCGGCGGCGAAGAAAAAGGTGGTGCACAACCGGCCGGAGCGGGTGAACCCGGTGAAAGAGGATGATCTGGCAAAAGTGGTGGACAAACTGCCGGTGTATCCTGGCGGGAATGAAGCTTTCCAGGTGTTTCTGAACCTGCTTAGTAAAGAAAGTATAAAGGATCTTGATGAAGGGCAGACGAAGGCCTTTGTCATGGTTGAATATGTGATAGACTCTTCGGGTAATGCTGTTTATGCGCGAGTGACCCGGGGCGGGAATGATCTGATGAATGAGAAGATCGAGAATGCTTTTTTGGGGATGCCTAAGTGGGCGCCGGCGAACAGGACCGGGGCTAATGTGGCGATAAAGTTGAAGCAGACGGTTATGATAGGGGCTAATTAATGGCCGCAAGTGTATTTGTCTCAGCGCAATAATATCTGCACAGTTTCCATTGTTTTTTGTTGTAATACCTCTTGTCTCCCTGCTGTATGTTTGGCCAGCACTTCCTCATTATAATGGCGTATCGTCAGCAGCGTCAATCCTTTTTCCACTTGTACATCGAACAGATCAGCAGCGGCGAGGGCCAGCTTTTCGATCTTGTCAGGGCGGTCATCGAGACAAACCTGGAGGCTGACGGCGCCGCTTTGCAGCAGGTTTGGTTTTATGCGAAGGCCGGAAAAGAGGTTGTACAGCTGTTCGATGCCTGATTCTCCGACAAAGGAAAAGTCTTTGGAATGAAGATGTACCAGCACCTGTTGCTGTTTCAGCACGATGATGGGTGGGAGTCCTTTTACGGCCTTGTTGTGGATGACGGTTCCGGGCAGGGAGGCATCGAGAAAGCATTTGACATAAAGCGGAATGCCTTTGTTCTGGAGGGGTTTGATGGTCTTGGGGTGGATGACCTGGGCGCCGTAATAGGCCATCTCAATGACCTCGTCATAATTCAGCTCGCTGAGGATGGTCGCTTCGGGGAAGAGTTTCGGATCGGCGTTCATCACTCCTTCCACGTCCTTCCAGATGGTCTGGCTTTCCGCGTTGAGCATACTGGCGAAGACCGCCGCGGTATAATCACTTCCTTCGCGGCCCAGGGTGGTGCTTTCGTTGTCGGATGTGGCGCCGATAAAACCCTGGGTCACCACCATATTCGTCTCTGAGAAGAGGGGTTTTACTTCGTCGATTATCTTTCTCTGCGAATAGTCCCAGTCGATGGCCGCGTCGCGGAAGTTGGAGTCGGTGCGGAAAATGTCCCGGACGTCGATCCACTGATTGTCGAGGCCCGATTCGGCGAGATAGGCACTGACTATAGAGGTGGAGAGCAGTTCGCCCACGCAGACGATCTGGTCGTAGTAATAATCAAAATCGCGGACGGGATTGTCGTGGAGCAGCCATTCGACTTCGGTGAAGAAGTCTTTTAGCTGGGCTTCTGCTGCCAGGTAGTTGTGCACCAGCAGGTATTTGGCCGTGGTCAGGTGGCTTTCTTTTATCTGGCGGAAGAGCTCGAGCGCTTCGTCCTTGTGGCCGCCATAAAAGGCTTCCGCGACTTTTTCGAGGGCATTGGTTGTCTTGCCCATGGCGGAGACGACTACCAGGAGCTGCTCGCCCTGGTAGGATCTAAGGATAGAGGCCAGGTGTTGGATACGGGTTACGCTGTTGACACTTGCTCCGCCGAATTTGAAAATTTGCATGGCGCAAAGATAAAGGGTAAGAGCAAATCACCAAGTTGTTGCAAAAATGCTAAAGCGATGCTAAATTTCGGGGATTCCCCCTTACATTTGTCGGATGAACGTGAATAGAAAAGTTCTAACCCTCGACGAGTTTACGCTTCAGCAGCTTCGCAATATTCCCAATGCTACCGGTGAGCTCAGCAACCTGCTCCGCGACATCGGTCTTGCTGCCAAACGCATCAATGTGGAAGTGAATAAGGCCGGCCTGGTCGACATCCTGGGTGATGCGGGTACGGTGAATGTGCAGGGCGAGGATGTCAAGAAGCTGGATATCTATGCGAATGATCAGTTCATGGGCGTATTGAGACATGGCATCAGCTGTGCCGGCATCGGCAGCGAGGAGCTGGATGATTATGTTGTTTTTAACGATGAGATCAGCAACAACTCCAAGTATGTCGTTATGTTCGATCCGCTGGATGGCAGCGGCAATATCGACGTGAATGTATCCATCGGGACGATATTTGGCGTGTATCGCCGGGTCAGTGAAAGGGGGCAGCCCTGTACCGCAGAGGATTTTTTACAGGCGGGGAGCAAGCAGGTGGCTGCCGGGTATATCGTATATGGCTCTTCAACAATGATGGTATATGCCACGCGCCGTGGTGTCAACGGATTTACGCTGGACCCGTCGATCGGGGAGTTTACGCTGAGTCATCCAAATATCCAGTGCCCCGAGGTGGGGAAGATATATTCTGTCAATCACGGCAATTTCTTTCAATACGAAGATAAGGTCAAGGCCTATATCGATACCTGCCAAAAAAAGACCAAAGACAATGGAGGCCCTTATACGCAAAGGTATATCGGCAGCATGGTCTCTGATCTTCACCGCAATCTTATCAAGGGCGGCATTTTTATGTACCCGAGCACTTTCTCCAAGCCCGGGGGTAAGTTGAGGCTGATGTACGAGTGCAATCCGTTTGCCTTTATCATGGAAGTAGCCGGTGGAAAGGCTACGGACGGGAAGCAAAGAATCCTTGACATTGTGCCGACCGAGCTGCATCAGCGTAGTCCCCTTTTTGCGGGGAGTAAGACGATGATGGAGGAGCTGGAAACTTATCTGAAGTAGGTTATTTTTTTATAAATGTTGATGTTTTGAGAAAGGCTTCGGCATTGGCGTCATCCGCATCGGTAGAGGTGCTTACCGGTTTCCATTTTTGCAGCTCTGCATCTCTTGAGGTGTTGGCCATTTCGAGGATGGCGACGGCTTCGCTGCCCAGGACCAGGTGTACGGGTGGTTCGGGTTCGTCTACCAATTTTACCATTACTTTCGCGGCTTTGCCAGGATCGCCTATCGGAACGAACTGACCGCTTTTTATATACTCAATTCTTTTTCCTACGCTGTCTTCATAGCCTTCTACGTCGGGAGCATAGCTCATAGATGCTCCTGCCCAGTCGGTGCGGAAGCCGCCGGGTTCGACGCAGGTTACCTTGATACCAAGGGGTGCCACTTCTTTTGCAAGCGCTTCGGTAAAGCCACCGAGACCAAATTTTGCTGCCTGGTACATGCTCAAGCCGGGGTTGCCTACGCGGCCACCGACGGAACTGATCTGCATGATAAAGCCGGAGCGTTGTTTGCGCATATAAGGAAGGACGGCGCGGGTGATCTCTATCGGTGCGTAGAGGTTGGTGTCGAGCTGGCTGCGGAACTGCTCTTCGGAAAAAGCTTCTGCCGCGCCGATGATGCCAAAGCCGGCGTTGTTGACGAGTACGTCGAGGCGGCCGAAATGTTTTACGGTGTCAGCGACGCTTTTGTAGACCTCGTCGCGGTTGTTGACGTCGAGCTTTACGGGATAGATGTTGTCGCCGTATTTTTTTACCAGGTCGTTTAATTGTTCGGTGTTACGGGCTGTTGCCGCTACTTTATCGCCAGCGGCGAGTACGGCTTCTGTGAGGCTGCGCCCAAGTCCTCTTGAGCTGCCGGTTATGAACCAGATCTTTGCCATAATTGTGTGTTTTTTGTTCTGTAAAGGTACGATGGGTTGGGGGTGGGGTGGTTTGTTGGAAAGCTCAGAGTGCTTTGTTGTGGGGCTCAGGGTGAAGAGGGGTGTTTGGCTTCATATTTGTCTGGTTTAGACCATGCGTGGAATTATATCGGGGCTTATTTTATGTTTTAGTTTGGGGGTGGTTTTTGCAGGGCCGCCCCAGAACTTCGTCAAGGCTTCGTCCCTCGCCTTGCCTCGTTCGTTCCCTTCGCTTCGCTCGGGAATGTCTTCGGAGATACTTAAATATGTAAATGAATATCGTCATTCCAAAGGACTGAAAGCACTACAGGCTAATTCCTTTATCTCATCGGTGGCGCTGGGTCACAGCCGGGATATGTTGTCCGGGAAGACCCCTTTCGGGCATGAGGGATTCCGGGGCCGGATCGACAGGATCAAAAAACGTTTGGGACCGATCCATGTAGCAGCGGAGAACGTCGCTTCGGGGCCGATGGGGGCGAGGGAGGTGGTGGACGGATGGCTGCATAGCCCGGGACACCGGCGGAATATCGAGGGGGATTTCCGGCTTACGGGGATCGGTCTTGCGTATGGGAAGAGGGGAATGATCTATTTTACGCAGATCTTTACAAAGTGATGAAACAGGCTTATTTTTGATATATGCAAACGATCATCTCGGTACGGGACCTTACGAAAAAATACGGCGATTTTGAAGCGGTGAAAGGAATTAGTTTTGACGTAAAGGAAGGGGAGATATTTGGTCTGCTGGGACCTAATGGGGCCGGGAAGTCGACTACGCTGGAGATCATCGAGACCCTTCGGGATAAGACGAGCGGCAAGGTCATAGTCGATGGCTACGATCTTGACAAAGACCCCGGCGAGATCAAGAAGGTCATCGGCGTCCAGCTACAGACCTCGGGTTATTATCCGGGGCTTAATCTGACCGAGCTGATCGAACTCTTTGGCGGCCTTTACAACCGCAATGTACATCCCATCGAATTCCTTGATATGGTGAACCTGCGTGACAAGGCCAGGGCTAAGTATAAAGAGCTTAGCGGCGGTCAGAAACAGCGGTTTTCCATCGCTACCACGCTGATCAACCAGCCGAGGATCATCTTTCTGGATGAACCCACCACCGGTCTCGATCCCCAGGCCCGGCGCAATCTCTGGGAGCTGATCAAGGAGATACGGCAGAAGGGTACTACCGTCATTATCACCACGCACTATATGGATGAGGCCGAAGTTCTTTGTGACCGGGTGGCTATCATCGACTCCGGCAAGATCATTGCGATGGAGTCGCCGGACCGGCTGATCGATAATCTTGTTGCTACGGGGTTTGAGCGGCCGAAAGAGGTGAAGAAGGCCAACCTTGAAGATGTGTTTATCCATATGACCGGGCACACGTTGAGGCCGGAACATTGAGCGATTGCAGGGGTTGCATCGAGCGACTGCCTGATACCGGATTAAACGATTGCCGGCACTGCATTGACCTTTTTTTCCTAACAGTATAATACTCCCGCTATGAGCACCATTTCTACTGATCTGCGTTATCCCATTGGACATTATCAACCGCATGCCTATTCCGAACATCAAAAAGAGCTTTGGCTTAACGATATCAAGTTTCTTCCGCAGCTGCTGGAGAATGCTATCGTGAACCTGGATGAAGCTCAGCTGCAGACACCTTATCGCGATGGGGGATGGACCGTACAACAGGTGGTGCATCATGTGGCGGACAGTCATATGAATGCCTATTGCCGGTTCAAAATAGGGCTTACGGAAGAGCATCCGACTATCCGCACCTATGAGGAAAAGGGGTGGGCAAATCTCAGCGATGTGCAGAACATACCGATCAATATCTCTATCACCCTATTGTTTGCGCTGCATACCCGCTGGCACTCGCTGCTCAGCGATATGCCCTTAAAAGATTGGGAAAGACAAGTGTATCATCCCGGGGCCGGAAAGGATGTAACACTCTGGTATCTGTTAGGGAATTATTCGTGGCATAGCCGGCATCATGTTGCGCATATCACCTCGTTACGTGAACGGAATAAATGGGATTAAGAATGAAAGACCTTAGCTGGAAGACACTATCTTCTGAATATTTGTTTAAGGACACCTGGTTTACGCTGCGCGCCGACACCTGTGAGACACAGGAAGGCAAGATCATCAAACCGTATTATGTTTATGAATTTCCTACCTGGGTAATAGCCGTCGCGCTGACGGAGGACGGGCGGTTCATTCTCGAAAGGCAGTACCGGCATGCGCTGGGAATAACGGACTATGAGCTGCCCGGCGGCTGTGTCGACGATACCGATGCTTCGCTGGAAGTGGCCGTACGACGGGAGCTGCTGGAAGAGACAGGGTATACGTTTGCCCATGTCGAATATCTCGGGAAGACCTCGGCGAATCCATCGACGAATAATAACTGGGCGCATTTTTACCTGGCTACGGGTGGGAAGCTCACTGAAAAGCAGCATTTGGATTTTAATGAGGAGATCGAAGTCTACCTGTATACCTATGAGGAGCTGAAGCAGCTGCTGCGCGACAATGGGATCGTTCAGAGTATGCATGTGACGGCGCTGTTCTATGCCCTGAACAAGCTGGGACATATGAGCTATTAGGATTTTACGAATGAGTTCGTACAGGTGGTGTATCATAAGCGGACAGTTCCTGTTGTTGGTAGAGGCGTTTGTGCTTGATTGTCAGTTGGATATCAAACCGGCATTTTCATTGGCGTGTTATCCCCAAAAAACAGCCACATGCTGAAACACTATATTCGCATTGCCCTCCGCAATTTAGGCCGGCAAAAAGTATTGACATTCATAAATATTTCCGGGCTTTCGATTGGTCTGGCTTGTTTCAGCCTGATCCTGCTTTTTGCGGTGAACGAATTTAGCTATGACCGTTTCAGGGCCAATGCGGAGCATATTTTTCGGGTTGACGCGATCTATACGAGGGATGACGGGTCGCAGATAGGGGATGCCGGTCTGTTCACGCCGCTGGGGCCTGCGATGAAGAAAGAATTTCCTGATGTAATAGAGGCGGTACGGCATAGTTCTTCCGGGAAGCATATCGTGAGGGTTGACGGTAAGGTCTTCCGGCAGTCGATGAGTTTTGCCGATCCTAAGTATCTTTCAGTATTTTCTTTTCCGTTGCTGGCGGGTAAGGATGATGCGTTGAGGGAGCCCGGTAATATCGTGCTGACCCGGTCAAGGGCCTTGCAGCTGTTTGGCGCCTGGGACGTCGTAGGCAAGACGATCTCTGTAAAGATGGATACAAGCTGGAAGGTTTTTACCGTGGCTGCTGTTGCCGAAGACATCCCGGCGAACAGCAACGTCTCCTTTGATATTCTGGGCAGCTATGATTATCTGCTGGCAAATAGCAGCCGTCAGGAAGCTGCGGATAACTGGCATCAGACGTATGGAGACAATACCTATGTGTTGTTGCGACCCGACAGCCGGTTGATGAATGAACCGGGCAGGCTCCTGCAGTTTAGGCTGAGGCATTATCCCGAAGAAGCCGCGGACTATCGGGCAAAGAAAAAAACAACGGCGACTTTTGCTCTGCACTCCTTGCGTGAGCTGCATACGCTGACAAACATGGACGAAGGACCGGGGAGAACAACCGATCCCAAAAATATCTGGATCCTGCTGGCCATCGCCGGCGGCATTGTCCTGATCGCTTCAATCAATTTTACAACGCTGGCTATTGCCCGCAGTGCGAGAAGGGCCAAGGAGGTGGGAGTACGCCGGGTTGTGGGTGGTCTGAAGCGGCAGCTGATCGTTCAGTTCCTTACGGAGTCTGTTTTGTTAAGCGTGCTGTCGACCATTCTTGGCTGTCTGCTGGCTTATACGCTGCTGCCGTGGTTTAGTCAGCTGGCTGGGCGGGAGCTGAACTTTTCTTTTAGCCGGTTCCCCGAACTGATCTGGATGTTGTGTGGATTGACACTGCTGGTAGGGCTGCTTGCTGGTTCTTACCCGGCATTGGTATTGTCTGGTTTTAATCCGGTGGATGTGCTAAAAACAAAGATCAGGCTGGGTGGTTCCAATCTGTTTACCCGCAGTCTGGTGACGTTGCAGTTCGTGCTATCTATCGGATTGATCATCGGAACGATAATCATATTGAGGCAGGTTAGTTTTATGCGGCATAAAGATCTGGGGCTGATAAAAGAGAACACGATCGTGGTCGATGGGAGTGATGCAAACAAAGCGGAAAGTTATTTGCTATTCCGGCAGCTGCTGCAGTCCGACCGCCAGATCAAAGGGATCACGGCTTCTGCCGTCGGACTGGGTGAGGGGCAGGGTGAGATGGGTTCTATGTTTGATTTTGACGGGAAGAAGGCCACTGTTATTTTATATCCTGTGGATGCGCATTTTATCCCGGTGATGGGGGTACAGCTTCTGGCGGGACGTAATTTCGATCCGGCCATAACGGCAGACACGGTGAGTTCCATGATCGTCAATGAGGCCCTTGTGAAGAATACGCTTGGTCTGACACCCCCCGAGGCTATTGGGTTACGCTGCAAGGCCGGCAGGGATGGGTATAGAACTATCATCGGGGTGACAAAGAATTTTAATTTCGAACCGTTGAATAGAGAGGTCCGGGCGCAGGCCTTTATGATAGATGCGCAATTTACGCCCAACCATTATTTTGTTCGTCTGGCGGGGGGAGATCCTACCCGGGCCATTGCCGACATCAGTGGTGCGTGGAAGAAGATCGCTCCGGAGATACCGCTGCGGTATAGTTTCCTTGACGAGAACCTGGACCGGTTCTATAAGTCAGAAGCACGCTGGGGCAGCATTGTCGCTTGTGCTGGTGGCATCTCGATCTTTTTGGCCTGTCTGGGGCTTTTTGGTCTGGCTGCGCTGGCGGCTGCCAACAGGGTCAAGGAGATTGGCATCCGGAAGATATTGGGTGCTTCGACGGTGGAGATCGTGCGATTGCTGACGGGTGGGTTTTTGCGGCTTGTGCTGCTGTCTTCCCTGATCGCTTCGCCGATGGCCTGGCTGGTCATGAATCGCTGGTTAAGGGATTTTGCTTATCGTATTGATATCGGGTGGATGGTGTTTGTGCTGACGGCGGGGGTGGCTTTGTTTATTGCGTTTGTGACGATAGGGTTGCAGGCGATGCGGTCGGCGAGAGCGAACCCGGTGGGGAATTTGAGGACGGAGTAAATGTTGAGGCGACTGGGGTGTGCCTGCTTACACTTCCGCCACGACAAAAACGCTTCCACAGACTATGATGAGATCGCGGTCACGGGCATGCGTTTTGGCGGCGGTAAGCGCCTGTGCTACGGTAGGGTAGGCATGACCTTTTAAACCTGTTGCGGATGCCTGCTGGGCGAGCTCGTCTTCGGCCAGGGCGCGGGGGATCTGCGCTTTTGTGAAATAGTAAGTAGCCTGCCGGGGCAGAAGCTCCAGGACTTTGTCGATGGCCTTGTCCTTTACCATGCCGAGAATGATATGCAGCTCTTCGTGGTCTGTGACCTCGATCTGTCTTACCAGCTGACGAATGCCGTCTTCGTTGTGTGCCACGTCGAGAACGATATCGGGGTATTCGTGGATGATCTCCCAGCGGCCATGTAGTCCTGTCAGACGTTTTACATGCTTTAGCGCTTTTTCAACGACCTGCTGAGGCAGCTTCCATCCCAGGCTGCGCAGGATGTGTATGGACTCCAAAACCGTAATAAGATTCTTTACCTGGTAGATGCCTGTCAGGTCGAGGGTGTAATATTCCTTGTCGTCTGCGATGGGGGAGGTAGTCGTTTCCACCACCAATGTATGGCGCTGGTATTTCCAGTCGGATACCCATCGCTGCTGGTCGGCAAAAATAAGCCGGGTTTCTTCTTCGGCTGCCCGTTGCCGGAAGATGGGTGCCGTCTCCTGATCGTGCTGCCCCACTACTACAGGGACCCCTTTTTTTATGATGCCCGCTTTTTCAAATGCGATGGCGGGCAATGTGTCTCCGAGGAACTGCATGTGGTCATAACCGATATTGGTGATGACGGACAGGTCGGGGGTAATGATATTGGTGCTGTCGAGTCGTCCGCCGAGACCTACCTCTATGATCGCGATGTCAACTTTTTCCTGTACGAAGTAATCAAAGGCCATGACGACGGTGATCTCGAAGAAAGAGGGATCTATTTTTTCGGACAAGGGCTGGACCCTTTGAACGAAGTCCGTGACGAAATCTTCCCTGATCATTTCTCCGTTGACGCGGATGCGTTCGCGAAAGTCTTTTAGATGAGGGGAGGTATAGAGTCCTGTTTTATAACCTGCTTCCTGGAAGATGGCTGCCAGCATGTGGCTGGTAGAGCCTTTTCCGTTTGTGCCTGCTACGTGGACGGTGCGTAGCCTTTGTTCGGGGTTGCCGAGTGCATCCGTGAGCTCTATGGTATTGGTAAGGTCCCTGCGATAGGCTGCGGCTCCGATGCGGCTGTACATCGGGAGCTTATTGAAAAGGTATTCGAGTGTCTGGGGGTAGTCCATAAAAATCGGGCTTGTGATTTTGCGCAGGTGGCTGTTAATTGTGCACCTTGAAATTGAAGATCAGCGTACCTACGCTTTCCTCGCTGCCACTGTTGAATTTGACTTTTTTGGCTTTGGCGATGGCGATGGCTTTCATGTTGCCGGCTGAAGTAGTGGAACCGCGAGGCTGGTAGTCAGCATCTGTGACATTCCCGTTGGCATCGACATGGACGTCAACGGCGACCTTTGCGTTCTCATTAAAGTCATCGGTAAAGGATGGGGTGCCGGTGATATGTCTGCCCGATAGACCGCGTGAAATGGCTACGCCGGAATTGCCATGTCCGCCACCGGTATAATTGGTGGAATTGGGATCGCCGCCCGGAGCGCCCTGGTCGCCATGTCCCCCTGCAATGCCCTGGTTGCCGCCGGGTTTGTAGTCGTCGGCGCCATTACCACCTGTGCCCGTTCCGTTGACGCCATGAAAGACGGCTTTGGGGCGTGGTTTTGGCGGAGTGGGTGTTGTCTCCGGTTTTTTTACCGGTTTGGCGGGAGTCCTAACGATCTCTTTGTCTGGTATTTTTGTCGCCTTTGGTTTTATAACGGGGGGCTTTTTTACTACGGGAGCGTCTTCCTTGTTGTTGTCGTCCGTTTCGACGTCTTTTACCGCCTCTTTTTCAACAGCGGCCTGTTTGGGCGGGGTATATTTTTCTTTTTCCTCGGCCGAGGGCTGGCCGGGCAGATAGGGCTGATTGTTGCCCAGTCCCTTATCGCTGTTGCCGAGGTTGACCTCAATGCCTTCCTCTATAACCGGGGGCAGCTCCACGGGTTGTGTCCAGCTGATGATGAAGAACAGGACAACGAGCCCCGCGCAAATGACTGCAGTATAACCCGAAGCCTTCCAATTCTTTTGAGACTCGAAATGATCTGCCATAGACATACGATTCTTGTGGCGAATTTACCGCTTTATCGGGGTATAAACGCAAGAAATTCAGCTGAATTGCCAGTTGGGATGTAACGCCCGGAGGTTTAACATTTATTTTGCCGACTTATACTTTACGGGAAAGTGGATATCATAGGCCATTTCATATCCGGCGTTGGAAACTGCGACGAGTCTTTTGTGGTGTTTTTTCCTTCTGACCAGGTAAATGGCTGTTACGGCTGCTGCTGCGGCGAGGGTTGTCAGTGCGACAAGTTGAGACTTTTTCATACCAAATCCTTCTTTTTTATAACTCATTGCAAGACAAGTGCCAAAATTATTGTCGGTCGGCCATTTATGCCCTATTTTTTTAATATATCTTCAACCTGCTGCTTAAACCAGGCAGTTTGTACTAAATCCCTGATCTGATAAGTAAATTGTTGCAAATATCTTTTCGAATAATGTTTCTTCATGTTGAAGTATGGGTAAAATATTTCCAATTCATCGTTCTGCAAGGCTTCAATTATTTGCTCTCTCTTATCGTCATTTTTGATGCCTTCCTTGAATTCAACATAAGTTTGGCGGGCCGTTGCAATTTCATCGACGATGGTTATTAGCCTTTTTGTTTTTTCCTGAACTATTTCATTGATGTAATCGGTTCTATTATAGAATTTCCATTGCAATTCCTGAAGATTATCAGGATGATAAATGTAATTCTCGAAGGCGTAATAATGAAGTATTTTAAAATTGGGAAATTTATCCTTAATAATTTTTATTTCATCAGATCTAAGATAATCTCGGTCCCGAAGACCCATCATATTTGGATCGCCTTTTACGGTGAGAAAAACTTCCCTGTTATTACTGGCTGGGAGGAATAGATATCCTTTTTCTCCTAAAGCAGCGTTGTAATATTGATCGTTTTGATTTTCAACGGTTACTAGTTTATATCCTTTAAGTATATTTCGAATAGTATCTTTTGGTACGGCGATGTCATATACCTCCAGACTGTTTTTAGGCTGGGGAAGGATAGTTTGAGGGACATCAAAGTTTAGGAGATTCAAGTCGATGATTGCTGCATTGTCAGCATGCCTGGCGAAGTCAATGAAACCCAAGGCGTGTGAAGCTGTCCATAGTTGAGCGTTGTCGGGTATCCAGACATTGACAATTTCGTCGAGCAGTTTGGATTGCAGAGCTGTGTTTAAATGACAATCCATTTCGTCAATGTAAATAATTGCATCCTGATATTGTTCTTTGCGAACGATGAAATTGAGCAGGAGGATTACAACTTGTTTTTCTCCATGGCTAAGCAGGTCATAGTTGATTTTGGAATTCCCTTTTCTGAAAATTAATTTACCACTATTGGATGCAGTTGAGTTTTGAAATTCAGCAATTTGGATGGTAGTAGTGGCATCCCCTCCAAATATATTTAACAGTGAATTGTTTAGAGGATGGATAAAGTCCTGAAATATTTTCAAAGTATCTGCTGACTTGCCGCTGAATACCGGTTCACGTAATGCATTATCGATTTGTTGCATGTACATGGAAACGTCGTTATTAAAACGGCTATCCTGATCTATAAAGGTTGGAGGCTCATCTAGATTGTTTGTTATTGTGTCCGAACTACCTCTGTTCGAAATCCTTGGAACAATGCGAATACTGCTCCTTCCAATGAATTTGAATGGTTGAATACCTCTGAATTCCTTGCCATTATTAACTGAGCTTATATTATTCCCATCTTCAAATTGTATAAGAATCGCCGATTCCATACCATTCTTTAAATAATAGGAGTCTTCAATCGGAGTACTTGTATATTTAGCAAGACTACTAAACGCATCAAAAACAGAAGATTTTCCCGACCCATTTGACCCAATTAACAAAACTAACTTGGCTTCTTTGGGAACCGAATCAATAGTTAAATCTGTAAAACGTTTAAAATTTTTTAATTGAAGTTTTACTATTCGCATTTTACAAATTTGTAGAATAATTCTACAATAAGTGTGAAAAGTTGTACTACAATTTTAAAGCTACAATTTGATTTTATAATTAATTGATTTTTAATTGATTGTGTTTAGTGTGATTCTTATTTAATTGGAGCATCCCCACCTTTAGAACCCTTGATCTTCATATAGTTTGTATTTTATGTAAGATACTAATTCTTCAAAAGCATTAATTATGTCTGTTTAGAGAGTGTGATGTTCACCCTATCCGGTGATAGATCCACCCCGGGACCCATTTGAAGACCTTTGCGACGAGCCACCATCTTTTTGTTATGTAGACACGCCAGCGGCGGCGGGCTATGGCCTGTTTTATTTGCCGGGCGGCTTTTTGGGGTGAGGAGACCCAAAAGCGGGGGCCTTTGGCCATGTTGGTATTGACAAAACCCGGCTGGATATCGGTGGTGTAGAGAGGAATCCCCATTTTTAACGTTTTGATGTGCAGGCCTTCGAAGTAGATGCTTTGAAAGGCCTTGCCTGCGCTGTAGGCGGGAGAATGGCGGTTGCCCCGGATGGAGGCTATGGAAGAGGTGGTGGCTAAGTGGCCGTGTCCCTGTTTGATAAAATAAGACCAGCCGAAATGGATGACTTCGAGGAAACCATTGACATTGATATCGACGGTGTTCTTGTCTATCTTGTAGTCGAGGTTCTCTGTCAGATCGCCCCATCCGGAATTATAAATGAGGAGATCGAGGCCGCCGAGTTTGGCTATCAGCGAATCGAGGTGCCGGGTTGCTTCTGGGGCTGTAACGTCAAAGCATTCGGTGACGATGTGGTTGGGATATTCCAGCTGAAGAGTATACAACAATTCGTTCCGGCGTCCGGTGGCTCCGACGAGGTCACCGTTGCCGGCATAAAGTCTTGCCAGCTCCCGACCGATACCCGAAGTTGCTCCGACGATGATGATCTTTTGCATGCAAGGCTGAATTGAGGGTATCGATCTAGTGATGAGCAAAGTCGGCTTCATATTGACCGCGGATACGTTCGATCGGCGGATTGAAGTATCCGAATTTGACGTTGGGGAACTCTTCGTGGATCAATTCCATTAGTTGTTTTATTCCCATGAACTCTCCAGTTTCCGCGACGCCGATCTTACCCATATACCAGTCGGGATCGATGTTGAAATTCCGCCATTGGATCATGGTCAGGTCTGTCTCGCGGATGAGTTTGCGCAGGGCTTCATATTCTTCCACGCTGTCAGTCATTCCGGGGAAAACAAAATAGTTGATACTGGCCCAGCCGCCATAGCTGCGAACGACCTTCAGGCTTTCGACGATGTCATCGAAGGTATAATTGTTGGGGCGGTAGTAAGCGGTGTATACGGCCGCGCGGGCGGAGTTGAGGCTGACGCGGATGCTGTCCAGTCCTGCTTCACAGAGGATCTTTACTGCGGCGGGTTTGCTCCCGTTGGTATTGATGTTGATGCTGCCGCGATCGGTATGTTTGCGCATTTCTACAATGGACTCGCGGATGGTCTCCCACATCAATAAGGGTTCGCCTTCACAACCCTGGCCAAAGCTGACGATGGGGAAGGGCGCGGTTTGCAGGTGGGGGACGGTGAACTCAACGATCTCTTCGGCCATCGGCTTGAAGCTGAGGCGGTCCTGGGTCGAGGGGATCGTCTCTTCCTGTGGCTGGAAGGAGATGCACCCGATACAGTTGGCATTACAGGCCGGTGAGGTAGGGATCGGGCATTCCCAGCGGCCCATAAAATAATTGCGGGCGGCGGGGCAGTGATAGGTGAGACAGCAGTTCTCTGCCAGATGTTTTATTAACCGGTTTTGGGGGTAGGCTTTCAGGATCTGTTCCACTCCCTGGTTGATAATATCCCAGTCATATCCTTCGCAGTCCTGCCGGATATCCTGTTCGATTCGAACGGCGGGTACGAAGAATTTGTCGTCGGACCAGCCTGCGGCTGTATAACAGAAGAGGGGAAGAGTAGGGGCGTCGGGCCCTGTTTCATAGGCGGCCAGGTAGAGGCCGGTATGTGCAGGGGGGATAAAGGCAGCCACGGCCCAGCCTTTTTCGCAGAGCCTCATCTCACCGGAGAGGACGTCGATGCCGATGCCACGTCTGCCGGGCAGTTCGTAGAGGGAGCCGCCATCGGGCAATTCGATCCAGTCTTCCGTGGGGACGGGGATGGCGTCCCAGCCGCTGCGGCCGGTGACATAGAGTGAGGTATCTTCGAAAATGTTCCCCTTCCCGTCGGAGTAGAGGATAAATGGTGACTCCTTTAGCATCCGCAAATTTACGGATTTTGCTTGGTTTCGGCGTGCCGGGCGGGCGGTTTTGGCGCCGGTGAGCCGGTTTTGGTGACAGCTCGCGGGGCTGGTTGCAGCGCGGAGGGCTATACTCCAAGGTAGAACCGGCAGAATTGCTGGATGTGTTCAACCTGGCCAAATTCGAGGTTTGTCCGAAGGTCGAAGACGAGGTTTTCCTTTTGGGAGGTGGAGATATGAATGGAGTCATAAAAGGTTTCGACGGCATTGACGTGGGACCACAGTAAAAAACGACTTTCGGGCAGGCCGGGGATGGTGATGCCGGTATGATGGAAGGAAAGCAGCTCTTCGGATCGGAACCGTTTCTCGCAATAGAAAAGATAAATATAGCCAATGCTCAGAGCCAGGTGGATGATTCCTATGGCGGTATGGCCCCGGAGCAACATCAGCGTACCGATGCCGAGGAAGAAGATGGCTTCTACGAGCCGAAAGAAGAGGTTGACCTTTGGCAGCTGGCGGAGGATATCTTTGCCGGCAAGGACTAAAAGGAAGATATCGAGGGAAATGATCAGCTGGCACCAGAAATAAAGGGTATGGGACTCTTCGCCGCGGAAGTGGCTGACGGCATGGGTAAGGATCAGGACGCCGGCGGTCAGATGGAGCCAGGTGCCGCTACGTTTGAGCCGTTCGAATGCGGGGGCAACGACGGGGAGGGAGATGGAATCCATAAGAAGCAGTTTTTTCTAAGATACAAAAACTGAATTTTTCCATAGACTGTTGGCCAAATTTTAACGTAATGTTGGAAGGGCGCCGACTCATGCGGGAAGCTGCGCAGCGGCTGCGCCAGACAGGCATTGGCGGCAGTACATATTAAATTCTTCTTCATCTGCATCATCTTCATCCTCATCGTCTGCGACCTCTTTTTGGAAGAGCTTGTTGTTTTTAAAATCGAGGGTCAGGAGGCCGTCTTTCAGGACTACATTGTTGAAATCGGTCCAGGCATAGGTTCTCCGTATGAGGGAGTTGATGACAACGCGGTCCTGGTCGAAGCCTATTTCGAGGGGGCGTTTCGTCTGATGTTCGAGGAAAAACAGGATAAAGAAGACTGCTGCTATCCAGGGTATGGGGGTCATGGCGATCCAGCCTACGGCTGAGAGAAGGAGCAGGGGGCGATAGCGGACTTGTTTGCGGCGGCGCCGGATAAGGTTAAGGATGAGGCCGGCGATAATTATGAGGGGCACTAAAAAAAAATAAAGATGTTCAGTGCGAACGGAGAAATATAAAAAGGACATCACCGAGAAAAGGCAAAGCAGGAAACTAAGCCGATCGGTGGCCCGTTCGCTTTCCTTTTTGAGAATAACCAGGTATGGGTAGCGCATGAATGGTATCAGGAATTGCTTGCAACGAGCAAGTTACTCAATTTCCATAAGACGCGTGATCCGACATTGGAATCCCAGTCAGTATCTCCGACGCCGATCTCGACCAGGTCGAAGCCGATGAACTGCCGGCCGCTCTGGATGATGCGGCGGATGAGGTAGAAGATCTGTTCGGTCTCGAAGCCGCCGGGTACGGGAGTACCGGTATTCGGGCAGAGCTTGGGGTCGAGGCCGTCTATGTCAAAGCTGATGTAGACCTTTTCGGGGAGATGGCTGACGATCTCTTCGGCGATCTGTTTCCAGCTTTGGCCTTCGTACGCACGTTCCTTTATATCCTTATCAAAATAGGTAATGACCTGGTAGTTGCTGTTCTGGATGTATTCCCATTCTCCGGAGGAGTAGTCGCGGACGCCTACCTGTACGAGGCGTTTAAGCTGCGGGATCTCCTGGAGGGCGTTGTACATAACGCTGGCGTGGCTATACACAAAACTTTCGTAAGACTTCCGGAGATCGCAGTGGGCGTCGATCTGGAGAATACCGAAGTCACCGTGTTTCTCGGCTATGGCCTTATAATATCCCAAAGGGGTGCTATGGTCTCCGCCGAGTACTGCGACCAGTTTGCCGTTGTCGAGCAGGGTCTTGGTCTGTTCGTAAACCCATTTATTGAGATTGGCGCTGCCTTCGTTGATCTCCTTGAGGGACTTGCACATGAAGCTGTTCTTCTCGAGGATCTCACCTTTGGAGGTGAAGTTGATATAGAGTTCGGCTTCTTTACGCAGGTAGTCGCTTTTCATCAGGATCTTCTTGTCCGGCTGCCGCATATAGAGCCCCTGTTTCCAGGCGTCGCCTGTTTCGGCGTCGTGAAGGTCTACCTGCATGCTGGCGTGAAAAACGTGCTCACAGCTCCTGGAAGTTCCGGCGCCATAACTTACTGTAACCTCCCAGGGTATGGGTAAGATCACAAGGCGGGCATCATCTTCAGTAAAGGGTAAACCGAAGATATTATTTTTGGGATTGCTGGGTCCGTTGGAGTCAAATTGCGATAAATCTGTCATGGTCGTGGAGTATCCTCTTTTGGAACGCAGCGCAAGTTAGTGTAGTATGCACACATGACAAAATACGGGATAAAAAATGATGTTATAACTTTAAGATTTGGCCACTTACTCGCAAGTAAGTAACTTGCGCCGGCGCATAAACAAGTTATTGAGGAATGGCTCACTTACACCGGATTACGATACCTTTGGTGGCCTTTTAGGGGAAAGAGATGGGCTTGTGCCTGATAGAAGTCGGTTACTGGCGGGTTATGGATCAGTTATTGCTGGGTATTGGGCTTTTTAGTGCTTGGAGAAACATGAACAAACTGGAAAGAAACATATAATATGAAAAGAGTAGTTGTTACAGGTATTGGTGCGATCACGCCGCTGGGAAATGATCCTGCCACCTTTTGGTCGCGGTTAGTGGCAGGTGATAGCGGCGCGGGGCCGATCACACATTTCGACGCCAGCGCATTCAAGACTCGTTTTGCCTGCGAGGTGAAGAATTTCGACGCCACCGGGATCCTCGACCGTAGCGAGCTAAAGCGTACCGACCTGTTCACACAATATGCCCTTGTGGCGGCCGACCAGGCTATAAAGGACTCCGGGCTTAACTTTTCAAGTATGGACCCCTTTGATACGGGGGTTATCTGGGGCTCGGGCCAGGGCGGGATGGAGACCTTTGAAGAGCAGGTAAAGGAATATGCGCTGGGCGACCAGACCCCACGTTTCAGTCCTTTCTTTGTGCCGAAGCTAATCGCCAATATGGCTTCGGGGATGATCTCCATTAAATATGGTCTGATGGGCATCAACTATACGACGGTGTCGGCCTGTTCGACTTCGAATACCGCCTTTATGGATGCGATGACCTATGTCCGGCTGGGCAAGGCGAAGGTGATCGTTGCCGGCGGGTCGGAAGCGCCTATCACGGCGGCTTCTGTCGGCGGATTTACGTCGATGAAGGCTATGTCGACGAGAAATGACGATCCGACGCATGCATCCCGCCCCTTTGACGTCGACCGGGACGGGTTTGTAATGGGAGAAGGTGCAGGGGCGCTGATCCTGGAGGAATACGAACATGCCAGGGCCCGCGGAGCAACCATCTATGCAGAACTGGCCGGGGCTGCGATGACGGCCGATGCCTATCATATGACGTCAACCCATCCCGAAGGACTAGGGGCGCTGAGGGCGATGCAGGATGCGCTGAAGGATGCGGGTCTTAATAAAGAGGATGTAGACTACCTTAATGTACATGCTACTTCGACCCCGGTTGGCGACCTGAGCGAGGTGAATGCTGTCTCCCGGCTTTTTGGTACTGCGCCTGGAAAAATGACGATCAGCGCGACCAAGTCGATGACCGGGCATTTATTGGGTGCTGCGGGCGCTATCGAGGCAATTGCCTGTCTGATGAGTATCCGGGATGGGATCATCCCGCCGACGATAAATACCAAAAATCTGGACCCGGCTATCCCGGCGGGGCTGAATATATTGCTGGGGGAGGCGAAGAAATACCCCGTGAAAGTGGCTATGAGCAATACGTTTGGGTTTGGGGGACACAATGGGATCGTGGTGTTTAAGAAAGTATAGGCAACTTATAGATAAATGCCGCTTGTGTAATAACTTTTTTCTATGGGGGGTGTTAGGCTTTTTGGCCTAACTTTGCCCCCTGTTATGAAGAAACTCCACATTGTCGTATTGGTTCTCATTGCAATATCCATAGCCGTCCTCATCAGCTTTATGAGTGACCTGACTACGTATGAGACCATCGCCTCCGCCCGTCAGAAAGCCGGTAAGACCGTGACCATTATCGCGCATATCGACACCCGGCAGCCGATCGAATACAATCCGGCGAAGGATCCCAACTATCTCAGCTTTCATATCACTGATACCCTTGGCAATCTCGCCAAGGTGGTGTATCATTTCGAAAAGCCATATGACCTGGAAAAGGCCGAACGCATCACGCTCAAGGGAAAAATGAATGGCGATGTATTCGAGATCACCCGGAAAGATGGCATCCTTCTAAAATGTCCTTCCAAGTACAAGGACGATCCCAACACTGCACAAAAGGCTCTTAGCCAAAATTAATATACGGTATGGAATACATTGGCGAACATCTTTTGCCCGGACACATAGGGCATTTCCTTGTTGTTCTTTCTTTTGCCGCCTCCTTTGTCGCCATGATCGCTTATTTCAAGGCGACGAATGCCAAAACTCCCGACGAGGAGAACAGCTGGCGGCGGATGGGGCGTATCGCCTTTCTGCTTGACGCCGTCTCGGTAATCGGCGTATTCATCACCATCATCTTTATCATCCGGGCCCGTCTTTTTGAATATAATATCGCCTGGGAACATTCCAGCCGGTCGCTGACGCCTCAATACCTGCTGGCCTGTATCTGGGAAGCGCAGGAAGGCAGTTTTCTGCTTTGGAACTTCTGGGTTGGCGTTCTTGGTCTGATCCTGATGCGCAAGGCGGGTAAATGGGAAAACCCGGTGCTGACGGTGATCAGCTTTACGCAGCTTTGTCTGGCGACCATGATCATCGGATTGTATTTCTTTGGGAATAAGGTTGGCTTTAATCCGTTTATACTTGTCCGGCAGACGGAATTTGCTTCGCGGGCGCCTATCTTTCAGCGGCCCGATTATCTGAGCATCCCGCAGATGCAGGATGGGCAGGGGCTGAATGCCTTACTGCAGAACTATTGGATGGTGATACATCCGCCGATATTGTTCCTTGGTTTTTCTTCTACGGTTGTTCCCTTTGCGTATGCGATCGCGGGGCTTTGGAAGAAACAGTATGGTGAATGGACGCGTGTGGCGCTGCCCTGGACGTTGTTCTCCGGCTGTATGCTGGGGCTGGGTGTCATGATGGGGGCGGCCTGGGCGTATGAGTCACTGAGTTTTGGCGGTTTCTGGAACTGGGACCCGGTGGAGAATGCGTCGATGGTGCCCTGGCTGGTGATAGTCGCGGGGTTACATACGCAGGTCGTTTATAATGCGACCGGCCATTCGTTAAGAGCCACTTATTTCTTTCTGATCACGCAATTTTTGCTGGTCCTTTATGAGACGTTCCTGACGCGCAGCGGTATTTTAGGAGATTTGTCGGTGCATGCTTTTGTGGAGTCGGGGATGAATGTGCAGCTGGCTATGTTTGTGCTCGTCTTTTTGGTGCCGGCTTATGTCCTGTTCATAGCCCGATATAAAAAGATCCCGCATATTGTCAGGGAGGAGGCTACGGATAGCCGTGAGTTCTGGATGTTTATCGGGTCGCTGGTGCTGTTTCTTTCGGCGATGTTTGTGATCATTTCCACGTCCCTGCCGGTGATAAACCTGATGCTGGCGAAGGACAAGAAAGTATCGACGGGGGACGATCCGACATTTTCCTATAACCGGATCGAAATCTTTATCGCTATCCTGCTTGGGCTGTTTACTGCCGTGACGCAGTATCTGAAATATAAGGGTACTACCCGGGATCATTTGCTAAAGAAGATATGGCTGCCTACGGCGGTCGCGCTGACCATCTCGGTTCTGGTGAGCGTTTTTGGCGGGATCCACTATGATAAATATGGCGCTGGTTTCCTCGGGGCGATACACCTGGGCTTGTTTGCTGCGATCTATGCGGTGGTGGCCAATCTCACCTATATCCGTGTCGGGCTCAGCGGGAAGCTGAAGGCGGCGGGCTCTGCCGTGGCGCACGTTGGGTTTGGGCTGATGTTGGTAGGCATACTGTTGTCTTCGGCGAAGAAGCAGGTGCTGTCCATCAATACGACGGGGATCAATCTCAACTTTGATCCGGCGACGAAACAGGACCCGATGGAGAACCTTACTCTTTTGAAGGGTACGAAAACCGATATGGGTAAGTACTGGGCCACCTATGTCCGGAATGACTCTGTCGACGCGCACCAGGTCAACTATTTCCAGATCCATTTCGATAAGAAGGACGGGTCGGAGCAATTCGATCTCTATCCATACTTTATCAAGAATACGAAAGGGGCGGAAGGGGCAGCTCCTAATCCGGACAGCCGGCATTACTGGAGCAAGGATATCTTTACTTATATCAACGCCTATAGCCGGGATCATGTGGATGATACGGTGACGTTCAGACCGTCGGTGCTGGCGATGAAGGATACGGTCTATTATTCCAAAGGTTTTGTGATCCTGGATTCTGTAGTGATCAATCCGAATAATGGCAAGTATCATTTTGGTCCGAATGATACTGCGCTGATGGCGAAGGTTACGGTTGTGAGTCAGGACAGCACGCGGTCGACGGCCTATCCGGTTTTTTATCTGAAAGACAATGCACCGCAGTTTATAAATGATACGGTATTCACCCAGGATCTGGCTATCCGGTTCAACCGGGTGGCGGAGGATCGCAAGATCGAGCTGGGGTTGAAGGAGTCGTCGAATATGGTGCCTTTTATTGCTTTGAAGGTGCTGGAGTTTCCCCAGATCAATTTGTTGTGGATCGGGACGATCATTATGATCACCGGGTTTGTGATGAGTATAGTATGGCGCAGGCGCCAGGGCCGGTTGGCGAAGGTTTAGGTAGGATTGCGGCGCGATTGGGAATTTGATTGAGACAAGGGGTTGGTTTTCAGGCGATGGTGAGGTTGGGTTACCTTGGCCTTGTTGGGCGCAAAACCGGACACGGTCCGGCTGGCCGAAGGCCCGACATTAGACGTAATTTGCGCGGGGTTATTTTTGGACGAAGCCCCAGGCGCAAATTACCTAATAAAGAAGGTTTTTTGTAACTTACAACCTGGTATGCGCCCTTTTTTCAGGAAATATCTGTTGCTTTCTCTCATCGTGCCTTTGGTAACTGTAGTGGGTGCTTCCGCGCAGCCGCAAGGGTCAGGGCAGCCCGCGCCAAAGACCGATACGACCCGTCTTCCTCCTATCGATCCGGACATACCTCTTCCGGTGCTTGGCCCTAATGATACCATACCTGTGCCGGCGAAAGTCTATGGCGGGGAGTTGATACCTGCCAATACCATTGAATATACCTGGGTGCGGGCTCCGATGACGCCTGCCATGCGGCGCCGGATGGAGGAATGGACGCGTTTGCGTAATGCGGTTTATGTCACCTATCCCTATGCGCGTCGTGCGGGGATCATCATGAATGATATCAATTCGAAGCTGGCCCTGCTGAATACAGAGGGGGAGAGGAAGGCTTATGTCGCTACGAGGGAAAAGGAGCTGAAAAAGGAGTTTACCGCTCCGCTGGAACAGATGTCGATCTACCAGGGAAAGATCCTGATGAAGCTGATCAATCGCCAGACGGGGAACAATTGTTACAATATCATCAAGGACTACAAGGGTGGTTTTACGGCCCGATTTTATCAAACCGTGGCTTTCTTCTTTAGCAGCAACCTTAAGCAGCCCTATGACCCCAAAGGGGATGACCAGGGGATCGAGGTGATCGTCCAGGAGGTGGAGCGGATGTATCATGGATAGTTTGTCCATAATTCCCTTTTGATTTATTCGTCTTTCTTGTAGAGATGATTTTCGTATATTTGTCTTTCTATGAAAGATATTATTAAAGATATTCTTGCTGACAATCAGGAAGGGAAACTTGTCAAAAATTTAAAGTCCCGAAATACAGGGATATCGCTGGAATTAAACAAAATACAAGCCATTATTGGACCCAGAAGAGTTGGAAAAACTTCTGCAATGTTGTTGGCAATAGAAGAGCTTAAAAAGCAAAGAAAAACATCAGAGGAAATACTCTATTTTAATTTTGAAGATGAGCGTGTTCAATTTGAACCACAACAGCTGGATTTATTGTTGCAGGCATGGAGGGAACTCTATCCAGACAGAAGTCTTGAACAGGCTTGGTTTTTCTTCGATGAAGTGCAGGCTGCGCCTGGATGGGAACATTTTTTAAACAGAATAAACGAGACATTATCAAAAAAAATATTTTTTACTGGCAGTAATAGCTCTGTCTTACATACCGAGATTAAATCCGTAATGCGGGGGCGTAGTATAGCGGTGGAGTTGCTGCCGCTGTCTTTTACTGAATATTGTAATTTCAAAGGAATAAGGATCGCGTTGCATGGTGTCGAAAAAAGTAAGACAATAGCGGCCTTCCTGCAATATATAATCGAAGGAGGATATCCGGAGACGGTAAACCTGCCCTCGGAAATTATTCATACTGCGTATTTACAAGAGTATTATAATTCAATGTTGCTTAGAGATATTATTGAATACAATCAATTATCCAATTATTCCTATTTACGCAATCTTTATCGTCAAGCTGCGTCAAGTATTGGAAAGACTATCAGTATTAGACGTCTTTACAATCACTTAAAAGCGCATCAATTCAGCGTAGGAATAAACAGTGTCTATGAAGCAATGGATATGGCGGAGAATGCTTATTTATTCAAACGTGTTAGCCGATTTGATTATTCGGATAGCAAAAGAGAAAAATCCGATAAAAAAATATATTGGCTGGATAATGGACTTCTTAACGCTAATAATGCACAATATGGGCAGAATAAGGGATTGCTTTTAGAAAATATGTTGTTCCTAGAGTTGTATAGAAGGTATGGAAATATTTATAATCAGAATATTTATTATTATTCCGATAGCTCTGGAGAATGCGACTTTATTGTTTATGTCGAAGGAAAAACCCCGTTGCCAGTGCAGATAAGTTGGTCTCTTACCGACCCGAGTACAAGGCAAAGAGAAATGAAAGGACTTTTGAAGGCTTGTGTCTATTGTCAAGCAAAAGAAGCATGGGTAATAACTGCAGAAGAAGAAGAAGAATTTGAAATAGAAGGCGTTCATATCTTAGTCAAGGCCGCTTGGAAATGGATGATTGGCTTATGATTTATCTGGCATTTCTTAATTTATTATCCTTCCCTTACCACTAAAATGATTGATAATAAATTTCTTTCGAACTGATCCTGGGCCAGACGGAATTCAAATAGTTGTACTACAAGAGTTGCAAGATTTTGGCATTGAGACCGATAATTTTATTTCTTTAATAAGGGACATAATGATAATTAATGATCACGATAAATATTTTAAAAAGTCCTGGAAAAAACATTGGCAGGCAGCTGATAGCGATCGTAGTGTTTTTGAACACTATAAAATACCTGTAAGCGCTATATTTAAGAAATATAAAATAGCTGAAATATAATATATCGACGATCTATTATAAAACGTAATACTTATTCTTATTGGATTTTGTTGTTTCAGCATGATGCTGCGTATCGCTGATCAGCTGTTTTAGATCGCGCTCGATGTTGAAGCAGATCGCCGTCATCGGGGTGTCGGTCGGTTTGTTCTCAAAGGGGTCCTGCAGATGTATCGCCATTTTCTCGATCAGGAAGAATACGGCCGATATCGCCATGACGACGGGTATGGACATGTAGCCGAAGAAGTCGACGACGGCAAAGGGCAGCAGCAGGAAGAAGAATAACAGGGAGAAGTGAATATACAGGCTGTAGGTTGCGGGAAAGATCGTGTTTTTGATCCTTTCGCATTTGCCCATGGCGTCGGTTAGCCGCGACAGGGTTGTATCGATGGCCACCTGCTGATATTCGTTGATAAAGCCGGAACGGAGCGCCTTTTGAAGCTCCTGGCCGTGGATCTCTACGATTGCCATGGGCGAATTGTTGAAATTTTTGATGTGCTGCATGTCGCTGCGGCTGATGAATTTTTCTATACCATAGGTGCTTTCCTGGCCGCGGAGACTGCGGCTGAGGCTGTAGCACCAGGCGATTTGTCTTTTGATAAAACGGGACCGGAAAAAATGGGCTTGCTCCTCCTGTTCGGGGATATGGATAAAGGAATTGACCTGTCGCGCAAGCGTGCGGCTGTCGTTGACTATCGCGCCCCAGATCGTCCGGGCCTCCCACCATCGATCGTATGCCTGGTTGGACCTGAAGGCCAGTAAGAGGGATATGACGGTACCCATGATCATCGGGATTGCAAGGGGTATCGCCAGGTCGGTAAAATGAAAGACCTTATATAGAATAGCGACGCCGATGGTATAGAGGCTTACGAGGGCCAGTTCGGTCTTTATTTTCCCGATGATGTATTTGATGGGGATGTTCTTTTTCAGTAGCATGTTATGCGTGTAATTTTTCTTTGTACAATAAGGTTGTGAGAGTGCCGAATTCGCCGGGATAGACCCTGTCGATTGGGATGACCGGTATTTTTGTCTTTTGCAGAGCCCTGATGCAACTGACCGACTGGGGAAGAGGTTGTTTGTAGTCATAGTCACCGAGCAGATAGATCAGCCGGATAGACCTGGATTCCATATAATGACGCAGATAAAGACGGGAGCTGCTCCACAGAAAATCAAAGGAAAGGATGTTGATGGTGGCGGGGTATTTTTTTCTTAACAGATCCAATGCTTCCATGAACTGGGGCGAGACCTGGTTGTAAGGTTTTCGTTGTTGAAGGAACAGGAGGTCGCCGATACCGGTAGGCATGTTCAGCGTGTGGATGATGTGAATGTTACAGGGATGACCTGCTGCATTTTTGCATATTTCGTGAACGGGATAAAGGGAGGTGAGGGAAAGATCGGTTGGTAATAAGTTATTTTGCATGATTGTAAATTTTAGGGCAAGATGCAATCCTGGTGTAAGAAAGTGGTGAGAGGGGAGTTTGAATGAGGTAAAAAGGTGGTAAGAAAATGGAAAGAACGGGTGCGTGGCGCTTGGGAGTGGGCGCGGGTTATAGCGGGAGCTTGATGATCACTTCTGTGCCGACATTCTCTTTTGAGCTGATGTCGATAGTGCCCTTGTAGAGTCGAACGATATTGAGAGCCAGGGGCAGGCCTATGCCATAACCCAATGTCCTTTTTGCATTGGAGGCGCGGAAGAAGGGGTCGAAGATATGCCGGATCTCGTCCTGTGGTATGCCGATGCCGTGATCGGAGACGATAAAGATCACATTTTTGCCGGTGGCTGCCACGGCGAAGGTGACGGATTTCTGGCCCGAGTATTTGCAGGCGTTGAGCAGAATGTTGGAAATAGCAAGCTCGAAAAGCTGTGCGTTGCCGTGAAGGCTTATTCTGTTACCGGGCTGAAGGCTTTGGTCGAGATGGATGACGGATTCCGGGTAGACGTTGTGTGCAACGCGAAGACTGTTGTAGACCAGCTCTTCCACATCTACTTCCTGGTAGATAAGGTTACCAGAAAAGCCGGATTGAGCCAGTTCGAGCAGTCCGCGGGTAATGGATTGCAATTTCTCCGCCTCGGTCAGGATCACCCGGAGGGAGCTGTTGTATTCTTCCGGTGTACGCTGGCGGAGCAGGGCAAGGTCGGCCTCGCCTATAATGGCTGTCAATGGTGTATTGAGCTCATGAGAGGCATTGCTGACGAAATTGTTCTGGGTCTCGAAGGCGGTCTCCAGGCGGGACAGCATGTCGTTGAACGTAGTCGCCAGAGCGGAGACCTCATCTTTACCGGGGATTTCCAGCCGTTCGTGCAGGGATGTGGCGCTGATGCGGGTCATTCGTTTGGCTATGTTCCGTATCGGGGACAACACCTGCCGGGAGAAAAGAAGACCGATACTGAACAGGACGATAGCGGACACGACGCAGACGATGATGAGAATCGTTTTCAGGCCTGAAAGAAAATTCTGGGCAAAACTGTGTACTGCCGTAACGATGATGAAATATTCTCCCTGCGGTGCCTGATGGACGATGCCGGTATAGAATTGAAACTTCTGGCGGGCAGCCGCTTTCCCCGTCCGGCGGAGGTCCTCAAAGAAACGGGGGCCGGCGATCTTATATAAAGAACTTGTCCGGATCCGGTCGAGAGTGTCTGCCCGGATGATGAACTCCTCTTCTTCCGGAAGACGCTGAAGGTGCTGTTTGCGCAGATCTTCATAGACCCGCTGGTTCCTGTCGCTGACATCGAAATTGATGCGGGAGGAGATCGCTGCCCGAAGTTGGAGCCTGATATAAAAATCTTCGAATGCTTTTTCGTTGGCGAAATACCAAATCGCCGTGCTGAGCATGACGATGACCGAGAGACACAGGAGGGTGAAGAGAAGGGTGATCTTGAGCTGTATTTTCATGGGTCAGGTTTCTTTTAAAATATAACCCATGCCTACGACGGTCTGGATGACCCGGTTGGTCCCGGTGTCTTCCAGCTTTTTGCGCAGGTAATTGATATAGACATCCACCGTTTTGGTGTTGAGGTTGAAGTCATATCCCCATACTTTTTCAAGGATATCCATCCTGGAAAGGACTTTCCGGGGATTACGCATCAGGTATTCGAGCAGGCGAAACTCTGTGGCGGTAAGGTCGATGGACCGGTCGTTGCGCCGGGCAATCTTTTCATCGAGGTTGAGGACGATGTCGGAGAATGCCAGAACATTTGTCGTGGGGGTGGGAGAGATGGTCTGTCGTCTCAACAGGGAGCGGACCCTGGCGAGCAGCTCTGCTATTTTAAAAGGTTTGGCCAGGTAGTCATCTGCGCCGGCATCCAGCCCGGTGACGACATTGTCAACCGAACCAAGGGCTGTCAGCATTAAGAGTGGAGTATGGATCCCCTGTTTGCGTATTTTCCGGGTGAGATCGATGCCATTGCCACCCGGGATCATAACATCCATGATCACCAGCCCATATTCAAAGCGGTTGATATGGTCCCATGCAGACTGGCCATCCATTGCAACAGATACTTCGTAAGACTCCTCTGTGAGAGCTTTACGGATAACCGATGCTACAGCCGGCTCGTCTTCTATGACTAAGATATGGGAGCTCATTTTATAACTTACAGATCTTTTCGATGATGCCCGTTGTCGAGAAGCCCGGCACGATGGGGTTGATCACGACCTTTCCGCCGGAGGCCATCACTTCTTTGGCGCCGACGATCTGGTCGAGCGTATAATCGCCGCCTTTAACCAGCACATCGGGGTTCATGGCCGTGATCAGGTTGAGGGGGGTATCTTCTTCGAAGAGGATGACGGCGTCTACCATGAGCAGGGAGGCGATGACGGTGGCCCGGGCCTGCTGATCGTTGACGGGGCGTTGTTTGCCTTTGAGGCGGCGGGTGGAGGCATCCGAGTTGAGGCCGACGATGAGGAAGTCGGCTTCGCGGGCTGCATCGGATAAAGAGGCGATGTGTCCCTGGTGCAGGATGTCAAAACAGCCGTTGGTAAAGGCGATGGTTTTACTCAGGACACGCCAGCGCTGGACCTGGTGGAGAAGGCCGGAGAGGTCATATATTTTTTGCGGAATGATCTGTGGTATTTTCATACTGAATTTTTTGGGTAGGTTCGATGATCAAACGTCGTTTGTTGAGCCTTGGAAGAAGAATAAAACTTACTGTACCAAACAGGATAAAGCTAAGGAATTGTCCAAACCAGAGCAGCCAGCCCAGGGCCTGGCCGTAGGGTGCCTCGGGGATGCCGTAAAAAGCAACGGTCTGTGCTACCAGGAGAGCATAGGCTCCGATGCCACCCGGTGAGATGATCATGCCGATGCTGCCCATTGCCAGAACGCTAAGAGCGTCTACGATGGTAAGGTGACTGGTTGCACTGATAGCAAAAAAACCAAACCAGGTGCTTAACAGATAGAGGCCCCAGATTCCTATCGTATAAACGAAGAAGAGAGGTTTGTTCTTTACGCCCCGGACGCTGATGAGGCCATGCCAGATATTGATAAAAATGCTCTTTATTTTTTGTACGATGGTAGTGTGGCCGAAGCTTTTCAGGGCCCACCTGGCAGCAAAGAAGATGATGGCCAATATACCCAGGAGCAGAAGGATCTTTGACCAGGAGACCTGGCCTTGCGCGTTGTGGAAAAGAGAATTGATCTTATCGGCCGTGAGCGAATGGATCACATCGTACTGGAAGATCAGCGTGAGCGCGAAAACGCTCAGCAGGCAGATGAGGTCGAAGGCTCGTTCGGCTACGATGGTGCCGACCAGTTTGTCGGCGGGGACTTTATCATAACGGGCAATGATGGTACATTTCAGGACTTCTCCGAGACGTGCGCCGATGTTGGCGAAGTAACCGATCATCACGGCCAGGAAACAGTTGAGGATGGATGTCTTGTAACCCATGGATACGATGAGCTGCTGCCAGCGGAGAGCGCGGAGCCAGTGACTGGCCAGCAGGAGTCCCAGCACCGGCACCAGGAGCCAGTAATTGGCGCGATGCAGGGAATCTTCCAGTTTGATCCAATCCTGCCTGGTCATGTTCTTTACACTAAGCCACACAAAAAACGCTGCCAGCGCAGCGAAAAAGGCATATTGTAACAGGACCAGTAATTTTTTCTTCATAACCCGTACAATTTACAGCTTATTTCCTTCTTTTGGAAAAACGATCCAGGGTTTGAAGGTCTTTGCTTTTTCAAAATCCATACGTGCATATGAAATGACGATAACGATGTCTCCCACTGCACCCTGTCTTGCAGCGGGACCGTTGAGACAGCAGGTTCCGGAGCCGCGTTTGCCCTTTATGAGATAGGTTTCGATACGGGATCCGTTGTTGACGTTGACGATCTGCACTTTTTCATTTTCGATCATATTTGCTGCATCCATCAGGTCTTCGTCCAGGGTCAGGCTGCCTACATAATTGAGGTTGGCTTCGGTGATAGCGGCGCGGTGTACTTTAGATTTCAGTATTTCTATGTCCATGATCTTGTATTTTTTTAAAGAGGCCGCAAAGTTACTACAAAATCATATTATCGATGAGACGAACCTCTCCCTGGAAGGCTGCGATGAGGGCGACGGCTCCTGACGAGCCTGGTTCGACGGGTTCAAGGGTTTCGGCGTCGGCGATGGCGATGTAGTCGATCCTGAATTTGGCGTCATCCAGCATCCGCCTGGCGTTGGGCAGCGTGGTATCGGGTGACGTGGCATTTGCGGTGGAGAGCAGCGCTTTGTAAATGGCGGTGGCGCGCTGGCGTTCGTCGGGGCTGAGGCGGACGTTGCGGCTGCTCATAGCGAGGCCGTCGGCTTCCCGGATGATGGGACCGGCATGGAAGATGATGTTCCAGCCCATAAGATGGATGAGCCGTTTGACAACCATGCATTGCTGATAATCCTTTTGCCCCATGAACAGGTGATCGGGCCTTACCAGCTGAAGCAGGCGCCGCATGACCTGGCAGACGCCCTGAAAGTGGCCGGGGCGGTATTTGCCTTCCAGAATGGTTTCAAGATGTCCCAGATCATAGGTTTCGAGATCTTTTGTCCCATTGGGATACATCTCGTCGACCTCGGGTAAAAACAGGACTTCAACCCCCGCATTTTCCAGTAATATGATGTCTTTTTCAATCGTGATGGGATATTTCAGGAAATCTTTTTGGTCATTAAACTGGGTAGGGTTGACAAAAATGCTACAAACGGTAAGGGTAGCCGTTTTTTTTGATATATCGATAAGTGATATATGTCCTGCATGAAGTGCGCCCATGGTAGGGACGAAACCGATGGTGGCGCCGGAGCTGCGTTGCTGATCGAGGTAACGGTTCAGGTCCCCTGTTTTTTTGAATAAAATCATTTTTTTTCGCGATTTATGCGTCAAAAGCGGCTACAGTGCCGATTTTACAATAAAAATTGTACCTTTGCAAACTATTTTGTCATTGGATTGCCGTAAAAAATTGACGAAAATATAATTTTTTACTGCAACCTGGCTGATGTCATTTTAGCCGGACTTTGTCCGGTGGGTTCGTCTCAACAATTATCGATTACATAATGCTACAAAAAAAGCGAATTTTATTTATTGCCAACGAAATGTCGCCTTATTTAGAGCTGACAGAGTTTGCGGAAATTGTTAATAAGCTGGCAATTAAATCAAATGACAATGGTTTTGAAGTGCGTTGTATCATGCCGCGGTTTGGGGTTGTAAATGAGAGAAGGCATCGTCTTCATGAGGTGGTCAGGCTTTCCGGTATTAACGTCTCGGTCGAAAACGACGATTATCCTCTCCAGATCAAAGTAGCATCTCTTCCCAATGCCAGGCTCCAGGTATATTTCCTGGATAATGAGGATCTCTTCAAACGCAAGTTCATCTTTCATGATGAAGCGGATAAATGGTTTGATGACAACGGATTACGCACTGTATTTTATTGCAAGGGGGCTTTGGAGACGGTCAAGAAATTTGGCTGGCCCCCGGATGTCATTCATTGCAGCGGCTGGATGACGGGTCTTATTCCCCTTTATCTGAAGACGGTCTATAAAAAGGAGCCTGTATTTGCCCACAGCAAATGTGTCTATACCATTGGTCAGAACACCTTCAAAGAGAAGCTGGGCCCGGATTTTCTGAAGACAGCGAATATCCACGCCAACATAAAAGAAAAGGATCTCGAACCCTACAAGGAGGCTAATAATACCGCGATGTTCCGGGGTGGAGCTACCTACGCCGACGCCATTACTTTCGGGGCTGAAAAGGTCGATAAGAAACTGATCGATGAGTTTGGTAAGATCCGGGGCAAAAAGGTTCTTTCCTTTAATGCCGAGTCGGATTTAACAGATTATTTGCAGTTGTACACCGACCTGAGTAAATAATCGCCCGGGAGCGCAATTTTTTACAGCAATCTTATATCTTTGCCCGCGTAAAGTTGATAACCCATTAATATACATTAAATCTTTAAAACAAGATGCCTTATTTATTCACTAGTGAGAGCGTTTCTGAAGGACACCCTGATAAAGTGGCTGACCAGATCTCTGATGCGTTGATAGACCATTTCCTTGCTTTTGATCCTCAATCTAAAGTAGCCTGTGAGACGCTGGTGACTACCGGTCAGGTTGTTTTGGCCGGAGAAGTAAAATCTAAGGCTTATCTCGACGTTCAGGATATTGCCCGTGAAGTTATCCGCAAGATCGGATATACCAAGAGTGAGTACATGTTCGA
Organism: Puia sp.; assembly: GCA_036499285.1. Classification (GTDB taxonomy): domain Bacteria; phylum Bacteroidota; class Bacteroidia; order Chitinophagales; family Chitinophagaceae; genus Puia. The sequence continues at coordinate 139,539 of DASYEB010000037.1, read as the reverse complement.
AGCAAATTCCTGCGGTATTTTCTCTGCCATCCACGAACAATCTTCGGATATCAACCAGGGTGTTGACAAAAAGAAGAAGGAAGAACAGGGTGCAGGCGACCAGGGTATGATGTTTGGTTATGCAAGCAATGAGACCGATGACTATATGCCTCTGGCACTCGACCTGGCACATAAGCTATTGCTGGAACTGGCTGCGCTGCGCCGCGAGAACAAACAAATAAAGTATCTGCGTCCTGATGCGAAGAGCCAGGTCACGCTGGAATACGATGACAATAACAAGCCGGTCCGGATCGACGCTATCGTTGTATCTACGCAGCACGACGACTTCGATACAGAAGCAAAGATGCAGGCTAAGATCAAGAGCGATATCATCGAGATCCTGATCCCCCGTGTAAAGTCAAAGTATAAGAAATACGCGAAGCTGTTCAACGATAAGATCAAGTATCATATCAATCCTACGGGTAAGTTCGTGATCGGCGGTCCACATGGCGACACTGGTCTTACGGGTCGTAAGATCATCGTCGATACCTATGGTGGAAAGGGCGCGCATGGTGGGGGTGCATTCAGCGGTAAAGATCCTTCCAAGGTTGACCGTTCCGCGGCTTATGCAACCCGTCATATCGCCAAGAACCTGGTTGCTGCCGGTGTAGCCGACGAGATCCTGGTACAGGTGTCTTATGCTATCGGCGTCGCTCAGCCTACCAGCATCAATGTCAATACGTATGGTACGGCAAAGGTGAAGATGACCGATGGTCAGATCGCGAAGCTCGTCACCAGCCTGTTCGATATGCGTCCTTACTTTATCGAAACCCGTCTTAAGCTGCGTAATCCTATCTATAGCGAAACAGCTGCTTACGGACATATGGGTCGTCAGCCACAGATCGTTGAAAAGACCTTTATTGGTCCTGGCGGAAAGGAACTGAAGAAAAAAGTAGAGCTGTTTACCTGGGAGAAACTGGATTATGTTTCCAAGGTAAAGAAGGCTTTTGGTATCAAATAGTTTTCGGGTCCCGAACAAAAAAAACCTCCCCCCTCCGGGGAGGTTTTTTAGTTGGGAGGTTTTTTATTTTTACATATTATGGAGAACCCCTGGACGATACTTGGAGAGAAGAAAGTATACGATAACAAGTGGATCGGCGTCACCGAGTATGACGTGCTGAATCCCAATGGCGGCAAGGGAATATATGGCAAGATCCATTTCAAGAGCCTGGCCATTGGCGTCGTGCCGCTTGATGAAGAAGGGTATACCTACCTGGTAGGGCAATATCGTTTTCCGCTGGAGGCTTATAGCTGGGAGATCCCGGAAGGCGGCGGCGATATGGATGTGAGCCCGGTGGAGTCGGCGCAAAGGGAATTACTCGAAGAGACGGGTTTGATAGCCCGTGAATGGACGCATATACTGGATATGCATCTGTCCAATTCGGTGAGTGATGAGCGGTCTTATGTTTTTCTTGCGCGCGGGCTGGAGCAAAGGGAGGCGATGCCCGAGGAGACGGAACAGCTGGTCATTCGTCGCGTGCCTTTTGATGAAGCGTATCAAATGGTCGAAAGGGGCGAGATCACGGACTCCATGGCGGTCGCCGGAATTTTAAAAGTCAAATTAATGCTATTACAGGGACAATTATGAAGAAAGATCATCTCATTATCGGACGTCAGCCCCTGATCGAAAATATCCGGTCGGGCCGCGCCATCGATAAAATATTATTCGCCCGTAATGTCAGCGGGGAGTCTATCGGGGAGATCCGGGAACTGGCTACGGAATTTAAGATACCGATACAACAGGTGCCTCCGGAGAAGTTGAATTCCCTGACCCGGGCAAATCACCAGGGGGTCATTGCGTTTGCGGCTCTTGTTGCCTATATGGACCTGCAGCAAGTGATAGATCAGGTGGTCAGCTCGGGCGCCGTCCCTTTGTTCATTATGCTCGACGGGGTTACCGATGTGCGGAATATCGGGGCTATCGCCCGGTCGGCACTGTGCTGCGGCGCCCAGGCGCTGATCATCCCGGATAAAGGTACAGGCGCATTGAATGAAGAGGCGATGAAGTCTTCGGCCGGCGCCCTGGAACGCATCCAGGTATGCCGGGTGGCCAGCCTGCTGAAAGCCGTCGATTCGTTGCATCTGAATGGGATCAAGGTATTTACCAGCGAGATGAAGGCCACTAAAAAACTTGCCGAACTTCCGCTGGCCGAACCTTGTTGTATAGTGATGGGCAGCGAGGATAAGGGCGTACAGCCTTATATCCACAAAGCGGCGGACGAGCATTTTACCATCCCGATGGCGGGAGATTTTGATTCGTTCAATGTATCTGTCGCTGCTGGTATTATTGTTTATGAAGCCATGAAACACCGGATGCCATGAGTAAAATAAGTTTGGTCGAATGTCCCCGCGATGCGATGCAGGGCTGGCCGCATATCATCCCTACGGCGCGAAAGATCGAATATCTGAATGCGTTGCTGAAGGTCGGTTTTGACACGCTGGACTTCGGCAGTTTTGTATCCCCGCATGCCATTCCCCAGATGGCCGATACGGCTGAGGTGCTGGAGGGGTTGGGGCTTAATGGGACTGATACGCGTCTGCTTGCCATTGTGGCTAATTTCCGGGGTGCTGAGACGGCTGCTTCCTATGCCGCGATAAATTACCTGGGCTTTCCTTTCTCCGTTTCGGAGACATTCCAGCTGCGTAATACGAATAAAACGATAGAGGGATCTTTTGCCACCGTGGAGGAGATGCAGGACCTTTGTGCGATACGCCAGAAGGAACTGGTCGTCTATCTTTCGATGGGATTTGGGAATCCGTATGGGGACCATTGGTCGGAGGAGGTCGTTTACGAGTGGGCGAGTGCGCTGGCTAAACTGGGGGTAAGGACCATCTCCATTGCTGATACGGTTGGGCTTGCTACACCGGAGCAGGTATTCTCGGTGACGGACTACCTGATCAGGGAACTACCGCAGTGTACCATCGGGGTTCATTTACATTCGACATCACCTGGTCGTAAGGCTAAGGTCGATGCAGCGCTGCAGGCGGGGTGTCTGCGTTTTGACGGGGCGCTGAAAGGCATTGGAGGCTGTCCGATGGCGGGGAATGAACTGGTGGGGAATATGGACAGCGAATGGATGATAAAACATTTTGCAGAAAAGCATCTGAGAGTCGGGAACCTGGCGGCTGGCAATATTGCCGGTGGTTTGGATGAAGAGGCTTTGAAAGAAAGTTTGCGGCTGGCTACAGAAATATTTGTTTAGACATGGAATTCCAACTCCCTATATCGATACCTTCTTTGCCCCGCCCGATCAGCTATGGGGAAAAGATCCTGCTTACCGGCAGCTGTTTTACGGAGCATATCGGCAACAATTTGCGGGACTGGAAATTTGATGTGCTGCAAAACCCGAATGGGATCCTGTTTGATGCGGCGAGTGTGGCTTCGAGCCTGATCTCTTATATCCAGCCAACCGTCTATACCGGGGATGATCTTATTTATTTTAATGAGCTGTGGCAGAGCTGGCAGCATCATAGCCAGTTTTCGAATATCGACAAGGAGGCGTGCTTAAGGGGGATCAATGAATCCCAGACGCGCGCGCATGCATTTTTGAAAGAAGCAAAGTGGCTGATCATTACATTGGGCAGCTCTTTTTCTTACCGGTTAAAGGATGGGGGAGAAGGGGTGGCGAATTGTCACCGGGCGCCGGCGCAGACCTTTACCAAGCACCTGATGACGATAGAAGAGATCAGTGTTGCGCTGGACAGCTGTCTTTACCAGCTGTTCTATTTCAACCCGGGGTTGCAGGTGATCTTTACCGTCAGCCCGGTGCGGCATATCCGGGATGGGGTTGTGGAGAACAATCGCAGCAAGGCCCGGCTGATCGAGGCGGTTCATCACCTTGTCAATAAGTTTGACCGGCTTTATTATTTCCCGGCTTATGAGCTGGTGATAGACGTTCTAAGGGACTATCGCTTCTATGATATCGACATGGTGCACCCGAACTACCCGGCTACCCAGTTTGTGCTGGAGAAGTTTGTTCAATCCTGTATCGATGAACCGGGCCGGCGGTTGTTGGAGGAGGTTAAGAAAATTATCATCGCCAGACGGCACAAACCTTTTCAGCCGGCAACTAATGCACATCGGAAATTTTTAGCAGATTTTAAAGAAAAAACAGCGGAGCTCAGCCGCGAATATCCTTTTCTTGATTTGAAAGAAGAGCTCGCATATTTCTCCAGACTCTCTTAATACAGGCTTAACATAGAACGGAGAAGAATTGGTTGTTGTGTCGCTAGATTTGTGACCTTCAATCACTTTATATGCGACACACCCTGATAGCAATATTATTTTGCGGATTATCTTTTATTGGACAGGCTCAGCCCAAACGTCCGACGCCTGTCAGCGGCATCGATCTGCCGACGCTGGAGGGCCGCCGGGTGAGGCTTCCCAATGGCTGGTCCCTGACGCCGGTCGGTGCGAGCCTGCCACTTGGAGACCTGCCGTTGAATATTGCCGTCAGCCATTCAGGGAAATATGCCGCGATCACCAACAACGGGCAGAGTATCCAGTCCATCCAGCTGATAGACACAAAGGCGGGCCGCGAGCTGGATAGTGTCGAGATCGGTACGGCCTGGGGCGGGATCGCTTTTAGCGCTGATGAAAAATTCCTTTATGCTTCTGGCGGCAATGATAACTGGATCATCCGGTATGCCATTAAGAATAACAAGCTTGTCAATGACGATACGATCCGGCTGGGAGAAAAGTTCTCAAAAGTATCGCCGACCGGGATATCGATCGACGATAAAAAGCAACTCTTATATGTCGTAACAAAGGAGAACAACAGTCTTTATGTGGTCGACCTGCGGAGCAAGGCCGTTGTCCATCAGCTGCCTTTAGGCAGTGAAGGATATACCTGTCTGCTGTCACCGGATAAGAAAGAACTATATATCAGCAGCTGGGGAGGTAAAAAGATCATGGTCTATAATACGGACCAGAATAGTTTTAGCGACAGCGTAATGGTTGGCAATCACCCGAACGATCTTTGTCTCTCGGGGAACGGTCAATATCTCTATGTCGCGAACGCCATGGACAACAGTGTATCGGTGATCGACATCCGCAAGCGCAGGGTGCTGGAGACATTGAATGCGGCTTTGTATCCGGAATCCCGTGTTGGATCGACCACGAATGGCGTGGCGTTAAGCACCGATGAAAAGACATTGTATGTTGCCGACGCGGACAACAACTGCCTGGCCGTGTTTGACGTCCATCAGCCAGGGGCGAGTGTTTCGTTGGGTTTTATCCCTACTGGCTGGTATCCTACCTGTGTGCGGGTGATCGGCAATAAGCTGTATGTCGCCAACGGGAAGGGTTTTTCGTCACTCCCTAATCCACGTGGTCCCAATCCGATCGATGTGCGTCAGAAAGTTCTGCTGCACGAGGGGGATTCCGTGCGGAATAAAAAGGTAAGAGAGCAGTATATTGGCGGCGGGCTGCTGATGGGATCGCTGAGCATGATCCCTGCTCCCCAAGGCGATGAGCTGCGTGTATATACACAGGCGGTGTTCGGGAACACACCTTATAAAAAAGAGACTGAATTGACGGTGGACGAAGGCGGTGAGGTCAACAATCCGGTTCCCGGCAAGGTTGGGAATTCTTCTCCTATCAAACATATTTTTTATATCATTAAAGAAAACAGGACCTATGACCAGGTCCTGGGGGATATGCCCCAGGGAAACGGCGACACCAGTCTGGTATTGTTCGGGGAGAAGATCACGCCGAACCAGCATGCTCTCGCGCGTGAATTCGTGCTGCTGGATAATTTTTATGTCGACGGAGAGGTCAGTGCGGATGGTCACCAATGGAGCATGGGGGCTTATGCTACGGACTATATGGAAAAGATCTGGCCATCTGCCTATGGCCACCGCGGAGGCAATTACAACACACCTACGGTGCTGGACAGGGCTTATATCTGGGATCAGGCGGCAAAGGCCGGCATCAGCTACAGAACTTACGGGGAATTTATCAATAAGGGGGACAAGCCGGCCATTCCTTCGCTGGCGGGACATTTCTGTCCTTACTTCCTGAACATGGATCAGCGGATCTTCGATACGGCCAGGGCCTACAAATGGGAGCATGAATTCGACTCGCTGGTAGCGGTGAATGCGGTGCCGGCTTTCCAGACGGTACGGTTTGGAAATGATCATACAGAAGGTACAGCTGCAGGACGACCGACGCCTTTTGCGCATGTGGCGGATAATGATCTTGCGGTGGGTATGTTTGTCGAGCATCTTTCGAAGAGCCCCATCTGGAAGGAGAGTGTCGTGTTCGTCCTGGAGGACGATGCACAGAACGGTCCGGATCATGTGGATGCACATCGTTCGCCGGTGTATGTCTGCGGCGGATATGTAAAACGTCATTTTGTAGATCATACGATGTATACTACTTCTTCGGTGCTGCATACGATGGAGCTCATACTGGGGATGCAGCCGATGACACAGTATGATGCTGCTGCTACGGCGATGTGGAGAAGCTTTACGCCTGCGGCTGACGCGAGTCCTTTTACGGCTTTGCCGGAAAGCATTAACCTGCTTGACGTAAACCCGGCCAGGGGCAGACTGGCTGCGATGGCACACGGGCTTGATTTTTCACATGAAGATGCTCAACCGGATGCGATAATGAACGCTATGTTGTGGAAAGCGGTGAAGGGCGAGAATGCGATAGTGCCTGCTCCGGTACGTGCTGCCTTTATAAAATCGACTCCTGGTAAGGACCGGGATGATGATTAATATTCTGTTAATACAGGTTCGGGCCAATTTCTGATCGCAATGGCTAGTTTTGCGACCAATTATACAAAAGGGTGTCGTGATTAGTATAGCAGAGATAAGTTCCGGTGATGAAGCTTCTTTTACAGAAGTCTTCCATCTATATTATGCAAAGGTATATCACCATTTGCTAAAAAAGACCCGGTCTGCCACGACGGCCCGCGAGGCGGCACAGCTCACCTTTATCAAGCTCTGGGAATTCCGGCATACCTTGTCGGAAGCAGTATCGTTGGATACGCAGGTGTTTCATATTGCTACCGGGGCTCTTATCGACTATCTGCGCCGGGAGAATACACAGCGGAAAAAAGTGCGCGAGGCGGTGGGATTACTGGAAGACGAGGCCGGGGCAGAACATGACCGGTCTTTTGAAAGCTCCGATTATTTGTTTTCGCTGACGCGGAGTCTTTCTCCGGCGCGGAAGAAGATCTTTATTCTTAGCCGTGTACACGGTCATTCATATAAGGAAATTGCGGCGCAGCTGTCTATCTCTCTTAAGACAGTGGAAGACCATATGGTGAAGGCTCTCCGCCAGATCCGGTCTGTGAGCGGACTATAAGTTTCCGCGTCTCATGTTAACTTAATGTTACCGGCAGAGGTAACCTTTTCCCACAAACGTATACATTAGTACAGCACATTCTACAGCATGGAAGTAACCAACAGTCTGATCAGGAAGTTTTTTTCCAATCAATGCAACGAGGAGGAATTCGAGGCGGTGATGAAGTATTTCCAACTTCATCCGGAGCTGTTGGCGAAGGAAATGGGACTGAAGGAATGGGAAGCCGGTGAGACGGTGACTGCTGAGGCGGCGGGCGAGGAAGAGGTGCTGGCGCAATTGAAAGAGCGATTTTTCCCCAAGCGTGTGCGACGGATGTATTGGCCGGCTGTTGCAGCGTCCTTGCTGCTGGCGGTGGGTGGCTGGGTCGTCATCAATAAGACAAGAGGTAAAGGGCCTGTGGCGGTTGGAGAAAACAGCCCGGTGGGGCAGGGGGCTGAGAAGGCAAACTGGACCTATCGGACCAATAATAGTTCAAAAGCGGAGACCATCGTTCTCCCGGATGGATCGAGGGTAAAGCTATATGCGCATTCGACATTGCGTTATACGGATTCGTTTGGGCTGGCCCGGCGGGATAGCTGGCTGGCGGGTGAGGCGGAGTTTAGCGTGAAAAAAGATAAGGCTCATCCCTTTACGGTGCTGTCATCATCGCTGGCTACTACCGCGCTGGGGACTGAGTTTGGTGTGAAGAGCAGTTTTCGGGAGACGGTGAAACTATATTCCGGAAAGGTAGTGGTGCGATCGGTGCGGCCGATGAAGGGCTGGGAGAAGGATGTCTACCTTGAACCGGGTCAGCAGGTATTGTATGACGATCGCCGGTTGATGGCGACGGTGAGCCGGTTTGACGGGAAGGCACCGGGCAGCGATGCTGCGGGAGTTACCGGCCAGGACCTTGTATTTAATAATAGTCCATTGAAAGAAGTGTTTCAGCAGTTATCTATCCAATATTATACAAAATTCAACTTCCGTGCGAAAGACCTTAGAGGTCTCAATTTTACGGGAACCGTTCCCCGAACGGATTCTTTAGATGTCTTCTTACGATTGCTGGCAGGAATGAATAACCTGGAGATCGCCGGACGGTCGGGCGGATATACCGTTAGTCGTCATCGGGATTAATTACACGCCTATCCTTATCATCAAAAAAATAAACGCGGGAGCGTATTGGACGAGGCGTGTCACAGACACGACGGCCGAAGGCCCATCATTAGAGGATAATCCGTCCGGACTAAATTTAAATGGAAAGTACGGACGGATTATCAAAATAATTGTCTAAAAAACTAACAACAATGAAGCTGTTTACGATCAGAGCATTACAATTTCTCTTTTTGCTGAGCCTGAGCTATTGGGCGTCGGCACAGACTGTGACCGGGCGTGTCACCGGTACAGTTGCAACGGAAAAAGGCGAGCCGCTGGTGGGCGCCAGTATCAAGGCGAGTGACACGCATTCAAAAGATGGGTACACTATCGTATCGAACGATCATGGTGTATTCGAATTCAGAATGCTGACGGCGGGTAAAACCTATAATTTCACGATCACGCATATTGGCTATGAGACACGCGTGATCAAGGCTTTCCTTGTTAAACCGAATGAGAACAATTCTTTGCTGGTGAGGCTGACAGAAGGCTCCAACGACCTCGATCAATTCGTCGTTGTGGGATATGGCAGTCAGAAAAGGGGTGATCTGACGGGTGCGGTCACACAAGTTGGCGGCGATGTGCTGCAGGACAGGCCTTCTCCCAATATCTCCAGGGGGCTGCAGGGTGTTGTGCCCAATCTCAATATCTCCTTTTCGGATGGTAAGCCGACGAGAAGCCCGTCCTACAATGTCAGGGGGTTGACTTCGATCGGAGCCGGAGGACAGGCCTCTGCCCTGGTACTGATCGATGGTGTATCCGGTGACCCGAGCCTGTTGAACCCGGATGATATAGAAAGCGTCACCGTTCTGAAGGACGCCGCTTCTTCTGCCATTTATGGAGCGAGGGGAGCCTTTGGGGTGGTATTGATCACCACGAAGAGCCCAAAAAAAGGAAAGGTACTGCTGAGCTATAATACCAGCTATTCCATTAACCGGAAGACGGTGACGCCCAAACTGGTAAATGATGGATATACCTGGGGTAAGGACTATGCCGAGTCCTACAATGCCTGGTATGATTATAAGACGCCACCCAGCACGATCAACGGCTATTTCCCCAATACGGACGCAGGATTCGACAGTCTGCTGGCAAGAAAGACCAATCCGTCCCTGCCAAAAGCTACGGTGGACCCGGCTACAGGCAAATATCTGTATTATGGCAGCACCGACTGGATCCATGAACTATACCGGGATAATACCCCCGCTACGGATAACTCGCTGAGTGTGTCCGGTAGTAATCAGAACTCCGACTTTTATATCTCCGGAAGATATTATGACCAGGGAGGCATATTCCGCTATAACTCCGATCATTTCAAAAGGATCAACCTGAGAGCAAAGGGAGATATTACTATCCGGCCAGGATTTACGATCAGCGACAATGTCGACTTCAATACGTACAATTATTATTACCCGGTCGACAATAACAAGACCTCTGTCTGGGCAAACCTGGCGGCAGCCACGGACCCGCTGGCTATCATGTTCAACCCGGACGGAACGTTGACCCCACAGTCTTATTCCTCTGTAGGAGACTTCTATACAGGCAATAACAATACTACCACCAAACAGGTCTTCTTCCGCAACACGGCGTCGTTCAGCGCGGACATCATCAAAAATCTGCTGAACCTGAAAGGCGACTTTACCTATGCCAACACGAATAACACCGTGGCAGGGATCTATCGCCCGGTGACCTATAGCCAGGGGCCAGGGATGAGCGCATCGAATACCAACAACCTGTTGAACCAGGCCACTGCCGTCACCAGCTACTATGCAGCCAATCTGTATGCGGCTGCGCACAAGGATATTGGCGATCATTCGGTGAAGCTGCTGGCAGGTCTGAACATCGAAGACCAGCGTTTTGACAGCACTTTTATACAAAGGGACGGGATTATCGATCCTACCCAGCCGAGTATCAGTCTTCTGAATGGTTCGAACTATGTGCTTGCAGGTGCCGGTAATGAATGGTCCATCTTTGGGCTGTTTTTCAGGGCAAACTATGCGTACAAGGATAAATACCTCGTAGAGGTCAACGGCCGGTATGACGGGTCCTCGAAATTCCCCTCCTATTCGCGGTTTGGGTTCTTTCCTTCTATCTCTGCGGGCTGGGTTATCTCGAAAGAGAGTTTTATGGATGGAATGGAAGGCTGGCTGGATAATCTGAAGGTCAGGGCTTCCGTGGGCAGTTTGGGAAATGGACAGATCAATCCCTATCTGTTCAATCCTATCATGACGGTGCGTCAGTCAAGCGGGATCTCGATCAACGGAGCCTTTCCTACCTATACCTCCACTCCCAATGTGATCCCCACCGGGCTTACCTGGGAGAAATCCACTACGGTAGATGAAGGGGTAGATGCCAGCTTCCTCCGGAATCATTTGCATTTCAGCTTTGACTATTACGTACGATATTCTACTGGCAACTTTACCAGCGGTCAGCCTTTGCCTGCGATATTCGGCGCTGCGGTACCGAATGGCAACAATGCCAACCTGAAGACATCGGGATGGGAATTCTCTCCTTCGTGGACCGGCAATATATCAAAAGATGCCAGCTTTTCGGTAGGTATCGTGCTCTCGGATAATACATCGGTCATTACGAAATTCTACAATCCTACGGGCATCATTCCTTATAATGTACCATACAGCCTGACGCCGGGCACCTATTACAAGGGAATGCATCCGGGTGAGATCTGGGGATTTCAGACGGAAGGACTGTTCCAGTCGCAGCAGGATATAACCAGTCATGCCGATCAATCGTATTTCACGGTTTCGAACTCCAACGTCATCATGCCCGGGGATATAAAATTCAAGAATATCAATAATATCAAGAATGCAAGTGGCAGGGGGGTGATCAACAATGGTAAGAATACGCTTGCCGATCATGGCGATCTGAAGATCCTTGGCAATGCGACACCGCGGTATCTGTTTGGTGTCAATCTTGGAGCCAAATGGAAAGGAATAGCTATTTCCGGATTCTTCCAGGGAGTCGGTCATCAGAACTGGTGGCCCGGTATCGAGGCCGGCAATTTCTGGGGCCAGTACAACCGGCCTTATGAAGCCATGCCTGCCTATATGATGAAGGATGTATGGTCGGCAACAAACCCCAATGCTTACTATCCAAGATACAGGGGTTATGTGGCCCTGAGCGGAACACGTGAGCTGGCTGTGGTGCAAAGCCGGTATCTGCAGAATGCCGCCTATGTCCGGTTGAAGAACCTCAATATATCCTACACCCTGCCGAAGCAAATATGCGATAAGGCGAACCTGGCGAGCGTCAAGTTCTATTTCAGCGGACAGAACCTTTTCACTTTTACGCCGCTGCACAAATATGCCGCCAACTTCGACCCGGAGGTCATCAATGGATCGGATCCCGAGGTGAATGCGGGTAATGGGAACGGCTATGCCTATCCCATGTTGAAAACCTTTACAGCAGGGATCAACTTAACATTTTAAATAATCAGGTAATACAGATACGTATGAACTTCAGTAAGCCAATCATTTTATTGCTCATCGTGGCAGGAGCCTTGCAGGGCTGCTCCAAATACCTGGACAAGGAACCTTTTACCAGTCTGAACCCGAATGCGGCGTTTAAAACTGTCGGAGACCTGCAGTTGTATACCAACTCTTTCTATGTCTACCAGATGCCGAATGCCAACACTATTTTTTCCGGGGATAATACCTCCGACTATATCTCGGGGAATAACCCGCCCACTTTGATGACCGCGCAGGTCAATGCCAACAACCCGCCCAACGCCAACGCCTGGTCCAGAGCCTCGGGAGCGACCGGGTCCTGGCCTGAGCTAAGGAATATCAACTATTTCCTTCAGAACAATGTCAATCCCGCCATATCCGATTCGATCCGGAACAGCTATTCGGGGATCGCAAGATTCTTCCGGGCCTGGTGGTATTACAATATGGTTAAAGAATTCGGGAACGTTCCCTGGGTCGGCACCGCGCTCAGCACGGTCGATTCCTCTCTTTATAAGACACAGGACCCAAGGACACTGGTTATGGACTCTATAGAAGCGGACCTGGACTATGCTATTGCACACGCTCCGGCGGCGAAGGACAATGGGTGTTCGACTATTACCAAATGGACGGCATTGGCCTTGAAAGCAAGGGTCGGTCTGTTCGAAGGAAGTTTCCGGAAATACCATACCGAGCTGGGGCTTATGGGCTCTGCCGCCACCTGGTTCAACAATTCGGTGAGCGCTGCCACGGCACTGATGAGCTCGGGCAATTACAAGCTGCATACGACGGGCAATCCGGCATTGGATTACCGGGCTGTATTTACAACTAATGTTCCCTGGTCGGATGAGGTGATACTTGCTTTCGTATACAACGACGGACTGAAATTGTGGCACAACGCAAATGCCTATTTTACCAGCCCAACGCTGGGGAACCGTACCAGTCCTGTTAAATTCTTTATCGATACCTATCTCGATAAGGACGGCTCCCGGTTTACGGATCAGCCCAGTTTCGATACCATTAACTTCGTGAATGAAATGGCGAACAGGGACCTGCGTCTTCAGCAGACAGTACGTTGCAACGGTTATAAATATTCTACCGGGGTATCTGCTCCGCCCGATTATTCATTTACCTTTACGGGATATCAGCCGCTGAAATTCAATGTGGATAATCCAGCCATCAACGTCAATTCGCAGAACAACAATTCCATTCCTATCTTCCGGTATGCGGAGGTGTTGCTGGACCTTGCGGAGGCTAAAGAGGAGCTGGGTACGCTGACGACTACGGATTGGAATAATACCATCGGTCTGCTGAGGAGTCGTGCCGGTATAACGAATACGGCCATGCCTGTGACTGCCGATCCTTATATGGTGTCCTACTTTCTTAACACCATTTCCGACCCGGTGCTGCTGGAGATCAGGAGGGAAAGGGGCGTAGAGCTGATGCTGGAAGGTTTCCGGTTTGATGATATCCGGCGCTGGAAGATGGGGCTGCTGATGAACAAGCCGTATAATGGTGTATATGTTCCGCAGCTTAATACGCCTTATGCTATGAATGGAGATGGGGTATTAAATGTAGCGTTTGTTACGGCAACGCCGACATCGCCTGTAAAAGGGGTATATTATTATCTCATCGATAACAAGACGGTTGTCCTGACGCAGGGTACTTCGGGCAATATTATCTGGCTGGCCAATATACCCAGGGTATGGGATGACAAGATGTATTATGATCCTATTCCAAACAGTGAGATCGTTCTTAATCCGAATTTAAAACAGAATCCAGGATGGTAAAACTCAGTTTGTTTATTGTAGCGCTGGCGCTGACTGCCGGTGGCGTTAAGGCGCAGGTGAAGGGGCAGCAGGACCCGGATAATTTTGTAAAGGTTGAAAAGGCGGTGGATACGGGTTCGGGTGGTGCGCCCTGGAAGTGGGCGTCTGTCGATGCGGAGTATGGGCCGTTGCCGGCGTCGATGCATGTCTACCGGACCAATGATTCGCTGAAGGGGCGTCCGGAGATCGCCTATTATGTCTCCGTTCCGCTGAAGGACAAGTCGCTGTTGTTTACTTCACAGGTGGGACATGGAAAGCGGTACAAACCATCGGAATACTATCAGCAGGAGCAGCAGCCATTGCTGGTGATCAATACGTCCTTTTTTTCCTTTAAGACCAACGGGAATTTGAACCTGGTGGTTAAGGATGGCAAGATGCTGGCCTGGAATCAGCCTTCACGCCGGCATAAGGGGAAAGATTCGGTGGTTTCTTATATCTATACTACCCGCAGTGCGCTGGGGATCAGCCGGCGGCGGAAAGCCGATGTGGCATGGATCTTTACGGATTCCACACAGCCGCTGCCTTATGCGTTTGAAGATGGCCCGGTGGTGGCGCAGGGGGCGGATTCGGTGCCTAAGCTAGAGGCGCTTGGTAATTCCCATTGGAAGCGTTGGGACATGGAGACGGCTGTTGGCGGCGGACCGGTATTGGTCCATGACGGCAAGATCCAGGTGACGAATGAAGAGGAAGGGCTTTTTATAAAAGGCGAAAAAGATATCCATCCCCGCAGTGCGATGGGATATACACGGGACGGCCGTATCATCGTGCTGGCTGTGCAGGGGCGGACGCCCGGTGTGGCATCGGGGGTAACGCTGGCAGAGGAAGCAAAGGTGCTGTTTGATCTGGGCTGTTATGAGGCCTTGAATCTCGATGGCGGGGGCAGCAGCTGTATGCTGGTGAACGGGAAGGAGACGATAAAACCTTCTGATAAAGGAGGGGAGCGGCCGGTGCCGGCGGTATTTATTATTAAAAAAAGTTAGCGTTCCTGGTTATGTACAAAAATAGCAGTTCGTTTTTATCATGGGCGACAGTATTCTTACTGTTGCCATTTTTTTCTGCGCGCGCGCAGAGTTTTTTGGATCTGCCGACACTGGAAAGTCACCGTGTCCGGCTGCCGAATGGATGGAGCATCACACCGGCCGGCCGGCACCTGACAGTTGGAGATCTTCCATTGAATATCGCGGTCAGTCCTTCGCAGCGGCTCCTGGCCGTCACCAACAACGGCCAGAGTACGCAGTCTATACAACTGATAGACACAAAAACTGAAAAGATCCTGGATAATAAGATCATTGCTAAAAGCTGGGGCGGGATAGTTTTTAGCAACGACGAGAAATATCTGTACGCTTCGGGCGGCAATGACAACTGGATCCTGAAATATGCCATTGAAGATGGAAAACTCAATACCGTCGATACCTTCAAGCTCGGCGCCCCCTGGCCTAAAAGGATCTCTCCCGACGGTATCGCGGTTGATGATCGCCGCCAGCTGCTCTATACCGTAACCAAGGAAGATAACAGCCTCTATGTTGTGGATCTGAAAACAAAGGCGATAGTACAGCAGCTGCCGCTGGATGGCGAAGCATATACTTGCCTGCTATCGCCTGATAAAAAAGAATTATATATCAGCGCCTGGGCCGCCGATAAAATTTTGATCTACGATACCCGTGCCAACAGGATGATCGACAGCGTAGCCGTTGGCGACAACCCCAATGATATGTGCCTCACCGCAAAAGGAACCTGTCTCTATGTAGCCAATTCCAACGACAACAGCGTCTCGGTCATCGACATCAAAAAGAGAAAAGTGCTGGAGAAGCTCAATGCCGCACTCTATACGACTAAACTCAGCGGTTCGACAACCAATGGCGTATCGCTCAACCACGACGAGAAGACCCTGTATATTGCCAACGCAGATAATAATTGCCTGGCGGTGTTCGACGTCAGCAAGCCCGGAAAAAGCGTCTCAAAGGGATTTATTCCCGCCGGTTGGTATACCACCTGTGTCCGGACCGCGGGAAAGAAACTATTCGTCACCAATGGAAAGGGGCTTACGGGTTTTGCCAATCCACATGGACCGAACCCCATGGCGAAGAGTCAACCCGTCGTACTGCATGAAGGTATCCCCAATAAACCCGCCGAAGTACAATACATAGCCGGCATGTTCAAAGGAGACCTGGAGATCGTCGATGTTCCTGACGACAAACAAATGGCTATATACTCCCAGGCGGTATATAAGAACACACCCTACCGGAAAGAAGAGGAAGAGCAGGCGGAAGGTGAGGCCGGCAATCCCGTCCCTCAGAAGATCGGAGGCAGCTCACCTATTAAATATGTTTTCTATATTATCAAAGAGAACAGGACCTATGACCAGGTACTGGGAGATATGCCGGAAGGAAATGGCGATAAGGACCTGGTATTGTTTGGTGAAAAAGTCACGCCTAACCAACATGCCCTGGCTAAACAATTCGTTCTGCTGGATAATTTCTATGTAGACGGTGAAGTCAGCTCCGATGGCCACAACTGGAGCATGGGCGCCTATGCCACAGACTTCCTCGAAAAGACCTGGCCTTCTTATTATGGCAGGAAAGGAGGTACAGAAGCATCTTCGGGCATGCGGGAAGTGGCTAATAATAAAGACGGATATATCTGGGATGATTGCAAACGGTCGGGCATCCCCTACAGGACCTACGGCGAATTTTCCAATAACAAGTTTGAACCCCAGGTAGCCTCTTTAGCGGGGCATGTATGTCCCTACTATCCGAGCTTTAACGGTAATATCAGGGATACCAGCCGTTGCTATCTGTGGCAAAGGGAATTTGATTCGTTGCTGGCGGCAAATGCAGTGCCCCGGCTGTGTACGGTGAAGTTTCCCAACGACCATACCGAAGGCACAGCGATCGGTAGGCCTACACCCTTTGCACATGTGGCGGATAATGATCTTGCTGTCGGCTTATTCGTAGAGCACCTGAGTAAGTCCTCCATCTGGAATGAAAGTGTCGTCTTCGTGCTGGAAGACGATGCACAGGCCGGACCCGATCACGTAGATGCCCATCGGTCACCCGTCTATATTGCGGGAGGCTTTGTGAAACGCGGCTTCGTCGATCACACCAGTTACTCCACATCCTCAGTCCTTCGTACGATCGAGCTGATCCTTGGAATGCCGCCTATGACCCAATACGATGCGGCTGCGACCCCAATGTGGCGCTGCTTTGCAAAAGAGCCGTTATCCACCGGATTCGTGGCGCTGCCGGCACAGGTAGACCTGACTGAAAAGAATGTCAAAGAGAACAGGCTGTCGATCTTATCCGGCAAACTCGATTTTTCAAAAGAAGACATGGTGCCCGATGCGGTAATGAATGAAATAATCTGGAAATATGCAAAGGGGGAGAACTCTTCCGTGCCTGCCCCGGTGCGGGCGGCATTTTTTAAGGCGACTGTAAAGGATGACGATTAATTTGTACTTTGGCGTTAGTAAGACCTTATCATGAATTTACGACCCTTATTCCTTGGAGGCCTTTTGTTTGTTATGTTTTCCTGTTCCGCACAGAAAGAGATCAAATCTTACGTTCAGCATAATGTTGTATCCATTTCGGCCATCGATCCCGATTCTTCGGATTATTCCGATCTGGCTGCTTTTGGGGATGCGATTGGCGGGTCGAGGGTCGTCATGCTGGGGGAGCAGGATCATGGGGACGCGGCTACTTTTCTGGCGAAGACACGGCTTATCAAGTACCTGCATGAGAAAAAGGGGTTCAATGTGCTGGCTTTTGAAAGCGATTTTTTTGGATTGGAGTTGGGGTGGGAGAGGGTAGTCCGGAGAGAGGAAAATTTCTACCGGTATGTCCCTGCGACGATGTCGTCTTCGAGGCCATTGGTTATTACCGGGTTTGATTGCCAGATGACGAACCGGCCGGTGGTAAAGGCGCTGGACAGCGTGATACGGGTTCTGCAATTGCCGGTGGCAGGATCAGGGGGGTATGAGAGTGAGATCCTTCCGGAACTGGACCATTGGGCTTTACATGTAAAGGATAGTGTTCTTAATAATAAATATCTTGCTCACCTGGCCCGGATAAAGCAAGAATTGAAAGAGAAACTGCCAGTGGGAAGTTTCTGGCTCCAGCTGATAGATAATTTGGAGGCCGAAGACAGGGAATATACTACGCTGGGAGTATTTGCCGAATGGACTTCGCATATGAACACAAGGGACAGACAGATGGCGGCGAACCTGAAATGGCTTACTGAAACAAAATATCCGAAGGAAAAGATCATTGTATGGGCGCACAATTATCATATCTCGAAATTTGGTGATGGTAATTCGGATGGGTACTACAACCAGATGCGCCCGATGGGCACTATGTACACAAGCGAAGAGCGACTGATGGCTCAGACCTATGTACTTGGCTTTACCTCCTATGAAGGACGGACGGGACGGCTTTATAAAGGCAAGGAGTACAAGCTGCCTAAGCCGAAGGCTGATGGATTTGAGAGCTGGGTTTGCCGGGATCATCCGTTTGCCTTTGTCGACTTCAGGAAATTCAATGCGGATAATCATGGTTTTAACAGCGACTTTTATCTTGCCGGAGGGGCGAAGGGGAATCTGTATCACACCGATATGTCTGCCCGGTGGAACCGTTTCTTTGACGGCGTCTTTTTTGTCCGGGACATGTATCCCTGCAAAATGGTGAAATAACGCTTAAATTGCGGGAATTTTATCGGATATGCCCGGACCATTTGATACACAGGCTGCGGCCATTCTCCATTTTTATAAGAACCTGCGTCCCCGTTTTGCGATGGGTGATGGGATAGAGATCATGAACCCTTATAAGGCGCCGGAGACTTTGAAGCTCGCTTCTTTGTTCTATGAGAAGTTTTATTCCGATGCGCGTCCGCGGGCTTTTATTTTCGGGATAAATCCGGGGCGCCATGGGGCTGGGTTGACGGGGGTGCCGTTTACCGATCCGGTGCGATTGGCGACGGAATGCGGGATCCCCAATGATATGAAGAAGAAGGCCGAGCTATCCGCGGATTTCGTTTACCGGGTGATTCATGCGTATGGGGGTGTGGAGGCTTTTTTTGGTCAGTTCTTTATCACGGGGATGTCGCCGTTGGGTTTTGTGAAACATGGGAAGAATCTCAATTATTATGATGACAAGGAATTGATAAAGGACTTTGAGCCGTTTATGCTGAAGTGTATACGGGTTCAGCTGGAGACGATGCCGACGTATACTACCTGTTTTTGTTTGGGTGAAGGAACGAATTTTAAATATTTCAGCAAGATCAATACAAAGCATGGATTTTTTAAAGAGATCATACCGTTGGCGCACCCAAGGTTTATCATGCAATATCGGAGGAAGAAGATTGGGGAGTATGTGGATGGCTATCTTGAAAAGTTGAGCGTGATAGCAGGGGAAAATTTACGGTCTGCGGGTCATTAATGGATCCTGTTGCCGCGTATTTCAATGGATCCTGTTGCCGCTTACTTCAATGGATCCTGTCGCCGCGTACTTCGGTTGATTCCATGATCTTTGCTTCGTAGTCCAGCCATTCTTTCCAGCGGTTCCGGACGACTGTCTTGTCATTATACGTTTCGGCCAGTTCGATGAACAGATGATAATGTCCCGCTTCGCTCTCCATGAAACGGCGGTAGAACTGGCGGAGGTAGGGGTCTTCCAATCCTTCGCTGAGGCGTTTGAACCGTTCGCAGCTGCGGGCTTCTATCAGGGCGAAAATGAGGAGCCTGTCGAGCAGGCGCTGATCCTCATTACCTCCTTTTTCCTGAAATTCCATCAATTGATTTACGTAAATGTCTTTGCGCTGGCGTCCGAGGCGGAGGCCTCTTTTTTGTAATTCTGCCAGTACGAGGCGAAAATGGCCCCATTCTTCGGTGACGATGGGCGACAGGTCCTGGACGAGCTTGTCTTTGGCGCTGTAACGCTGGATCAGGGAGATGCAGCTGGTGGCTGCCTTTTGTTCGCACCAGGCATGGTCGGTGAGGATGGCTTCGAGGCCGATGGCGGCGAGGTCGACCCAACGGGGATCTGTTGGTAGTTGGAGGCCGAGGATGTTTTTTTGTTCGGGAGCGGTTTCCATCCGGCAAAAATAGGTATTCCGTGGATTTATGTAGGTTTGCCGGAAAATAGACTATGCTTCCGGAGGGTTTTCTTTTGAAAAGGTTGGAGGAGCGCAGGCAGCAGAATGCCTTGCGGCAGCTGAGGCTGCCGGAGGGTAAGGTGGACTTTTGCTCGAATGATTATTTGGGGATTGCAACGAATGGGTTGATAGAGAAGGCGCTTTTGGGCGAGCCAGCGTCATTGGGCGGACTTGCGCATGGGAGCATGGGGTCGCGTCTGCTGGCGGGAAACTATGCCCTTGTGGAGGAAACGGAAAGGATGCTGGCGGAATTTCATGCTGCGCCGGCGGGGTTGATCTTTAACTCCGGTTATGACGCCAACCTGGGTGTACTGAGCTGTATCCCGCAAAAGGGGGATACGGTGTTATATGATTCGCTTTGTCATGCGTCTATCCGGGATGGTATGCGGCTTTCTTTTGCCCGTGCTTTTTCTTTTGCGCATAGTGATTGTGGAGAGCTGGAGAAGAAATTAAAGCTTGTTACTGACGGAACCTGTTTTGTGGTTACCGAATCGGTCTTTTCGATGGATGGAGACCTGGCGCCTTTGCAGGAGATCGTGGCGCTGTGTCGTCGTTACCATGCGCGGCTGATCGTCGATGAAGCGCATGCCACGGGGATCATCGGATCAAGGGGAGAGGGGCTCGTACAGGAGCTGGGTTTACAGGAGGAATGTTTTGCCCGGATCCATACGTTTGGGAAAGCGGTGGGTTGTCATGGCGCCATCGTGCTGGGCAGTGGATTACTGAGGGAATATCTGATCAACTTCTCACGTTCATTTATTTATACTACGGCGTTGCCACCGGTCAGCGTGGAGGCTATAGCGGTAGCTTACCGGCTTCTTCCGTCGTTGAATGATGAAAGGCAACGGCTGCGCAGGAATATCGGTTTGTTCAGATTGGCTGCCATAGGCTATCAACGGCTGGATAGTCCAACGGCCATACAGGCAGTGATAGTGCCGGGTAATGAAGAAGTAAAGAAAATGGCTACCCGTCTGCAGGAAGCAGGACTGGATGTTCGCCCAATCCTGTCTCCTACGGTGCCGGCGGGCAGCGAGCGGCTGCGTATCGTGCTGCATGCGTTTAATACAGAAGAAGAGATGCTGAACCTTATCGCGATGCTGCGATAAATATATAAGCCGGCCCATCTCTGGAACCGGCCTATCATCTACCTGAACCACCTGAACTAAGTTTGCGATAGAGTTGTCGGGGTGTGCGAGTGAGTTGTTTTGTGGTGGGTATCTTGTATTTACTTATGCAAAGTTGCTACGATATAAGCATAGTAGCAATACCATTTTGTGGTAATTGTTTCGCGCCCGCACTTTCGGGGATTTGAAAAAATAAACTACATTTGGCCGAAACCAACCGGTATGAGAATTGTTCCATTTCTAATCTCTCTCTTTCTGACCACCGGACTGATAATATGCCTTAACCGCCAATGGGGTGATCTGAAGAAGACACCGGTACTTGGCAGTTTCCTTAGCCCCCAGCATGGTTTCTGGCAGAATGCAGAGGCCGTCGGAACGGACTTTTCCGGGTCGGTGACGCTGCCGGGATTGGCGGGTAAAGGGGATGTCTATTTCGACGAATACCTTATTCCCCATGTCAATGCCAACAGCGAGGCAGACGCCTGTTACATACAGGGATACCTACATGCAAAATTTCGTCTCTGGCAGATGGAATTTCAGACATTTGCCGCTTCGGGGAGGCTTAGCGAAGTGCTTGGCGCGGGTAAGGATGACAGCTATCTGAAGTATGACCGGTCGATGCGGCGCCTGGGGATGGTGACTGCCGCACAGGCATCCCTGGCGGAGATGGAGAAGGACAGCAACTCTAAAAAAGACTGTGATGCCTATACTGCGGGTGTCAATGCCTGGATCAGCCAGCTGAAGGAAAGCGATCTGCCGTTGGAGTACAAGCTGCTAAACTACAAGCCGGAGCCCTGGACCAACCTCAAAATAGCCTTGTTTATCAAATATATGGCCTATGACCTGGCGGGTGGAGACAATGACTTTGAGATGACCAATGCAAAGAGCTTCTTCAGCAAGGAGGATTTTGCCAAGCTCTACCCGGCTATCCAGGACAGCCTCGATCCTATTATTCCCAAGGGGAAGCGCTTCCTTCCGCCCGGGTTTGTGCCAAAAGCGCCGGCTACGGCGGATTCGCTGTATTTCAATAACCCGATAACCGTTACAGACCAGGAGCTGAAGCCGGAGAAAGACAATGGCAGCAACAACTGGGCTATCAGCGGGAGGAAAACACTTAGTCACGCGCCCATTCTTTGCAACGATCCGCACCTCAGCACCAACCTGCCTTCTATCTGGTACCAGATGCAGATCCATACACCGGATTACAATGCTTACGGAGTGAGCTTTCCCGGCGCTCCCTTTATCATCATCGGCTTTAATGACGACTGTGCCTGGGGAATCACCAATGCGGGAAGGGATGTGCGGGACTATTACAGCATAAGGTTCAAGGACGAGACCCGCCGGGAGTACTGGTTCAACGGGAACTGGAAGCCGGCTGTCCTACGTGTCGATACGATAAAAATAAAAGGGGAGGCTGCCTTTTATGATACGGTGGCTACCACCGATCTTGGTCCGGTAATGTTCGATCCGACCTATACCGGCTACTCCGACATTGCTTCGAGCCGCAGTTATGCCGTCCGTTGGAAGGCTGCGGATACGTCCAATGAGCTGAGCACCTTCAGCCGTTTCCAGTCGATCCGGAATTACAACGACTATAAGGAGGCTTTACAGACCTTTAAATGCCCGGGGCAGAATTTCGTCTTTGCGGATAAGGCCGGAGAGGTAGCGATACGGCAGGAGGGCATATTTCCTGCCAAATGGAAGGGGCAGGGGCTTTATGTCATGCCGGGAGAAGACAGCTCCTATGTCTGGCAGGACACGATCGCGAGGGATGAAAACCCGTATATGATCCTCGACACGGCCGGGGACCGGGGGTTTGTGAGCAGCGCCAACCAGGAGCCGGCGGATTCCACCTATCCCTATTACCTCGGAAGCGATTTTCCTATCTACAGAGGACTGATCATCAACCGTATATTAAACAACATGAATTCCATAACGCCTGCGGACATGATGAAGATGCAGACGGACAATTTTGATGTTTTTGCGGAAATGGCGCGTCCGCTGCTGCTGAAGAACATCGACCGGTCAAAGCTGAACGACAAGGCGACCGCCTGGCTCAACACCTTCCGGCAGTGGAATCTCATAAACAACCCGGGTGAGCAGGGCCCTGTCATCTTTAAATACTGGTGGAGCCAGCTGCTGAAAGAGATCCTTGACGATGAATTCTCAAAGACGTCGCTGGCGCTGCATACTCCTCATGAAAGTACGGTGCTGGAGGCATTGCTGAAGGATACGGCCTGGTCTTTTATCGACAATGTCAATACTCCGGAGAAGGAGACGCTGGGGCAGGTGGTTACGGGTGCTTTTCTGAAGATCGTCCCAAAGCTGCAGCAGGATGAAAAAGACGATCACATCACCTGGGCAAAGAACAAGGATACCTGGGCGCGGCATCTGTTGCGGCTGCCCGCGCTGAGCCGGACCCATCTGCCAATCGGCGGAGGCGTCCATTGTATCAATGCGGCCAAGCAATTCCATGGCCCCAGCTGGAGGATGATTGTACAGCTGACGAGCAAAACGGAGGCTTATGGTGTCTATCCGGGCGGGCAGAGCGGCAACCCCGGAAGTCCTTATTACGATACCTTTATCGACAGCTGGGCTTCGGGCCGGTATTATCCTTTATGGGTAATGGCGCAGGATGAAATAAAAGACAAACGGGTGAAATGGGTTATGCATTTTAACAAATAAAGAAAGTCTCTAATGATAAAATTCCTTGTTTCCATTTTACTGATCGCCCTGCTGAGTTTTGTCTGCGGACTATTTCTGCCCTGGTGGACGATAGGTGTGGCGGCGTTTGTTGTCAGCGCGCTGATTCCATTAAAGCCGCTTCACGCCTTTTTTGCGGGCTTTCTTGCTATCTTCCTTTTATGGGGAGGGCTGGCGTTTGGGATCGATCAGCAGAACAACAGCATCCTGTCAGCAAAGATAGCGGCTATCCTTCCGCTGGGCGGGTCGGTGATTGCCCTGATCCTTGTCACGGCGTTTGTAGGCGCGCTGGTGGGCGGCGGGGCTGCGATCACAGGGGCATTTTTAAAAGCAGCCCGTTAAAATTTTCTGATGTTACGTCACCTTATTCTGACCGCGCTCGCACTCCTTTTTTTTGCGGGTGTCTATGCTACGCGTGTTACCGGCACCGTTAGAGACGACAAGGGGCATATTCTTCCATACTCTTCCATTCTGGTAAAAGGCACGACCAGGGGTGTCACTGCGAGCTCTGAAGGACGTTTTGCCCTGGATCTGTCGCCTGGCAGCTATACCATCGTCTGTCAATATGTGGGATATACCCGACAGGAGAAAAAGATTACGGTGAGCGGGGAAGCCATCGTGCTGGACTTCAGCCTTACAGCCCTGCAGCTGTCGATGGCTGAAGTGGTGGTGCGTCCCGGCGGGGAAGACCCGGCTTATGCCATCATCCGGGAGGCGATCAAAAAAAGAAAGGACTATGAGGAGCCGCTGGACTCCTTTACCTGTGAAGCCTATATCAAGACGCTGATGCGAACGAGGAAACTACCCAAAAGGGTGCTGGGGCAGGCTATCGAAGACAAGGACAAAAAGGAAATGGGTGTGGACTCGGCGGGGAAGGGAATCATCTATCTATCGGAGAACCTGACGAAGGTGGCTTTTAAGCGACCCGGCAAGATAAAGCTGGAAGTGCTGTCCGGAAGGGAAAGCGGCTCGAATGGATATGGGCTTGGCTTTCCGACCTTTATTAATTTCTATAAGAACAATGTGGTCGTGTTATCGGACAGGCTGAACCCGAGGGGGTTTATCTCGCCTATTGCCGATGGAGCGCTGAACTATTACAAATACAAGTACATGGGATCCTTCTTTGAAGATGGGAAGGAAGTGAATAAGATACAGGTTATTCCCCGTCGTAAATATGAACCGCTTTTTTCGGGGACCATCGACATTGTGGATGGGGACTGGCGGATCCATAGTCTGGATCTCCTGTTGCTGAAATCGTCGCAGCTGGAGCTGCTGGATACGTTACAGATAAGACAGATACATGCGCCGGTGAATCAGAAGGTCTGGCAGGTTAAGGACCAGGTCGTATATTTTACCTTTAACATTTTCGGGATCGATGCAGTCGGCAATTTTGTCAATGTCTACAACAACTATGATGTAAACCCGCGGTGGAAGAAGAAATTCTTCAACAATGTGCTGGTGCGGTTTGATACGGCTGTCAACAAAAAGACAAAGGCTTACTGGGACTCTATCCGGCCTTTGCCGCTGGAGCCCGATGAAAAAGTAAACTATACGATCCGGGACAGCATATATGAAAACAACCGGGATTCGATGGGGACAAAGGCCAATCGCGATTCGCTGCTTAGAAAGCAGGGGCCTGTCAAAGCAGGGCAGATCATTTATTCCGGGTTTACGCGCAGCAACTATCGAATGCCGGGGCCGCTTCAATATACCCTTGACCCCTTGCTTACGGGGATAGGTTATAATACGGTAGAAGGCATCGATCTGAATGTGTCGGGATCGGTGGGCAAGGGGCTGAAGAATGGGTCGTTCCTGCGGTTCTATCCGCATCTGCGTTATGGGTTTCACAATACCCGTCTCAATGCCTGGGGTATGCTGAACTGGTCGAAGCGGTCTTTTGACCGGGTCGGGGATGATGTTAGCTCTTCGGTGCAGACCTGGTCTTTGTCGGGTGGGAAGCGGGTGTTGCAGTTCAACCCGGAGAATCCGATCAGCGAGGCGCTGAACTCGATCTATACGTTGGTGCGTGGCAGGAACTATATGAAGATCTATGAGAGCTATTTTGCTGAGCTGGGTTCGGATACCCGTCTGGACAACGGGCTGCGGCTGACGGTAAAGGGGCTGTATGCCGATCGTCTGCCGATAAACAATACGACGGATTATACCTGGGCGAAGACGAACACTACGAAGTTTACACCTAACTATCCGGTGGAACAGCTGAATAGCCCCTTTCCGAGGCACCAGGCGGTGATAACGACGGTGAACGTGGAATACCAGCCCGGGCAGCAATTTATCCAATTCCCAGGGCGGAAGATGTCTATCGGCTCGAAGTATCCGACCTTGTCACTGGAATATCAGAAGGGGTGGAGCGGTATTCTGGGTAGCGATGTCAACTTTGACAAATGGCGGTTCTCGGTGTTTGACGAGGTGAATCTGAAACTGCGGGGGGAGCTAAGGTATAGGTTCAGTATTGGCGGCTTTCTGAATACGCAGTCGGTGTATATACAGGATTACCAGCATTTTAATGGCAACCAGACGATAGTGGCCAGCGAATTTCTGAACAGCTTCCAGCTGGCGCCTTATTATGCGAATAGTACTACCGCTGGTTTTTATGCGACGGGGCATGTGGAGCATCATTTTAATGGGTTCCTGACGAATAAGATACCGTTGTTCCGTCGGCTGAACTGGTTTTTGGTAGGTGGGGCGAATGCGTTTTATGTGAATGGGAATAATCATTATGAGGAGGTATTTGGGGGGATAGAGAATATATTTAAGGTGCTGCGGGTGGATTGGGTTGGGTCGTGGATGAATGGGAGGTATTACCAGAGTGGGATAAGGGTGGGGTTGGGGGGATTGCTGAGTGCGGGTCCGAGGGAGCGGCGGCAGCGGTAAACGAAGTTTTTTGTATTTTTGCGGCCAGAAACGAAGTTTTGTTCACCTTGTAAGTGTCCTTAAAATTTCAAAAACATGGCTGTACTTCACAATCGAGTCTCCCAGAAGGAGCTGAAAGAGCGTCTCTACCAGGAGGCTGAGCCCAGGACTACTCTTTCTTTTTACCGGTATTTTCCTGTTGAGGACCCAGCTGCTTTTCGGGATCAGTTGTATGCATCGCTGGAAGCGCTGAAGGTCTTTGGCCGCATCTATGTGGCTGCGGAGGGGATCAACGCACAGATCAGCGTTCCGGCGTCTTTGTTTGAGACGTTGGCGGCATATCTGCGTAGTCTGCCCCATATGCAGGAGCTGCGGCTTAATATTGCCGTCGAGGACGATGGCAAGTCTTTCTGGGTGCTGAAGGTAAAGGTCAGGGAGAAGATAGTCGCCGATGGCATCGAAGACCCGGCATTTGACATGCGATTGAAAGGGCAGTATGTTGATGCTGAGACCTTTAACCAGCTAACCGAGGACCCGGGGACTATTGTCGTGGATATGCGCAACCACTATGAGTTTGAGGTCGGGCATTTTGAGAATGCGCTGGAAGTGCCTTCCGATACCTTCCGCGAGCAGCTGCCGATGTCTGCGGACCTGTTAAAGGACAACAAAGACAGCAAGATCATCATGTATTGTACGGGCGGGATCCGTTGCGAGAAGGCCAGCGCTTACCTGCTTCACCAGGGATTTACCAATGTCTTCCACCTGGAAGGGGGGATCATCCACTATGCCAATATGGTAAAGGAAAAGGGGCTGGAAAACAAGTTCCGGGGCAAGAATTTTGTTTTTGACGATCGTCTTGGGGAAAGGATCAGCGGGGAGATCATCGCCTGCTGTCATCAGTGCGGCAAGCCTGCGGACACCCATACGAATTGCCGGAATGAGGGCTGCCACCTGCTGTTTATCCAGTGTTCGGACTGTGCGACCACCTATGAGGGGTGTTGCAGCCCGGTTTGCCAGGAGACGATACATTTACCGGTCGAGGAGCAGGAGAAGCTGCGGAAAGGGATCGATAAGGGGACACATGTGTTTAATAAGTCGAGGGCGCGTCTCAGGCCGCCATTGCGCGAGTGAGCCAGCCGCCGACGTATATCAGGCCGCCATTGCGCGAGTGACCGGGTATTTTAACTCCTGGCAGGCCTATCTCCGCCCTGGGACGACAGTTGCAACCATCTAAAGACATGATTTTGAGATCTATCTGCGGTTTCCCATCACCGTGCTGAGCGTAGTTTGTCTTGAAGTATTGAACGTGTAGTTTAAAAACTATATATGTAGTTATTTTTATTTCAAATAAAATCAGATATTTTTGAATCCAACAAAAAGTGTATAACGTACGTTTATAATTTTTTACTTAGTAGCGCTAAACCGTTTTCGCCGTACCCAGTTGAACCCTTAAAACTAAACTAGGCTCTGACCATGCACAAAGCTGTAAAAGGTTTTTTCCGCTTCCGTGGTTATATCTGGAACATCGGGTACAGGCCCTCCCTCGGAAGTTATGAGAAAAGGAAGCTGGGCATCTTTAATACGATGAATTTCCTTGGGCTGCTTGCGGGGGTCATCTTACCCACAGCGGGTCTGTTCAACAGGGCGCATATGCCTGCTTTAGCCTGGGTCGTCGCCTGTTCTCCTGCCCTGATCAGCTGTATCGTCCTTTTCGCCAACTTCTACGAGCGATATGAATTAGCCAGGATCATCTACTTTACGTTGTACCCGGTGGGTACTGCTGCAATTTACGCCATGCGAATAGATGCGGGCATCGAATTCTTTTTTGTGCTGTATGGGGTCTTGTCCGTCTTCTTCCTGCACAATATTTACAATATTATCCTTTCCTTTTCTCTCTCTATGGCCTGTTATTTCATGGTCTGCACCATATGGAAAGACTATGACTTCAGCCTGGAAAAGACGAATTTTTACTTTTATCTCTTTAATCACCTGCTGGCCATCTTCTTTATCTTCTATGGGCTGCTGCTGATAAAGAACGAGAATACGCGTTACCAGGAGCAGACGCGGGATAAGAACTGGCAGCTGCGCCGCAGCAATCTCAAGATCTTACGGCAGAAAGCGGATATATCGGGGAAGGCGGCCTTGCTGGAGGAGCAGACCCACCAGCTGACCGAGCTGAACACGCTGAAGAACAAACTGTTTTCGGTCATTGCGCACGATCTGAAGGCGCCCCTGTACGCGTTGCGGACGCTGTTCCGTAACGTTCAGCTTTACGATCTGCCCGGTGACGATATCAAGCTGCTGATCCCCGAGGTCGTTAGTGAATTGACCTATACGACCGGTCTGATGGAGAATCTGCT
This sequence comes from Puia sp., assembly GCA_036499285.1. GTDB lineage: Bacteria > Bacteroidota > Bacteroidia > Chitinophagales > Chitinophagaceae > Puia. Next base: position 110,565 of record DASYEB010000037.1, on the reverse strand, counting down.
GCAATGGGCAAAGAGCCAGATGCAGGCGGAATCGGTAAGACCGCAGATGCTGGACATCGCCACTATCACAAAGGAAGTGGTGCAGCTGCTGCGTCTACAGGCGGAGGCCAAACACATCTATATCCAGAGTAAGATTGAAAGGCCGGTGTTTGTCTATGCCGACAAGGATATGATCAACCTGGTATTGCGTAACCTGCTGTCGAATGCGATAAAGTTTACGCCGGAAGAAGGCTGTATCTGCGTGGATGCACGCGAGATGCGCAGTCACATCGAGATCCTGGTCCAGGACACGGGTACGGGTATCAGCCAGGAAGGTCTGCAGCGGCTGATGGATGAGAACTATTATACGACCCGTGGTACGGAAGGCGAAGCCGGCACCGGTCTGGGGCTGATGCTTTGCAAGGAGTTCCTTTCCCGCAATGGGGGCAGGATGCGCATAGAAAGTGAGCCCGGTAAGGGGAGCACGTTTGCTTTTACGCTGCCAAAAGGCGGCGCCGCGGAATAACCGCTAGCCGAGGTGACCGAGCGAATACAACACCCGCTGATAAGTCTCCTCATCACTCAATGGCTGTGGCTTGAAAGGTTCGCCGATAACCCGCTCATATAGTTCGATATATCGTTTGCTGATGACATCGATCCAGTCGTCGCTCATTTCGGGCACGGTTTGTCCTTCTTTTCCCATAAAGTTGTTTGCGATGAGCCATTCGCGGACAAACTCCTTGCTCAGCTGCTGCTGTTTTTCGCCATTTGCCTGTCTTGCTTCAAAACCTTCGGCATAGAAATAACGGGAGGAGTCGGGGGTATGGATCTCGTCCATCAGGTAGACGGTATCGCCGATCTTTCCAAATTCATATTTCGTATCGACGAGGATCAGTCCTCTTTTTGCAGCCAGCTCACGTCCTCTTTGAAAGAGGGCGAGGGTATATTTTTCCAGCTGCGCATAATCGTTTTCCCCTACCAGGCCGCGGCGGATGATCTCTTCGCGGGAGATGTCTTCGTCGTGGCCGACAGCTGCTTTTGTGGAAGGGGTGATGATCGGGGCAGGGAAGTAATCATTCTCTTTCATGCCTTCGGGCATCGGTACACCGCATAATTCTCTTTTTCCCGAGCTGTAAGTACGCCATGCGTGCCCGGTGACATTGCCTCTTACTACCATCTCTACCCGAAAAGGTATACATTTCTGACCGATGGCGACATTAGGAGCCGGGGTATCGGCAAGCCAGTTGGGGCAAACATCTTTTGTAGCCTTTAGCATATAGGCGGCAATCTGGTTAAGCACCTGTCCTTTGAAGGGTATCGGGCGCGGCAGGATGACGTCGAAGGCAGAGATGCGATCGGAAGCGACCATGACCAGCCATTTATCGTTGATCGTATAAACATCGCGGACCTTGCCGCGGTAAAAATTTGTTTGATGGGGGAACTGAAGCGTCTTCATGCCCGCAAAATTATATTTTCAGATCAAGATTACAATGTGTATTTTAGTAATACATAAAGCTTATCAACGAAAACTCTTGCCCAATGAGAAAAATACCAATTCAACTGGCTATAGTGGCCTTTGTGCTCCTATTCTCTTTTCAGGCCTTTTCGCAGTCTTCGGTCACGATAACAGGTAATGTCACAAATGCAGGCAGCAATGAGCGGGTTCCCGCGGTTTCCGTTACGATAAAGGGGTCTACTTCGGGTACTTTTACCGATGACAGGGGGAATTTCAAGCTGACGACGACCCAATCCCTTCCGATGACCCTTGTTTTTTCTTCCATCGGGTTCGAATTGCAGGAAGTATCTGTCAGCAGCGCTTCCGAGCCTTTACACATCTCATTTAAGCCCAGTTCCCTGCTTGGCACAGAGGTTGTCGTCGCCGCCAGCCGTGTGCCTGAACGGATCCTCGAGTCACCCGTATCCATCGAAAGGGTAGGGGCTGCTGCCATTCGGAATACGCCGGCTACAGATTATTATGATATTATGCGGTCTATAAAGGGGGTCGACGTAGTGTCTTCGAGCATGACCTTTACGTCTGTCACCACCCGGGGGTTCAACGGCAGCGGCAACGCCCGTTTTAATCAATTCGTGGATGGTATGGACAACCAGGCTCCCGGTCTCAGTTTTTCTGTTGGTTCTGTTGTAGGTCTTTCCGAGCTGGACGTCGATAATATGGAGCTGCTGCCCGGCGCCTCTTCCGCCTTATATGGCTCTGGCGGTATGAACGGAACGCTGCTGATCACGAGTAAGGATCCTTTTAAATACCAGGGTGTCAGCGCCGAGGTAAAAGTGGGGGCTATGCATCTGGCTTCCTCGTCAAAAGACCCTGTTGGTGCATCCGCCTATTACAATGCGGCCATCCGCTGGGGGCAAAAGGTCAGTGATAAATTCGCCTTTAAGCTCGGCATTCAGTATGTCAATGCAAAAGACTGGGTTGCCACCAACAGCTCAAACTACACGGGTGCGGGCACGGGCAGCAAGAACCATCCGATCCCCGGGACCCGCCAGTCAGATCCCAATTACAATGGCGTGAATTTATATGGTGACGAAACCTCCCTGGATATCAGCAATGGCTCGACGACTCCATTTCTGGGCGGTGTGGCACAACAAATCATAGCGGCTAATCCTGCTTTGGCCGTTCCTGTGGGACAAATAGTCGCTGCAGACGGATCAAAACCTTTTGCGGTCTCCCGTACCGGTTTCAAAGAAACGGATATTATCAATCCTACTACGGAGATCCTCAAGCTCTCAGCCGGCCTTTATTATAAGTTCAAGCCCAACCTCATGCTTTCGCTGACGGGCAATTATGGTACGGGGAATACGGTGTATACGGGCAGTGACAGGTACTCGCTGAAAGACCTGAAGGTCGGTCAGTATAAGCTGGAGCTAAGGTCGGATCGTTGGTTTATCCGTGCCTATACCACCCAGGAGAATTCGGGACAGGCCTTCAATGCGACGGTTACCTCCCAATTGCTGAACGAAGCGATAAAACCCAGCTATAATCCTGGGAACCCGGTGGCGAGCTGGTATCCCCAGTATGCGGGGGCATATATACAGGGGCGTTTGCAGGGGCTTACGCCGGGGGCAGCTAATATCCAGGCCCGGCAGTTTGCGGATGCTACACAGGCGAATGGCAGCCCGGCTCCTGCGCCCGGCACGGCGGCGTTCAAGAGTTTGCTGGACCAGGTGCGTGGGATCCCGATACCAAAGGGTGGCCTTTTCGTCGACCGTACCAATTTGTATCAGACCGAAGGGCAATATAATCTGACCGACTATGTGAAATTTGCGGAGGTGATCGTGGGCGCCAGCTGGCGTCAGTATGTGCTCAACTCGCAGGGGACCCTGTTTGCGGACAGCGCCGGCCGGATCCATACGAACGAATATGGCGCCTATCTGCAATTGTCTAAAAAGTTTTTTGATGACAAGCTGAAACTGACGGCTTCGGGGAGATATGACAAGAACAGCAATTTCAAAGGCAAGTTCACGCCGCGTGTTTCCGCCGTGGTCACGGTGGCGCCCGACAACTATATCCGGGCTTCCTATCAGAATGCCTATCGTTTCCCGACCAATCAGAACCAGTGGATCAACCTCAATACGGGCAGCGGGATCCTGATCGGCGGTCTTCCTCAGCTTAGGAATTATTATCACTTTGATACCAACCCGGTGAAAAATGCGAATACTGGTGATCTGCAGACGTTCGGTACCTATAAGCCGGAGACGGTGAACGCGTATGAGCTGGGCTATAAGGGGCTATACAATAAGAAGATACTGCTTGATATCTATGGATACTATTCCCGGATCAATGATTTTATCGGAAGGGTAAGCGTGATCCAGTCCAAGTCGGGTAATCCTGCTACGATCAATCCCAGCGATCCCAATTCCTACCAGGGTTATTCTGTTTCTGTGAACAGCACGAACAAAGTGAGCACGTATGGATTTGGGGCAAGTCTGCAATTCCTACTGCCGGACAATTTCTCGATCGATGTAAATGCGTCTTCGGACCATATCCACAACCCGGATTCGACCTTTGCGACATACTGGAACACGCCCAATTTCCGGTTTAACGTCGGGCTGACGAATTCCGGTTTTGGCCATCAGAAGCGTTGGGGCTTTGGGGTGGTCTATCGCTGGCAGAACTCTTACTATACGGAGAGCGATTTCCGCCAGGGGCCTGTGAGCTCTTTTGGAACGCTGGACGCACAGGTCAGCTATAAGCTGCTGGATATCCGGTCGATGATAAAGCTGGGTGCGACAAATCTGACTAACCACTATTATATAAGCCAGTATGGCAACCCTGCGATCGGCGGGGTGTATTACATCAGCTATGCATACAATGTTTTTTAGGTTTAGCTTATGATCAAGTGTAAGGCCTCCCTCTCGGGGGCCTTTTTTCTACCGGTATTCCGGTAGTTCCAAAATACCGGGATGTGAGTATTGTTCGGGCTGCCGGCATTCGGGACCTTCATATAAACGTTTTATATGAAGCGATCTTATATTATGGCGGCGGGTCTGATCTTACTGGCGGCTTGCGGGAAGAAAAATGATGTAGACGGTGGTGGCAATGGAGGCGGTGGAGGTAATGGCGGTGGAGGCACCAGTTTTGGCGCCGGAGCCATCTTTGTACAGTGGGCAACAGATGGGATTCAGAGGATCGATGCACAAAGCGGAGTCGAATCGACGGTGATGCCGGAGAACACGAGTCTGCATAGCTATTATATCAGCCAGGATGGTCAGCGTATGCTGACGTCTGCCAATGCGCCCGGGACAGACTATGACGCCAATCTATATACGCTGACAAATCTCAGCGATGGGACCATTGTGGCGCAATTCAAATATTATCCCAAAGAGGGTGACTATACTTCCCCAAAACTTTCCCCGGACGGGACGATGATAGCCGTCGCGCCAACGTATGATGACGGACTTGTCATCATGGACCTGAAGGGGAATGTATCGCATAATATCACGGCATTCCAGGGACAGAAGCTGGCTTCGACCGCGGTGTGGATGCCTGATAAGACGATTCTTTTTACTACGGCTAATGGGCTTTTCCGGACCAATATGGCCTTTACGCAGGCAAGCCCGGTGAAGCAGTTCACTTTCGCCAACTGGGGTGATATCAGCGCGAGTCCTGACGGAACGAAAATAGCGCTGACGAGAGGGAATCATATCTGGATGATGATGTAGATCAGGGGGCAGATAAAAATGTGATACCCGTAATACCAAAGGGGCAGACCAGTGTGCAAGGTGGGGACGGGCCAATGTATTGGCGATAGGAATGTTGAAGAATGCAAAAAGCCTCCGGATGCGGAGGCTTTTGCTATTTTTGGCGGGTTACTTATACGTTGAAGCGGAAGTGCATTACATCACCGTCCTTTACTATGTATTCTTTTCCTTCTATGCGGAGCTTGCCATTGTCCCTGGCGGCGGCTTCCGAGCCGTACTGGATATAATCCTTATAGGCGATGACCTCGGCTTTGATAAAACCTTTTTCAAAGTCTGTGTGGATCACGCTGGCCGCCTGCGGCGCCTTCCAGCCGTCCTGTATCGTCCAGGCCCGTACTTCCTGTACACCGGCCGTAAAATAGGTGGCGAGGTTCAGGAGCTTATAGACGCTGCGGATCATCTTGTTCAGCGCGGGTTCGGTCATCTTGTATTCTTCCATGAAGAGAGCGCGGTCGGCGGGGTCTTCCATTTCTGAGATCTGCGCTTCGATGGAATTGTTCATGACGATCACCTGGGCGTTCTCGCCTGCGACGGCTGTCTTCAGGGCTTCGGAGAACTTATTGCCGGTATGCATGGAGGCTTCGTCGACGTTGGCTACGTAAATAACCGGTTTTTCGGTGAGCAGGAAGAGGTCGGCGACGGCTGCCCTGTCTTCTTTTGACAGGCCCAGCTCGCGGATGCTTCTGCCTTGTTCGAGGTGGTCTTTACAGCGTTTGAGGACCTCGTATTCGGCCTTTACTTTCGGGTCGGCCGTCTTCAGCAGTTTTTCGGTACGGCTGAATTTCTTTTCTACGCTTTCGAGGTCTTTCAGCTGCAGTTCGGTATCGATGATCTCTTTGTCACTGACGGGGTTGATGGGGCCTTCGTCGCGGAGGATGTTCTCGTCTTCGAAGCAGCGGATGACGTGGACGATGGCGTCTACTTCCCGGATATTGGCCAGGAACTTATTCCCGAGACCTTCGTTTTTGCTGGCGCCTCTTACGAGGCCGGCGATGTCGACGATGCCTACCTGGGTGGGCACGGTGCGATCGGGTTTTACCAGCTCGGCGAGCTTGTCGATGCGTTCGTCGGGCACGTCTACCAGCCCGATATTGGGCTCGATGGTGCAGAAACGGTAATTGCTGGCCTGTGCCTTGGCGCTGTTGCTGACTGCATTAAAAAGTGTCGATTTTCCCACGTTTGGCAATCCTACTATTCCTGCTTGTAAAGCCATATTTTTTGTCTGTTTCGGCGGCGAAATTAGGCAATTAATGGTAATTTACTGCCGTTAAGCATAAAACACACGGTATTATGGCTTTAAGCAGGATCTGGGCGGCTTTTATATTGGTCTCAATTGTGGTGGCGGGGGTGCGTTATGCCTTTGTGCCTGCGGATAAGGAGATATTGAGCAGTATGGTGACGGGGAAGGTGGGGGATACGCTGCGGGCGGCGCCTGTGGTTGTTGCGACGCCTTCGGTTCGGGGTGTTGCTGCGGCGCCGGGTGTGGCTGTTGCGCCGGCGGGTGCGACTACTGCGCCGGCGGGTGCGACTACTGTACCGGCTGCGCCGGCGTACCGGATACAGACGGCAAATGGGTTGCTGGAGACCTGTAACAGCGCCGTAACTTTAGCGTTGGGGCTGATAGGGATCATGGCTCTTTTTATGGGATTGATCACGATCGCTGACCAGGCCGGAGGGGTCAGGCTCTTGGCGCGGATCACGGGGCCATTTTTTGCAAAGCTTTTTCCGGACCTGCCAAAGGGACATCCTGCCATGGGGCATATGGTGATGAACTTTTCGGCGAATCTGCTGGGGCTGGATAATGCGGCTACGCCGTTTGCCTTAAAGGCGATGGAAAGTCTCCAGGAGATCAACCCGGATAAGTCGTCGGCTTCCAACAGCCAGATCATGTTTCTTTGTCTGCATGCATCGGGTTTGCAGGTGATACCGATCACCATGATCGCTCTGCGTGCTTCGAGGGGGGCGCATGACCCGACCGATGTCTTTATTCCTATTGTCATTGCTACCTTTCTTACTACTATCGCATCGATGTGTATCGTCAGCTTTAAACAGAAGATCAATGTCTTTCAACCGGTGATACTGGCCTGGATCGGGGGTATCAGTGTGCTGATCGGGGGATTGGTGGTGTATTTAAAAAGTCTTGATGCGGACCATGTGCAGTCTTTTTCGAGGGCGCTTAGCGGCGGGCTGATCCTGTTGATCTTTTTGCTTATTGTCGGAGGGGCGTTGTATAAGAAGATCAACATCTTCGCGGCTTTTGCGGAAGGGGCTAAGGGAGGGTTTGAAACGGCTGTGCGGATCATCCCTTATCTTGTCGGTATGCTGGCGGCGATAAGCATGCTGAGGACCAGCGGGACCTTTGATGCGATACTGGATGTAATAAAACATTTCTTTTCTTCTTTGGGCACCGATACGCGTTTTGTAGACGGGCTGCCTACTGCTCTTATAAAACCTCTTAGCAGCGCCGGCGCGCGGGGCATGCTGGTATCCACGATGGATACGTTTGGCAAGGAATCTTTTGCAGCGCGGCTGTCGGCTATTTTGCAGGGGTCGTCGGAATCCACTTTTTATGTGGTAGCGGTGTATTACGGGTCGGTGGCTATCCGGAATACGCGGTATTCGATCGGGGCCATGCTGCTGGCAGACCTGATGAGTCTCGTCAGCTCGATCTTCCTTTGTTATCTTTTCTTTGGGCATTCCGCATAGCTCCATAAAAAAAGCCCCGCCGAAGCGGGGCTGTTCCTCATGTGACCCAAGTTGAGTCCTTAACCATTGCTATTTTGAGAGATATCCTTTGTATTCAGCGTCTGTTGCGCAATCCCACCAAACGGGCATGCTCCAGATATTGAGATCCGTCGCATGCGGGTTGATCGCAAGGGCGTTTGTCAGGTTATAATTGATCTCCAGGGTTGTCGGCAGGGCCCAGCGGCGCGGCCAGTACCTGGGATCGGTTGGAGAAGCACCTGTATAGAGCGAAGAGCCTGCGTATAAGGGTCCACGCTGGTATCCGGGATAGACTACGCCAAAGCCACCTACATTTCCGGCGCTAAAGTTAAAGCGGCGCATGTCGTTGAAATTCTCGATGCTGCAGCCCATGGCGACATATTTCTGCAACATGATGTCCGACATGGTCAGGGCGCCTGCACCCTGGCAAACTGCGGGACTCGACATATATGCAGTGATGGTAGACTGATCCATAGGCGCCATATCAGGATTCGTGGCCGTGTAACCAGTAGCCTTCCAGGCTGCCAGCTTTGTCTGCATCATATCCAGGTGTGCCTGGATACCTGCCAGATAGGCTGTATAAGCATTGGCCACATCTCCTTTTCTCATATAGACCTCAGCCTTGATAAAGTTCATCTCATGGTAGGTCAGGATCTCCTCGTCGGAAACGGGACGGGTCTGGAATGAGCCTGTAGAAGCAACGGCGCCGGCGCTAAACGCGGCTGCGGAAGGATACCAGCTGACATCCGTCGAACCCTGGGCGGGTATGCCCGATGTCGCAATAGCGCTGCTACGCAGATTTACATAAGAAGTATCTCCTGCATACAGGTAGTTGGAGCTGTTTATATATATCGAGCCAGCCTTGTAGACTATGATCACGGTATCGCCACTGATCGTGTAAGCACGCCCTGAGAGGTCGAGTGCAGCAGTAAAATTTCCCAATGCTGTCCCATCGGTTATAGGATATTTTATTTTTGTGTCTGCAGTAGCATATGATGCCGTCGCGATAGAAAGGGCGCCACCCTGTACGAGGCGGGTTGACGGACCATAGGAATCGGTACCTATTGAACGACTCCAGGTATAAGATGTTACCTTTCCATTGCCGTCCAATTGAATATTCGACATGGAAGACGGGACGATCTTCGTCATCCTGGGATCGGTCACTCCGGAGCCACGCATATTCGTGAGGAGATTGTAATAGTACTGTGAAATACGCTGATTGCTGCCATAACCTGCATAGTCAAAATTGCCATTGGTCACAACGGGATCGCTTTCCAGATAATCGGTTACAGTACTGTTGTTGAAGCCTGGCTGGACGACGTTGTCGGCGTTGGACTGAGGTCCTTTGGACAGGCAATACAAAATAGAATCCGCGTTATACAGGTCCGATTTTTTTGACAGCTTCAGCATGTAGCGGGCTTTCAATCCATAGCAAAGCTTGATCCATTTGCTTACGTCTCCGTTGTTCCACATATCCCCGACGGCCAGTGCGGGAGCTGCGGGCTCCTGTGTCTTACCGAAGAGGCCGATGGCTTCATTCAATTTGGCCATACATCCGTTGTAGATGGTTTTTCCGTCATCATATGCAGGGCTTGGAACCCCGGATGTTGTGGCCTGTGTATAAGGCATTTCGCCATAAAGGTCCAGCATTTCCATATAACCCATTGCTGAGAACACATCGGCAGCGGCCATATAGGAATAGGCGCCTTTTGCCTGCGCGGAATTGTACAGGTCATTCAGGTTGGAGGCTACCTCTATAAACCATGTCTGATAGGAGGTCAGATTACCGGTATTCGAGATCCAGGTTGTGGTGAATGCATTGTTGTTGGCATTGTTGCTATAATAAACACCGGCCTGGCATGCAGTACGAAAATTGCTAACGCCTGCCGTATAGCTGTAGAAGTGCTGGATCCAGGGCAGCCTGTTTTGAATCTGTGCGGTTGTACTGCTTGGATTACTCGGATCCGTATTTACATCCAGCCATTTTTTACAGGAGGTTGAACCCAGGATGAGCAGGCAACCTAATATGACATATTTTATATTTCTCATAATTCCTTGTTTTCCTTTGATTAGAACGTAACGTTTACTCCGAAAGTGAAGCTTGCGACTGCGGGTACCCCCAGGTAATCAATACCTATAGAGCCCGAACCGCCTGTTCCACCGGCTGCGCTGACCTCAGGATCCATACCCTTGTAGTTGGTCCATGTAAACAGGTTGGTACCTGCGGCTGTTGCTGAAAGGCCTTTGATCACCTTCTGGCTGCCCAGCATGCTGGTGAAGTCATAAGTCAGGGAAAGGGAACGCAGCTTGACCCAATTGACCGAAGTAATAAAATTCGGGGCATTGGCCGCATAGTTCTGCCAATACTGCTGGATCATGTACTTGCCGTCAAACTTCGCCCCATTGATGGTATAGGTCTGATTGGCATTGTAGGTTTGGCTAAAATCCGCTCCTGTCTGGCTGTTGACTCCGCTGACGGTGACCGACTGACGATCGTTCAGCGTAGTCCTTTTGCTTAAACCGTTGGTGACCAGAACCTGCTCTGTACCATTGAATATGTCTCCTCCCTTGCGGATGTCGAACAGGAATGACAACACGAATTTTTTGTACCGGAACGTATTATTAAAGCCTGCGATGAAGGTAGGTTCGCGGTTGCCCAGGATCGGGTTATTCAGATTGAGCTTATATAAACCCGTCGTAGGATCCACCTGGTAACGGGCATTGGGGATCTCATTTCCTTTTGCATCTGCCTGGCGCAGGAACCTTGTGCCCGTCATTCCAAGGAAATACCCGCCATTAGGAATAGATGCTGATTTTATGGGTCCGAACTGAGCGTCTGTCGGGTAGAAGTAAGCAACCCCCGGGAGGAAGGAGCCCAGTCTGCCCCTGTTATAGGAAAAGTTTATGGTTGCGTCCCATCCGAAATCCTTTTGCGATATCGGCTTACCTGTAAGGGCTATTTCCATCCCTTTATTGATCACCGAACCCGAGTTGATGGAATTATAAATATATCCGCTGGCGTTGGACAGGCGGGGCTGGGCGATCTGGTTCTGTGTCTGGCTATGATAGTAGGTATAATCCAAACCGATACGACCTTTCAGGAACCTGAATTCTCCGCCGACTTCCCAGGAATTCTGAATTTCGGGTTTTAAAAGAGGGTTGCCGGCCGTATACTGATTGCCTATTCCGGTGAATGAGCCAATGCTGATCGGAGGGTTCACATAAGTAAGGGTTGCATAGGGATTGGCGTCTTTACCGACCTGCGCCCAGCTTCCACGGAGCTTACCGAAGGAAAGGATGTTGTTATGGGGCAATAGCTCTGTAAAAACGAACGAGCCGCTGACGGAAGGATAAAAATAGGACCGGTTATCCAGTGGCAATGTGGACGACCAGTCATTACGTCCTGTTGCGGTGATATAGGCGATGTCTTTATAAGAAATGCCAAACTCCCCGTATGTTCCTACCAACCGTTTCCTTGTCAGCCCGTCCCTAAAGAACTGGTTAGTCGTTGCAATGTTGCTGAAGCTGATGTTGCTGCCGGTAATAAAATTATATCCCCAAAGATTCTGTGCAGGTGTCTCGGTGCTCTCAGAAGTGGTACCGAGCATCAGGTGTGTATCAAAATCTCCGAATGTTTTGTGAAAGTTTGTCATCACGGTTGTGGTGATGTAAGTATAGCCAACCAGGTCTTTGCTGAGGCGTCCATTCTGATACAATGGGATCACGGCTGAACCAGGGGCGATGTATGTATAATCATTTGTATTGTACTGGTCATAACCTACACGTCCGATGACATCCCACCAGCTTGCAATTTTGAAGCTGCCGTTGATGCCCCCGGTGAAGCGTTTGGTCTGGGACGTGAGATTATCTTTATGAATGATCCAGTAAGGATTGTCGATATCGTTTTCCAGAGGAAGGATCCCGGCGAATTTCCGGGCTTGTGTGCCGTCGGCATTGAGGTAGTTCTTCATATTGAATACCTGGGGCCAGCTGTAGACGGCACCCATTACACCGTTGCCGCCACCGCCATATAAGCCTGCAGTAGTGAGGGTCCTTGTGGTATTGGCGATGGAGTAGGCGACATTGGCGTTGAGTGTCAGGCGGCCATATCTTTGTTCGCCATTAAAACGAAAGGTCGTCTTGTCGTAATCCGTGTTGGGTACGATACCTGTCTGGTTAAAGTTGGAAGCCGACAGATAAAAAGATCCTGTCTTTGAGCCGCCGGATACATTGACGTTGTTGTCATATACAACACCGTGCTGAAAGAATTTGCCGATGTTGTCGTACAACGTATCCGATGATGCGACCTTTTGTCCCCAGGAGTTGAATACAGGAGCTGTAGAACCGGGAGTTGGAGTGGTATTGTTAAAGACCCCGTTGGTAGAATAAAGACCGTTGCCAAATTCAGTTTGAGCCTCGGGCAGCTTGTTTGCCCAGGAGGTGCTTACTTTGCTATTTACATTGACCTTTACCGTGCCTTCCGCTCCTTTTTTTGTGGTGATGATGACGACGCCATCTGCTGCACGTGATCCATACAATGCGGCTGCGGCTGCGCCTTTCAGGACCGACAGCGTTTCTATGTCTTCCGGGTTGACGTCCATGACACGATTAGAGTAGCTTGTATTGCTGCGGGTCAGACCATCGGTGCCTGAATTCCCGGTAACGGTGGTCGAGTTGTCATATATAACGCCATCGATGACAAACAGCGGCTGGTTTTGTCTGCTATCCGATGTGGAGTTGCCGCCGCGAATGGTTATGGATGCTCCGGCGCCTGCCGAACCACTGGATTGCGTTATGTTCACGCCGGGAACTTTACCTGCCAGTGAATTGACGACATTGGTGTTTTTATTTTTCATCAGTTCCTGCGCGTTGAGGTCGGAAACTGAATATCCGAGGGCCTTACGTTCCTTTTTAATACCCATCGCCGTCACGACGACGTCGGTCATCTGGCCGGCTTCTCCTTTTGACATATGCACAGCCATACCGGCTGTGGCTTTTACCCTCTGTCTGGCAAAGCCTATAAAACTAAATTCCAGCGTTGCACTCTGCTTTGCGCTGATGGTGAACTGTCCCTTATTATCGGTGACGGTCGCCCTGGTTGTGCCACTTACTTTAACTGTTACCCCTGCCAGTGGTAAACTATCGTCTGACAGCACGGTTCCAGTGATGCGAACCGTTTGAGCCATCAGGTTGTTTGTGATCATGCCAAGCATGGCAAACATGATCAAACTAAACAGCTTCCATTTTCTCATAGCTTTTACTTTTTTGGTTTTTTTTAATAGTCTTAATTAAGCTGCCTTTGTATAGGCGGTTGGTTTCATGGAATCGGGTACGGACGAAGCTGGTGTTTTTTAAAGGACCTGGATACCTTTCCGGTGATAGGGTTCCAGGCGCGGGTCTTCAGGGGGTAGTTCGGTGATCAGCGTATCCAGCCCTTCTGTGGCGCATACGTGAAAGGGCTGGAAGGAATTGATCTTTTCCGAAATGGTCAGGCAAATAACTTTCTGAGCCGACTCGATCATGGCTTTTTTTACCTGTACTACTTCCCAGTCGTTGTCAGTGACGCCGTGTTCGGTGTCAATGGCATTTACGCCAAGGAAGCAGATGTCGGCCTTTATCTGCCGGATCTTGCTGATAGCTTCACCGCCTACGGTGATCTTTGAGTTTTTGGAAACTTTATCTCCGATAAGGATCACATCGATCAGCGGGTGGTGCGTATATTCCAGCGCTACCGGCAGGCTTCCGGAGATAAAGGTGGCTTTTAGGGTGAGGGGCAGGTGACGGGCAAGCTCGATCAGGGTCGTGCCCCCTGTCGTCAGAACGAACATATCGTTCCGGATCAGGGCTGCGGCTTTGCCGGCGATGAGCTTCTTTTGGGCATGGGCGTAGACGCGGGCCGTAGGATGGTTAAAATTATTAAATGAAAGGGATAAGGCTCCCCCATGCACCTTGATAAGCCGGTTGTGCTCAGCCAGTTCCTGCAGGTCTCTGCGGATCGTATCCTCGGATACTTCCAGCTCCTGGCTGAGGTTGGCGGAAAGTACCTGGTTGTGCAGGTTTACCCGATGCAAAATAAAGGCTTGTCTCTCCGGTTTGAGCATGTTGTTTTGGCGAGACCGGGTTTGTTAGCCAGGTCGTTGGCTGACAATTTAAGGCTAAACCAGCAAAAAAACGCAGAATTAACATTAAAAGTCGCAAATAAATGCAATAAAAAAACCCCCGCGGGAGCGGGGGCTTTGTGATCGTATCCGATCGACCGGTTACAGAATTGTTATTCCCTTTTTCCGGTAGGGTTCCAATAAAGGATGATCCGGCGGCAGTTCTGTTATTAAAACATCGATGTCTTCGACCGGGCTGACAAGGATAGGCTGGAAGGTATTGATCTTTTCCGCGATGGAAAGGCAGATCACTTTTTGCGATGACTCGATCATTGCTTTTTTGATCTGTACTACATCCCAGTCGTTGTCAGTAATACCGTGTTCTGCGTCGATGGCATTGACGCCGAGAAAGCAGATATCTGCCTTTATTTGCCTGATCCTGGTTATCGCATCTCCGCCGACGGTGATCTTTGAATTTTTGGAAACCTTATCTCCTATAAGGATCACATCGATATTGGGATGATACGTGTATTCCATTACTACCGGGATGCTCCCGGAGATAAACGTGGCTTTCAAAGATTGAGGCAGCGCCTTTGCAAGTTCGATCAGCGTGGTGCCGCCCGTCGTCATGACAAACATATCCTTGCCAATGAGCTGGATGGCCTTTTTGGCGATAAGCTTTTTTTGCGCATGAGCGTAGATGTGTCTGGACGGGGAATTAAAATCATTAAAAGAAAGGGACAGTGCGCCCCCATGGACTTTGATGATCTTTCCTCCATCCGCCAATTCCTGCAGATCCCGCCTTACCGTATCTTCGGAGACACTCAGATCCGAGCTCAGGTTCGCCGAAAGCACCTGATTATGAAGATCGATCTGGTGTAGAATATAGGCCTGCCTTTCCTGTTTTAACATAATGCGTTTTCAATTGCGTCCAAAATAATAAAAAGGTCTAACTCTTTTTTATTTTTTACCAGCCCGGATTCTGCATAGTGGTCTGAATCGCCGGCGGATAAAGCAATATCTGGTTGGTCGGTATCGCTGACAGATAATTTTTTGGATCTGTGAAAACCCTTTGGCTGGTTGCCGGATAAGGCATTATATACCCACTGGCATTGAGCCGTATCGAACCGTTGGCAGGAACTTTCGCGCCAAGGAAGGAATCGGGATTCTTCTGGCTGTCCATATAATTACCTTTCTTCCAGCGCATGATATCCTGGAAACGGAATCCGTCCATCATCAGCTCAACGCGTCTTTCGCGGCGGATCTCCCAGATCGTAGAAGATAGATCCGCATCTTTTTTAGGATCTGCTTTGGTCGGATCGTGAAGATAGGCGAGAGTGAGGGGGGCGACGCCGCCTCTTGCGCGCAATTTGTTGACGGTATTATCGAGGTCGGCCTGTGTCAGCGAGTATTTGCCCATGTCTTCCAACTCTGCGGAAGCCTCGGCATAGTTGAGGTACACTTCGGCCAGCCAGAACAGCGGGGCGTCGGTGACGTTGGTATTGATGCCCGTCGGAATAGTCTTGATCGTGTTGGAATCCGGCAGGAACTTGATCGGCCGGTAACCGGTGCTGGAAGAAAAGACATTATACACATGCCCGGTGTAAACGAGATGGGCGGTATCGATGGTAATATCGAGCCGTTTGTCGCGGTTCGCCACTACATTTGGGAGAGTCGCATCACCCTGGTACAGTGGTGAAAGGGTGATGGGCTGACCGTCCGTACAGAGGTAGGATTCGACGGCGGATTTGGAAGGTCCATTCATGGCCGAGCTGCTGTACAGGTAGGCGATGAGGGAATGGGACAGGACGGACACCACATACTTCTTATAAAGGATCATTTCCTTGTCTTTGCTCAGGTCGTCGGAGTTGTAGGCTGTCTGGTAGCTCTTATCCAGGGCATAAGTGCCGCTCATCAGCGTCTGGGCGGCATCCTTTGCCTCTGACAGGTACTTGTCCGCGTCCGGCAGGTTCAGCTCGGTATGATATTTCCGGTAGGTGCCTTCGTACAGACAGATACGTGACTTCAGGGCCAGGGCGACATCCTTGTTGATCGTGTTCGCCTGGTCAACCTGGCGGAGATTGGTCACAGCAAAGTTGATATCTGCCAGGACGCTGTCCATCACGAGCTGACGAGGATCGCGGGGTTTGTAGATCTGGCCGGAGTCGCTGATATCAGCGGCATGACCATACCAGGGAACGCCGCCAAATTCCTGTACCATCTTGAAATATTCCAGGGCACGGAAGAAATGTCCTATGCCTTTCCAATGGTTCTTCGCTTCGTCGGGCATATCGACGATGTCGATGCGATCCAGCATGATATTCGCTTTGCGGATGTAGCCAAAGGAGACAAAGACGGTAGAAGAAATGCTTGTCCCCCAGTCATTGTTGCTGACGGCGGTGGTCGTTGGGAATTGCGTGAAGCCGACAGGGGCCTGGTCATCCGTCAGGGTGGGGAAATAAAAGTCCCCGTTGAGACTGGAGCTATTGCCGAAGCCGGGAAATGCATCGTAGAACTCCCAGCTATAGGCCCGGACACTATTCTCGCTCTTCCAGAAGGCTGGGTCCGCCAGCGCGTCGGGATTGGTGACATCCACGTATTTTTTACATGCCGTACCCATACTGATCATAAGCAGGGCGAGCGGCAGATATCTTGTTATAAATTTCATGGTCTTGAATTATACCTGATTAAGAAATGCTTTTTTTAGAAACTGAGTTGCATGCCTGCAGAAAAGCTCTTGTCGAACGGATACGTTCTGCCTGTATACGAGATGCCGCCTGTCGTATATCCATCGGTGATCTCGGGATCGAAAGGCACTCCTACATGGGAGAAGGTAAAGAGATTTTGTCCGCTGAAATAGAAACGGAGCTTCGTGATACCTGCCCTTGTCAGCACTTTGTTGTTCACTGCATATCCTACGGTCAGGTTCTTTACCCTGAGATAAGCCAGGTTGAGCAGGTATTTCGATTGGGGATAGAAGTTATTCCCTCCCGCGGACAAGCCGGAGACTGTGCCGCCCGAGTTACCCGGATAGGGCCTGGGATATTTGGCATTGGTATGATCAGGAGTCCAGAAGTCCAGCTGATTCTTGTAAAGGATGTCGACGCTCTGCCACAGGGGAAGGGCTGTCTGGCCGGTAGCCCACCAGTTACGTTTGCCTACGCCCTGGAAAAAGACGTCGAGGTCGAAACCTTTCCAGCTACCGCCAAGACGAAAGTTATAGGTATAACGGGGTTGGTTGTTTCCGATGACCTTGAGGTCGCCGTGATTGTACAGGGTAGAGGTTCCTCCGTTGATGACACCATCGTGATTGAGATCTTTATATTTTATATCGCCGGGACCATATTTGAAGGCGCCGCCGTTCGTGAGTTTATCCTGTGTTGCGAGCGTAGCCGCATCGTCAGTGCTGGTAAAATAACGATCGGTTTGGAAGCCCCAGATCTCACCGTAGGTTTTCCCTTTATAGTTCTGGCTCGTGGCTATGGAGAGATTTGGGTTGCTCCATTTGGTGAAGACAGTCTTATAGTCGGCCAGGCCGATGGACCCGTACAGCTGGATGTCTCTTCCGATGGTGTAATTGGCATCGATGCTCAACTCATAGCCACGGGCGCGGAAGTTGCCGGCGTTAATGTTGGGACCGCCGGTACCAAAGGTAGATGGCACACTGGTTGGCTGGATCATGCCATCAGTATTACGCTGGTACCAGTCGAAGGTAAAGCCGATGTGGTTGTCGAGGATGCGGGCATCTACACCAAAGTCAAGGGTACCCACTCTTTCCCATTTCAGTGAATTGGCAACTGAAATGGGTTGCGTGATGGTTTGCGCGATGGTACCTGCGCTGGTGACCCATTGTGCGGTGGCGCCGTTCATATTGCGGAGGTAAATGTCCTGGCCGGTGGAGCTAACGTCCTGGTTACCCAGCTCGCCATAGGAAGCACGGATCTTCAGGTCGGAGAGGGCGGGCTTCAGGGACTGCATAAAGCTCTCCTCACTGAGCCGATAGCCGGCAGAAGCGGAGCCGAAGAAGGCCCAGCGGTCCTGCGGAGGAAAGTAGCTGGACCCGTCGTAACGGCCATTCAGCTCGAGCAGGAACTTGTCTTTATAATCGTAGTTGACTCTGCCGAAATAACCTGCAAAAGCCTTTTTGCCGTGGCCGTTGGGGTCCCAGCCGAGTGGTACGCCAGAGCCGCTATAATTACCGGTGACGGTGCCATAGGTCAAACCCAGTTCGGGTTGTGTCGGGTCCAGGGTTCCCTGCTTCGTGAGATAGTAGTTGACATTCTCATCGCTTTCCGCGTTGATACCGGCGATGACCTTGATATGATGGTTGTCGAGAAAAGTGGGCTGCCAGGTAAAATAACCGTTGAAGGTATTAACTGTGGCTCTTCCGGTAGTATAAGTGACGAAGTCCTGGGAAGCTGTGGCTATATTGGTCAGGTTCAGGGAGCCTGCAGTCCAGAAATCCCATGCCTGTACGGGGCCGCCTGACTCATGTCTGAGCAGATTGTCGCGACCGATGGTATAGTCTGCACGGAAGTTAAGGTTCTTCAGGATCTTGACGGTGGCGCCGAGATCGACGCGGGAATAATTGTCGGAGAGGTTATTCCTCGGCGCTGCATCAAGGTAAGCTGAGTTAACCCGGAAGTATTTACCCTGGTAAGTTCCATAAGGAAAATAAGAACCCCAACGCCAGAAATAGTACCAGTAGTCCTGGTATTGGTAAGGAAAATCGTATTGGTAGTTGCGGAAGAGCGTTTTGACGTTGATATCCAGCCAGGAAGTAACGTTGGCATTAACAGAAGCCGTGATATTGTATTTTTTTACGTCGTCGGAGTTCTGTTTGAAAATGCCGCCGTCATAGCTATAACCGCCGGATATGTAGTAGTTGATCTTGTCACTGCCCCCGGAGATGCTGAGGTTGTGCTGCTGCGAGAAGGTATACTTATTCAACATTTCTTTTTTGGGATCCCATACCTTGTAGAAGTAGGTCACTCCCGACGTTGGATCTATATCAAAGTCCTGGCCTTTGGTCATCGCCAGGCCCTTGTTCGTGGAAGCGTAATTCTTTTTCCAGTTGATGATGCCATCGCGAAGCTGGAGGAGGTTCATGCCAAAGGTTTCAGGTGTCGAGACACCTGAGCGGACGCCTGCATCCCACAAAGCCTGTAATTCGGGAACGGGGTCTGCAAAATCGGGTAATACCGTTGGCGTATTTGCGGAGAAGTTGTTACTGTAAGAGATAACGGCCTTTTGATTCTTGTGGCCTGTCTTTGTCTTGATCAGCACTACACCAAAAGCGGCACGGGCGCCATAGATAGAGGCGGATGCTGCGTCTTTCAGGACGGAAATGCTTTCGATATCCTGTGGGTTGATGACCGACAGATCATCGGTCTGTACATTGTCGACAAGGATCAGCGGCCGGCTTTGACCGTTGATGGACCCGATGCCGCGGATCTTGATGTCGGCGCCTGTCGTCAATCCGCCGTTGCCGTACTGGATGGTAAGGCCGGGCACCACGCCCTGGAGGGCCCTGGTAGGATCGTCGATCGGCTTGCTGCCAAATGTTTTTGTGACGTCGACGGTAGCGACGGCACCAGTAAGGTCGGCCTTTTTCTGCGTACCGTAACCTACGACGACTACCTGGTCCATGGATTTGTCGGAAACTTCCAGTTCGACCGGGTAGAAGGTCGCGCCAGTCAGCTGGATGGTCTGGGGTTTGTAACCTACTGCAGACACGGTCAGGGACTTTGCCCCATTGCTCTGGATGGAAAAAGCTCCGGCCAGGTCCGTCGAAACTCCTTTTCGCTGCGAATGGAGTGTAATGCTTGCTCCGGCCAGGGGAGCATGGGAGGTCTTGTCATGGACCTCACCTTTGATCAGCTGTCCGAATGCGGTGCCGGTGAGCCAGCACAACAATGCGGATAGCATTAAAGCTTTCAAATTTCTCATAACGTGTTAATTTTAGTTTTTCCCGCTTACAGTTTTTTATATTGGAAGAGACTTCCCTCGATGAGGCTGATCCAAATATTCCCCTCTTTGTCCGCTGTGATCTTATTGATGGAGGAATTTCCGGCCTTATGTTCCCGCAGGACCTTACCTGTATTGGCGTCAGCTGCGATAAACAGGCCGTTTTTGGTGCCCGTGTATACGATACCGTTGTTTTCAAGGATAGGACAAGGATTGTGTTCGTAACCAAAGCCTGCATTGGTTTCCCAGCGGATCTTAAATGACGAACCTTCGGTAGGGACGGCGATGAGCGTGTCGTTCATGGTCTTGGCGAAGACGGTGGTCCCGTCGGTGGAAATGCCCATCGACTCTCTGACCCTGCGGCTGTTGTTACGCCAGATGGTCTTACCGGTGGTGAGGTCGATGGCTGTCATGTATCGATCGGGTGCGACGATGAAAACTTTATCGCCAGCGATGGCGGGGACGGTATTGCCGGGGGAGTAAAGTCTTTGCGTCTTTCCGTTGTCCCATTTCCAGCGGAGTTGCCCGGTTTTGGTGTTGAGGCAATAGAGATGTGTATCCCAGGCGCCGAAGACTATGGCCTCTTTATCCGGTGAAAGGGTTGGTTTGGCCTGCAGCTGGTTGGTCGCGGAATCGTTTCGCCAGGCCAGCTGACCGTCTTTCAGGCGGATCTTAAAGAAACTGCTGCCGGAGCCGATATAGACATAACCATCGGCTGTCAGGCCTTCGCTGATGGCGGGAGTTTTGGTGTTGAAGCGCCATTTTTCCTGTCCTGTTTTTGAGTTGACTCCATGAATAAAGCCGTCTATCGTTCCAAAGGCCAGTATGTTGTCGGCGTATACCGGGGTCGAATAGATGGAACCGGTATATTGGTTGCGCCAGTTTACTTTTTTTGTGATAGGATCGATGGAGATCACTTCACCTTTTGAGTTGCCATAGACAACGTTGTGGGGAGTGATGGGGGTGACGCCGGTAAAGATAGACGCGCTGTCCTGTCCGTGGTAAAGGGTAGTGATGGGATTAGCGGCATTGATGGATGTGTCGGGGCGGGCTATTGATTGTTTATCCTTCAGCACCGGTGATGGGTCATTTAGTGCGAAGCTTGTGAACGCATCGCCTTCGGGTTGGCCGACCCGTTTTTCATACACATAGGCGCTGTCGTTACGAAGGACGAGAATGTTATAACCGGGGATATTCGAGCCGGTGATGAGGGCTGCGCGTCCCATGATACCGGGCAGGCCATCAAAGTTGTGGCGGGAGAGACGATGGCCGTGTCCGCAGAGGACGAGACGGGTATTGTATTGCTTGAGGATGTCCGTTATCTCATACCAGTTGTCGAGACCGTCTCCAAGGGGGTAATGAGAAAGGGAGATGACTATTTTTCCGGCGGCTTTGGCTTTTAGAGTTTGTTTCAGCCAGAGTACGTCTTCTTCTTTTACATGGCCGTCGCCCATTTTCAGGAAGGGGCCGGTGTTGAAGCCGACAAAAAGATAAGGGCCAGTGGTAAATACGAAGCGATCGTTGCCCCATAGACGAAGGAAGGTTTGGCAGGCGGATTCGGACCAGTTGGTTTCGTGGTTGCCCGGGACGATATGATAGGGGATGGTGAGTTTGCTGAGGATGCGATGTACGGTGATGAGTTCGGTGTCGAGGCCGGAGTTGGAGACGTCGCCGGTGACGACGGCAAAGTCATAGTGACCTTCGTTGACTTCGGAGACGATGTGTTCGAGGTTTGATTCGCTGGCGGCGCCGGGGGAGACGTGGATGTCGGTGAGGAAGGCGATGCGTAGATTTTGTGGGTTTTGCTGCGGCGATTGTGCGTTGGTCTGGGAATAGCCGATGAGAAGGAGTAGCAGCAATCCAAGGAATAATGCTTTTTTCTGGTTTTGGCAGTTTTTTGCAGATTCGGTTAGCTGCGGGTTTAGCATAACAATCTTGTTAATGAAATCCTAAATTAGCGCAAAAAGCAGCATATAAACGCAAAATTGCTAAAAAATAATAGAAAAATTTCGAATCCTGTTGGGAATCATCCTAGTAGAAATACGTTTTTTTAGCAATAAGGAGGAGTTAATTGCTTTTGGGTGCAATTTTTTGCGGTTTTCGGAGTCCGCTGGGACATGGTGGTGGTGCGATCCAGCGAAATTGGCGGATGTGAGTATTTGATAGGTGAAGATAGAGGTGAATGGGCTTATTTGGCGTGGGGGCGGCGATGCGGCTACCTTGCGGGCGTGGGCGGCATAGTTTTGCTGGTTGTGCGGCCGAGTGTATAGCGTATGGAGACGGCGAAGGCGCCGGGGACAAAATTGATGTCAGGGAGGATATCGAGTTCGGGTTTCCAGTCGAGGGACAGGTTGATCGGAGCGTTTTGGAATTTATAGTCCATGCCTATTATGCCTGTGGGGCCAACCCAGGTCTTCCCGTCCTGGAATCCAACATAACCACCACCGCCATAGAACCAGTTGAGGCCCTGATTGCCGCCGATGAGCTGGTGTCTTTCGTATAAGCCGCCGAGCCCGAAGCGGGTGCCCCAGGCGATGAGGCCTTCCACGGCATTGGTTTCGTCGAGGAAATATTTTATACTGACGGAATTGCTGAGGGTGGGGTCGCTTGTGCTTAGGCGTAATCCCATCGCCAGTTTATAATCCTGCGCAGACAAACGATTGTAAAGGCCGCTGATAGTCAGCAGCACCAGGCAAAGGGTGATGATACGCATAAATGTTGGATTTGAAATAGGTGAACGAAAGACCCGCCCGCCGTATTGGCGCGACTATGTTAGGACTTTCTTAAAATGAAATAGTTTAATATGAGTTGGCCCTGCGGCCTATGGTCTCTTCCTTGTTTTTGGAGGTGTGGTTGGGGTGACCGGTTTTTGAATTGTCTGCGGTGTCACCAGGACCTTTGGCATCCCTCCACGGGGTGTTGGTGGCAGCGCTGTCGGATCATAAGGGGGCAGGTCATCGTCCTCATACTTTCCTTTCTTTTTGATATCGTTGAACAATTCCTGTTTGGATTTTGGTCGTTTATCCTCCAGCCATTTGAAGCCACGCAGGCGCATGTCGTCGGGGTTCACTTTTTTTATAGGGATCATGCTGCCTTCTGCATCGTTGCGAAGCACTACTCGGTTGAGCTCTTTTCTTTTTGATTTGCCTGCCGAGTCGAGTGCCGGTTTCCCCAGGGAATCCAGCTTCGGGGCAAAGACCATATCGATGACGTCGGCGTGGGCCTTGTTGGCACCGGTATAGGCTTTTTTATCATCCTTTATATAATAGATGCTTTCCGCATTGCCTTTTGCCCGGATGAAGTCGATCTCACCATCCAGGAAATAACAATTGATAGTCGTTCCTTTCAGCTGGTTGAAGAAATTGCTGGCTTCCCGGCTGATCGAAAGTGCATTCTCGAATACATAAAGCCGTCGCGCTTTTTTATTCTTTGTATAAACGAACATCGTGTCACCCGTGATCTGGTAGTTGCCGCTACCCCAGGCTACCGGACTATAGAAAAGCCGGAAAAGGCTGTCCTTTGTGGAATAGTACATACTATCGGCTACGGCCTGGAGCGAATCCGAGAAGATACGGACGTGATGATAGCCGGTGATATAACGCAGGCTTGTATCCGTAGTAGGGATCAGCGCCGCCGAGTCTTCCGGCGACATCATGGGCTGTTTCTTCAGGCTGGTATCTTTGAATGCCGCTATCCGGGCCTTTCGGGCGTCGTCAAGGGCGATGCTATCGGTTCGTCGCTTTCGATTAGCACTGTCGAGGATAAAATTGACTGCGCTGTCAGTGAGGCCTGTCTTTTTGAGGCTATCGATATAGGCAAGCCGGCGGACACTGTCTGCGGCCCTGTTCCTTGCCCGGAAATTCTCTATGGTCGTCGCTCTTCTTATACTGTCAGCTTTTTCGCGCTGTCGAAGCTTTTCATCTTCCTGGGCGTTGCGGACACTATCCTTATAGGCCCGCTGTTTCGTTTGCAGGTCGTATTTGACGTCTGCGATACTGTCCTTTATCGCTTTGATCTTTGCCTGTTCTTTCTCTTTGGCCAGCCTTGCCTTTTGTTTTTGCTCTTTTCGGGTAAGCGGTCGGGCTGCGCTGTCTGCGGCCGCCTTCAGCCTCTTTGCGGTGAGG
Organism: Puia sp.; assembly: GCA_036499285.1. Lineage (GTDB taxonomy): Bacteria > Bacteroidota > Bacteroidia > Chitinophagales > Chitinophagaceae > Puia. Next base: position 86,450 of record DASYEB010000037.1, on the reverse strand, counting down.
CTGTCGGTGACTTTGATGCCGGTCGTATCTCCATGGGCGCGGCGAATGCTATCCTTTTCGTGGCGGAGGCTGTCACCCTCGCGGCCGAGGCTATCCCGTTCCCGATGCAAGCTGTCAAGACCTATTTTCCCAAGGCTGTCTGCGACACCTGCACGCAGGCTATCGCTATGATCTCCGATATTATTCAGACTGTCTCTTATGGCTTGCACGGAATCGGCGGTTCTCCTGGCGACGGTCAGCTTGTGAAGGCTGTCGGCCTGTACCTTTTCCACGCTGTCAATGTAGATGCGGTGGAGGCTGTCGTTGTACGCGATGCGGCGATTGTCCGCTTCAAAATCCATCAGCCGGCCTGAGGCGAGGGTATCCGCTGTGACATAGATGGAATCCTTGTCCTGCTTCAGGGCCATAAGGGGCCGCTGGGTCGCCAGAAAAGTATTTCGCTTTTTGTTGCTGATCATGTAGTTGGCATACAGGGTTATACCCTGGGTGGTATCCTTGAAGATCGCGTTGCCGATGGCCGTACTGATGCCGGTGCTGTCGTCGAATTGTACATCGTCGCCGGTAAGCTGTTTGGAACCGTCGGTGATGAAAGGGCGTTTGCCAAACTGGGCCTTTTTTGTTTTCAGGTTATAGAATCCTTCACGGGTCCTAACCGTACGTTTGGTGCTATCCTTGAATTTTATAAACGTTTCGGTGATAAAGGTTGCGATCTGGGTCTCGGTGTTATACAGCAGGCTGTCTGCGGAGAGGTCATACTGCGGATCCTGCATGATGACGTGGTCATGGAAGTGAACGTCCTTTGACAATTCAAAATAGGTGGCCTTGTCGCTCGTAAGAACTGTTTCCTTATTGACTATTTTCCCGCCGTGATCGTAGGTCCCGACTTTGGCGGCCATGTCGTAATCCAGTTCCTCAGTGGTGAGGATACCCTTTCCGTCGGTGAGTTTGACATTCTTCTGGAAATGCACCAATTTCTTGTCGACCTCGTATTTGAGATAGTCGGAGTAGATGTCTACTGAATCGTTGTCATTGATATGGGCATGCCCGAAACATTCGATATAGTTGTCATGGGGATTCATGATCAGGCTATCGCAGTAGATAAGGGTTTTTTCCTGTTTGATCTTTACATCGCCTACGAGGACGGTAAGCTCGATGGAATCATTGACCTTCTGGAAATGGTATGATCGCGAGTTCAGGATCTGTACCACCTTGATAGAATCGTTGCCCGGGGTGCGGAATTGCACCTGTGACCGGGCCTGCAGTGTCAGCAGGATCGTAAATAGGAATAATAAGAACCTATTTATCATCACCTTTATTTGTTGACAGGTTTTGACGCGGAGTCAAGGGGGGCCATAAGTGGTCCACTCTTGTCTTTCCGGCCAAAGACTGAGACGTTGACATAACGTTTGGGGTGGAGGCGGAGGTCATCCAGCAGGATCTGGAGGCTGCGGGTGGTGCCTTCGAGGTTCTGATAGAGTCGTTTGTCATTGAGCAGCATACCCACGGTGCCATTGTTGCTGTTGAGTTTGCCGACAAGGCCCTGCATTTCGGTGACAGCGGCTCTCAGGGATTCCACTGTTTCCGGGATCTTTGCGGCGGACAGATTGGCTGTAGTTTTTTCAACATTCTCGAGCGTATGGGTAATATGGTCGTTGTTTTTAGCCAGGTTGTCGGTGAACGTATTGACGTTCTTCAATGACTGGGCGAGCGTGCCTGTCTGGGCATTGAGCATGATCTGCAGCTGGGCTGTAGATGCGGCCAGGTTGGCGATGATGGCGCTGAAGTTGTTTTTCAGCCGGGGATCGAAGAGGGTTCCGACGGTCTGGATAAGAGAATCCAGGGATGTGAGGGTTCCGCCGAGCTTGAGGATAATCGGGTTGACGCTTTCCTGGACCTGGGAAAGGATATTGGGCTTCTTTTTAGTGAGCAGGGTGTCTCCGTCGGCAAGGAATTGAGGATCATCTCCTTTAGTAACGGTGATGGTTGCGGATGAAATAAACCCGGAATTGATCTCGGCAATGGAGTTTTTGGGGATATGGACGTCTTTTTTGAGGGTTATAGTGACGATGATCCCCCGGGTGAGGTCCTTATCAGATTCATTGATCGCCGTTACGCTTCCAATAGTTAAACCCTTGACTTGTACGGCGTTGGATAGTTCGACGCCATCGACATTATCGAAGACGGCATAGAGTTTTTTGGTATGTTGGAAAAGGCTGCTGCCCTTCAGGAAATTAAAGCCAAGAATCAGTGCGGCGAGGGCCACGACCGCCATGACACCAATCTTTGTTTCATTAGAAATGTTCATTAGATATTGTGTTAGTCCATTGAGTATCGCAAATGTAGGGAAATTGCCGTTAAAGAGCAGAGCTTCGGGCCGCGCTTTAACTTATTCAATGGCCTTCCAGCGTCGCCTTATATCGTTTGAATGCATCCATGATATTCCGGACCACTTCATTCTGTCCTTCTTCGCTGTTGAGGTAATCTTCTTCTTCCACGCTGGACAGGAAGCCGACTTCGGTAAGGACGCTGGGCATGCCTGTCGCCTGGAGGACGCGGATACCTTCGTCTCTTTGTTTGACCCCTTCGCTGTTGCGACCGGCCTTTGTATATTCTTCCTCTACCAATGTGGCGAAGAGGGCGCTATTGGCAAAGTATTTCTTTTCGTAGAGCGCGGAACGCATCATTGCTTCCGGCGAGCTCATGTCGAAGGCGGTGCTGTCGGCTGCGTCGTTCTCCCCGGTGCTGTCTGTGCCGTCGCTTTCTTCTCCTTCTCCCCGCTGGCTGATTGCCGAGCCTTTGAAGCCGCCGCGATCGGCTTTCCAGATATAGGACTCTGTGCCCTTTCGCGTATGATGCCCGGTATAGCTTTCATAGATCGGCACGCGGTGTCTTCTTTTGCCCTTGCCCACATATCTATGACCGATGATCCGGTGGATCCTGAAGGGGCCCGCGGGGTGTCCGTCATTGTTGCAATGGATCGCAATAAAGAGGTCGCCTTTGGATTTATTGGCGAGGTCGGCGCGATAGTTGAGACCGGAGGCGATAGTCGAGCCGCCGCCGGGCATGATATCCGTGGTGCGGGTAAAAACCTGTTTTATATCCGGGAATTCGTCCGCCATGGCCTTGCCCAGCTTGAGAGAAATGGCCAGTGCTATGGCACTTTCTTTTGAATAGAGTCCTTTGGTTCCGGTATCGAAGCCGCCATGGCCGGGGTCAATAATAACGGTCCGGATCGCTCCTTTCTGGGCAGGGTGGGGGCCGGGATCGTTGCTGTTACTGCCGCCGGGGCCATCTGCCAGGCTACCTGAAAAAGCTGTAAGGGCGAGGAAAAGACCGCCCATTGCTACTACCAGTTTATACTTTTTCATTTTCATTTTTATCTTCATTCTTGTCCCTATCAATCTTTTTTATTGAATTTTCGCTTTTTTGTCTTTTTGACACCTTCCAACCGGGCTTTGTACTCACGAAAGGCACTAACAATATTGCGAACTATTTCGTTCTGTCCTTTTTTGCTGTTCAGGTAAAGTTCTTCTTCCCGGTTGGTCAGGTAGCCGGTTTCGATCAGCACGCTCGGCATTCCCGTTGCCTGAAGGACACCGATTCCTACCTGACGTTGCACAACTCCCCCACTGCGGCGGCCTGATTTAACAAACTCATTCTGTACCAATGTCCCCAATAAAGCGCTGTTGGCAAAATATTTTTTCTCGTACAACTGTGCCCGCATCTTTGCTTCGGGGGATGTCATGTCGAAAGCCGAGTTCTTGCTATCCCCCATATTCTCTCCCCGGGTGGTGTTGATCGCGTCCCCTTTTGGGAGGTTGCGGTCGGCCTTCCATATATACGTTGCGGTGCCCACCGTTGTATTTTTGACCCAGGTCGTGGCGTATACCGGCACCTTTACTTTCTTTTTGCCTCTGCCGGTTGTTTTATAACGTACGAGACGACGGATTGCGTATTTGCCCGGATCGCGGCCGTCGGAATTACAATGAATACACAGGAAGAGGTCTCCATGCGACCTATTGGCCAGCTCAGCCCGGTAGCGGATGCCTTCCGGGAGCGTCGGTCTGTTGCCGGGCATGATATCTGTCGTACGGGTATAAATTATTTTTAGTTCCGGAAAGGCTTGCTGTAATGCTTTGCCCAGCTTGAGCGATATGCTGAGGGCTACATTTTTTTCTTTTGAGATCAGCCCGTGTGTGCCCGGATCGAATCCGCCGTGGCCAGGATCTATAATAATGGTACGGAGCTGGTTTTTTTGCGATGGGGCGCCCTGTGGAGTATCCGACGGGGCGGCTCGTGAAAGGACAGCGTTGAAAGACGAGGAACCCAATGCCAGCGCGCATAAGGTCAACAAAGTGGTCGTCTTTTTGATCATAGTCCTTATATTTTGCCAAAACCTTCAATCTTCACATAATCTTACACAATCGTAATGGAGTAATGGCTATTTTTGCCACCGCACACGAGGCCCGTATCTATTTGTTTTTTTATAAATGTATGAACAATAACGGACGCAAAATTAGCTCAAAATATTTTCCGACATTGATTTTTACTGCGCTATTCTTCTCAGTAACGCTCAATAGTCCTGCAAATTATTCAGCTTTGGGCCGTTTTACCAAAATACTAACAAATCCGTCGGGCCATCCAACTGATGCTCCCGCTGCTATTGCTGACACCACTCACCCCGGCGGCTATGCTCATTTACCCACCATTGACAAGACCTATAAGAATCGCAGCGCTTCCGATACTGCCCGCTTCGTCCTGATCAAGGAGCAGATCGGTCCCATACTCGATACTACGGAATTCAAGATCTCTAAAGATACATTGGCGGCGGCTATAGATTATAAAGCATCCGACTCGATCGTCATGGTCATCCCCACCCGGAACATCACCCTTTATTCCAAAGCCAATGCCAAATACAATGGTTCTGACCTTACTGCCGATGTGATCAAGTATGACCAGGACCATAACATTGTCACTGCATCTCCTACCCGCGACACGACGGGTACTATCATTGGCCAGCCAAAGATGGTACAGGCGGACAATACGATGACTGCGGACACCATCGTCTATAATATCAAGACCCAGAAAGGGATCACCCGGACGACCAATACCCAGTCAGGGGAAATGTATGTCCATGCCGAGAAGCTGAAGAAGGTGACACCTGAGGAATTTTATGGCTATCGGGGTGTTTTTACTACCTGTAACCTGGATACTCCCCACTTTGCGTTCAGGACCAACCGGATGAAGATCATCAATAAAAAGTTTGCGATCACCGGTCCGATCCATCCGGAATTCGAAGGCGTGCCAATCCCGATCTATATCCCCTTTGGCTTTTTCCCGCTGTCGCAGGGGCGTCATTCCGGTCTGCTCCCACCGCAGTTTACGGCTAACGACCAGGCGGGTCTTGGGTTGGAAGGCCTGGGATATTATAAGGTACTGAATGATTATTTCGACTTGACCTTCCGGACCAATCTCTATTCCTATGGCGGGTATAACATCTATGTGACCCCCACCTACCGGGTCCGCTACCGTTACAGCGGCCAGCTGAACTTTGCCTGGCAGAACACCAAACTGCTCAGCGACATCGGGAAGGATGCCTATACCACATCCAAGACGTTTAGTTTCAACTGGAGCCATACGGTCGACACGAAGGCCCATCCGGGGCAGAGTTTTTCGGCCAATGTCAACATTGCTTCTACCAAGTATAATCAATACCTGCTGAATAATCCGACGGCTAACTACACCAACCAGCTAAGCTCTTCGATCACCTATTCGAAGACCTGGAACGGCAAGTATAATCTGACGGTCGGCGCCAATCACAGCCAGAACAACCAGTCCCGCATCGTCAGCGTAAGCCTTCCCAACCTGGCTTTTACCGCGCCGACGATATATCCTTTTCAAAGCAAAGAGTTTACCGGGACACCCAAGTGGTATGAGAAATTCGGGATCGGGCTGAGCAGCACGATATCGGGGGGCGCCAACTTTTATGACAGCCTGTTCAGCTTCAAACGTATCATAGATACCTTTCAATACGGTTCGCAGCATAGCATTCCGATCACGCTGACCCTGCCTCTGAAGGGGCCCATCCAGGTGACACCGGGGGTCAGTCTGCAGACGAGGACCTATTCCCAGAAACTATTCCGCCAGTACGATCTCATCCGTAACCGGGTGGATACGGTAAGCATCCAGAAAGGATTGTGGCAGGCCGAGGACATGTCCTTCAGCCTGAGTCTTGCGTCGGCTATCTTTGGTACTTTCCAGGGATTTGGCCGTAATAGCGCCTTGATGGGTATACGCCATGTCGTCCGGCCTACTATCAGCATCAGCTACAAGCCCGACTTTTCCGGCGCCTATTATTATAATCTCCGGACGCCGCATGATTCAACGGACACCTCGCATACGATCCGAACGCAGCGGGTCTCTTATTTTGACGGGACTACGTATGGGGCTTTTGGCGAAGGACGATTCGGGGGGATCTCGTTTGGACTGGATAACCATATCGAGATCAAGGTGCGGTCGAAGTCGGATACCTCGACTGCGGGGGTCAAAAAGATCACCATCATCGATGGGTTTGGTTTTAATGGCAGCTATAACTACCTGGCGGACTCGTTCAAACTATCCCCGATAACGTTTTATTTCCGAAGTACCTTATTCCAGAACATCAATATAACGGGAGGAGCGACGTTGAACCCCTACCAGACGGACTCCTTTGGCTTCAATATAGATAAGTATGCCTGGTCGGCTAAGAAATTTTCGCTGGGCCGGATCAGCCAGGGTAACCTGGCGATCTCGACGAGTTTTAAAAGCAAGCCCAAGGATGAAAAGCTGGCGCAGCAGAAGGCACAGAACCAGCAGGATCAGATCCCGCTGACGATGGAGGAGCAGCAGGCGCAGCTCAACTACATCCGGAATAACCCGGGGCAGTTTGCGGATTTCAATGTTCCGTGGTCCCTGAACCTGGCATTTGCGTTGAACTTTACTAATGCGGAGAAGCCGGACTATTCGGGGTTTGCGACGACGGTGACGTCTTCGATCAACTGGAGCGGGGATTTTAATCTGACGGAGAAATGGAAGATCGGCTTGAATGGGTATTATGATCTGAAGTATCAGAAGATGCAGTCGCTGACGGCTTCGATCTCGAGGGATCTGCATTGCTGGCAGATGTCGATAAATGTGACACCGGTTGGGTATACGCACTTTTTTAATATTACTATTAGTCCGAAGTCGGGGATATTACAGGATTTGAAGATTAACCGGACGAAGTATTTTTATGATCAGTAGATGTTTGGCGCAAGCGGCGCTGATGCGGCGGCGGGTTTGCGGCGACGCTGGATTTGCGGCAGCGGGTTGGATTTGCGGAGGCGTTTTAGGGGGTGGGTTGGTCGCTAGCGCGAATTAGCTGCATAATAATCCCACATTATCACAAATACACGTTGTTTCAGACTTTCGGCGCTTTCGCCCGGTTGTGGTGTGATGGGGTCGAGGAAATGCATGGCCAGGGGATGCGGCCGGAAGTAAAAGGGCTTGCCGGCGGGCATGATCTTGCGGCTGTTGAAGATGATAGCGGGGATGATGGCTTTTCCGGTGGACAGTGCGAGGCGGAAGGCTCCGTCGTGGAAGGACTTCAGGGGGTCTTTGGTTTTGTTGCGGGTGCCTTCGGGGTAAAGACACATATGCAGGCCCATGTCCAGGGTCTCTTTCATTTTTGTAAAGCTTTCCCGACGGCTGGCTTCGTCATTGCGATCGACGATGACACTACCGGTGCGATATAGGAGGCCGAAGACGGGGACCTTTGTAAACTCGATCTTGGCGATGGTTTTATTGCCGCCGGGTATTGCAGGGGAAGAGACCGGGACGTCGACGAGACCGTTGTGATTACAGACGACGATGTAGGTCTGGCCTTTTGCAAATTTTTCCCTGCCTTTTATCCTTAGCGGGGAGCCGGCGAGCGGAAGGAAAACGCCCATCCATATACGCGCGAAGGAGATGAAGCGATAGACTTTTTTGGGGTCTTTTTGTGTATAGGCAAACAGGAGAAAAGGGATCATAAAGACCAGCATGGTCGCGGTGAAGACAAGGATGACCCAGACGGCCCAGATACGGCCGAAGATGTTCCAGAATATATTGTTATCGGTTTTGTTGGATGAAGACATGGTGAATCTGTTATAGGGTTTTGTGTCGGCGCCGCGATTGCCTGGTTGCGGCGGCTTTGGCCGTTTTGGTTGCCTGGCTTTCGGGTTGCTACGGCTGTTTGCTTATTGCAGCGACCAGTCGACGGGGTCGATACCTTTGCTCATCAGCCAGGTATTCGCCCTGGAAAAGTGTTTGCACCCATAAAAGCCTTTATCCGCAGAGAAAGGTGAGGGGTGAGCCGCTCTCAGCACGAGGTGTTTGGTCTCGTCGACGAGTGACTGTTTTTCCTGTGCAAATTTACCCCAAAGCATGAATACTGCGTGTTCTTTGAGCGCGGATACTTTTGTGATGACGGCATCGGTGAATTCGGCCCAGCCGATTTTTGCATGGCTCATCGGCTCATTGGCCCGGACCGTCAGGGAGGCATTGAGCATCAGAACGCCCTGTTCGGCCCAGTGGGTCAGGTTGCCATGGTCGGGAATGGGCATACCGACGTCGCTTTTTAGCTCTTTAAAGATATTGACAAGGGAAGGGGGAGGGGGGATGCCTTTTTGGACGGAAAAGCTGAGGCCGTGGGCCTGATTAGGTCCGTGATAGGGGTCCTGGCCCAGGATGACGATCTTGACGTTATCGAATGGGGTGGTATTGAACGCATTGAAAATAAGGCCCCCGGGGGGATAAATGGTTTTGTTGCTCATTTTCTCTGACTTCAAAAAAGTGGTGATCTGTGCGAAATAGGGTTTGTTAAACTCCTGTTTCAGCACGTTTTTCCAGCTGTCTTCGATTTTTACGTCCATAGATGGCGATTTTGGCACGGGTCGAAGATAATTAAAAGCTTGGACCACAAAACGGTTTGGGGGCTTGGTGATTTTTTTATTTTTTGCCGCCGTTTCGGCATTAGGCCATTAAGGTCCCAACTTGACGTATCAACTAAAAAAGCCGGCCGGATATATTCCCGGCCGGCGATGTAAGCTATAAGTTCTGCTGCCTCATCAGCTGATTATTCCTGGATCGGCAAGTATACGATGGTCGTCCTCCTGTTTTTGCTGCGTCCTTCCGCCGTATCGTTCGGAAATGCCGGCTGGGATTCGCCTTCTGAACGGATGTCCATTCTGGCTGCATCAATACCCTTGCGTTGCAGATATATCGCAACGGCCCGGGCGCGGGCTTCCCCTACTTTTTTATTTTCCTGCTCCGTACCTATGCTGCAGGTATGCCCGATGATGACGATATGCACGTCGGGGTATTTGTTCAGCAGCTGAGCTACTTCGTCCAGGTGAGGCCTGGTAGTTTCGGGCAAAGTGATCTTACCCAACACACCGTACACCACCGGCTCCTGCAACGTTGCTATCTCCCCTTTGCCGGGCAGAGGTTTTGACGGCTGTTTTGCTTTCTGTTGCTGTTCGGGTTCCTTTGGATTTTCCTGTTCTTTTGGCTGCTGCGCCGATGTCACAACAGGCTGCCGGGCCGCGGGCTGAACCCGGACCGTATCGGGGACAGGCGCGGTTTGCGGAGGTGCTTGCTGCGGCAGGGGCTTCGTCCTGGGCCGGGTATGGCCAAAGCCAAATCCCAGCTTTACCTGCAGGCCATAAGAAAGCTGTTTGACATCGCCCGTGGCAGGCATATTCCATACGCCCCCGCCCTTTACGCCCCCAAGGTTGCCGGCGCTATACGACACTAGCGGCGCAGCATCGTTATCGCCGCGCATATCGGTCAGACCGTATTCGAGATACAGTCCGGTATACAGCTTCAGACGGGACGACAACTGAAAGCTCACGCCCGTCTCCGCGTCCAGGGCCACCCCTGTTTTCAGCTTGCTGGTCGTGCTGCTCTTCCAGCTGTCGATGGTACCAAAGCCATGCTGAGGCAGGTTCGACACTTCCACGTTATCGTCGGGATAGTAGCCCGTAAGCGTCAGCTGCTGCGCTGACCCCTTGACGGTGGCGTTCAACGGCAACAACAGTTTGCCGCCTCCGTTGATGTACCACTGTGTACGGGAGCCGGTCGTATGATATTGCAGCAGCAATGGGACGCCAAACGAAAAAAAGCGTTGAGTTTCTTCATAGCCCGCGGTTTTGATATTGTACAGGAAGGCTGAACCCGTATTGTCAACCTGGGGGGCGCTGTATACGCCGTCTTTCAGTTTCGCCCGGCTGCCATTAAAACCGCCGCTGATCCCTGCGATCAGTCCCCAGTGATGAGCGAGAGGAAAAGTATAACCCACCCCAAGAGAGCCGCCAAACAACAGGTCCTGACTACCACTGGGTAGCTTATAGGACAGGCCCTGGGGGCCGCCGTCCACCCAGACATTCAGTTCCTGTGCGCCGGCAATCGTCGCGACAAACGTAAAACAAACAATTGCAATTAATATTTTCCGGATCATTTCTTGTTTTTTGAGATTTGTGTTTATCCTGCCTGATGCGATCATCATTTCACCAGGACGTTGACACTGGCCTTTTGCCCGTTGCTGAGCACCAGGTTAATAATATATATACCCCTTGCAGCCGGCATGGTCACCTGCATCGTCGGCTGCACACTCGTCAGCGTTTGCATGATCACCCCCGATATATTCAACACCTGCAGCTGTGCGCCCTGCAACGCCGATGTGCTGTAATTGCACGTGACGGTCACGGAAACGCCGGAGCTGGCGGGATTAGGGAAGACCTTGATCCCACCGGTCACGGTGCCGTTGCCGGCGGCGTTCAACGGGCAGGTCTGTATCTGGCGGCCATCCTTGTCCGTTGCGATCACATAGTACTGACCACTTAGAACCGGTGTTTCGCTGTAATACGGACTGGTCGCGCCCGACACAGCATTGCCATTCTTGTACCACTGCCATTGGACATAGTTACCGCCGGTGTTGTCGAAGAAAATGGCGTCATCCCAGTGCTGCCGCAACAGCGACGACGACTGATAGATTACCGTGTTATTCACGGGCGTGGCCGCAAGATGGTTACCGTCCCCCGGTTGGGCGGCGGTGATCGTAACCGACCCCGGCCGCACCAATGTCAGTACGTCACCGGTGACGGTGGCCACAGTCGCGTCGGAGGAGGTATAGGTCAGCGGCAATCCGCTGGTGGAAATGCCGGTCAGCTGCAGCTGCGTCGTACCATCACAACCCACTGACAACTGCTGTGTCCAGGTTATCTGTTGCGGCGCGCTGGTAATAGCCAGCAGACTACCAGTAAAGTTTAGGGTATAATTGCCACCGGCGCTTAGCGTGCCCTGGGTAATAGGGTAAGTCCCTGTGTTCTCACCCGGGTCCCTGGTGAGACTGCCGCTGAATATACTGGCGTCGTCTCCGTTGACCAGACCGGTAACGGCATAGTCCAGAACGGGGTCCGGCGTGCCGTATACTTTGGTCTTGGCATTGGCTGTTACCGTGATCGGACCTGCACTAATGCTGCCTGTCGTGGCGGCGCTTGTTGTTGATAATGTATAGTTGTCCTTCTGAGCTCCGTCCATGATAAAGGCGTTTGCCGTCACCGTTTTGCCTGAGCCTGCATTGGCATCATCGTAACTGGCGGTGCCGCTCACCGTTACCGCATCGCTTCCTACCACGCCGTTCAACGTATAGTTACCCGATCCCAGCGTAGCCGAGGCCGTACCGTCATAAATCTTCGTGATCGCCGGTGTGCTGTTGAGCGTTACCGTCAGGCTCTTTGGATTGACCGTAAGTGATTGCTGTACATCTGTTGCGGCATTGTGGTTAGCATCTGCCGCCTGCGAGGCTTTGATGTTCACGGTACCCTGGCTTACAATATGAATATTACTACCAATTATGGTTGCCACGGCCGGGTTATCACTGGTATAAGTGACCGGTATGGTATTATCGTCGCTCGTAGCTGACGGTGAAAAATCGGCATCGCCATAAGTTTTTGACGACAAGGCATTAAATGTAATGTGCTGATCGATGGGCGTAACCGCAAATGTTGCGGATGGTCCAGCGGCAGATGCAATATTGCCGGCATTATCTGTTGCTGTTCCCGCTGCTACGGAAATACCTAAAGTGCCGATACCACTAATATTTGAAATGGTAACGGTATAGGAGGTGCCCGAACCGGTAATACCTACAGTACCCATGGCCGTCCCTGTGGAATTTAAAGTAATATTCCCGGTGGTTAACGTGCTATTGTCAAAATTATCATCTGCATAAGCTACTGTATAGCTTATCGGACCCGAACCTGTGTTGACCGATGCAGCAGAAGGGTTACCTATAGTTGTAATTGGCGCTGTGTTGTCTGCAACAAAGGTTGCCGAAGGTCCCGCGGCAAGTGCCACATTGCCGGCATTATCTGTTGCCGTTGCAGCTGCCAGGCTGATCCCTAACGTTCCATTGCCGGTAATGCCGCTAAGCTGAACGGTACGGGTTAAGCCAGAACCGGATACCGAAACACTGCCGGCAGCAGCTGTGCCGCTACTATTTACGGTAATATCCGATGAACTTAATGTGCTGGTATTGAAATTGTCATCTGCATAAGTTATCGTATAGCTTACCGGACCCGCCTTTGTTATGCTGGCCGAAGGCGCCCCAATGGAAACTGAAGGTGCGATTTTATCTATCGTATAAACGTCCCCGGCGGTGAACGGCGCATTGCTTACAGCAGGCAAAATACCCGATGAATTAAGCAAATTAAGTGCTAACGTCCCGTTACCTGAACCGGTATGTACAGTTACCGTATATATGTTGCCGCTGCCGGTCAGCGTGGGGTCAATTGAGGTTCCGCTTAAACCTGATGTCGTCAGCGAAAAATTTGAAGCCGAAATGCCTGTTACATTCGCAGCAAAAGTTACCTCATAGCTTACTGTACTACTATTTGCAGGGGTACTACTAACCCGGTTTATTGAAGTAACGGTAGTGCCGGTCGGTTGAGTGATTGTGAAACTACTGGTGGCCGTACAGCCATTAGCGTCGGTGATGGTAACCGTATAAGTTCCTTCTGCAAGACCGGTAGCTGTCACCCCGGTACCACCGCTCGGCGACCAGGAATAGGTATATGGACCCGTTCCGCCGCTGGCGGATACCGTTGCCGAACCATCGGAACCTCCATAACTGCTTACATTGGTTTGGGCGCCGGTGGTTGTGATGACGGTCGGTTGCGTGATCGTCGCGGTCGTGGTTTTTGTACAGCCGTTGGCGTCAGTGATCGTCACCGTATACATGTTTGCCGAAAGACCGCTTGCTGTCGCTCCCGTACCGCCGGAAGGCGACCAGGAATAGGTATATGGACCCGTTCCGCCGCTGGCGCTAACTGTCGCCGAACCGTTGGAACCGCCGTTGCAGCTTACGTTTGTTTGTGAGCTAACCGATGCCGTGATCACGGTCGGTTGCGTGATCGTCGCGGTCGTGGTTTTTGTACAGCCGTTGGCGTCAGTGATTGTCACCGTATACATGTTTGCCGAAAGACCGCTTGCTGTCGCTCCAGTGCCACCGGAAGGCGACCAGGAATAGGTATATGGACCCGTTCCGCCGCTGGCGCTAACGGTCGCCGAACCGTTGGTGCCGCCGTTGCAGCTTACGTTTGTTTGAGAGGTAACTGTTGCAACAATCGAACATAAAGGGGCGGCTGTTGTAAAGTTCAGGATGGTTCCTGTGGCGTTTCCGGCCGAATTGGTCGCCTTTACCTCATAATAATATTTGGTACTGGGTGAAAGCCCTGTCAGGTTGGCGCTGACGGCCGTGCTTCCACTACCCGTCCCGATGGGTGAAGGGGCGCCGGTCGCCGTACTGGTGCCGGAGGTCAGGGTAGCATCTGTACCGTAGATGAAGCTGACCGTGGTACTGGCGCCATCGTCATTTACTGTACCGCCAATAGTCGCCGTATTCGGGGTGATACTGGAGGCGGAGCCGGTGGTGACGGAGGGTGCACTGGGCCCGCTGGGCGCGGTGAAGGTGGAAGTGGCCGTAAAGTTGCCGCCGGCCATCGCGACGGTCAACGGACCGGAGTATTGGTTTCCCGCAACGGCGGTGAAGTCGTATTCGTACTGGGGCCGGCCGGTGCTTGCTCCCGGGGGAAAATAAGTACCATTCACAAACTCGGTACGTATAGTGTAAACGGCATTTGGATTTTCGGTGAAATTGCCTCCCGTCTGTATGGCAAGGGCCGAGTTCTCCGTCAAGAACCAGAGCCCACCCGAAGTGTTATCGGCGACATCGCCCCCGGAATAAACCGTCAGCGCCAATGGATTGAGAAAGTAAATACCGTAATAATCAGTGCCCCCGTCCGCGGGATTGTCAATGACATTCAACGTACCGTACACCTGGATTGCCGCCGGATTGTCCCATCTGTCAAGGTTCCATTGCGTATCATAGGTCGGCCCATAGACCGAAACAGTTATCCCGGCTGGTATGACGATGACATCGGAAGTGCCGGGGACAATGCCCCCGGCCCAGGTACTCGCTGACCACCAGCTGCCGCTCTGCTGAGCAGTAATGGTCGCTGCCTTTGAACCCAGGGATACGAGACAGAATATAACGGGGATAAAAAAACGAAAAAAATGTTTCATTAAGAACATTTGAGTTTAGGGAATGTAGGGGTTAGTGGTCGAAAAACCGGCATTTTGAATATTATAACAAAGTGTTATCCGTTAACGTGAGTATATCCGCGGCAGCGCCCGGCGGGCGCCCTGGGCCATTCCGGCCCGGCCAGCGATAATTGAATGGAACAAAAAGGGACAGCACTCCCGTGCTGGTCGGCTCAGGGTATCGTGTAAGCATTGGGGTTTGTTTTAATAGGATTGAACGGAAGCAAATGTATCATATCGCAAACGAATACGACAATAAAATATTTTTTGTATACCGATCATTCTGCTGGCTACGTATTCTGTATAGTCAATCCATTAGGGTTTGTACCTAAAAATGCATCGCGATTACCAATCCGCTATTTTGACGTATTATTGTTTAATGAAATCTATTAAAAGGCGGGATGGGTTTGAAGGCGAAAAATGATCAACCTCCCCGAGTCTGTAAGGAAAAAACCGATCCGGGATAATTACCTGCGGTATGGAGCAGATGAAACCGATCTCTGGACAATTTACTGGGTACATTTTAGCGGCCGGGATATGAATACATTCAACCGCAGCTTCGGAATTGGAATCTTTGACGGCCCGCAACCGATCATCTAAATCGCTTAACGGAGTGTTGGCAATTGTTTAGATGGGGAAAAGCAAACTGGTCCATTTTCTTATACATTCGTACCCAAAGTCTTTAGGAATTTCTCAAAAACTCCTATATTTGCGCCAGTTCTTTACTTACATTCAATGCGCTGATAATTAACCATCTATCCCTAAAGGTTGGAATCCAATGGATTTAATCCTACGAGGATATTCGGAAAAGGAAAGCACTTTTGAGAACAATTGAGTACAATCTGTGTGGTGACCAGTTGGTGACCAGTTTGAAATACAGCGGAAATCCGTATTTTTTTGGAAGTAAAGTAATGTGATAAGGCCCGGTAGCTCAGCTGAATAGAGCACAAACCTTCTAAGTTTGGGGTCATTGGTTTGAATCCAATCCGGGTCACTAAAGGGGGAAATTTAATTTCCCCCGACCATATCGAAAGAAGTGAATAAGGCGCCAGTTGCGCCTTATTTTTTTGCCAACACCACTCCCAGCGCAGATTCCAGCCGATCGTCGTAGAATTTATCGACGATTACGCTACAATTCAATTGATCTTATGCGGTGGTTTATGAGTGACCATTCCCTACAGGTCACGCAAAAAGGCCATTAAAAGGCCACCTGAAATTACCTGATGCTTATTGAATTCACGCAAGGGAAACTTTTTCTTAACCTTTAAAATAGTTCTTATGTACAGTCAACAGAGTTATTCCATTCTATTTTACATCCGACAAAGCAAAAGGGCAAAGAATGGCAAAGCGCCCTTTGTATTATGTACAATCACTTATACCTTGGGCCTGTGAATGGCTTTGCCATTATGAATTATGGGTAAGTACGGGAATATGGCATGGCGGAGGCATCGATCATGGGGTAGAAACCGATAAAGAAGATCAAATTCAGGTCGATTAAATCAAATTGAACTATTATATATTATTGCCTGTATTTAAAATACCATTCGAAGAATTCAACCGTCTGCGCCCGGGGGAAAAGTTCATCCTGCTCGTCGCGATTAATTTCCAGCCGTTTCGCATTAGCGATTGCCTTTTCCTGGAGCTGAGTTTTATAGGTATAATATAATCGGGCCTTACGCAGAAACTTTTCGCTTTTATCATAACCCGGTATCCGCTTAGGCTTCCTCAATTCTACCGATACTTCATCACAAGCGGTAAATAATTTGCCGGTATATACAAAATGCAACAATAGCCAGATCTCGAAACACGGATTATTCTCAAGAACAACGACACCCTTTGCCGCCGCCGCAGTTTTATCCGCGCGATACTCCGCTTGCTGACCGTCTTGTATTACTTTGTCCATATCAATTAGCGCGTAAACGCGGCTATAGTCTTTCGCCAAAGCGATCGCCCGTTCGAGAACGCCTTTATAGTTGCCTATTTTACGAGGATAATCCGGGAAAATGGACAGATTGGGCGGACGGTCGGTATCACGGACATCGGAAAAATAGATACGTTCCGTCTGACCATCTCCTACAATCGCGACCGTACTTCTTTGCTGCTGTTGTTTCCTTGGTTCCCTTGCCATACTTATTCTTCTATTAAATAAGGTGAACCAAGATTTGGTTTTGCTCCGAGCCTTCCAGCCCTATACGCATTAATAATACTGGCGTCTTTTCGCAAGGTAGAACTGTCAAAATCAGCAGCAGAATACAAATTCATCGATCCATCATCGTTCTTTTCACTAAACCATAGAGCGTCCCTTCTAAGAAAATCCTGATTTTCCATTAGGGAAAGATTGTGGGTAGTAATCAGCAATTGAGAACTGCTGGCATTGAGAAGGTAAACCTGCAAAAAGTATTTCATCAAATCAGGATGAAGCGAGGTTTCTAATTCGTCTATACAGAGTAAGTGAGACTTGTGAATGAGTTCATATAAAGGTCCTCCCAACCCAAAATAGCGTTTTGTGCCACTACTCTCCGCCAATATGGATAGAGAATAGCTCTTGTCATTAGCTAACGTATGCAAGAAGTCAATTCGCCGTTGGCTTCCCCCGCTACCAGAGGTTTTTGTTGAGATCTGCGCCGGGTTTATACTGGTTTTACTTGAGTAACTTCCTTGGTTATGAAACCGGTCACTAAAGTCGCCGGGAAATGCTTCTTCTTCCGGAACATAAATTTGAAGTCTGGGATCTGAGACATTCACCTCGGCGATCTGATGATCCGCCTTATTCAAAAAGGAATTGATCCATTTGTTGATCAATGGGTTTTTGTCCATTAACGATGCCGTAGCTTCAGTAAGATTATGCGCTGAAGTTATCATTCCCAATAGAAAAACGTTAAACCATTTACTCAATTTTTCCAGTTCAGGAATATCAACATTTGTTTTGGCGTATGCCCCTATGACTGCGTTATTGTGAAGAGTATTACTTTCTAGCAGATCCTTTTCCCGGACAGGTATTTTAATTTTGCTCCCAAACTGAATCCTAGCTAATCTTTTTTCCACATCTGTTGATCGGGAAAAAAGTTCTGTTGGTTTCGCCGTTTGGTAAAAGACAATCTTTTCTTCGAGGATCGCTTGTTTATTAAATTTTATTTCATAGATATACCTTATGCCATCCGTATAAAAGGATAGCTCAAATCTGGACGGACTATTATATGGGGTATCTCGAAAAAGGAAAGGCTCAAAATCTAATAAGGTGGCTTTGTCTCCGATAGGCTTCAACAATAATTTCCTCAGGAATTCAAAGGCTTTTAGAATAGTTGTCTTTCCGGAAGCGTTCGCGCCGTATATATAGGCCAACTTCAGTAATTTTTTGCCGTCTGGCATTCTAATTTCATAAGCGTCAATCTCCATCTGCTCGGCTGCTTCAAAGTTCATTTCCACCTCATCCTTGATAGGGCCAAAATTCTCTATTTTTAGATAGTGGATCATTATTTATTTATATTTTGTAGATTATTCTCAAATTTAATGAAAATAATCAATATTCTGAAGTTTTAGAGGGGCGTTCATGATGGTATGCCAATTTGTAGGCAAATAGATTGGGCCTTTTTGCTCAGCATAGTTTGGATTCAAATCATATATGTTTCCGGAAGTGGCCCATCAGATCGACAAAATGATCGACAAATTCATAAATAATTGATAGTCAAAGTCATCGGTAATCCAATCCGGGTCACTAACAGTAAGGATTACACGACGTAATCCTTATTTTATTTTACGCCGTTTTACTTTGAAATGGTTGATTTTCAGTATTTTGTAACAAGTGGCTGGCGTTTTTACTTCGTAACTTTATTTGGGTAAACATTATTTAGATCGACAAAAAAATCGACAAAAATCATGTTATTACCTATCAAGCCGATCGTCGACCGCCGGCCGCGCCGGAACGGGACGAGTGTAATTTCCATTCAGTATTGTTATTCGTCCGACAAACGGACGTTGTTGTACACCGGCCTGGCTGTGCCGCCGAAGTATTGGAACAAGAAGCTGCTGCGAATATCGCAGGAGTTGCCGGAACAGTATGGGAAGGCGGATGAACTGAACCTGCGGCTGCAGAAGATGGTCCGGACGGCGGAGGATATTGTATCCTTTGCCATTCAGCAGAAAGCCGAAGATCCGGTAGATTTTTTGAAAAAGGTGTTCCAGCCGGATCTTGACCCGGCCACCCTATCGGAGAGGGCAAAACAGGAGGCATTAACCGGGCCAGGGCAACCAGTCAATAACCTCGATTTCTTTTATCAGCTCGATGATTATATAAAGACAAAAACCCGGAAAGTCAGCACCGGGATGGTCCGGACCTATAATGTGATGAAACAGCGGTTACTTTCCTTTCAAAAACACCGGAAGGAAAAGATTACCTTTTCCAGCTTCGACTATAATTTTTACGAGTCCTTTGTCAATTACCTCACTTATGAGCATATCCACCGACGGCGCCTGACAGTCCTGCGTGGGTTGAAAAAGAATTCTGTTGGGACGAGTATCAAGCAACTGCGGATATTCCTCCGGGACAGGATGAGGCGTAAGATCATTCCGGCAATAGACCTTACCGATTTCAAGATCCTGGACGAGGAAACGGACGCTATTTACCTGACAGTACAGGAGATTCGGGAATTATATAATGTAGACCTGTCTGGGCATCCGGAATGGTGCCGTTTCCGGGATTTGTTTGTCCTGGGTTGTTTTACTGGACTACGTTTTTCCGACTTTAACGGGATTAAGCCCGAGGATATCCGTAAAGGAATGTTATATAAGAAGCAAGGAAAGTCTGATCATTGGGTAGTTATACCGCTCCGGCCGGAGGCTCACGACATAATAATGAACCGGTTTGACCGAAACGTTCCCAAAACGACAAATGCAGAACTTAACCGGTATATTAAGAAAGTAGGGCAACTAGCTGGTATCAACACTTCCATTAAGGCTTCCCATAAAAAGGGGAACCAGGATATTGTCAGTACAAAGCCTAAATATTCCTGGATTACGACTTATACCTGCCGACGATCTTTTTGTACAAATGAGTTTTTAGCAGGGACGCCACCGGAATTAATAATGAAAATCAGTGGGCACAAGAGCCTGAAGCATTTTTACAAATATATACGGATTACGCCAGAGGAGGCGGGGAAAAAGATACAGGAGATATGGAAGTCCAGGGGGGAGATGATTTTTAATAACAAATAACTTCGTACTACTTTATGTCTCAATTACGTATGCTGAATTAAAAGCTTCCTACTTACAGATGATTCGCTATTTTTATTCTGGAATTAAATATATTGCTCCATAACCCTTTGCCAATATGATTAGTGAAATATACTTGCCTAGTGCGCTACAACAACAGTACCAATGCGCTGATATTAATCAAGTTCTGATAGGTTTGAATCGCGTCAATATTTTTATCGGTCCTAATAATTCAGGTAAAAGCAGATTGCTGCGGGGACTTTACAAAGAAACATTTAAGTATCATCTTGCCGAGCAAGATTTTCGCAAATGGCGTACCCTCGCTGCAGATGTCCATGAGCAAGTGAGTAAATACCTGTTAGAAATAAGAATGCAGGATATAGCTAGTCTGGCCTGTCCTGGAATTAAAAGCAAGTTGGGTACTATCAAAGATACGTTGATTGAAGGCGGGCTGCCTGGTGAATTTAATGCTTTACAGGAATTAGAATCATTTATAAAAGATTTACAAACTTTTAAATGCACGGGTGGAAGTCACCTTCCAGGAGAAGGGGGGAACCATTTTAATGTTGAGGGTATATCTAGGCGTATACAACAATTGGCTGCAAATTACAGTGATCAAATTCCAGCCTCCGTCATTGACTTTTCATTACCAAATTTTAAAAAGACATATATCCCAATTCTGCGAGGTTTACGCCCAATGCAAATTGACGACTCTGAGGGGTTTCATTTCAGCGACCGCTTCGATAATTATAAGAATAGGACTTTAGGGGACTATTTTCTAGCTGGCATTAAAAGTGGAACTGAAAAAGCAAATGCGGCAAATTCCATGCAGGTTGTAACCGGACTTAGGTTGTACGATGAAGTTAAACGTATGAAGCTTGGCACAATTGAACAACGAGATCGCCTGGAGGCCTTCGAAACATTTCTGAGTCAGTCTTTTTTTGATGGACAGGCTGTTAATCTAATACCCTAGATCGATAGCGATTGTTTGTTAGTGACGATTAATAAGATTGATCGACCCATATACGATTTGGGCGATGGCGTTCAAAATCTTATTATCTTATTGTATCCTATTTTTTTTCATGCCAATCAATCTCTATTGTGCTTCATCGAGGAACCGGAAATATCCCTGCATCCGGGCATGCAGCGTCTATTCATCGATACCATAATGAGGGAAGAATTTACAAACGTTCAATTTTTTATAACGACCCATTCTAATCATTTTTTAGATATGACGTTAGATCATGGGAATATCTCTATTTATAATTTTCAGCGACAACAAGCTGGCCCAGCGACTACTTTTTCGGTGACCAACACACAGAATGAGGATATTAAGTTATTGGACACTCTCGGCGTGCGTAACTCGTCGATGTTTATCAGTAATTGTACTGTTTGGGTCGAGGGTGTCACAGACCGACTCTATTTGAATAGATACATGGATTTACTGCAACAAGAGGAATTCCTCGATAATTATGAGACAAAACGCCTCAAAGAGGATTTACATTTCTCTTACATTGAGTACGGGGGCGCGAATCTGGTGCATTACGCATTTGATGACGAGGAGCAATGGGAAAAGATACAAGCGCTTAAGATTAGTTCGAAAATCTTGTTGGTCATGGATGACGACGGAGCATCCCAAGACGGCAGCTCTTTCAAGCATACTCGTATTCAAGAATTGAAACAACAATTAGGCGACCGACTAGTGGTATTGCCTTGCCGGGAAATTGAAAATACATTGTCGGCGGAAGTATTAAAATCTGTAATTCAAAAGAAAGAAGGAAAAGTCGAGTTGACGTTTCCCTCTTTTACTGAGGAAAGCTACAAAAATATCTATTTGGGCGATTTTATACACCAGAATGTGACTGGTATCAAAAAGAATTATCGCGTTGACAAAGGAACGGGAACTATCAGCGATAAGGTAGGTTTTTGCAGAAGGGCTTTGGAGGAGATAAAAAGTGTCAATGACTTGAGTGCATCCGCAATAAATGTCGGTCGACAGATATTAAGTTTCATAAGAACACAGAACAATTGAATGTCTCGGGAGAATGGACGTCTGATTATCTGACGTCGAAAAGGAACGAAGTACAATGCTGCTCAATGCGGGTGGCACGGAAACTATTTTTGCACCACGTTTTTCCTTTTTTGCACGAATTTTGATTTTCTCTTATTTTTAATGAAGATTTATTAAGATATTAATAACCCCTCAATCTATTTCTTTGAAAAAAGTAATTATTCAATACAGCACTGTTTTGTTCGCTGCTTATCTCTTGCAATGGTGGCTGTTATACTTCTCGAAATTAGACATCCCGGTTTACGTTCCTGGTACACCGATCAATATTAGGGGGTTATTTATTTTGGGAACCTTAATCTTATTCTTGTGGTTCCTTATTAGAAGACTATTACTAATTGACCCCAAGATTTCGATCAGGAAACTAACAGTATTGGGAGTAGTTGCATCGCTGGCTGCAGAATTTCCGTTCCAATTAGTGCGACAAATAACCTTAAACGCCGATACAATAGGGGAACGGTTTTATTTTCTATTTCTTGCAATTCTCAGTACTACATGCTTTGCTGGTATAATATCATTTCTCATTGCGTTTAAAAGAAAAACAAAAAGGACGGATGTTTTTACCGCATTCATAATCATATTGTTTATTGCCGTTTATTTTATCAAACGTCAATTTTTCTCCTCTTTGCCCTGATCGGCTGGAGCCTAAGCAATGCGATGGAAGCCGGTTGGATCGTTCAGCTCATCAAGGATGCATTTGATCTACATGGTATACCAGAGCTCTTTAACAGTGACCAGGGCAGCCAGTTTACCAGTGAGGAATATATCAACCTGCTAAAAAGCAATAATGTTCAGATCAGCATGGACGGCAAAGGAAGGGCAACGGATAATATCTTCATCGAACGGTTGTGACGGTGCCTGAAATATGAATACGTGTATTTTAACCCTTCCGCAGATGGCCTGACGCTGTACCAGGGCGTCAGTGAATGGTTCCGATTTTATAACAATGACCGTCACCATCAAGCGCTGGGATATAAAAAACCTGTTCAACTATACCGGCAAGCTGCCTAGAGTTATCCACATATCCACGTGGATAGTAAAAGAAAAAAAGGACAAAAAAAAGAAAGGGTAGTAATAGT
The DNA here is from genome assembly GCA_036499285.1 of Puia sp. Taxonomy (GTDB): domain Bacteria; phylum Bacteroidota; class Bacteroidia; order Chitinophagales; family Chitinophagaceae; genus Puia. The sequence continues at coordinate 63,437 of DASYEB010000037.1, read as the reverse complement.
AGTAATTGTAAATCAAGTTAAAACAGCCATTTGTCCTGTCCTACGAACAGGGTCCACTATATTCCAGACAGATGGAAGCTGCAGGTATAATTAAAATCATCTACCCAAAATAGACGTGTTCCGCCGAATGCTTACACTACTACTAAATAATAAAATTTCTGAATGCTAGTAGAGTTCCTTGAGTTAAACTCTTTATAAGTGATCGGCGTCGGTTTATGGGTTATTGAGTTTTCAATTGATCCGACTGTCGCACCGTACTTCAATTTCTCATTTGAGAGCATGCCACTTGATAACAGAAATCACTCAATCTGATTAGACTAAAAGTTCCACTCGGACAGACTTTTCATATGTACATAGTGTGGAAAGTATCCTTTATTGAAAAAGCATTTCAATCAATTAATAAGGCTGCTGTATAAATACAATGCAACTAAATGTTTATAGCAGTAGAGATCGAAAACAAAGCCCATGGATAATTTTAAATATAATAGATGTGTCTCGTTCAGCATAGATCGGTTGGCAATAAGCGCCGGTAGGATATAAAGTTTTGAATCAGTGTGCCTGGATAATAACAAATTTAAGGAAGTTCAAGCAATTTCTCAGTATAATCAACCATGAATAAAGGAATATTGAGTAAACCATCATCCTTCTTCAAATTTTTTAATGAATAGCGGATTCTAACAGGTGGCTGATATAGATCATTATAAACGGCAAGGCTCTTACTTCTTATGCTTTCGTCTGACTTTACTTCTATGGGGATAATATCGTTCTTCACCTGAATCAAAAAGTCTACCTCTGCCTGGCTTCCAGAGGTCCAATAGCGAGGGGTGCCTTCAAAGTTGGCAATTAGATGTTGTAGTATAAAGTTTTCGCTCAAGGCACCCTTAAACTCCATAAATAGCCGGTTCCCTTCCCTTATCGCAATAGGATCCAAAAAAGAAAGCCTACGCAGCAACCCCACATCAATAAGATAAAGTTTAAACGCGGAGAGGTCGTCATAAGCGGAGAGCGGTAGACCTGGTTTAGAGATACGAAAAATACGGTGCACGAGACCTGCGTGTGAAAGCCAGAGCAGGGCGTCTTCATATTCACGGGAGCGGGCGCCCTGCTTTACAGCTTGATAAAGGAACTTTTTATTATCCCTGGCCAATTGGGAGGGAATAGAAGACCACAGATAGTTAAGTTTGGGAATTTCTTTATTTTCAGCATGCTTCGAAAAATCAAGGGCATAAGCATTGATTATATTTTGAAGCACCTGCTGTGTTTTTTCCGTATCCTGTTTTTCCAATAGTGCAACCACAGCTTCAGGCATTCCACCACAGATGAAGTACATTTTCAATTTTTCAACGAATTGATGAAAGAAAATATCCGGTAGCGGTTCAATTCGATCAATGCCTTCTAAATAGTCAAATAATTTAGTATCTGCAGCGGATAAGAACTCCGAAAAACAGACCGGAGTTAAATGCAGGAAATCTACTTTTCCCACCGGAAACGAATTTCCGCGGGACATAGCAACTCCTAGGAGAGACCCCGCACTGGCTACTGCATATTCCGGAGCATTTTCGCAGAAGTATTTTAATGTATTCAGCGCATCATTGCATTCCTGAATTTCATCGAATATGATAAGTGTTTTTTGCGGGAGTATGGGTTGTCCATGTACCAGAGATAAGTTTTGTACAATTCGCAGGACGTCTTTTGTGTTTTCAAAAAACTGCTTCAGATCCGGCTGTTCTTCGAAATTAAAATAGGCTACATTATCAAACTCTGAGGCACCAAAATGCGTTAATAGCCATGTCTTGCCCACCTGTCTGGCGCCCTGCAGTATGAGAGGTTTCCGGTCCGGAGCCTGCTTCCAGGCAGTTAATTTCTTTAATATGGTTCTTTTTATCTCCACTTATCACACTTTATGTCCAGATTATGTGTAAAAAATCACATAATTGGCACATAACTTTGTAAAGATAGTGATCTTTTGCTCTGGAAGTAGATTATATAGGCCTATAAAATGTCACAAAAATGATACAAAAAGGTGACAAAAAATAGGTAAAAAGGTGACAGATATGGAATCCCCTGAGCTCAAATTATTAGATCGACAAAGTGATCGACAAATTCATAAATAATTGATAGTCAAATATATCGGTAATCAAATCCGGGTCACATTGGCCGGATTTAATCACCTTTCGAAAGCTGATGGATACAACGGATCACATGTTTACCCGCCGCCAGGGATAAAGGCCCACCTCCTGTAAACTTCCTGCCATCGACGAACCATTTATTTTTTTCCAGCGCTCCGGGAATATAAAAACGGGCAATCCTTCCTGAAGGAATGGTATATGTAAAAGAAAAGCCGTCGTGCTGCTTTTTCCAGGATACGTATACTGATGCTTTTTCTCCCACAGGCACCCATCCTTTAGCCCATTTCAGTCTCTCACCGCAATAAGGATGGATCGAAACAGATGAAAATCCCGGCGTTCCAGGACTGATACCTAAAACATTCACAGACAGCCAGCGTAAAGGCGCTCCGCCCCATGCGTGACTGTAATCACCACTGTAGCCGAAATCCGTCTTGTCCCTCCAATTCTCCTTTAAGGTGTAGGTGCTGGTATCGATACCTCCCCGCCAGCGGTCGATCATCTCCAGCCCTCTGTCCTGCCATCCTGCCTTTTGAGCTGCGTCCAGAACATAAAACATAAAATAGGGTTGTAATTCATATTCGTGCTGGGTCGCCACATAGTCCATGATGGCCTCCCTGGAATCCTCCGGTGCAATATCATAGAGTACCGCGAGCGTGTTCACATGGGGGCTATAGGTGATAACATTGCTGTCGGCGGGCATCCAGTCGTTAGGGGCGACCTTTGTCGTAAACGGGATCCCGTCCCGGTATAATTTGCGGGCAGGATCCCACAAAACCGTATTGATCCCCTTGCGTATGCTATCGCCTATTGCAGTATACAACGGATGACCGATGCCTGCGATGACCCGCATATCGTCGATGTCTTTCATGGCTTTGTAAAGCAGAGCGGACATATAACCCATGCCGATCATAGCCGGTGGATGATGGGCGTTGTACCCCTTGATGGTGATCCAATCCATGAACATATAATTGGGCGCTGCAGAGACCAGTCCGTCTTTGTCGAGGTAACTTTTAAACCGATCCATCAGTCTATAGGCATGTGGAAGCAGTTCCTGCAATATCGATGTATCCCCCGTAAATTGTACGTATTGCCGAAGCATCTGTACCCATATCAATGAATAACTGGTGTGGAACATTTTGTAATTGTTCTTCTCCATCATTTGCGCCGTCTGTACAAGATTCTGCCGGGCGAGCCACCGGTCGCCGAACGCATAATAGTTGTTCATCGATTCGATAAAGTAATCACCGGTACAGCCTATCGGCTCCTGGTGCATCGGAGAGTCGAAGAACAGATCGCTCATACATAGCTGTGTCGTATAACGGACGATAGACCATAAACGATTGTAAAACGAATCGGAACAAAGGAAGCTGCCCCGATATTGCACCGGATAGGTGGTGAAGTCTGCGTTTACCTTTTGAATAGTCAGCCCGTTTTGTGTATGGACCTTTACCAACAAATAACGAAACGGACTGACTGCCGGCGTCCGGAATGTATTCAGTCCCTTTTGACAGAAATACCGGAATTTTCTGCTGGGCATAGCGCCTGCACCCATTTTTTCATAAGCTAAAAGCTCAATGCTGTCGCCGGTATTCGCCGTTGCCACTAAAGAGATATGCGCCACAATATTCCTATTGAAGTCAAGAATATATTGAGAAGCGTGCAATTTTGGTTTGAACAGGCGGGAGGGTTTGACAGGATACTGCGTGCAACCGGGGATATTGCTCTGGTATAACCGGGTTGAGTCCGCCCGATGCTGCAAGGCGGCATGTGGCCATTGATCATCCGGAAATGCATTGGTTTTCCATCCGCTATCTTCCTTGCGTGCATCGTATTGCAGAAAATTGTCGGCATAGCTATAGCTGGTATCTGCAATTGCTTTCCAACTGGTGTCGGTGACTACAAGGTCTTTTTTTCCATCCTGCAGTTCGGCGATGAGCCGGCCGAAAGAAGAAGTTATGTCAGAAAGTTCCAGGGCCCAGGCGAAGACTTCGACGGAAATAGTATTGCGACCTCGTTTCAATTTGTCCTGTACATCGAAAGAGGAATAGTACCAATAGGACGGAGAGGTAGTATCTCCATAGTCGCCTCCGGGGTTGGGTGGTCCTTCGGCCACCGGAAAGCCATTTATATATACACGATACCGGACATCGGCGGTCATAAAGAGGATGGCGTGTAAGGGGAGTTGATCGAGATTAAAGTTTTTTCTGAACAAGGCCCGGTATGGATGCTGTCCGGGCCATGGACCGTTGATCCATGGAGAGTTGGTGCGTTGCCGGTCGGGGAACTGATGGCTGTCGAGCCAGATCCATTTTCCGTTCCATGTGGTTTTTTGATGATTGTTTGTCTGGGCCATGATGCTTTCTGTTGCAAGGCCCGGATATAAGAAAAGGAGAAACAATATTCGTAAGAAGGTCATAGAACAAATGTAAATATTTTGATCTCTTTGGTTATTTATATATATTCGAACTCAAATTGCCAAACGATTGCGCCAACGTCTCCCCGATATTGAAAGTAATCTTCTGCGCCAGGTTGCGGAAGGAAATGAGGCTGCTTTCGCTGAATTATTTCATACTTACCGCGACAAATTATACAGTTTCATCCTTCGGATTTGCGGATCGCCTCAACAGGCTGAAGACGTGGTCCAGGACACCTTTTTAAAGATCTGGGTGATGCAGTCCGACCTCCGGGAGATAAAAGATTTTCAGCAATATCTTTTCCGGATGTCTCACAATCACGCCATCAATCTACTTAAGAAGAATGCGCGTGAATCGCTCCTGCTTTCAAAGATCAGCCTGCCTTCTCCATCGAGCATAACGGAACAGGAAGTTCAACGGAGGGAAACGGAAGCTTTTGTTCGCAACGCTATCGACGGGCTGCCCAAACAGCAGAAGCAGGTTTTTATACTTAGCCGCGAGCAAGGATTGAACCAGGAAGAAATCTCCGAAAAACTACATATTACGATCCCCACTGTAAAAAGTCATATGACGCAGGCTTTACGAGCTCTCCGGTCGCGTTGTAAAAGCCTGTATCCGATCGCGAAATTAATCATCCTACTGATTCTGACCATTCTTCCCTTCGTAAAAAAATATTTTTAAACGACTACGACTTTTTCTCCGCAGGCTTGTCTTATAGGTATCAAGACAGATCAATGACGGAAGAAAGAGCCAAATATTTGCTTTCCTTATATTTCCGGCAGGGTTGCACACCCGCGGAACAGGAGGAGCTATACCGCTGGGTCCATGACGCTGACAATGAAGAAGGTTTGCGCCAGGCGTTGCAAGAGGTATGGGCAGACTTTGCACCCGTCGATTCTATCGATGATGACAGGGCGCGGCAGATGTTGTCGGAGATGATGCCGGCGGGACGTATCCGGAGGATCAGTCGTAAATGGATGGCTGCGGCTGCTGTCCTGATCGTTGGAGGAGCCCTGAGCTATCATTATTTTATCGGCGCGAAGCGGGACGTCTTACCGGCAGCGCCAGTAGCGATCGTAAAGCCAGCTATCCAAAAAGAAGATGTATCACCAGGTACGACAAAGGCGACCCTTACGCTTGGCGACGGATCGGCCATAGTCCTGGACACTGTTGCAGGGACGGCCGTGGCCTCACAGGGAACTACGAAGATCCTGAAACAGAACGGACGCGTCATTTATCAGAACGGTGATGCGGCGGCTGCCGGACCTATATACAATACGCTGAGCACGGCGAGGGGGCATGAATACCCGCTGACCCTTTCGGATGGCACGAAGGTTTGGCTCAATGCCTCGTCTTCCATACGGTTTCCCGTCGTGTTCGATGAAAAACAACGGGACGTGGAGATTACGGGTGAGGTCTATTTCGAGGTCGCTAAAAGCAGTAAACCTTTTTCGGTCAGTGCGGGCGGGGCCATCGTGCAGGTACTGGGAACGCATTTCAACATCAACGCATACGAAGACGAAGCAAGACTCAATACTACACTGCTGGAAGGAGCTGTAAGAATAACCAAAGGATCATCGAGTCTGTTGCTCGCCCCGGGGCAGCAGGCACAGATCCGGAAAAACGGTGTGATCGACTTAAACAGGAATGCGGATATGGAAGAAGCCATTTCCTGGACACAGGGTTATTTTCATTTTACCGATGCCAGCCTGGAGACGGTTTTGAGGCAGCTGTCGAGATGGTATGATGTGGATGTTGTTTACGAAAGAAAACCTTCAGAGGAAACGTTCAGCGGAGATATTCAAAAAAGCCTTAACCTTTCACAAGTTTTGAAGATCCTGGATAAAAGCCAGGTAAAGTTTCAGATCAGCGGCAAACGACTAATCGTTATAAAATAAACCTCCTATTCTATTTACTGGGTAACGCAAAAAACCGCTTCGGATTGCAGCCGAAACGGTCAATCGTTGGGTTATCTGGTCAACATGATGAGTATTAACTAGTTCGATTCACCCAAACAGTACAAAACTATGCTTTTAAATGCTCTTTACAAAATGCCTCCGCGGGGGGGTATTTGCAACCAAATTGTAAAAGCCGTGAAATTGACTTTTATTTTTCTAACGATCGTTCTGCTCCATGCTCATGCGACGGGTTTGTCACAAACGGTGACGTTGTCGGGTAAGAATATGCCGTTGACAAAGGTGTTCTCCGAGATCAAAAAGCAGACTGGCTATTTTTTCTTTTTTAATAACAAATTATTGAAGGATGCCAAACCCGTCACGCTGAATGTGAAGGACCGGGATCTAAAAGAGGTACTGGAGATCTGTCTCCGGGATCAGCCGCTGGATTATGTGATCGAAAGCAAAACGGTCGCCATTATTCCGAAAATTCAGCCCGTAGAGGCGGCGCCGGCGGAAGTTCCGGCCGATACGCTTCGGGACGTGAGAGGGAGGGTCATCAATTCAAAGGGCGAACCGGTCAGCAACGCCTCTGTCATCGTCAAAGGAACAACGATCTCCACGGCAGCGCATGCAGATGGGACCTTCTCTTTAAAAATGCCTGTCGGCAAACATGAGCTGATCATTTCCTCCATCGGATATCAAAATATGGAGGCCGCTGTGGGCTCATCGGGCCAGGTGCTGGTGACGATGATGGAAAAGACGCTTGCCGCGGGTGATGATATGGTAGTGATCGGATATGGCGTTGCCAAAAAAAGCGATCTTACGGGTTCCGTGTCCACGGTAAATATCAAGGATATCGGAGATCGCCAGAATCCGGATCTGGCTACCCTGTTACAGGGTAAGGTGGCAGGGGTGGATGTTAACGGTGGCTCCATCCGGATCCGCGGCGTTACCTCTTTCAATAATACCGACCCGCTCGTAGTGGTGGATGGTTTTTTGGGCGAAACCATGAATACGGTGAACCCGAATGACATTCAAAATATAGAGGTGCTGAAAGATGCCTCTTCCACCGCTATTTACGGATCCCGCGGGGCCAATGGAGTGATACTGATCACGACAAAAAAAGGGAGGCTGGGTGATGCAAAGGTGAATATCAATTATAATTCCGGTCTTGCCACCACTCCGAAGAAACTGCCTGTGCTGAATGCTTCGCAGTATATCGATTTCGTCACCGAGGGGTTGAAAAATGCAGGGCAGGCCCTGACTCCCAAGCTGTCTTCTCCCGATGTAAGGAAGGATGTCACCAACTGGCAGGATGAAGTGTTCCGGGTTGCGCACAGCAACTCCATCGACGTCAATCTATCCGGTGGAACGGTGAAGTCCACCTACTATGTAAGTTTTGGTTACAAGGCAGGGGATGATATCGTGATCGGACCTAAATATAAGATGTTCACTTCCCGGTTTAAGAACGACTTCACGCTCCGGTCCTGGCTCAAGGTAGGCACCAACCTGGCGCTGACCTATCGGCGTGACGAAGGCGCGCGTCCTTTGCAGGGGCAGTATATGATCAACATGCCGCCCTATATCCCGGTAAGAGATACGAGCAACTACTGGGGATATGGCACCATAAACCGGCAGACCGATCTGGGGGACAATGTCAATCCTGTCGCCTCCAGCGCGCTAACGCATCCTGTCACTACCGAACTGGATTACCAGGGAAATATATGGGCGGAGATCTCGCCGCTGAAAGGGCTTGTTTATCATGTCCAGGCTGGGGTATCGGGATTCTGGAACAGGGGTACGATCTGGAACGATCAATATAACGATGGCGCCGGCCAGACAGTCGTGAACAACTATACGGACAATACGAATTATAATTACGCGCCGATCATCGAAAGTTATCTGACCTATAACAGGCGATTGGGTAAACATGATGTCACGCTAATGGGTGGTAATACCTGGCAGGCCCGTTCTGAAAATGGCGGCATTGCCATTCAGGGGCAGAACTTTGCCAATACGGAGGTGAGAAATGTCTTTTATGCGGCTACCCGGTCTATAACGAATGAGGCGCAGGGGACATATGCCGCCGAGTCTTATTTCGGCCGGCTGAATTATTCGTTCAATAACCGCTACTTGCTGACCGTGAATGTGCGGACCGACGGATCACCCCGGTTTGCGCCGGAACATCGCTGGGGTACTTTCCCCTCGGTAGCAGTGGCCTGGAAATTACATGAAGAAAATTTTATCCGAAACCTCGGTCTTTTCGACCAGCTGAAGTTACATGCCAGCTGGGGGACTTCCGGTAACGACGCGATCGGCGATTTTAAGTATCTCTCGCAGGTATGGACGAATGGGGTGTATTATCCATTCGGGACTACGCCGACCCTGACACAGGGGGCGACGGTGATCAACGATGCATCGGATGGGATCAAATGGGAGTCCACTACTTCAAAGACCGCAGGTGTGGATATGGGTTTTCTCAGAAACAGACTGAATGTCACAGCGGAATATTTTATCAAGAATTCAAATGATATCTTATTTGCCGTACCGAGACCCGTGTCGCTGGGTTACGGGCAGGGTGTAACGGACGGCAATGCCATTGTAAATGCCGCAAGCTGCGTCAACAAAGGTTTTGAGCTTACCGCGGAATACCGGGACCGGGCAGGGGAGCTGAATTATTCGATCAATGCGAACTATACGCATGTGACCAATAATGTTACTTCCCTTGGATTGGGTCAGCCTTATCTTAACGTTGTCTCCCGGACCGATGTGAATAATCCTATCGGTTATTTTTATGGCTATAAGGCAGTCGGTGTATTTAAGACCCAGGCCGAGGTCGATCAGGCCAATGCAAATGCGAGGGCTGCGGCGCTGAAGAAAAATCCAGGTCTTAGCAACTCCGACCTGGCACAGATCTATTATCAGCTGCCGGCCACACAGGCAGGGGACGAGAAGTTCAAGGATATAGACGGGGATGGCAGGGTAACGGACGACAAGGACCGGACGAATATCGGGAACTCCATTCCAACCAACCTGTTCGGGCTGACGGTGTATATGGATTACAAGGGGTTCGATATGAATATTTTTTTCCAGGGTATTACCGGCTCCAAGCTGTTCTATATGGGTTATGGGCAAACGCGGGGAATGGCGGCGATTCAAAACCAGGAAACGTATGTGTTGAACAGGTGGCACAGCGAGCAGGATCCGGGTAACGGGATCGTTCCAAGGGCCGTCATGGGTGATCCCGCGTTGAATAACCGGCCGTCGACCCTGCAGGTGGAGTCGGGAAATTATCTTAAGCTGCGGCAGTTCAGTATCGGATATACATTGCCGGCAGCTACGACGACAAAAATAGGATTCACGCGGATCCGGTTTTACCTGAGCGGTTCCAATCTTCTGACGTTTACAAAATACTCGGGGTATGATCCTGAGTATGCAAGTACAAACCTTAACCGGGGATTTCAATATCTCGACTTTCCCCCAAGCCGTAATTTCTCGTTTGGGATACAGGCCGGTTTATAATGCTGAACTATAATATTACTATTATGAAAATTAATATACTGCCAAAAGTACTAGTGGTTTTACTGGTGGCTGCTGCTTTTTCGTCCTGCAGGAAGAACCTGCTGGATGTCACCGATCCGAGCTCGTATAACTATGGGAATTATTTCAATGCGCCGGATGAGGTCAGACAGGCATCGACGGCCATTTATCTTTCTTTCTACAATAACGATATGATGGGTTTCCAGTGGCCCGAGATGTTTGATGTCCTGGCGAATGAGGCGCAGCCATCGTTGCCGGCTCTGGCAAATGAACCGGCGGTGTCTGCGCTGTGGCAGTACCAGTTCGAGAATACGAATACGGTAATCGGCCAGTTCTGGAAGATGTGCTATCAAATGATATTGCGATCAAACCTGGTGCTGGACAAAGGGGCACAGTATCTTGCAAAGCACGGAGATGACAATGCGCATATAGTTAGCCAGAGCATGGGGGAGGCCTATTTCCTGCGCGGATATGCTTATTCCCAACTGGCGTTTTACTGGGGGAAAGTGCCGATCCGGACGAGCTATGATCAGTCCAGTAATGTCAATGCGCCGAGAGCGGCGAGTGCCGACGATGTCTGGGCAGTTGCGGAGGGAGACTTTAAGCAGGCGCAGACCTTGCTGCCTGAGAAATGGGATGATGCGAATGTGGGCAGGGCAACGAAGGGTGCGGCTACGGGTTTCCTTGGCAAGTTGTACCTGTATACGAAGAAATATTCGGATGCGCTGACACAGTTCAACACATTGGATGGGAAATACAGTCTTTTGCCCGGTGTGCAATGGGGAGACAATTTCGGAGAGACGAATAAGAACAATGTGGAAAGCCTTTTCGAGGTACAGTTTCAATGGTTTGACGGCAACTGGGTGAATGCACCTATCACGGCGGTGGAAGGGGTCAACAATCTGCCGGGTACGCAGTCGGGCCGTCAGCAATTGTATGGCTGGAATGACTGGGGTAACTGGTTCTTTCCTTCGAGGAGGGTAAATGACTTCGTGTATGCGGATGAGACAGGAAGCTCGTATACGGATCCGCGTGCGCAGCTGACCTTTTACGGGGGCATCGGGGATATGACCTGGCTGGACAAGTCGCCTTCCGGGCCGCGGGTTTATGATTTTGCGACGCTGGGGTATTGGTATAAGAAGATCCTGAACAAAGAATATAAAGAGACGGAAAATAACCTGGAAAGCAGCAACAATCTCCGGCTGCTGCGATATGCGGATGTTCTGTTGATGATGGCGGAATGCAAGCTGAACCTGAACGACGTACCGGGATGTATGACACTGATCAACCAGGTGAGAACGAGGGTGGGGGCTTTTGCGTATCAAAAGACGTATTCTACCGATCAGGCGTTTGATCTGCTGAAAAGGGAGCGCCAACTGGAAATGATGGGAGAACAATCCCGGTTCAATGATCTGAAACGGTGGAATATCCTGGTGGAGACGATGAATGTCGAAACGCAGGCATTGTTTGGTGCGCCAAGGGTTTCTGCCAAACACCTGATGTTTCCTATTCCCCTCTCCGAGATAGATACGAATCCGGGATTGGGTGCGGTGAGCGATCAATGGAACTGATCTGATCTTCTGAAAACTTTTAATTTTCTTTTTCATGAAACTTTTCAATGGCAAGCTATTGGGGCTATTGCTGGCTGCGGCTGTCTGTGCAACGGGTGCACAGCGGGTGAATGCGCAGGGGCCGAATTCACAGGGATCGAGCGGGCAAGTATTGCCTACTGCCGAACAGCAGGTATGGGCGGATGCCGGCATAGGCGTACTGATCCATTATGATATTACACTTTTTGCAACGAAACCATTCGATTACCAGAAAAAAGAGACGCTTCCTGATCTTAAGAATTTTAATCCTGCCCGGTTGAATACAGATCAGTGGATAAAGGCGGCTAAGGATGGAGGTGCGAAATATGCCGTACTGGTCGTCAAACATGGCACGGGTTTTACGCTGTGGCCTTCCAAAGTGAATCCCTATCATGTGGGTAATACGCCATGGCGAAACGGGAAGGGAGATATCCTTGCGGATTTTATCCGGTCCTGTCACAAGTATGGCATCGCCCCGGGTCTTTATTACAATACCAATTATAATACGTATTACGGAGCGGGATATACGCCTTTTAAAGATACGGCGTCGCAGCATCGGTATAACCGGGCTGTGCTGGCACAACTGACAGAACTGTGGACCCGTTACGGGAAGTTGTTCGAGATCTGGTTCGACGGCGGAGTAATGGCTGATGACAAAGGCGGGATCGCTTCACCGATAGCTGAACTTATCAGGAAAAACCAACCTCAGGCCATCCTGTTCCAGGGGCCTGTAGGAAATCGAAACCTGGTGCGCTGGGTTGGAAATGAAAAAGGCCGGGCTCCCTATCCGTGTTGGAGCACTGCCGACGCCACTACGTCTGCCACTGGGGCATTCGAGATCAAGGACCTGAACGGGAAGCCGGACGGGAAGATCTGGTGCCCCGGTGAAGCGGATTTCCCTTTAAGGCGGGATTCGGGAAGCAGGGGTGGTTTTATGTGGACGAAGAACGGTGAAGACATGCTGCTTTCGGTGGATGAGCTGGTTCAGAGCTATTGCACCAGTGTCGGGCGCAATGCCAATATGCTGCTTGGTATGGTGATAGACACGGCGGGCCTTTGTCCTGAACCGGATGTAAAAAGACTGCAGGAATTCGGGGCGAAGATCAAAAAGGTGTTTTCCAATCCGCTGGCGCAGACCGGTGGAAAAGGGAATTCGTTTACACTCGATCTGAAAACGCCGCAGCTGGTCAATTGTGTTGCGCTGATGGAGGATATTGCCGCTGGAGAACGTGTCAGGCGGTATGACGTAGAGGCGTGGGTTGAAGGGAACTGGAAGAAGGTCTGTGATGGTATTTCGATCGGACATGAGCGAATCCAGCCATTTGATGCGGTGACAACTACGAAGCTTCGTGTTACGATAACAGATTCCGAGGGGGTGCCGGCTATGAAAAGTTTTGCTGTCTTTCACCTGGAATAAAACGGTCTTGATATGAATCGACGTGTGCTGCTGATCTTTTTACTTTTAGGGGTCATGCCGGCTTTGAATGCCCAGAAGGCCGGGAATGGCGCTTCGGATCATATTGGACGTTTTGTCGCGAAGTACAGGCTGAAGCGGCAGGATGTGACAATCGTGCTGCTGGATGGTTCTGTATCGACCGATATGGGATATGCTTCAAAAAGACCGGATGCCGCGTACCGGCCACCTTGTTTTACGGAGTATAATATTCCCTCTTTTATAGAAGAGCGGCTGCGGTGGAAGGAGCAGCAGTTCAGGAGATATGATGCAAAGCGGGAGCTAAATGATTCGACACCTGTCTTTTCAGAATCGGAAGGCGGGCTTACCGCGCAATATGACAGTGCCTGGGACTGGCAAAATAAACCTCCTGTTTCCAATGGATATAATGGCCTGACAAGGATCCTTTCGGGACCTGCGCCGCGGGTAGCTTACCTGTTCCCTGAATCTGCGAGACGATGTGATCTGATCTATCGGACGGATTATTTGTCCAGCGCAGCGCTGGAGGTTTCGGTGCAGGGAGGAAAAGGGGCGGTACAGGTGTATGACGAGTGGTCTGCCAGCTGGAGGGACGCGGATGGTTTTGTTTTCTCCGCGCGTGAAAAAGACCAACTGATACCCGGCTCTTTTTTTCCAGGCAAGCCCTTTGGAGCGACGACGTTGAGGAAATCGATCTATCAGAAGAGATTGAAGATGCGGTGTATGGCTGTGCATGAGGCTGTCCGGATCAGCATCACGAGTCGTGATGGGGGGCGGCTTTGTTACTGGGGGATCACTTATTCGCCGAAAGAATACATGCTGCAATTTATAAACAGTGCGAGGGGCGGGCATGATATCGGGCATCTGACTGTTTTCGAGCCCTGGTCAGTGGATTACTGGAAGCCCGATCTCATCCTGTATTCCTGCAATACTATCAACGAGGGAGCGGATGCTTCTTCTGCCAATACGAGCAACAGCCCTAAACAATTTGCGGACCGGTTCGAGGCGTATATCCGGAAGCTGCTGAACAAACCCTATTCACCCGAGGTGTTTGCCTATATCCTGTTCACGGCAAAAGCGCATGGTCTTATCAACGAACAGGATGTGGTAGGAACGACTTTTATCCCGAAGTACGGGGAGGCAAGCGTATTTGATTTTATAGATGCGCTGCATCAGCGATTGCAACTACTGCCGATAGCCTCGGCGAATGCTTTTTATCATTACTGGGATACGGGCCGTCAACAGGCGGCCAGGGATCATCAATCCATTTTTAGCGAGCTATTCGGGGATGGAGGGCCGAAGGGAAAAGGGTATGTGGCGGATTTTACGCATCTGAACGATCACGGGGCGCTTGTGGGATGGGAGTATTTGTCGGCCTATTTTGACTTTTAGCAAAGCAACCTTTCTCCTTAATCAATAAATCTAACGATTATGAAACCTTCATCTTTACTCCTTATTCTTTCCCTGTTTTTTTTCAACAATGGTTTTGCACATAGCTGGTATTTGAGCACCAGCGGCGACGACGGTTATAATGGCTCACTGGACTATCCCTGGAAGAGTCTTGACAAATTGAATGAGGCTTTTCCCTACCTGGCAGATGGTGACTCCGTGTTTTTTAAAAGGGGGGATGTGTTCAATGGGTCTATCCGGTTCCTTGCCGCATCTTCCAGCACGATCTATCTGGGAGCCTATGGCTCGGGTGATAATCCTGTCATCAGCGGCTTTACCATGGTCACGGGCTGGACTTCGATCGGTTCCAATATCTGGCAGGCTACGCTGAACGGGACAAGCCAGGTGGGCATGCTAACGATCAATGGCGCCGTCACACCCATGGGAAGGTATCCGAACCGGGGCGGCACGAATGACGGCTATCTGACCTACCAGACCCCGACCACGTCAAGCACTATCACGGACCCGACGCTGAGCGCATCGCCCAGCTGGGTAGGCGCGGATGTCGTGATCCGGAAAAATCACTGGATCATCGACAAGGGGCCGGTGGTTTCACAAAGTAGCGGCACTATCACTTTTACACCGCCAACAAGTTTTGCCGGGCTTGCCGGTTTTGGCTATTTCTTTCAAAACGATCCGAAGACCCTGGACGTGCAGGGAGAATGGTATTATAACCCGTCCGCGCATACAATACAAATGTATTCCGCGACTGATCCGGGTCTTACGACGGTGAATGCGGCGGTACAGGATACGCTGGTGTATATGGAAGGAAGGGATAACCTTACGTTTGAGAATCTTACGTTCTCCGGCAGCAGCCTGGCAACGTTCATGATCAACAACTGCCAGCATCTTACCGTCCGGCATTGCAATTTCTTTTATTCCGGCCTCAACGGTGTGAGGGGGGACAATACCAGCTATATCACCTTTACTAACAACCAGATCCTGAATACCGGGAATAATGCCTTGTATACAATAACGGCAAATTCCATTTTTACCAACAACCTGATCAGGAATACGGGTCTATGGCCTGGGATGGGTAAAAGCGATAACCAGGCGCTGATGGGGATGCTTACGGGAGGAAATAATAACCTGGTACAATATAATGAAGTCGATTCAACCGGTTATAACGCCATTTATTTCAATGGAAATAATGCGCAGGTGAAGAATAACTTCGTCAATCAGTTCTGTTTAACGACAGACGATGGCGGGGGCATCTATGCTTCGGGTGAGACCAGCGCAACGGGCAGGGTGCTCATGGGGAATCTTGTTTTCAACGGCCGGGGAAATCATAACGGGACGAATGGCTCACAGGATGTCGCGGCTTCCGGGATCTACCTCGATGACCTTAGTGCCGGGGTGGACATCGAATCCAATTCCATTGCAAACTGCAGCGAGAACGGGATCTTTGTCCATAACGGGCATGATGTGACCATCCGGAACAATACCGTGTATAATGCTCATACGGAGGTTTTGTTCCACCACGATGTATTAGGGACTGCTATCCGGTCGATCAGCCAGTATAATAATATCTTCTTCTCAAAGGATACGGCGCAGGTCACGATGGGATTAGGCAATACTGCGGGTGGGGCGAGTGATTTTTCTTCATACGGGGTCTACGACAGCAATTATTATTGCCGGCCTTTTAATGACACGCTGAATATTCAGACGAACCTGAATTTAACTTTTACTTCCTATGGCGTGCCGGGATGGACCGCTGCTTATGGGTATGACGCACATAGTCACCGGAGCCCGGTGAAGCTGGCGCCTTATGCTCCCCAGCCCAGCGGATCTGCAAAATTCGCCAACACCACCTTTGATGGTGGGATGACCGGCTTTTTTGCATTGGGAAATTATGATACGCTTTTGATAGAAAACAAGATCGATGGCAATTCGCTGAAGTTTGGAACCAGCTCCTCCACCACCAATACGCTGGGATTGTATTTCGATATCGGCACGGTCACATCAGGGGCGAAATACCTGGTCCGGTTTAGTCTGCAGGGAAGAAAGGACGGGGATTTTTCGCTGCAGCTGATCCAGAACGGCGGATCGTACGGAGGCATCTCCGAATTGCGGAATCTTCATTATAATGCATCTGTCAATGCCTATGAGATCGTTTTTAATGCTACGGCCAGCGAGAGTTCGCTGCTGGTATTACAGTTCAAGGAACAGGATGCTCCCATCTGGATAGATGATCTCGATGTGCACGGGGCAACTATGGTGGCGGTGAACCCGGATGATCTGATCAAATATAAGTTCAACTATTCTCCGTCGTCGAGCGCGGTACCCCTGGATGGGACTTATGTAGATGCGCGGGGCGCCGTCTATACGAACAGCATTACGCTGGGGGCCTATAGCTCTGCTGTCCTGATCAAACAGCCTGCTACTATCGAGGTCTACAGGGTTCAGCCGGTCTTAAAGCTGGACAGTGCGGCTGTTCTGCAAATTGACGGTGGAGGCGGCTTTGCGATGTATCCGAATCCTGCCAGCGATGCTGTAGTAATAGCCCTGAAGGGGTCGATGCCTTCGAAGGCTCCGCAGGTATTGATCTATTCCATCAACGGATCGCTTCGCACTTCCTTTTTTATGCATTCCACTACGCGGCAGGTTGATGTCACCGGGTGGTCACGGGGCGTATATATTGTGGAAATGGTCAATGACGGAAAGGTGCAAAGCCAGAAATTTATAACCCTGTAAGTTATGCAAAGACGACGGTTTTTAAAGATAGCCGGGTTTTCTACGGCGTCACTGTTCTGCAGCCGGACCAGTGCCGGTCTGGGTGTCGGGTACTCCATCATTGACTTCCCGACTGATGTGGCTGTATCGAGTGGGGGCAAATGGCTTCTGCTGAGCGGTTCGGGGGAAAAATGGAGCAATGGGCCAGTTATGGTCAGCCTGCAACACTCCGGGCAATCGCTGACCGTAAAGGTACATGCTCCCGGAATCGAACTGGAGAAGGTCCGGCTTAGCTGGGACCGCGTTTTTGCTCCGGAAGCCGGCTATCTTGGAGACGACTGGGAGCGATCTTATGGAGAACTGTCGTGGCGATCGGTCCTGCCTGAACGAAAGGCGCCATGGTATCTGCTGGTGCATGATGGCCGGAGGACAATGGCCTTTGGGGTGAAGACGGGCGCCGGCAGCATCTGCTACTGGCAGGCAAGTGGGAGGAAACTGGAGCTGTATATGGATACGCATTCCGGGGGTATGGGTGTATCGCTGGGGGATCGAGTGCTGGAGGCTGCGGAGATCGTTACGATCCAAAGCCTGCCGGGGGAGACCCCTTTTCAGACCGATCGCCGTCTTTGTAAAATGATGTGTGAAAAACCGGTATTACCGGAGAAGCCGGTCTATGGGATCAACGACTGGTATTTTGCCTATGGGAATAATTCGAAGGCGATGATCCTGCAAAATACAGATATGATGACGGGGCTGGCGGAGAATGTCTCCAATCGTCCGTTTTCGGTTATTGATGACGGATGGTCGCTGAAATTACCAAAAGGGGATCATGACACCTGCCGGGGTGATGACTATGGAAAATCCAATTCAAAGTTTGGGGATATGAGTGTTATGTCTGATGCCATCAAAAAGCTGGGTATGCGTCCGGGGCTCTGGACCCGGACGCTACTGGCTAATCAGCATGATGATGTTAAACTGATGACTCCTGTTCGCAGGGACCAGAAGGATTTGAAGGAGCGCTATCTCGATCCCACCATCCCGGAAAATCTTGCGCGGATCGGTACGATCATCGGGACATATAAAGACTGGGGTTTTGAGCTGGTCAAACACGATTATAGCACCTATGACTTTTTTGGGCGGTGGGGGTTTGAAATGGGGGAGGCATTGACGGATGAGGGCTGGCATTTTAATGACCGTTCCAAAACGAATGCGGAGATCCTGCTTGAATTGTATGGGACGATCCGGAAGGCGGCAGGGAAGATGCTGCTGATCGGCTGTAATACGATGAGTCACCTGTCTGCGGGGATCTTCGAGCTAAACAGGACAGGTGATGACACCAGCGGGAAAGAATGGGCGCGAACTTCTAAAATGGGGGTGAATACGCTGGGTTTCCGGCTGCCTCAGCATAATGCTTTTTATGCGGTGGACGGAGATTGTGTAGGACTTACAACGCAAATCCCCTGGACGAAGAACCGACAATGGCTGCAGCTGTTGGCGGAAAGCAGTGCGCCCTTGTTTATTTCTGCGCAGCCTGAGGCAATGGGCCAGGAGCAAAAGATGTTTGTGAAGAAATGTTTTGAGTTAGCTGCCCGGCCGCAGCCATTGGCGGAGCCATTGGATTGGCTGACAAATCAGCGGCCTGCCAAATGGAAATTAAATGGAAGGGTAGTCGATTTTGACTGGAGCTAAGGGAGACGCGCAAAAAACGCAGTAAAATTTCCACTTATCATCTTTTTTTACTTTATTGTGGGATAAACTCCTGACTAATGGAAAACCTTCAAGAGCAATCCCTGCTCCAGATGAACCTTGACTATGACGGCGGCCATATTCTTCATGAGACGGTCCGCTGGTCCCGTTTCCTTTCGATCGTAGGCATTGTAAGCATATCACTGATGGTGCTGGTTTTTGCGCTGGCGGGCACCACACTGCTTGGGCTATTGCCCAAATTAGCGCCCAGCCTCGCCAGTCTTGCAGATCTGGGGACTGCCCTTATCATTTTAGTATTACTGGTGGTCTTTGCGAGCCTTGGCTTTATGGTCTTTATGCTATTCCGTTTTTCGGTGCTGATCCGAAAAGGGATTGACCAGCAGGACCAGGTTGCCTTTACCGAGGGCATAAAATGTCTTAAGATCTACTTTCTCATCGGCGGCATATTTGCCATCCTTGGACTGCTGGGTAATTTCGTTTCGTTGATCAGCATCTTTTTAATAAACCGAATTCACTTTTAACCATATGGAAGAACAACAATTACCCCAAGCCCCGCAGGATCTCGAGAACTTTTTCAATATTGCGTTTGACGGCGTCACGCGTGCACATCTCAGAAAGGCCGCGGTATGGGCTAAGATATCTACATTATGCGCTTTTGTCGGCTATGGCGTTGTGCTGATCGTCGCCTTTATTGGCCAGCCGGTATACAGCCTGGGGAGTAATGGAGAGGGGTTGAGAAGGACGGTCACCGCCACCAGCATTTTTGGTGCTCTCCTATCGGTCGGAGCCGGCATCTTTATTAATTATTTCCTGTATCGCTTTGCGGTATCTTCGATCAGGGGTATCGACTCTATGGATAGCGTGAAGGCCAATGAGGGGTTCAGCAGCCTGCGCAGGTATTTTAAGATCCTTGGTATTTGTCTTATTATCGTGCTTTGCCTTCTTGTGCTGGTGATCGTTTTTGCAGGTCTGGGGGCGGCAACGAGCAGGTTTTGAGCCGGTTCCGGGTGATCCGGTATCTACACCTTCAGGTAAAAAAATCGGTCATGATCATATCAAGCTGATATTTATCAGTGGATGTTGCAAGGCTCATACAATAGTCGGAAGACAACTCCAGGTTTCTAAGAAACCATGTCTTATTCTCTACGATGGTGTTTTCGTTTAAGACGTCAACTTCTTTCAAATCTATGGCTATGCCTTTTCCATTTGCTTTTATCACACTTTCCTTTCTTGTCCAAAGATTGCAAAATGAATCGGCTTTGTCCCTGGCAAGATCCAGGTAATGCAACTCATTGTCTGAAAAAATAGCCGGGAAATCAGTCCTGTTAATGTCAGCTCTTTTTTGCTCAATATCCAATCCCACTTCTATATCTGTGCTGATCGCACATCCGACATAGCGTCCGGAATGAGAAATATTAAAATATATATTTTTATCGAGAAACGGCTTTTGACCAGCGCTGAATCGTACTGAATTTAGTACGTCATCTGCATAGCCATGCCGGATCAGCGCATTTCGGAGCAACAACCTTCCAAACAAGTGCGAATGCTGCATCTGCTGTCGTATGTATTTCCTGTTCCTGTCCTGCTCGCCCGGTGAAAGCAATGCAAAGTAACGGCGCCATTGCTCTTCCGCTAAAAATTTGTTGAATTCACATAAATGGATCTCTACTTCGGGCATTTCCAAAAGTAGAGAAAAGTTGGAATATTTGTCTATGGAGTCAATTCACGAGCAGCTCGTCAAAAAATACCCAGCCCGGTTTCCCTTTGCCGGGATGCCATTCCGGAAGCTTCTTTACAGGATCGGCTACAACCTTCAGACAGCTGACGGTTGTGGCCGGGAAACTGATGCGATAGCCGGTCATCGATGGCGGCTCCATTCTTCCCGGTTGCCCGGGAGTTAATGTGCCGAGACGTCTCAGGTGGTCCTGGTCCGGTCCGCCCCATACTTCCAGAACAGAGGGAGGGAAAATATAGGCGCCGATGTCGACAATGCCGGAGAAAGTGAGGTCTTTGATCGTGACGGGTTTCCGGTAGTATAACAACGCCGACAGGCCATTCTTATGAAATCCCAGCCATTTGCCGCTGCCAAAACTATAGTCGCCCTTGGCCGCATCGATCAGGACCGTTGCCGGATATTTGAGGTAATTGGAGTCGACCGGCAGCAGGAGGCGTATGAGATCCGGAGGATATTTCTGTGTATAAAAGGTTGCGGTGACAGGATCGCTGGTGAGCCATCCGGGTTTGTAGGCTTTTGCCTTGAACTGACTGCGGTCGGCAATGGTGAACGGTGCGGAGTAGGTGCGGCCGGAACTGTCCGGATCCGTGCCATCGAGGGTGTAACGGATGGTAGCGCCGGGAACAAAGTGTCGCATGCTGATGAGCAACCCCGTGTCCCGGATGATCCGGGCTTCGGTCTCAAGGCGGGGTGGATTCAGTTTGATCCGGACGGTGTCGCCGTTGAAGCCCGTGATCCAATCGAGGTCATTTCCTTTCTGGCGCAATTTATTGACGGCGTCGCCGGTGATCCCGGTTTTCCAGATATAGATCTTGTGCAGCGAGCCCATAGCCGCCAACTGGTCAAGGTCACCTGCTTTTATCGAAGTTCCTGAAAGACTAAGACTTTGTAAATGGGAAAGTTTTACCAGCCCCGGAATACCTGATCCTGTGATGCGGGTAAAATCAAGATTCAGCCGCTGAAGGTTGGGGAAGGTGGCCAGCGCGGCCAGGTCATTATCCGTAACCGGCATCTTGTTCAGATTGATGGAAACGATCTGTTGTCTGATCGGCGAAAGCTCGTTCAACTGTTCGGACTTGAAAGCGGCTGCGCCGTAAAAATCGACGGCGAGGGCCGGCGAGCCGGCTGCAAGAGGTGTGATTGCGCGGTAGTTGGTCCGGAGAGCTGCAATCTTTTTTTCGTCTGCGGGCGGGAAATCGAAACTTTCGTTGTCATCGGATCGAAGCAGGCTGGAGGCGATGATCCGCAGCGTGTCGGAGGGTGGGAGTTGGGTAACTTTTTTATCAAAGGGCGATCCATCCCTGATCCAGGCCAGGAGGATGTTTTGTTCCTGGTCGGAAAGCTGCGTTTTGTTTGCCGGGGGCATGTGTTTGCGGTCATCTGCCGGCAGGTGGATACGCGTGAGGAGCAATCCCATATTCTCTGCCGTGGTGTCCCAGGGTTTGCCGTTGCGGCCACCTTTTACAAACTCATGCGGGTCTTCCATATTCAATCCGCCTTTTTTGGTGGAGGCGTTGTGGCATTGTGCGCATCGGGCGGTTATGATGGGTTGGACGAGGTCTTCATATACCAATGCCTGGTCGAATGGCGGGATAGGCCGGATCGCAGGTCTTAATGGCGCAAGCACATAGCCAGCTCCGTGAGTCAGATCGCTGCCGAGGTGCCCTGCGATGATGACTATGATAAGGGGAAGGATCGAGAGCCATTTTTGAAAGGGGATAGCGGATCTTGTGATGTAAAGTACCAGAAGGATTAACGAAGTCAGCGTCCCCAGCCATTTATGCCATCCGATCGTCGAGCCTTCATAAGTCGTCTCCCTTGAAAGAAATACGCCTGCCAGGGCGGTGATGACGGCGGCGAATGCTGCCCATAATAATAGTTGTTCGGCGAGACGGGCTGACCAGGTGGGGCTGTTGCTGCGACCGGCAGACCAGATAAAGAGCGTATAGGCGACAATGAGCACGATCGGAAAATGCAGGATCATGGGGTGCAGTCTTCCTGTCACGCGGAGCCAGACCGGCACCTGCAGGTGGTCGTCGAGCAGGGCAAAGAAAAGCAGCATCGTGTTGAGTGCTGTGAGGACGTATACGGGGGCGGGCTTCCACTTTATCATAGATATGCCGGAGCGATTACACGCGCCTTAGTTTGTAGGGGTAGACTTTTCCCGATGCCCATTGTGCAACATAGAGATTTTCGTCTCTGTCAACACAGACATCATGGGGATGGACAAAGATCTTGTCGGTTTGCCGCATGGGTTGCAGCTGTCCGGCCTGGTATTCGGGCTCACTGCCGCCGATGTTGCTGACGACTTTGTTATCCTTGTCGAGGATGGTTACAAAACCGGTACCCTCCGCCTTGAGATCGGGTGAACGCAGGACGGCGGCATAGAGATGGTCTTTGTGGATCACGGGCCGGCATACACAGGCGCCGGGGAGTGCGATGACTTCGAGCAGCTTTCCTTCTTTGGTAAAGCGTTTGAAGCAATTGCGGGTGCGATCGGTGATGAGAAGGGTATGATCGTCGCGGCGGGTGTCCCAGCAGATACCGTGTGCGTTGTCGAGATGTTCATCACCGTCGCCGCGACCGCCAAAATATCCGAGCAGTTTGCCTGTGCTGTCGTAATGCAGGATGTACTGGGCGCCATAGCCATCGGCTATAAAGATATCACCATTAGCGTCGATGGTCGTCTCGGTGGGTACGAACTCCTTTATATCTTTATAGATGCCGGCATCAAGCGGTGGGTCGATTGTCAGCAGGACTTTACCGTCGAGTGTCGTCTTGTACACCTGGTGGCGTACCGTATCGGTGATATAGAGGAACTCTGTTCCATTCTCATCGTGCAGGGTAAGTCCATGAGCGCCGGGGAAATCGTGTCCCCAGCTATCTATCAGCTGTCCGCTGGTGTCATAGATCATAAGGTTGTTGTGGGTCTCGTTTGTCAAAAGGAGGATTCTTCCTTTTGCATCCTGGACCATTTCATGGCAGTCATTCACCGGGTATTTGCCGGAGTCGCATTTGCTCCATGCCGTATCCAGGGTGTACAACATGCCATTGTATCCATATGCTTTTTGTACGGGCTTTGCGAAGAGGTCTTTTGCCAGGACGACGCCCGTAAGGGCAAGGGAAGAATTTCGGATGAAGTCTTTACGCTGCATAGGTTGTTTTTTTATGAGTTCAGGCCATAAGGCCATCTATGACCTTGCCGGCTACGTCTGTCAGCCGGTAGCGGCGGCCCTGATGTCTGAACGTTAGTTTTTCGTGATCGAGTCCCATAAGATGCAGGACGGTGGCGTGGAAATCGTGTACGTGTACGGGATCTTTGACGATGTTGTAGCCAAACTCATCCGTTTCGCCGTAGACGCCGGGTTTGACACCTCCACCCGCCATCCAGATGGTGAAGCAGCGGGGGTGATGGTCGCGTCCGTAGTTCTCCGGGCTTAGAGCACCCTGGCAATAGTTGGTCCTGCCAAATTCGCCGCCCCAGATGACCAGCGTTTCGTCCAGCAGGCCGCGTTGTTTGAGGTCCTGTACCAGGGCTGCCGAAGCCTGGTCGGCGTCTTTGCATTGGCCCATGATCTCCCGGGGAAGATTGTTGTGTCCATCCCAGCCCTGGTGATAAAGCTGTACAAAGCGCACGCCGTTTTCCGAAAGCTTTCTTGCCAGCAGACAGTTGGCGGCGAAGGTTCCGGGCACCAGGCATTCCGGGCCGTATAGCTTGATGATGTCTTCCGGTTCCTTGCTAAGGTCGGTGATCTCGGGGACAGCCGTCTGCATGCGATAGGCCATTTCATATTGCTGGATCTTTGTATTGATCTCGGGATCGCCAAATTCTTTATACGATTCTGCGTTGAGGGCCGCCAGCTCATCGAGCATTTTTCGCCGGGAAACGCGGTCCATTCCGTCGGGGTCGGAGAGATAGAGGACAGGGTTCTCGCCGTTGCTGAATTGAACGCCCTGGTGGATGGAGTCCAGGAAGCCGTTGGACCAGAGCTTGGAGTATACGCCCTGTCCATTGCCCTTACCTTTTGACAACAGCACGCAGAAGGCAGGCAGGTTCTTGTTCTCGCTGCCCAGGCCATAACTGAGCCAGGCGCCCATGCTGGGCCGGTTGCCTTGTTGGGCGCCGGTTTGCATAAAGGTGAGCGCCGGGTCGTGGTTGATGGCTTCCGTATACATGCTTTTCACGAAGCAAAGGTCGTCGACGACTTTAGCCGTGTAGGGCATCAGCTCGCTGACCCATGCCCTTGCCTGACCATATTGTCCGAATTGGAAGACCGAGGCGGCAAGCGGAAATTTTGTTTGGTTGGCCGTCATGCCTGTAAGGCGTTGGCCATTCCTGATCGAGGCGGGTAGGTCCTCGCCCTGCATTTTTTTGAGCAATGGCTTATAGTCGAACAGGTCGAGCTGGGACGGGGCGCCATTCTGAAAGAGATAGATGATACGCTTTGCTTTTGGTGCGAAGTGTGGAAGGCCGAGCGTCGCCGTTTCTTCTTCGCTTTTGCTGAAGAGATCGGGAATGAGCAGTGAACCCAGGGCCATGCCGCCGATGCCAAATCCCAGCCCCTTTAAAAAGCGGCGTCGGTTAAAGTGCAGATGTCGTTGCAGTAGCGGGTTGTCCATGTTATTATCAGGTCTTGGTAATAGTCTCTTCTAAATTATACAAAGTGCTGATGACTCGCATCAGCGCAGCGCAGGTGACGATATCGGTATGTGCAGGCTGTGGGTATTCGCCCACTGCCAGCGTCTTGCGGGCGGCGACGGGGTTGCTCCGGAATAAAGACAGCTGGTCATGATAGTAGTCGACAAGCCGTTGTTGCTCTGTCGTCGCTGGTCGCCGGCAAAGGACAATTCTGAATGCCTTTACGATCTTTTCGTCGGCAGAGGAGGAGTCGGCTTCGAGTCGTTGGGCGAGAACGCGGGCGGCCTCGAGAACAGTGGGGTCATTGAGCATGGCCAGGGCCTGCAGCGGCGTATTCGTCCGTCCACGCCGGACCTCACACTGGTCGCGGTTGCTGGCGTCAAATAAGCCCATCACCGGCGGCGGCACCGTCAGCTTGATAAACGTGTACATTCCTCTCCGGTATAGTGAATCGTGGTGGTCCTGGCGATAGGTTGCGAGAACGCCTCTTCCTGAGGTGGCGGATTCCCAGAGCCCTGCCGGCTGATAGGGTTTTACACTCGGCCCGCCGATGGTCGGTACCAGCAGTCCGCTGGTGCTGAGTACGAGGTCCCGAACAAATTCTGCCGGGAGGCGCGACCGGGGACCGCGCGAGAGATATGCATTTTCCGGATCTTTCTCTCTCTTTTCCGGGGTGATGCGGGCCGATTGACGATAAGTGGCCGACAAGACCATTTGTTTGATCAGGCGTTTGATATTCCAACCATGCTCCATAAAATCCGCTGCCATCCAATCCAGTAGCTGCGGATTGCTGGGCAGGTCGCCCTGCATGCCGAAGTCGCCTGCACTTTTTACAATGCCCCTGCCGAAAATCTGCTGCCATACCTGGTTGACGAATACTCTTGCCGTAAGGGGATTTTGCGGGCTGACGGTCCACTTTGCCAGACCGAGGCGGTTGCGGGCAAATCTTGTCGTATCGAAGGGCATGACGGCCTTTAGCGCAGTAGGCCGGACAGGGTCCATGGGTGCGTCATAACGTCCCCTGGAAAGGAGAAAGGTCGTGCGAAAGGTGTCGCGCTCGCCCATTACGGAGACGGTCATCGCACCGGTATCCTTCTTATTGATAAAGGAGAGGCAGTTGCGGACATCGGAGTCGTTGAAACTAAGGATAGGCATTTTAGCCGGTTTGGATACGCTGACGTCCCCTTCATAGCCTACTTCTTTTGTGTTATTAAAGAAGGCGAGCAGGGAGTAATACTCTTTCTGGGAGAAGGGGTCATATTTATGATCATGGCATTGGGCGCATTCTACCGTCAGGCCGAGGATGCCCTTGCCATAGGTGCGGGTTTTGTCTATGAGATATTCAACGCGGTATTCTTCGGGAACGACGCCACCTTCTTCGGTGTATTTATGATTGCGGAAAAAAGCTGTCGAGAGGATCTGTTCTTTGGTAGCGTTGGGCAGCATGTCACCAGCGATCTGCCAGGTCAGGAACTTGTCATAGGGCAGGTTGGTATTGAAGGCATGGATCACCCAATCGCGCCAGGGCCATTGGGTACGGATATTGTCGTCCTGGTAGCCGTAGCTATCCGCATAGCGGGCTACATCCAGCCAGTGAACCGCCATTTTTTCGCCGTACTCAGGGGTTGCCAGCAGGGCATCCACCTGTTTTTCGTAGGCGTTGTTGCTGTTATCCGCCAGGAATGCGTCCATTTGCACAAGGGTGGGTGGAAGGCCAGTGAGATCGAGACTCAGCCTCTTCAGGAGGCGTTCCTTATCGGCTTCGGCATTGGGTTTCAGATCGAGCTGCTCTAGTTTTGAAAGTACGAAGTGATCGATCTCGTTGATCGCCCATTTTGTATCCGACGTCTCGGGGAGCGGGGCTTTTACGGGCGGGGTGAAGGCCCAGTGTTTTTCGTAACGGGCGCCCTGGGCGATCCACTTTTCAAAAAGATGTACTTCCTGCGGTGTCAGCGCTCCGAGATGGGAGTCGGCCGGCGGCATTTGATAGCTAAGGTCCGGAGACGAGACCCGCCTGAGCAGTTCGGACAGCTCCGGCTTGCCGGGAACGATCGCGTAGGCTCCTTTTGTATTCTTTAACGGGGCGTAGGCGCTGTCGGCGATATCGAGCCTTAGATGTGCTTCCCGATGGTTTGCGTCAGGGCCATGGCATTTGAAGCATTTGTCGGAGAGGATGGGGCGGATATCGAAGTTGTAGCTGATCTGGCCAGACTTGCTCCGGCTGCCGTTGCCGGAATTCGAATGGAAGCAAGCGACAAAAATAATGACGCCTCCTGTGATCAGGGTCAATATGGCAGCAATACGGCGAATCGTTAGTAGTTTGGTACTAAAGATAAATGAATTCGCGGATTATTCCTTGCGGGAAATTTGCATCTTAAGGCATCAGGGTATAACCCGCCTTGATGACGGCTTCATTGACGGCTTTAACCCGATCCATTTCCATTTTTTCAACGGCCCTGTCGTAGGTTAGGATGCCATTGACCTCATGCTCTACGTCTGTTGTCTGTGTGTAGATGGCTACGCTCAATCCTTTATATTTCATCAGCTGTTCGACCTCGTCGAGCAAAAATACGTATCGGTCTGTCAGCCTTGTTTTTGTTGGTTCGTAGTCATAGGCGTTGTTTTCAACGGGCCACATATGATCACGTACAAAAAGGCCTACGCCGCCAAATTCGCCTAATGAGGCTGCGCGACGTTCGTCCGGTGTCGAAGCTCCATAAGGACCTACATATATATGGGTATCGACGTAGTCTCCGTTTTTTGGGTCGCCGTATGCTTTTTGGTAATGGGGATTGTTATTAAAACCTGAATTGCCGTTGACGAGTCTGGATGCATCGTATTGTTTGACCCAGTCGGTGATGCTTGTGACGTCAAATGCGCCCCAATTCTCATTAAATGGCACCCAGGTAATGATGGATGGAGAGTTATAATGTTCATCGATGATGGCTTTCAGTTCTTTTCTGAATTCCGTTCGTGTCCGGGCGGTATCTTCATTCTGATACCAGATGGCGGGCATGTCCTGCCAAACGAATAATCCGAGTTTGTCGGCCCAATAATAAAACCGCTGGGGCTCGGTCTTCATATGTTTTCTGATCAGGTTGTACCCGGCGTTCTTTGTGAATTGTATATCGAACTTCAAGGCCTCTTCTGTCGGAGCTGTCAATACCCCATCCGGCCAATACCCCTGATCAAGCAGGCCAAGCTGCATGATAAACTTACCGTTGATCAGGGGTCTGACAACGCCATTGACCTTGCTTAGTTTTATATCCCGCATTCCGAAATAGCTTTTTACTTCATCGGTGACGCTGCCATTAGCATCTTTTAATTTTATCGTCAGGTCATATAAAAAGGGGTTGTCGGGAGACCAAAGCTTTGGTGATTTGATCGGCAGGTAAAAGTAGGTGTCGCTTGTTGATTCGGTTTGCGAAACAATGTTGTTCCCTTCTGATGCAATTGCGGTGACTTTTTTGTTTCCTGTCGAGGTGACCCATACTTTTAAACGGCTGTTGTCGAGGTCAGGCAGCAACCTAATGTTCTCGATGTGGTCTTTGTTCACAGGTTCGAGCCAGATGGTCTGCCAGATGCCGGAACAAAAAGTATAATCACCGCGCGGGCCGCTTTTTCCGGATGGTACGCGACCATCGTTGAGGTCCTTGACTGCTATGGTTAGTATATTGTCGCCACTGGTCAGATAGCGAGTTATATCGAAGCTGAAAGCATCATAGTTGCCGGCATGGGCGCCTGCCTTGTGGCCGTTGACGAATAGCGTCGTGTTGTGTGCTACGGCGTCGAAGTGAATGATCACCTGTTTGTTCTTCCAGCCGGAAGGAATTGTAACAGTCCGGTGGTACCACATATTGATCTCCTGCGAGCGATGGATGCCTGATAATATGGATTCGGGGCAATAGGGAACGAGGATCTGTTCTGCTTTTTTGTCGAAGGAGATCTCTTTTGCAGGATCGAGCGCATCCGGAATATTTTTTCCTCCCTGGTAATCCCATTTACCATTCAGACAGAGCCAGTCGGTGCGTTGCAGCTGTGGCCGCGGATATTCCGGAAAAGGGATGGTGGCTGTAAGAGCCGCTTTTGTCCATTGTGTAGGCAGGGTCGCTACCTGGGCAAATACACCGGAACAATTTATAAGGGATAATAAAAACAGTACTACGTTAGCTCGATTTTTATTCATGATCAGTATTTGGCGGAGGCGTAAACTTACATTGGTTTTTTCAAAAAAATAAATGACTCTAAATAAAATGTTATTATTTTGCAATATCAAAGACCCGCCTGATGCAGCAAGAGGATTGCCATAGTAGTAGCTCGAAAGATATGCTGGAACAGCTTTTTAATGAACTGTTCCGGGAGTATGAGCATCCGCTGTATCTGTTTGCTATTAAGATGCTAAAATCCGAGACGGTGGCAAAGGACATCATACAGGATGTCTTTTTGAAGTTGTGGGTGATACGGGATCAGATCTCGGAAATAAAAAGCATTTCTTCCTTTTTGTACAGGCTTACAGAGAATAAGGTGATCGATCATTTACGCGCTTCGGCTTCTGACCAGAAGAAAAAGGATGCCTTGTGGCGCCGTTTGCACCAAAGCAGTGAGCAAAGTGTCGATAAAGGCGTGGAAACGAAGGAATATCACGCTATTATACAACAGGCTATCGAACAACTTCCCCCTCAGCGAAGGGTTGTTTATCTGCTCAGCCAGGCAGAGGACAGACCGCGGAAAGAAATAGCCTCCCTGCTGAAGATCTCTCCCAATACGGTCCGGAACCAGCTGGCAAAGGCGATAGAGAACATAGTCGCCTATCTGAAGAATAATACCGATTAAATTTTTTTTCTACCTCCGATAGTACATTTTTCCCCGGCGTCCGTCCTATTAGCATGTCGCGCCTTAACGATCTGCTGGAAAAGTATGCTGCCGGAACCTGTTCCAAAGAGGAATTCGAGGAGCTCATGCAGCTATTTAAGGCTAATGAGAACGAAGATGCTATCCGCAGCCATATGCGGAAATTGTATAGTTCACTGGAACGGGGGATCATTTCGGACGTACACATTGACGAACAGGGCGATATGTTCAAAAGTACCGAGCCGGATCAGCTGGAAGAGCCGGTTCCTCAACGACGCGGGCGAGCAAAAAGAACGTTGCTTGTCGCCAGTACAATAGCGGTCATTGGTATTGCAACCTTTCTCTATTACGTCCAGCCAGCCAGTAAGACCAGCAACGCCAACGATGTCAGAACGATCAGCCGTATTTACACGCCTGCAGGCTCCAAGACAAGCGTCGTCCTGCCGGACGGTTCCGAAGTATGGCTGAATTCCTTTTCCACTCTCACCTATTCGACAGCCGAATTCAATAGCGGTAAACGGGAAGTCACCTTAATAGGCGAAGGCATGTTCAGGGTTAAACACGACTCTGCCCGTCCTTTCCTGGTTCATACCAAAAATTTTGATGTAGCAGACCTTGGAACGGTATTCAATGTCTCGGCATACCCGGAAGATAAGAACGGGCAGGCTTCGCTTATAAGCGGTTCCATCGAGGTTATAACAAAAGGCAGCCATGCAAAAAAGATCATGCTGATTCCCAATCAGCGGATCATTATTCAGAACGAGATCAGGGCCAGCATCGCGATCGCCAGAACGGTTAAACCTCCGCCCGTGATCGAACCGACCATCCGGCCGATAATCCTCAATCCGCAGATCAGCGTAGCGCCGGATACTGCGTGGATGGTGAACAAGCTGCTCTTTACGGATGAGTCTTTTTATGACCTTGCCCTGCAAATGCAAAGACGCTACCAGGTGGAAATAATCTTTAAGAACGAAAAAGCAAGAAATTATCAGTTTACCGGAAGATTTGAAGACGAAGACATCGAGGATGCATTGAAAGAATTACAGGCAATCGCCCCCTTCTCCTATACAAGATCCAATAATGAGATCTACATCGAGTAATGCTAAATTCATCACCAAAACTATACGAATGACATAATGCAATAAGACCCCAAATACAAGCTATAAAGAAAATGGCGGAGAATGCCCTACATTCCCCGCCGGGATTCAATTGTAAAAACCTTCACTCAGATTGAAAAGGGAGGGCTTTTTTTAACAATTAAACTTGATGTAAATGTATGGAAAATAAATTACTTCCATTTTTCGCCAGCCCTACAAGGCTCCAAAAAATGCTTCTCATTATGAAACTAACGATAGTTTTATTATTGGCTGGCTGCCTCCAGGTATCAGCTAAAGCATATGGCCAAAAAGATCTAACGCTTAGCCTTGATCTCACCAACGTAAAGCTTAGAAAGGCTTTCGAGATCATCGAAAAAAATTCACGGTACCGGTTTTTGTATAATTCAAACACCATACCCGATAATCTCCGTGTCGATCTTCACGAGAAAAAGATAACCATTACCGACGCGCTGGACAAGCTCGTCCGCAGCAACGGTCTGATCTACAAGATCATTAATGATAAGGTGATCGCTGTGACCTCCGCCGGGGAGATGCTGCAGACTATCCACGTGAAAGGGGATGTAGTAGACAACACGGGAAAACCTTTACAAGGCATCACCGTTTCTATCCAGGGGAGAAGAGGTGGCGCGGCGACGGATGCCCAGGGTCACTTTGAGCTGGATGTAGCTGAAAATGCCGTCCTGGAGATCAGCGGCATCGGCTATCAGCCCGAGCAGGTTCATGTTACGGGCAGCACGCCGATCCACATCGTTATGAAGGGCGCACCAAATGGCCTGAACGAAGTAGTTGTTGTCGGCTATGGTACGAAATTGAAACAGACCGATCTGACCGGATCGGTCGCCAGGATAGGAGGGGACAAGCTGGAGGCACGCCCGGTGACCGGGGCGCTGGATGCGTTGCAGGGGTTGATACCAGGTACGTCCGTGACCCGCAGCAGCGGACAGCCGGGTAACCAGGGCTACCAGATCTCGATAAGAGGAGCTTCTTCCATCAACGGCAATGTGCCGCTGGTCCTGATCGATGGGATCCCGGGCGATCTCAATCTCATTAATCCGCAGGACATCCAGGATATCACCGTGCTCAAGGATGCGACCGCAGCGATCTATGGCGCACGCGCCGCTGACGGTGTACTGCTGGTGACTACAAAGAGAGGGAAAAAATCAAGCGTACCTACTATTGCCTATAGTTTCAACGGAGCTATCAAAAAGCCGGGTATGATGAAAAGAATGGTTTCGACCGATCATTTTGTAAAAATGTTCAATGAAGCCAACAAGAATGACGGCGACCCACAAACCTTCTCTGATTCCACGCTGGCAAAGATCGCGGCGAATGATCCGGGTGTAGGACCGGGGGAGAACTGGGGTGTCACGTCTTTTCCTATGTTCTACCAATCGAGAGACTGGTATGGAAGTCTTTTCAAAACATCCTTTATGCCTACGCATAATTTAAGTGTCTCGGGCGGCGGCGAAAATTCCAGCTACGTCATATCTTTTGGCGATACCAGGGACAATGGTAACATCTCTGCGGGAACGAACAGCTCGGTACGCGACAATCTGCGTATCGATCTCCAGCTGAACCTGCTGAAGAATCTGAAACTGGACCTCAATACGGCATATGATTACCGGAACACCAGGCAGCCTTCCGAGCTGAACGATGCGATAGACAATGGTCTGAAGATGTTCTCCTATCTGCCGGTAAGAAATCCTGCCGGTAACTACTACGGCTACCAGGGTTACGAAAACCCCTTCCAGGAACTGACCCAGGGCGGGAATGAAACCCTCACCGATTCCCGTTGGAGCAACAATGTAAAGCTGGACTGGGAGCCTATCAAAGGGCTGGTATGGACAGGGCAGGTCGGCATCAATATCGAACGCTATGATGACAATGCCAATTTTCCTACGAACATCGAGCATAACTGGGATAATACGCCCAACTCGCTCATTCGTAATAATCCGAACAGAGCAAGCTACACCAACTGGAGCTCTGTCTACAAGAATTACAGCACCTATGTCAACTACGGCAAGACATTCGGCAAGCATGATCTCAAGCTGATGGCCGGTGCTTCGAGAGAAAAATTCACCCGGGAATCAGAATTTATGCAGGGAAGCGATTTTTCCAGCAATACGATCTTCACCCTGCCTTTGTCGGATTCAAGGAACCTGCGGGCAGGAGATTACTGGGACAACAACCCCTGGGCGCTGGAATCCTATTTCGGTCGTGCGGCCTATTCCTATGATGGCAAATACTACCTGGAAGGCACCCTGCGGAAGGACGGAAGCTCTAAATTCTCTCCTGATAAACGCTGGAGCGCGGTCTATCCCAGCATCTCCGCGGCCTGGAAGATCTCCAATGAGGATTTCTTCCGGAACCTGATCCCCAACGACATCGTCAGTCTCTTCAAGATCCGGGCGTCATGGGGCAGAACGGGCAACCAGGACCTCCCTTCTCTGGGATTGTTCGATTATATCCAGCTGATCAATATCGGCGGACAATACCCCATCGATGGATCGACGGTATCCAGGCTGGCTTCGCTGAAGGGGATCTCTTCCCCTGACCGCACCTGGGAAACCATCGAAACAAAGAATCTTGGTTTTGATATCGCCCTGGTCCATTCAAAGCTGAACCTTTCGTTCGATATCTACCACAAGAACAACAACAACATGCTGGTCAGCATTACCTATCCTTCTACGCTGGGTGCTGCTGCTCCAACGGCTAACGCCGGAACCCTGCTGGATAAAGGTTGGGAATTCAACGGGCAATGGAATGACAGGATCGGGAAGGTCCGGTATAACCTCGGCGTGATCCTGAACTACAATACCAATACTATTACCGATCTCCAGGGACAGGACAACTACAATCTTGGTCTGACACAAGCCAGACAGGGATTTCCGCTGAACTCTTACTTCGGGTACAAAGGCTCTGTCATCCGGAACCAGTCTCAGCTGGATGCCTATGCTTCCAAATATGCCGGTAAAGGCATCGTACCTGCTATGCAGCCTAATGGATATGGCGGCTTAGGCATCGGCGATATGATGTACCAGGATATCGATGGCGACGGTCAGATCACTACCTATGGAGATAAGACGAAGGGCAAGAATGGCGATGCGGTTTTCCTGGGTTCGCAGATCCCCAAGCTGACCTACAGCATGACGGGTGGATTGAGCTTTAAAGGCTTTGATTTCTCCTTTATCCTGCAGGGTACGGGTAACAAATATGTCTGGAGAGGCAACGGCAACTTCGGGGTTCCTTTGGGACAATCCTGGTTCCAGCCGCTGGACTATTTCTATGGCAAAACCTTTTCTTCGGCTAATCCGAACGCCATGTATCCCCGTCTGTCGAATAATGGAACCGTCAAAGGCAACAACTATGCGTTCTCCGACCGGTGGCTTGAAAATACAAGATATCTGAGGATGAAGAATATCAGTGTAGGATATACATTCAATAATCTTCAGATCCGGGACTTCAAGATCCGTGGCTTACGGGTCTACGTAAGCGGACAGGATCTGTTCGAGTTTGCGAAGGGAACATGGGATCATATGTATGATCCGGAAGAAACCTATGTTCCGACCGTAACGCAGAATGCGAGTGACGCCTCTTTTTATGAGAACAACTATCCGATGTACCGGGCATTCTCATTTGGGGTGAATGTTAACTTCTAAAACAGACTAACGATGAAAATGATTAAAATATCAGCCTTCATAGTAGTAGTATTGGTCTCAGTGACGGGTTGTAAAAAATATCTTGATCTCACGCCTCAGTCGGAGATCACCGATCCGGCCTACTGGCAGACAGCAAATGATTTCCGGCTGGCCGCAAACTGGTTTTATAACCAGACACTGCCTGACCCTCACTATGATGGCACTCTTAACAGCGACAATATGTCGGAGATAGCATTTGGTCAAAGCTCCATCGATCCGGTTAGTTCGGGCACCTATGTCCCGGCAGAACAGGACAACAACTGGGATAGTGCTTACAGCTCCATTCGTAATGCGAATAAGCTAATCCAGGAAGGCCTGAGCTCTCCTTTGAAAACGGATGTTCAACCCTTTTTGGGCGAAGGATATTTTTTCCGCGCCTTTGATTATTTTAACCTGCTGAAATTGTACGGCGGTGTACCCATCATCAACAAGGTATTGCTGCCTACCGACTCTGCGGTGTTTAGCGTGCGGGCTTCCCGCGATGTTGTGCTGGATTCCATCCTGAGCGACCTGAACAATGCCATTGCCGATCTTCCGGTAAACAGTTCCGCTGAAACCGGCCGGATCAGCAAGGAAGCTGCACAGGCCTTCAAAGCGAGGGTTTGTTTGTTCGAAGGTACCTGGCGGAAGTTTCATGCGTCGGGTGATGCAAATACATTATTGGATCAGGCCGTTACTGAATCAAAGAATGTCATCGACAGCAAATCGTACACCTTATACCAGGGTAAGGGTGACGCGAGCTACCGGTATATGTTTATCGATAACACAAGCATGAACGACCCGGAGACCATCATCTCAAAAAAATACCGTACCAACATCAATGTGAACGGATGGGCGTATGGTGTTTCCTGGGGCAATCTGAACCCGACAAAAGCAATGGCAGATATGTATCTCTGCGCCGATGGTCTGCCTATCGACAAGTCGCCCCTGTTCAAGGGCTATGATTCCTGCCGGTCGGAATTCTACAACCGTGACCCCCGGATGGCGCAATCCCTGCTTATCCCCGGGACGGAGGTGATCAGGCCGCAATATGACGCCTACAGACCGCAATGGCCCGGACAGGATAACAACAGAAGCTCGAATTCCGGTTATATGTTGTACAAGTTCATTTCCGAACAGCCTACACCCGGCGACGGTGGCGGTGCGTTTGACTGGAACGTGATCCGGTATGCTGAAGTCCTGCTGATCTATGCCGAAGCGCAGTATGAAAGAAATGGTTCCATCTCGGATGCGGATCTCGATCTGTCGATCAATGTGCTGAGAGACCGGGTGAAGATGCCTCATCTGACCAATAGCCTGGTTGCCGGCAATGGGTTGGATATGGAAACGGAGATCAGGAGAGAAAGGACTGTTGAACTCGCTTTTGAGGGCTTCCATTGGGACGACCTGCGCAGATGGAAGACGGCTGAAACGGTACTGCCAAAATCTATACTAAGCGTTAAGGTCACGGGCACGCAATGGGCTGATAAAGTGATAACGCTGGATGGTAACAGCTATAACAGCATTTTTTATAATCTGTCTCCCAGCCAGCTTGAAAATGGATTTAAGGTGTTACAGCCGTCCAGCCAGCGTTCCTTTGACGTGAATAAGGACTACCTGTTGCCGATACCCACAAAACAGGTGGCTCTCAATCCTAAATTAACACAAAACCCAGGGTGGTAATACGATGAGAAAAATTGCAGGCTACTTACTATTGCTACTCTTTCCGGCAGGCTTTTTAAAGGCTCAATCGGTAAAAGAAGTTTCGTTGATGGGGAATCGTTTTCTGACGTTCAATTCGGTGATCCGGGTCAACCAGATCGAAGTGTCAAGGGACAGGAATGTCGGGCACGATGAACGGAGTCTGCATACGCCCGAACGGGTTACAAATTTCAGAAAAGCCATTGCTAAGGGGTTTCCGGGTGCGAAGATCACCTGGGCCCTTAGCTGGCTGGCTTTACACGATACTTCTCTCAATTATGCGCGCATCAGGAAGATTGTCGCCGGCTATCATTATGAGTATGGTGATGAGGTTACCTTTATTCCCGGCGCCTATTTTGCCAACGCCTATAATTCTACCGAACAGGTAAACAAAGACCTTCATGAAGGCTTGGCTTCTGTAACGAAAATGGTCGGTCATGGGTATCGTCCGCTGAGCATTGTAGCCGGGTTCCTGTCTTCGGCAAACCAGGAGTATCTGGCAAAGGTCGAAGGCATCCATGTCTGCCAGGCAAATATCTGGAGTCAGTATTCCATCGACAACCAGGATGGGGATGGTGCGGTCTCGTATCCGTTTTATCCTTCTAAGGAGCATTTTTGTAAACCGGCGCAGGGTGCGGCCGATTTTGTTGACTGTGTAAACCTCGATGGCTGGACCTGTGATTTCCTCGCGGCTCGCCGGGCGGGTTTTGCCGGTGGCTTTAATAGCCGGATGGGTGTTGGGCCTATTGAAACGCTTGGGAAGTATGGCCTGGAGAAAGGTCTTGAAGAGATGTTGTTTACGACTGCTGTGCATTTTGACAAAGGGTTTCAGCTGAATGGTTTTGCGTGGGTGACGAATTGCTGGGAGCTTTCGCTGCCTTATGATTTCAATGATCTGACGCTGTGGTTGGAAGGGATTCGCAAGCGGTGGCCCGATGTTAAGTTTATTACGCAAGGAGAGTTTGGTCTGATCTGGCGCAAGCATTATAAGCAGAATAGTTTCAATTACCGTTTTGAAGAAGTGGGTTCGGGTATCGGTGGTTCGGATAAGGATAAAAAGATCCGCTGGTTTATGAATAAGGACTTTAGGCTGGCGCTGCTTAGCGGGGTCGACGGCTCTGATGAGAAAGTTATCGATCTCACGCGGTATGACCTGCCGGCTAAAGAACCGGTGTCCGGCAGTACGCGGAACTGGAGCTTATTAGGCGAGATCAATCAGAAGGGAATCCGCAAACAGGACCAGCCGGTTCCGTTTAGCAACCTTCCGGCAGATGATCAAACGCTCATTAAAAAACACTATCCTGCAATATCGAAGTGAATATGGAAAGACGATCGTTTATAAAAAATACGGCGCTGTCCGGCGCGGCTATGCTGGCCGGCGCCAGGGTGTTGAACGCGATGCCTGTGGGGTTCTTGGACTCAGGGAGCGGCTTATCATTGATGGGCGGGCGATTCGTTACACTTTGTTTTATGATCCGTACGACTCCGTGGGAGGTATCGCGGGACGTGAAGCTGCATCCCCGTGAGGAAAGCAACTGGCACACACTGGAAGGTGTGCGTGCTATGCGGGAAGCGTTTGCCGGGAATAATCCGCATGGCCGGCTGACCTGGGGTTTTACCATGAATGCGCTGGAAGACAAGCGGACGAATTATCAGCAGATAAGAGAATATGCGGCGGCCTGCCAGGCAAAATACGGAGACGAGGTTACTTATTTTCCCGGTTATTTCCCCGCGATGTATCTGCCCCGTGAGCGGATCGACAAGGAGATGACAGAAGCCATCCAAACGATCTCGGGGTTTGTTGGAGGCGGGTATCGTCCTCAATCGGTCATCGGCGGTTTTTTGCCGGCAGAGAGTCTGAAGTATCTGGCAGAAAAGGAGAAGATCCATGTGGCGCAGGCCGTCATCTGGAGTCAGCATGCGATCGACGGGGGTGGGGGAGACGGGTCTCCTTCTTATCCTTATTATCCATCGACGGAGCATTTTCTTAGACCGGCGCAGGGAACGTCCGATTTCATCGATTGTGTAAACCTGGATGGCTGGACCTGTGATTTTATCTGCGCACGACAGAGCGGTTCCAACGGGCATGAGATCACGGGCTATAACAGCCGCCGTGGTGTTGGTCCTATCGAAACCTATAAAGGATGGGGACTTGACCTGGGCAACCGCGAGGTGATGCACACGACATCCATTCATTTCGATAAGGGCTTTGAGCTGAATAAATTTGGCTGGATCACCAATATCTGGGAAGTTGAGATGTATTATGAGTTTGGCCCGGAGTTTATTATCAGTGCGCTTAAGATGTGGGTGACGGATACGATGAAGCGATGGCCGGACGTTAGATTCGTGACTTTTGGGGAGTTTGGCGAAGCCTGGCGGGCGCATTACAGGAACAATAATGAATGGAATTATAAATTCTTTGAAAGAGGTTCCGGGCTTGGCGATTCCTATAATAACCTTGAAATAAAGTGGTTTATGAATAAGGAGTTCAGGCTGGCTTTGTTGCGTGACTGGCATAAAAGGACACCGGAAAAGGTCATCGACTTTACGCGTTATGACCTGCCGGCGCACGAGCCGCAGGACGCTTCGCCGAAAAATCCGATCAAGGACTGGAGCCTGATGAATCGCATCAATCAGAAGGGGCTGAGGCCCCAGGATAACCCGGTTTTGATACAGGAGTTGAGGGAGGATGATAAAGAGCTGATATACCGGTATTACCCGGAGCTGAAATAAAGTGGAATTAATAAGAAAGCCCCGCTAGACAGCGGGGCTCTTCGTTTGCTTGCTTGTATGATCAGTAACCAATGTTTTGTTTGTAGACGCCATAGGAATAGTTCATCTGCGGCTGTGGTATCGGCATGAACTCATCGCGTCCTGAAGTAAAATGCCCGTCTTTCATCCAGGGTCTGTTACGCGGGTACTCCTTTAAGAAATAGGCGTTCAATGTAGACGAAGCGATACCCCAGCGAACGAGATCGTACCATCTTACTCCTTCCATAGCGAACTCGAGCCGGTCTTCCCACATCAATGCTTTCCACGCAAATTCATTTGACCAGGTACAGTTGACACCAGGCTGGTAAAGACTTATTTTATACGGCAGGGTTGGAGTGCCATCCATAAAGGTCAGGCGGGAGGTGCTGTTGGCCGCGCGCTGGCGGATGCTGTTGATGATGGGCAGCGCTTCCGTCTCTCTGCCCAGCTGAATCAGGATCTCTGCTTTTTGCAGGAGGATCCTGTCATAGCGAATGGCTATTTCATTCTTCGAGTTCCACATCCAGAACAGGTTGACCAGGCCCGGAGAGTTAGCCTCCACATTTTCTTTTAGTGAATTCATATAGCCAAAATTGTTCGGGTCTCTTGCGCCGCTGCTGTCGAACAGGAGGTCTCTCTGATATTTCCAGGGCAGACCGGGGATAGCGACGGTATGGCCAATTCGTGGGTCAAAGCTGTTGTTTGCAAAATAGGATTTTTTGTCCGTGATCTCTGCGTCGTTGAAGTTATCAAAAAGCGGCACGCCGGTGGTTGGGTCTACGCGGAAGGCGTTGACGAGGTTGTAAGAAGCTTTGTGAAAGTCGCAGCAGGAAAAGGATGGGGGCCACCAGGGTTCGTTGAGGGGCGTGCCACCGTTGAGGTTTCCGTTTGGCGTTCCATCAGAATGGGTGTACTGCCATTCAAAGATGGACTCAGGTGATTTATTGTCGTAATCGTACAGGAAGTTGATGGCAAAGTCGGGTGCAAGGCTGTATTTGCCGCTTCCGATAATATCATCGGCGATGGTTAAAGCCTGTGTGAGCCGGTCTTTATTAATGTTTGTTACCTGGTTGGTTTTATTTTGTTCGTAAGCCATCCACATCAACGATTCCACCATGTCGCCTTCGGCGGCATATTTGGTGGGGCGTCCGGGGTCGGCCTGGCTGGTTGGCAGCACATTTGCCGCTGCGGCAAAATCATTGTAGATGTGCTGCCAGAGATAAAGGTCGCTCTGTGCGGTATCCGGATGGTTGGAGATCTTTGCAATGGAATCGTTGGGTACGTTCTCATCGAAATAGGGGATCCATTTAAACCATTTTTTCAGATCGAGGAAAAAATATCCGCGCAGGAAACGCATTTCCGCGATGCGTTGATCTTTTAAGGCATAGGTGGCCGGGTCGAGCTGATCCAATGCTCGTAATGCGCTATTGCATCTTGAGATACCTTCGTATTGTCCGTACCAGATCCCATCATTGTTGCCTGTGCTGGCTGTGTTGAGAGAAAACACTTCCCACTGATACCAGGGAGTCTGGTCACCGATACCACCGCCACCTTTATAGGAATCGTCCGATTTTATATCAGCAAGCCAGGGGCTGAGTTTCTGGTTAAGGATCCCTTCGTGCGGGAGCCAGGCATACGCGGAGATGACCAGGCCGTCAACATTATCCGCCGTACTTACATTGGCTTCTGTGACGACACCCTGTGGGGTGACGTCCAGGAATTTATGACAGCTTGTTATGGTAAAAAAAGCGGCCATTAAAAATATATAGTTCAAAATCGGTTTCATGTATAATATTTTACTTTGATTATTTCATACTATAAGGACACTTCCACGCCGGCTTTGAATACCTGTGGTCTGAGATAAGGATTGCTGTAGGATGCTCCATCGGGGTTCTCAGGATCAGGACC
This sequence comes from Puia sp., assembly GCA_036499285.1. Lineage (GTDB taxonomy): Bacteria > Bacteroidota > Bacteroidia > Chitinophagales > Chitinophagaceae > Puia. The sequence continues at coordinate 22,226 of DASYEB010000037.1, read as the reverse complement.
GGTAAATTTGCTGCTCTTGATATTGATGAGATTTTCGGCCATGATATAGAAATAGAATTTCTCCATTCCCATTCTTGTTGAGACGTTCTTTGGAAGGGTATATCCCAGCTGAATGTTCCTCATTTTCAGATACCATCCGGGTTCGATGAAATAGGTGGAAGAGCGAAGCTCATCGTTGACGTTGTTGAGCGACAGGGCCGGTATATTTGATTTGGGATTAGACAGGGACCAGGCGTCCAGCACACGGGTCGGGTGATTGAAACCGTTCTGTACCCAGACGTTCCAGAAGTCGCTATAGGATTTCCAGTAATCATAAGCTTTTACGGCGGCAATGCCCTGCCAGAAGGTGGAGAAGTCGAAGTGCTTGTAGGTGAAGCCGAGTGAAAAGCCATATTCTATCTTAGGTGTGGCTCCATTGCCGATCCAGGTCTGGTCATAGTTGTAGTCGATCTGGCCATCAGGTTTTCCGTTTGGACCGGAAAGATCCTTATACCGGATCCTGCCAAGTCCCTTTCCGGGCTGAGTGGGAGAGTTGGTGACAGCATCCTGTGTTTTGTAAATGCCATCGGCAATAAATCCGTAGTAAGATCCCCATGGATGCCCATCGATCTTGTCCCCTTTCAGCGCACTGCCGCCATAGGTGTACTGTACTGCGGCTGGCAGTGAATTAACTTTATTCGTATTGTAAGCTATATTGCCGGTTATATGATAAGTAAGGTCTTTACCGGCATTGCCATTGTAGGCAAGGGAAAGTTCGACGCCTTTATTTGTCATGTTGGCGGCATTGAAATATTGATTAGCACCCTCACCCAGGGTTCCCAGGTAGGGTGGCTGTATCAGCATACCATCCGTGTACTTTCTGTAAAAGTCCAATGCGCCCGAGATCTTTTGATTGAACAGGCCGAAGTCGAGGCCGATATTTGTCTGGTCCGTTGTCTCCCAGCGAAGATCGGGATTACCCGTCTGGAGTCTGTAATATCCGGAAGACAGGCTGCCGGTCTCAACTCCGTTGATGCCATAGGAGGTAACATTGTAACTCGGACCATAATAACTCTTTGCAGAAAGGGAACTCATGTTTGCGATGCTACCGTTGCGACCCCAGCTTGCCCTTAATTTAAGATCGGAGAAGGTGCTGTTGTCGGCCATGAAATGCTCGTTACTGATGCGCCAGCCGGCAGAAACAGCGGGGAATAAGGCGTATCTGTTGTTGACGCCAAACTTCGAAGAACCGTCATAGCGCAGTGATCCTGACAAGAGATAACGGGAATCATAGGAATAGTTGAATTTGCCGAAGGTAGACAGCAGGTTATATTTATCGCCGCCGCCGCTCTCGGCCATATTGCCTGTCGCTGTGGTGAGATATGCATAGTCATAATTCTGGAACGCAAGCGACTGACGGCTGGCGTCCATCGTTTCTGTGTTATATTTATTGGCCTCCGTACCTACCAGTACATCCAGATTGTGTTTGCCTTTATCCAGCTTATAGCTAAGGGTATTGCTAAAATCGAGTATGGATTCCTGCATATACCATTGGTCTACGCTGCTGATCGGGTTAAATTTACCACCGCCTTCTTCAAAGGTAAACTGGATCGTGCGGTGATATCCTTCCGTATAAACAAGACCAAGCTGGGAATGAAAGGTAAAATGATCGAGGAAATTGACATTGGCATGTACGTCTCCGAAGATCTTATTGTAAGTGTTGCCATTGTCCTTATTCAGGGTAAGCTCCCTTACCGGGTTCCAGTAATCGTCCATACCGTATGATACGGCAGAGCCGCCCCAGCCGCCAGTTGTCGTATGTACCGGGATGATCGGCGGTTCGACGAGGGCATCGTGCATGACGTTCTGATTATGGTCTATCATACGTGCCACCTCCATATTCTCTCCTATGGTGAAATGGTCTTTAATGACCTTATAGTCGGTGTTGACGCGCAGACTGAACTTTGTAAAGCCTGTATAGATCTGTGTTCCCTCATTTTGCAGGAAGTTCAGGGACAACAGGGTGGTCGCTTTTTCGCTGCCTCCCGAAATGGTCAGCTGGTGGTTGTTCTGGAGACCGGCCTGGGAGATGGCGTCGATCCAATTGGTATTGCCTGCCAGCATGGTGGAATCTGCATTCAGGTATTGTCTCGGCGTCGCCTTATCCAGTACGGGAATGCCATTGGCATCGTTGTGGTAGGCATAATTATAGATCTGGGTGACATTGTTGGGGTTCTGACCGTCATTGATCGCAGCCTGCCACAGCGCCTTGCCATACTGTTGGGTATTCAGCATTGGCACTTTGTGCAGTTGGTCGGAAACACCAACGGAACCATGATAGGAGATGCGGGTTTTTCCGGCCGTTCCTTTTTTGGTCTGGATGAGGATAACGCCGGCGCCGCCCTGTGTACCGTAGATACTGGCCGAATAGGCGTCTTTTAGTACCTGCATGGATGCGATGTTCTCGGGGTTGATGTCGCGGAGGTTGGTATAGCTTGGTACGCCATCGATTACGATCAGCGGGCTTGCTCCGTTGAGGGAGGTAAGACCTCTGACCTGGATCCCTACGTTACCGGAGGGGTTGCCGTCCGTAGTGATGTGCAGACCGGGGACGACGCCCTGTAATGCCTGCAGAACGTTGGTTGCGCCGTGGCTTTTACTTAATTCTGCGGGGCTGATCACCGCTACGGCGCCGGTGAGATCGGCTTTTCTTTGTGTCATGTAACCGGTTACGACGACCTGGTTGAGACCGGCGTCGGATTGTTCTTTCAGCGTGATGTTGATGGTCATTCTTTCGCCGACAGTCACTTTTTTCGAAACCATTCCGATATAGGAGATCTCCAGGGTCTGTCCTTTTGTGGCATTGATGGTGAAAGACCCGTCAGCATTGGATTGTACCGCGGTCTTATGACCAGATACTTTAATGGTGGCGCCTTGTAAAGGATTTGATTTTTCGTCGAGGATCTTTCCTGTAACGGGTTGCTGGGCGAAAACAGCGGTACAGCAGCCTATCAGTAAGAGGGACAAAAAGAATGTCTTTTTTAGTTTGTCAATTAATATGGTGTCACGAAGTGGGTGACATTTCGCTAATGTGAAGTGTTTGCTCATATCGCAGTCTTTTATTTTTGAGAGAGATGGTTTGGGAATTGTTTGCCGGGCTTTTGTTAGCCGCTGAGATAAAGTTGAGGCAGTCGTTTATACCCTGTTGGGCAACAGGGTGCTATGGTAGGACGGTCAAGCATGGCACGTGTTTAATCGTTTAAGCAACTCGTTACAAGGACAAATATAGATTGTTTAATCGTTTAAGCAAGAAAATGTTTAATTTTTTTGAAAAAAGAATGTTCCAGCGATGGTTATGGATTGATTTTTAGGTTGCACCGGAAAAAAAGTTAGCTTTATTCCTGGTCAATATCTTGTGGCATATGGGATTATTTGGTCGGAAATAGAGCGGATAGTCGCCTACAAGTTGGATCTAATGACAATAGATGAAATATGCCTGGATATTATCGTGGATAAATGGAAAATCGCCATACTATGCTTTATGAAAGGGAAGATCGTGTAATGCCTGCTGAGAATAACTTTTATGCCTTTATTAAAAATAGCGGACCGGTTGAAGTTGCGGCAATTTTTGAAGAACAAGGTTGGTTTCTTCGCAAAGCGGGCTGGACGGAACTGGAGGTTCGTAATAGTTGGTCGGAAATATGTTTGAATGAAGACGGTCGGGGGACTTTATTGAATGGGCAGGTTGCGTTTCATCCGAATAATATTGACATTATTCAAGGAGTGATGGAGAAGATAGGGGGAGTATATCAGTTTGAATTTTATGATGAGCAAAAGAATTTGTTGTTGGAGAGGCAAATGTTTTAACACCAGTTTTGGGTGGCTGTTTCATAAAAGTTCGTTTGCAAAAAAATATGTTTAAATCTATTGACCCAGAAGTTGTTTTATTGCACAGTTCGCTTCGATCCTACTGAGCAAAGAGTGCGGTGTTAACGACTATTGTTTTATAAATACCAAAGTTTTAGATGAACCGGCATTGTCCATCACCAGCAGGTAGGCGCCCCGGCTGAAGCTGGCAATATTGATCGTGGTTTGCGTGCTTCCTGCAGCTGGTTTATAGGTGCCCAGCAGCTGTCCGCCAGAAGCATAAAGAGAAAGGAAGGCTCCCGGGCGGGCGGCAGAATGTTCAACAAAGAGCAAACCAGAGGCAGGATTGGGGTGCACCCTGAATTCAATGTCTTCGATAGCAGGAACAGCGGGCGTCAAGGTGCTGGTTGTGTCCGCCGTAGCGCGACTATTCATCATCTCTGCCGAACTGTCAATGCGGATCGTGGGGCTAAAAATGGTATCGCTCGCCCCGGCCGTCCGGTAGCTGCCCACCTTGTAATACCCTTGACCAGGCGGAACGGCGGCGTCATACAAAACATACCTGGTCTTATTAATGTTGGACGGAACAGTATCCAGCAGGGTGAAGTTAATGTTGTCGGCTGAACGGAAAAGACCAAAGGTGAACTGGTCTTTGGCCCAGTCGATGGTCCAGGCGATCCTGACGCTGTCCGATGCCGTGCGGCGACCTGAGTCCGTGACAAAAAGAACCTGCTGATCGGGAGATTGAATAGCATCGAGATACTTTTCAAGCATCGTATAGCCGTCGGTGCCATAGTCGTTAGCTATGATACTTGTCGTATCGGCATCGGTGCCGGTCGTCTTTGCTTCCCACCAGTCGGGCAGGCCATCGTTGTCCGTATCATTTGGATAGGTAGTGCCGGTGAGCACAGGCCATCCTTCAACATCGTGCTGGCTGTCGATGATGCCAGAAGGGTGCGTGATACCGGCGTTTGAGATGCTGGAATAACCGGCGCCTTCAAAAGTGGCGGTCCCGGTTTTTGTCTCCCGGATGATGCGGCGATCAATGGTATCCCTGCGGGGCAGGATAGCCCCTGCACTGTCTGTGACGGAGACATATGCCGCTTCCGCCGTTTGGGTGACGACGGGAGCATAAGGGAAGGGGCTGGTCTGTCTGGCCAGCGCTATCATCGAGTCGGCGCCCGGATAACTATCAGGCTGTACGCCGTTGGTCCAGTTGTCGGCCGTCACGTCCGGGTAGCCTTCCGTATGATTGCCATCGATATAGAATTGTCCGCCCCAAATGGTGTCTCCGTTGACGGCTGATACGACAAAACTGTTGTACTGCAGGATACGGTTGCGCTTGTTGGTACGGCTGCTGGTTGATCCGCCCGGTGTCGCCGGGCCGGGCTTGTAATAATTGTTGACCATGTTCTGGTGACCGCCGTTGCCGGCATAGGCCGAATTGATATACCCCCAATTATAGACGACGTTGTTCCTATAGTCTACATATTCCAGGTCGGGGCGCTGGGTATTGGCACTGCCCGAGAACCGGGGGTTCCGGCTGGTATGGCTGGCCAGCAGGTTGTGATGGAACGAGGCGTTCTGTCCTCCCCAGATGCCCCCGTAGCCATGGTTGACCGTATCTGTAGAAGTTGTATCGTTGGGATGAAAGGAATGGAAAAAACTTTCGCTCAGGATGCACCATTGAAGGGTGAAGTCGCCGACCGCATAAAAGGAACCCGTCTCGTCAACCGACCAGCTCATCGAACAATGGTCGATGATGACATCGCGCACGGATGCCGGCCCCGGGACGGGGATGCCTGCATCCAGGGCGTCCGTTACGACGGAATCGACGTCGCCCAGCCGGAAGCGAAGATATCGCAGGATAATATGACTGGCCCGGATGATGACGTTGTAGTTGGCTACACAGATACCGTCACCCGGCGCCGTCTGACCGGCGATGGTAAGATAATCGTTGCCGATGCTAAGCTCCTTTGCCAGATGAATGGTACCCGACACTTTGAACAAGATGGTGCGATTGCCTTTGCTCACGGCGTCGCGCAGGCTACCCGGACCCGAATCGGCCAGCGTGGTCACATAGTATATGCTGCCGCCCCGGCCCCCTTTGGCAAACCGGCCTCCGCCTTCCGCGCGGGGAAAAGCCAACTGAGGCGCGGGTTGTGTTATTCCCGTGATCTCTACATTCTTCGACACGAAAAATTTGACGGGCGCCTGTACAACAGTGCTCCAGGGGTAGACACGCAGGTAAAAGGTTTGTCCGTCGGCCACAAAGGCATGGAGACCACCGATGGTAATGGCTGCCGGCAGCGAACCCGTCTCCAGGTTAGTGTCGGCTATAAGATCAGTAAACTCAGTGCCGTTGATAGACCAGGCGATCCGGGCATGAACAAAGGACGAGGAGTTGAAGCTCATCGGAACAGATACCTGTGTAATGGTCATGTCCTTCCCCGCGGCAGGCGCCACGGTGTATTGCACATACCGGCTGCTGTTGGCTCCGCTTTCCGCCGGCCAGTCGCCGGTGACGGTCTTCAACCGCTGCCCGCCTTGCGAAGAGATATAATCATTGACGGTCAGCCCGGCCAGAGCCTGAGCCGATGCCACCATATCGCTGCCGGTATTGGCGCCCTGGGCAGACGTCAGCGGCCAGACTGCGCTGTCGGCGGGAGCAGACACACCTGCGATGGTAACATTCTTCGACACCAGGAACTTGGTAGGGGCCTGTGCGCCTGTGCTCCAGGGCGAGACCCGTAAATAAAAGGTCTGGCCGCTCTGCACCAATATGTTCAGCCCGCCGTATTCCGAGACGGCCGGAATGGCGCCCGAAACGATAGATATGTCGCCGGCAATATTCGTATATGCGACTCCGTCAGTCGACCAGGCAAGGCTGGCATGTACCACCGCGGACGAATTGAAGCTTAACCCCAGCGATACGCTGGTGATCAGCAGGTTGTCTGCGCTACCGGGTGTCACTGTATATTGCAGGTAGCGCCCGCTGTTTGGACCGGTCTCTGCCGGCCAGTCGCCGCTAAGCGTTTTGACACGCTGTCCTCCGCTGCCGGAAAGATAATTGTTGACAGTCAGGCCTGCGAAAGCCTGGGAGGTGGCAGTAATAGTACCGGTAGTGACAGCCGACTGATTGGCAGTCAACGCCCAGACGGCTGTGTCGCCCTGGCTGAATGTCCTGCTGCCGGCCAGCAGGGCAGGCAGCAGGCACAACAACGAATAAAGATGATGTTTCATTTAATAACCATAATCTTGTGTCAGATTGGGATTGGCATCAATGGACTGTTGTGGTATCGGAAGCAGCTCGCTATGATTTGGCTTGAACAGCTGCGCCAGGTTTGTGACCCAGCTGGAATTGATGGAGCTGACCCACGCCACCTTTGTATACCCTGACAGGGAGGAAGGCGACGGCTGATAAAATGAATTGCCAAAGACGACGGTGGCTCCTTTTTTATAGAATATGGACTGCGGCAGCTTGTCATAAGGCGTCTGCGCGTTAAGCATCTTCGTATAGTTATCCCGCGCCTCGGCTATCTTCTGGCCGATGAGGTTCCACCGGATAAGATCGTATTTACGGATCCCTTCCCCGCCGAACTCGAAATATCTTTCATTGGTGATGGCTGTAAAAAAGGCATCCTTACTCGTCGGCGTAACGCCGATGCTGCCTTCATTGCCTTTGAACGCCCTCTTCCTGACCTCTTCATAGGCCGCGATGGCATCCGCGGTAGGACCGTTGTTCAGCTCGTTGTCCGCCTCTGCGAACATCAGCAGGATATCGGAAAAACGGATGATGGGCCAGTTGATCCCCAGGTATTGCGCCGCAGAAGACGGCGCAGGGTTGCTGATCCAGTCAGACCGGAATTTCCCGCTGGTCATATTCACCAGTGTCTGTACGGTCTTTGTATTGTCGGCGTTGTTATAATATGGCGCCGTGGTGACATCTCTGCGGGTGTCCAGCGAATCAAAGGCATAAAAATATACGGGTACTACCCGGACGGATCCATTGCCCAGCTGCGCGCTGTTGCCCGGCACATAAAATCGCGGACCGTCGTAATAGCCGAGCTTGCTGTCCGATTCGCCGTTGGCGCCGCCCATGGCTACCTCGAACAACACTTCGCCGTAAGGGTCCTGTTTGTGGGCGTCCATGCCATTCATAAACACCGACTGGAAGCTGGGGTTCAGGGTATGCTCGTCACGGCGCTGCAGGATGTCGTAACATTCATCCCTGGCTATTTTATAATATTGCAGGTAATCAGGCCGCTGCTGCATAGTGTTGGAGCCTCTGCGCAGCGAATATCCACCCCTGTACAGCGCCATCCTGGCGCGTAGTCCCTTCACCGCACCTTTGGTGATGCGTTCGTCCGCCGCCACCTCCGTCCTCCAGGGCACGAGATCTTCCGCGGTTTTCAGGTCATTGAGCAGATGGTCATAAATGGTGTCTCTATCCGTCTTTGGTAAAAAAGTGTTCGCGAGATCGATGGCAGGGACAAAAGGCGCGGGCACATCGCCCCAGTTACGAACCACTTCCAGGTAGAACTGTGCCCGCAGCGTAAGCGCCTCGCCATAAAGACGGCGTAATTCCTGCTGATCAGCAGCGGCGCCATTCTTATACATATCCATCTGGGGGATATTTTTTATACAGATGTTCGCTCTTTCGATGCCCGTATACAAGCGTTCGAAAGGCAGCTCCAGCTGTGCATTGGTGGGCTGGAGATTATAGCGGGACAGATCCCTGGAGCTGTTGTCCGGCGCCGTCGTATTGGTGACGCCGATCATCTCGTCGCAGTCGTAGGGATACATCATGCTGAGACGGCTGCCATATCCCTGGTCACCGGCCAGCTCATTATACACGCCGATGAGGGCGGCCTTTGCATTGGCCGTATTGCTAAAAACATAATCCCCGTCGAATGCAGAGGGCGGCTCGAGATGCAGGTACTTCTTACATGCCCCGGCAGCGATCAGGACGAACGTGCAGGCGATACAGGTGCTCCAACGGTATATCTTGTTTTGCATTGTAGTATTATTTTATAAGGAAAGATTGACGCCCAGCAGAAAAGCCCTGCTACGGGGATAAGCGGCATAGTCCACTCCCGGCGTCACCGGCGTTGCGCGGCGGGTATTGACGTCGGGATCATAACCGGTATAGCCCGTCAGGATGGCTACATTGTTCACCGTTCCATACACGCGGAGCTTTACTATTTTGAACCGCTGTGTCAGCTTCCTGGGCAGCGTATAACCAAGCGTGATGTTATTGATCCGCAGATAAGAGCCGTCTTCCATCGCCCAGGAGGTGGTATAAAAGGCCCCGGCGCCGCTGATGGGGATCCACATTTTCGCGTTCCTGTTGAGGGCCGACAGCTGATCGGGCGGTATGCCGGTGACCACTTGCTGTCCGCCTGAAAGGGTCTCTACCTTCTGCACCTGGTTGCCATTGGCGTCGATAGTACGCCAGCGGTCCTTCATATTCGCCAGCAGGTTGGTATTGGCGCCGTAGCCATTATCAAACTCGATCTTGTTGGCATTATAGATCGTATTGCCATATACAAAATTCACGAAGATGCTGAAGTCGAAGTTTTTGTAGGTCAGCTGCTGGTTGAGGCCGCCGCTGAACTTCGGATTAGCATTGCCGATGACGGTCTTGTCATTGTCATCGATGATCCCGTCGCCATTGAGGTCTTTTAGCTTCATCCAGCCGGGCTGTGAAATGCCAAGGGTCTTTGACCCATCCACCACGCCTTTCTTCAGGGTGTACTGGCTGTTAGAGCTATTGTAATCGAAATCACTCGTTTTGTAAATGCCATCGTATACATAGCCGTACATCGATCCGACCGGCTTCCCGACCTTTACAATAAAATCCGCAGGCTGCGTGACGGTGCCAAAACCGGAGTTCTCGAGGTAATACTGCTCGAAGGACGCCAGCTTGTCTACCCGGTTTTTGTTGAAAGAGATATTAAAGCTGGCAGTCCAGCTAAGGGTCTTCTTCTGCAGTACCGTTCCGGACAGCTGGACCTCTACACCTTTGTTGGTAGTAGAACCGATGTTCTGCAGCTGGGAGGAGTAGCCGGTAGTGGTGGCTATCGGGGAATTGATCAGCAGGTTGTTGGAGGTATTCCGGTAGACATCCACGGATGCCTGCAGCCGGTTATTGAACAACCCCAGGTCCAATCCCAGGTTTCTCGATATCGTGGTCTCCCACTTGAGATTCTTATTCGCGAGGTAGGGAGCAACATAGCCTGCCACCAGCTGGTCGTTCAACGCATACTGGCCGGTGGAAGTATACGTAGTGCTATAGAGGTAGTCGTCGATACGGTTGTTCCCGGACTGACCATAGCTGAGGCGCAGCTTGAGGTCGGAAATAGCGCCGTAGCGCTCCATGAATGGCTCCTGGGAAATGCGCCAGGCCACCGATCCCGAAGGGAAATAACCCCACTGTTTGTCTTCGGTGAACTTGGACGAGCCGTCTGCCCGGAGGCTGGCGGAAGCCAGGTATTTTCCTTTATAAGAATAATTCATTCGTGAAAAAAAGGACACCAGTCTGCTTGCTGCCGCGGTATTCCTGGGATAGAGCGGCACGGGTGTCCCGAGCGCAAACTGCCCCAGCGCCTTTTCCGCCGTGATGCCCTTGGGAAAATACCTCAGCTGGTTGTCGGTCGACGCGGTATTGATATTATAGAACTCATTTCCCACCAATACATCGAACACGCTGCTCTTTCTCAGACTGGAAGTAGAAAAAGTAAGCACATTGGAATTGTTGAACGTCGTCTTGTCGGCGGTGATGACTTCCACCAGCGGCAGGCTGGCCCCGTTGATCCGGGAATTGGAAGTGATGGTGTCATCAAATGAATTCCTTGTCTGGGCGTTGTAGTCCATGCCTACTGTGCCTTTGAATGACAGCAAAGGAGAGAAGGTATAGTTCAGGTAGCCGCTGATATTGGTCACTTTTGTATAATTCTTCCGGTATTGCGCATTGCTCAGCTGAATGGGATTGATCAGGCCCAGGGCATTACCGGCATTGGTCGCATCGTAATAGTCGGGATCGTATTGCGCGGCATTGTCGATGCTATCGGACAGAAAGGGGCGGTAGCGCACGGAATGCCGCAGGTTGTTGTAGGTGGAGGTGCCCTCATCGGAAGAGCCGGCCCCGGTGAGGACCTGGTCGTTGTACCGCATGTTGAAACCTACTTTCAGCTTATCGTTGGCCTTATGATCGAGCCGGAAGCTCACCAGCTTGCGTTCGAAACCGGAGTTGATCATGATCCCGTCCTCCTGGTTATCGGTGAGACTCAGATTCATCTGTGTATTTCTGCTGCCGCCGGATATGCTTACATTATGAGACTGTACCCATGCATCGCGGCCGAAGGTCTTATCCTGCCAGTCGACAAAAGGCACGGTCTTGTATTTGTTAAGATCACTGCCGTAGAGCTGGGCAAAATTTGTACTGTCATCCGTCGAGCCGCGGGTTCTTTCATACTGGTAAAGGACAAATTGATAGGGGTCCAGCACGGGCAGCTCTTTTGCCAGCCGATGCTGACCGACCATGCCGTTGTAATTTACGGTAGTCCGGCCTTCATGACCGCCCTTTGTGGTAATGACCACGACGCCGTTGGCGCCTCTTGCACCGTAAATGGCGGTGGCCGCGGCATCTTTCAGCACATCCACGGATTCGATGTCCTGGGGCGCCAGGCTGGCAAGGCCATTCTCTACCTGTATGCCGTCTATCACGTATAAGGGTGAATTATCCTGGGTGATGGAGCCGCCGCCTCGGACTACGATCGTGAAATCGGCGCCGGGCTTACCTTCGGATGATGTTATTTTTACACCGGCAAGCCGGCCGGCCAACGCTTCGGCAGCAGAATTGACAGGGATATCTTTTAATTGCCTGGCATTGACGGAAGAGACGGCGCCGGTGAGATCCCTTCTTTTCTGGGTGGAATAACCCATTATGACGACGTCTTCGAGGGCCTTGTTTGCGGATGAAAGAACAATGTTAAGCACCTGCCGCCCTTTTAGGAATTCCTGGCGGGTCACATACCCGACATAGGAAAAGACGATCGTTGGATTACCGGCGGGAACAGACAGCTTCCATGTTCCGTCATTATCGGATACAGTCGAGATGTTGTCTCCTTTTACATTGATCGTCACACCACTCAGCGGCTGCCGGTCTTCAGAATACACCGTGCCGGATATTGACATTCGCTGGGCCAGGGCGGGGAGGGAGCAGCCGATAAATAACAGGAAGCCGCACAGATGAGCAAAGCTTTTTTGGGGAAGACGTATGGCCATAAGCAATAGTTTATTTTGCTGACAAGCAAGTCTACACAGATATCTTTTACAAGAAAAATTATCGGGCGTATTTTTCTCCGGTAGCGTTCTCGCTCGATGGTCTTTGATAGCTGCCGCCGTGAGCGAGAACGCTTGCGTAAATATTTCAGCCGTATTCCGGCGGGCTAAAGCCAAAAGCGCCTATTATTGTAGAAACGCATTTATGAAAAGATACACGCGCGGGGCAACAGCCTTGCTCTTCGTTCTACTGACCCTGGTATGCTTCGCCCAGATAGACAAAAAGATCACCATTTATTCGATCGGCGACTCCACCATGTGTGATTTTGATGCAAAATATCTTTCGGGTTTTGGTGGAGAGGGATACCCGATCCGCGGCTGGATGCAGATGGCGCCGCCATTCTTTAAGGAGGGCGTGGTCATTCACAACGAAGCCCGCAGCGGCCGCAGCTCGAAGAGTTTCCGGGAGGAAGGTCATTGGAAAAAAGTCATCGACAATGTAAAGGCCGGTGACTATGTATTCATTATGTTTGGCGCGAACGATATGAAACCTGATTCCGCGCGTCATACCGACCCGCAAACCACCTTCCGGCAGAACTTTGTCAATTATATCAATGAGACGAGGGCTAAAGGCGCTTACCCGGTGTTGTTCACCTCTCTCGTGCGCCGGAGATTTGACAAAAGCGGAAAGCTGGTCGATACCTTTGGGGACTATGTGACGGTGGTGCGCGAACTGGCGGCAGAAATGAAGGTGCCGCTGGTAGACCTCTATCGCAAGACCTGGGACCTGGTACAGGGATATGGGCCCGAAGAGTCGAAAAAGCTTTTCCTCTATATAGAACCGGGACGTTTCACCAAGCTGCCGGAGGGTAAAAAAGACGACACTCATCTGAATATCGATGGAGCGACTAAAGTGGCGCAGCTGGCTACAGAGGGACTAAAAGAGCTGAACATCCCCCTTTCTTCCTATATAAAGTAGAAAATATAGATCGTCCCAAAAGGGACGATCTATTGTAATTTTAGCACGATCATATCATAAACGGCCAGTCTCGGCACCGCAAACGCCGCATGACGGCCATCAACTTTGAAAGCCAGGTTCTCATCGGGTCTTCCATCGGGTGTGCGAACGGTCACCTGTTGCAGACGACGTCCTTCGGGGATACGGATATCGACAGACAGGCTATCTGCTGTCTGTCTCTGATAGTTGAAATTCACCAGGTGGAGAACCAGCGCGCTATTGTCTTCTTTCTCCCAAAGTCCGGCCGTAACGGTCAACGGGCCATTCACCTGTAAGAGCAGATCGTTGCCACAGGCCCAGTCTATCGCATCCACCAGCTCCTTGTCGTTTAGCGGCAGCTGTAAATATTTACCTGCCATCGGCGCCGCAGCGGGCTTCGCCACGGCTGGCCGCACCTCGGGGATGTATACTACCCGTCCTTTGCCGAAGCTGTTCTTCCGGATGGGGCCCTTCACCATCTCTTCCGGAGCATTTCTACCCTTCCATTCCGGGGCCTTTACGTTGAACAGATCGCCAAGACCGAAATCCGGTTTGCGCCGGTGTCCTTCGGTAAACAGTGAAGTCTGCTCCGTAGACACGAGGCTGCCTCCTTGGGCAACAAAGACCCTGATCAGCTGCAGCTGGTTCTCTGTCAGGCATTCCTGGTCGGCGAGTACGAGAACCTTGTACCGGTCCAGATGTGTCAGCTGCTTGTCGAATAGAATATCGAAGGGGATCTTATGCTGGAGGAGAGTCTGTTCAAAGAGGGCAGTGCTCTGGTAGGGCCTGTCGCTGTTGACAGCCATCGTAGCATATGTATGCAGGACGGCAACGTCTGCAAGACCTTTTACGCCGCGATAGTCATCAAAGTGCTTATGAAAAAAATCAATGTAGGCCTTTTCGTCCGCGGGCAGGTTGGTCCAGTCTTTGGTGGCCGTTCCGTCCATCTCTTCATTGTCGTTGATAAGACCCATACCCTGGCGGTTATACGCCATAGATTCCGCCATTTTCAGTCGGTCGTGGCCGGTGGTGACAAAAACACGGCTATCCAGCGTGCGGGCCATTTTATAGGTCCGTATTTTCGATAGCAGGACGCCGTCCGACAGGCCGGTTTCTTCTCCTTCCGAGAAAAAGAAGTCGGTATTGGCGATAAGCCGGGGGAAGTCGACACTTTGCTCCCACATCGTATTTCTTCCGGCAAGCCCGTGGGGGTTGCATTCTACCGCAACATTTGGATTCAGCTGCCGGATATATTGCGCCATCTCCGTATAGTAATCCGCCAGCCGCTGACACCGGAAGTCCGTCCATTCCTGCGCGAGGGGATCGTCGATATTAGCGGCCGGACCAGAATATGGCGGCGGCTCGACATAGCTGACGTCGCTGAATCCCAGCCGTTGTTCCAATTGGGCCGGCGTGTACTTATTGCGCAGGAAATCCCTGAACTGCTGCACCGCCAGCGGATGATAAAACACAGGAGGAATGGCCTGCACGGAAGAATTGTCGAAATGGATCACGTCGGCTTTCAGATCTTCTATCGCTATTTTCAACACCCGCTTGATATACTCCTTATAACCAGGATGCTGGAAATAGACCAGCTTGCGGAAGGTTTGGCTGCCATAGGTCACGGGTTTCCCCATATAATCGGGAACCAGCCAGTCTTTGGCTTCCGGTTTTTCCGCGAGAAAGGTCTCATAGAACAGGGTGGCGCCAACATAAACGCCTACTTTCAGCCCATATTTCCGGCACAGCTGTGCCAGTCGTTTGGAATCGGCTATCTCTTCTTTTTCAGCCTCCAGTCCAAAGCCTTTATAGAAATGCATCATGAGCATGGTTGCGCCCATGTCCTTGTATTTCTTTACCCGTTCTTCGGTGTGCTCTTTTGTATAATTTTCTTCCTGCCATATTGGGCTGCCGCCAACACGGCGTTTGAACAGCGGTTTCATATCCCAGTCTCCCACGAACACCATCGGGTAATTGGCCGCCCATGTCACACGGCCGGCCTGACACTGGCCTTTGTCCATCGCCGTCAGCACGGCGGCCGAGGCGGGTGGCAGCACTATTTCCCGTCCCGACGAATGTCCATCGGTGGTCTTCCATTCGCCTTTCGGCAGCAGGACCTTGGCCGTTGTCGTCGAAGAAGGGTTTACCAGCACGAGGCCGCCGGTATATTTTCTCATCCATGCGCCGCTTGCGTCTTTCTGCGGCGCCGTTACAGGGGTACCTATATTCAGGTCCATTTCCGGACGGTGATCAAAGCGATGGTATATGGCCTTTTTCTCAAAGCCAACGACAGACAGGAGGCTTTGCGGACCACGGGATAACAAGAAATTGCCAATGACCCATTCCAGCTGGGCGGGATCAGCGGTTGCTACCGGTCCGTTTACCTGGTTGATGGAGACATAACCCTTTGAAGGAGCTATCTTTTGCAGTAAGGAAAACGCACTTTCCCATGCACCGTCCGTTACGTTGTTTCCCTTATGGGTAAAACCGGTTTCGTCGAGCCACATGTCGACGTGCTGCATTACCTCGAGGATCACAGCAGGCGGCGCAGAGGTGGACTTGATATTGGCGCAAACGCCGACTCCCATCGGATGCAGCCGTTCGCTGAGAAACTGCATCCAGCCAATGATCGAGCGATGAAAAGCCGCGTCGTCCTTCTTTCCCGTATACTGCTGCACCCATCGGCCCTTAGAAAAATGGCCGGCGCTTTTGGGCCAGTTGGCGAGGTCGACATTGTCCATGGCCACCATTTGGTAACCTTCGCGGACGGCCGGAACTATAAAGCTGTCCAGGTAATAATCCCGGACTTCCGGATTGGATATATCCAATGGCACGAGTCCGCCATAGCTGTAAATATACCCGTAGGCCGGCGTCTTCCTGTCCTCCTGGTACATGATCCAGTCCGGATGATGCTCCTTGTACCATTCGATGGTGATTTTCGGATCGGGATTGCGCATGCTTGGAAAGTACTTACTGGTAGTGACGCCCTGCGGCTGGCCGGGCGCGTGTGCTCCCCAGATAAAATAAACCTTGTTGGGATAGCGGCCATACTCCGAGCTGTCCATTTCCTTCGTATCGAAGATCTGTGCCAGTGGCACACCATCGGGGGGTATCGCCGGCATAAAGGTCCCGGCAGGCGGAAAAGTCCCGGCAGGCATAAAAGTCCCGGCAGGCGGAAAAGCTCTGCCGGGTGAAAAGCCCAGCGCTATCCAGGCGGCGAGCAGGGTAATACAGTTTCTGATCATCATGATTTATTTATCAGGACAGCATGGCGATGGCGGCGGTCGTTTCCGAAAGCAGCGATGCCGATGCCTTGTCCAGGTAAAACACGCAGGAGGAATGCTGCTGGAGGATGCTGGCGGGAAAAAGATTGCTGACCGCTTTTTCCAAACTATTCTTCACGGCCTCCGCTTTCCTGCTGTCGGGCACCGAACAGATGATTTGCTTTGACCGCATGATCTGCCGGACGGACATACTGATGGCCTGGCGCGGTACGTCGTCAATGGTTTTAAACCAACCTTCATTGAATTGCTGTCTGCGGCATTGTTCCTCCAGGTCGACGACGATATACGGCAGTTCCGTTTCAAAGTTGGCGGGAGGATCATTAAAAGCAAGGTGCCCATTTTCTCCAATGCCAACGAGCGCTACGTCTATCGGATGCTGTGCAATAATGGAATTGAGCCGGTTGCATTCGGACAGGGGATCGGATTCGCCGTCGATCAGGTAGCTGGCTTTTAATGCCGGCACATGGGCCAGGAACCGTTCCCTCAGATATTTCCGGAAGCTTGCTTCGGCGGTGTCGGGAAGACCGATGTATTCATCCAGGTGAAACATAACCACCTTGCCCCAGTCGATGTCCTTTTCTTTTATAAGGGTGCTAAGCGTTTCAAACTGGCTGGTGCCGGTGGCCAGAATTATATTCGCCTGTCCTTTTTCCAAAATGGTCTGTCGTATCGCAGCGGCGGCGGCGTTGCCTGCTGCCTGGCCCAGCCCACGCGGGCTCTCTGAAATAATGATTCTCATTAAAAATAATTTTTATGGTCAAATGTATCGACTAAACGAACGGATTGCTACTTGTACCGTGAATAAAACTACGAGAACGTTGCCGCAATTAATCCGGAACCCGCCTAATCCTGCTGCCCGATAAATTACTAATTTAGTTGTTTCACGTTCATAATAATCTGCTGTTAATGGAAAAAAGGGTCACGTCGGTAGCCGTCCACGCATTGAGCCGGAGAGATACGTCAATTTCCATCGTGATCATTGGCTTTGTATTCTTCATCATCGGTTTTATCTCCTGGGTCAATTCCATCCTGATACCCTATTTCAAGATCGCCTGTGAACTGACCAATTTCCAATCCTACCTGGTAGCATTCGCTTTTTATATTTCCTATTTTGTCATGTCGGTGCCTTCATCGCTGCTGCTGAAAGCGATAGGCTTTAAAAAGGGGATGATGACCGCCTTTTTTATCATGGCCCTCGGAGCCTTCCTGTTCATCCCTGCCGCGTTGACGAGGACCTATCCGATGTTCCTGCTGGGACTGTTCTCGCTTGGAATGGGGTTGTCGGTGCTGCAAACGACCAGTAATACCTATACAACGGTCATCGGTCCGAAAGAAAGGGCCGGGCAGCGTTTCAGCATACTGGGTATCGGCAATAAGGCCGCCGGGATACTGGCCCCGCTGCTGTTTGCCGCGGCGGTCCTCAAAGCTACGGACAGTGAGCTGATCAAACAGCTGCCGGCTATGGGCGCGGCGGAAAGAAATATGGTCCTCGATGCTTTCATCCGGAGGGTGATAGCGCCGTATACCGTTGTCGGCTGTGTATTGCTACTGATCGGGCTGCTTATCCGTTATTCCCCTTTGCCCGAGATCGATACGGAGCAGGAAAGCGCGGACGTGGCGGAGGCCAATGCGGGAAAGAAAAATATCTTCCAGTTCCCGCATCTCGTTCTGGGCGCGATCGCTTTGTTCCTGCATGTGGGCACGCAGGTCATTGCCATTGACACCATCATAGGCTATGCGGGTTCCATGCATATCCAGCTGCTGGAGGCCAAAGTATTCCCTTCCTATACGCTGACGGCTACCATTACGGGCTATGCGATAGGCGTCGTCATCATTCCAAAATACGTTTCGCAGCTGACTGCGCTCCGTTTTTGCACGGTGCTGGGAGGTGCGCTTACCCTGCTGATCCTGTTTGGGAGGGGGGAGGTTCGGCTGCTGGGGCACGTCGCTGATATATCGATCTGGTTCTTAGTATTGCTGGGTCTCGCCAATTCCCTGGTGTGGGCGGGACTTTGGCCGCTGGCGCTGGATGGCCTCGGCAGATTTACAAAGACCGGCGCTTCTATTATGATCATGGGGCTTTGCGGGAATGCTATTCTGCCGTTGTTGTACGGCCATTTTGCCGACCTGTACAACCTCAGAAGCGCCTATTGGGTACTATTTCCCTGCTATTGTTATATTGGGTTCTATTCTTTTTACGGATATTCGATCAGAAAATGGTCACGCTAAATACTATTGCACATGAATGATCAGTCCTTTATAAAGATCTACAACGGGCGGATACTTACGCCATACCGCACGATCAAGAACGGCGTTCTCGTCATCAGGGACGGCATTATTGCCGAAGTAAGCGAGCAGCCTGTCGAGGTGCCCGGTGCGCTTGAGATCGACGCGGGAGGCAACTATATTGCCCCCGGCTTTGTCGACATACACGTACACGGAGGGGGCGGCGCCGACTTTATGGACGGCACGGAGGAAGCTTTTCTGCATATCGCCGAAACGCATGTCCGGTATGGCACTACGGCACTTACTCCTACCACGCTGACCAGCGAAAAGGAAGATATGATACAGACGGTGGCAGCCTATGAGAGGGCAGCCCGGAAAAACAAAAAAGGCGCCAGCTTTATCGGCATGCACCTCGAGGGGCCCTATTTCGCCATGAGTCAGCGGGGGGCGCAGGATCCGCGCTATATCCGGCTACCCGACCCGCAGGAGTACCAGGAGATCCTTTCCCGTTCGGGACCGGGAGTCATCCGACGGTGGAGCGCCGCCCCGGAGCTGGAGGGAGCGCTTGCCCTCGGCCAATATCTCACTTCGAAGGGCGTACTGGTATCGGCAGCGCATACAGATGCGATATATGAGGATGTCATACGGGCTTTCGAGAACGGCTATACGCTGGCCACGCATTTGTATTCGGCGATGTCCGGCGTCACGCGCCGCAACGCATTCCGTTATGCAGGGGTTATCGAAAGTGCGCTTCTGATCGATGAAATGGACGTCGAGATCATTGCGGACGGGGTGCACCTTCCCGCGCCATTATTACAGCTTGTCTATAAGACAAAAGGCGCCGACAGAACGGCGCTGATCACAGACGCCATACGGGCTGCCGGCGGGCCGCCGGGAGAAAGCGTGATCGGGAGCCTTCGAAACGGGTTAAAAGTGATCGTCGAAGACGACGTGGCCAAGCTGCCCGACCGCAGCTCCTTTGCCGGCAGCGTGGCTACCGCCGACAGGCTGGTGCGGACCATGACCGGCATCGCCGGCGTGCCGCTGATAGATGCGGTCCGGATGATGAGCAGCACGCCGGCGCGTATAATGGGGGTGGCGGCGAACAAGGGAACCCTTGCAAAAGGCAAGGACGCGGATGTTGTCATTTTCGATGAAGGGATCAACATACAGATGACTATCGTCGGCGGGAGGATCCTTTATTCGGGCCCCGCTAGCGGAGAGTAGATTCCCTGATGATAAGCTTTCCTGGCAGGATCACTTCTTCAGGGATAAAATTCTTCTTGGCGATATGCCGTAGCAGCAGCTCACAGCTTTTCCGGCCTACCTCAAAAGCCGGCTCGGCAATGGTCGTCAGGGATGGAGAGATGAGGGCGGCCACGGGATCGTTGGTAAAACCCATGACGCCTATTTCCCTGCCGATGGCAATCCCTCTTTTCTTTAAGGCCAGCATACTGCCGATGGCCTTACCGTCATTGATGGCAAAGATGGCATCGGGCGTTTGAGGGCAGGCCAAAAGTAGTTCTGCATCCTTTTCTCCGCATTCCTGTGAGAATCCTGAATGAACGATCCATTCTTCCCGGACAGGCAGATCGTGTTTTTCCAGCGCGGCTATATATCCCTGTCTCCTTTTTTCAGTCAGGCCCAACCCCCGGGGGCCGCCGATATGGGCGATGTTGCGGTACCCCGCCTCCAGCAGGTGTTCCACGGCTTCGAACGCACCCCCAAAATCGTCCTGCATAACCTTGGAAGTCCTTATATTAGTCGCCACCCTGTCAAAAAATACAACCGGGGTACCTTCGTCAATGAACTGCTGAAAATGTCCGCAGTCGTCCGATTGTGACGACACCGTCACCAGCAGACCATCGAGGCTGGCGGCCGACAGGTTCTGCACAATATCCAACTCTCTTTCCACGGAATCGTTGGTAATATACAGGATGATATGAAAACCTTTGTTGTACGCTATTTCCTGTATGCCGGTGATCACCGTTGAAAAATAATAATTGGTAATAAAGGGAAGAATGATCCCTATGTTGTGGGTACTTCCTTTGGCGAGTCCTGTCGCATTGAAATTGGGTTTGTACTTGAGGCTCGACGCCATGGCCAGCACCTTATCCCTGGTTTCCTGGCTTACATCATGCGTATCCCGCAGAGCCCTGGATACAGTGGATACAGAAATATTGAGCTGTCTGGCTATGTCCTTTATGGTAATGAAATGATGGGGCATAACTTAAAAATTCTCCGCGGACCAGGTCTTTGTCCTGATCCATCTCGTCAACAAATATAACAGAAAGCCCAATGGGCCGAGCAGACAGCTGAAAATTACGGCAGGAATGATCCAGGCGTGGGGGACGCCCAGTTTCACGGCATTTTTTTTGATCCAAACGGCGGTAAGCAGGTCGAAAGCGAGGAAATGGACCCATCCCGCGGTCAGGAGGGCCTTGTTTTGGAACAAGGTGGCAACGCCGTCCAGAGAACCAAATTTCGCCGCATCGCCGACATGGAAGTTGGCGAAGTTGAGGCCGGTGTAGACGAGTGCCAACAGGGTGATGATGATGCCTATTAGGAATTTATCGAAACCTGGCCAGAATGGACTAATAAACAGAAGGGTGATCCAACCGATCGAAGCAATGCCGGAAGAGAGGAGGAAGAGTGTATCAGGTGTCATATAAAATGGATTAGAGAGTGGCCAGGTAACGGATAGCGGTGACAGATGGGAAAAAGAAATAAGCGCCGCCTTTGCAGGTGACGAATCGCTGTAGTCCCGTAACATACTTGTTCACCGGCTCGCCGGGTATCGTGAAATTCTGTTCTATCCCCGGTGCAGGTTTTTCCCGCACGCCGATGATGGGGTCAGGGTCATTGTACAACTGTTTGAACTTTGGGTAATTGGCCCAGGTATATTGAATGAATTCATATTGACGGGAGATATCCGCATTGAAACAGGAAAAGAGCAGCCCTACTTCCCCTTCCGGGGTATAATGTGTTGGTGATCCTTCATAAGGGTCTCCGTACAATCTTGCCCGGCGGATGATTCGGTGCCGGCGGGTCAGTTTCAATGATTCCGATGGACCATTGTCTTCGAAGCTGTCCCGGGGATTCGTGCGGCGCAAATGTGAGCCGAAGGGACATTTCAGACCGGCCGTATCGCCATCCGAATAGCCGAAATCATCGTCATTGCTGAGTCCGCCCGGATCTTTGTCCGGGTATTTTACCAGGGGCGCTCCGCTCGGCCAGCGTCCCATCATCTTCGCAGCAAGTTTGGTGCTCTCGTCTGCATTCACGGAGCCATCTGGATTTTTGGTTTGTTCGTTTAGAAAGGTCCAGTACCCTTTTACATCCTGTTGCAGCTGACGCAGCACCATATAAGTTCCGTTGTGCCCGAGGTCCTTCTTACCCGAATTCAAAGGATCCACGGGCAATATGTTCGCATTTCCTTGTTCCTCCGCCAGTAGGGGCGTATCGGGAAAGACCTCGTATTCGTTCTTATATCCCATCACAAATTCGCCGGCATTCACATAGTCATTAGCCGGCCCGGTCCTTCCGCTGCCTTTGATAATGGGCTGGGAAATACCATCCCGGAATCC
>DASYEB010000036.1:0-91008 GCA_036499285.1 Puia sp. | reverse complement strand
GGTCCAGGCGGGTGTCCATTGGAGCCAGGCGGGCTGTGGTGTTGTGTTGATAATGCCCCAATCACCGTCGCCTGCGAGGTGGCAGCCGAGTCTTCCGATGGCATAGGCCAGCATCATGCCGGGGCTGCCGATGTCGGCTGCGATGGGTAAGGGTATGCCGTGTTTCCGATTGATGTATAAGTATGTGAGGGCGCCGGCGATGAGGGCGCCGTAGTAGTTGAGACCGGATACGCCTTCGATCTTTGCGAAGAGGATGGCGCCTGCGAAGCCGGCGATGCCGCAGAATAGCAGGAGGCGGTCCATTAGTTGGTAGGGGTGCAGGAGCGCCGGAGCGGGCGATAGGGATGGTTTTGAGGTGGTTTGTTCTGCGAACTGGCGGCGCCAAAACCATGCGGTTAGTATTGTTATGAGGGCGATTATTATGCCGCCGGTTAGACTACCTCTGAGGGAGAGCAGGAAGTCGGGAAGGGGACCGATGTAATAGGAGCGGTTGATCCACCAGTAGATGGCTTTGGCTCCGATGAAGAAGGCGGCGAGGAAAAGGGCAATGCGATCCAGGTGGGGGATTGGTTTGGGAGGAGGGAAGGGATATAGGATGCCTTCGGCTTCTTTCCGCCTGTACTCCGACCGGAAGGTGCGCCAGGCGCCCGCGAATGACAGGAGCATGAAGAAGCCGAAGGTGGGGATGGGGATGTGGAGCGGCAGCCCGGTCAGATAAGAAAAAAGGTGGCCGATGGTTGGGAACATAAGCGGTTTTATTATTGGTACTATTTTGACATAGCCATTTGTTTCGGAGGTAAAAAAATATATAAAAAATTTCCTAAAACGTTTTTTCTCTCTACTTTTATTTCAATAACGATTCCCCGGGTACCCAAATCCCTTTTCAAATTCAGCCCGGTGGAATGCTTTTTTTCATCATTCTAATTGCTTGTATATGAGAACAAAACAGCTTTCCCTGGCTTATAGGGACCCCGGATCAGATCTCCCGCCTGCGCTTATTTTTCATAACGACTCCGATAATGCCCAAGGTTTTTCAGCACCAGCCTTTTTTTGGGGGTTTGTCGGTTTTTTCCTGTCGGAGACGGCTTCGGTTTCTTCTTTTTTTCGATTTTTTTCTGGATTCCCTGGCCTCATTACTTGCACAATTTTACCATATCCCTTTCTTAAAACCGTCAAAAAATGAAAGCGCGCATAACAAATTTCAACGGAGGGATGAAGAGAAACGCTCTTTTGCTGCTGATCGTCGTGCTGACGGCAACGGCGCCGGGGTGTAAGAAGAATGGGTTTTTGGATCAAACCGTAACCACCAGCCTGGATGAGACCAGCACCTTCACGGACAGTTCGAACGCGATGGCCTTCCTGGGCAATATCTACAGCAATATGGGGTTTGCCACTGATCCGAAGCGGTTCAATGCCGGTGCGGGCTCTAACTGGTTTGCGGGTCTTGAGTCTGCGTGTGATGAGGCAGAAGGTCCCGCAACTCCCGGCCCCAATGGTTTTCTCCAATTTGCAATAGGGTCTGTCAATCCTTCGGTGGTGCCTACCGATGCCTGGGGCACGCCTTATAGCAATATCCGGGCGGTAAACCAGTTTCTCAAACATCTGCCTGTCATTCCTTTTAACGGTGCCCTGAAACAGCAGGTGGCGGCGGAAGCCCGATTTCTCCGTGCGTGGTATTATACCGTGATGCTACAACATTATGGAGGTGTTCCGCTGATCGGCGACACTATTTATACTTCGGCGGATCATATTCCGGCGAAACGAAATTCCTATCGTCAATGTGTAAACTATGTCGTATCGGAATGCGACTCTGCGGCGGCTGTCCTGCCTGCGAGCTGGTCGGGCGCCAATTACGGGAGGATCAGTAAAGGAGCCTGTCTGGCGCTGAAGGCGCGGGTGCTGTTGTTTGCCGCCAGTCCGCTGTTCAATAATGGGGGAGAGGCGCATGGCAATGCCGGGCTGGACTCCATCGTCGCCTATCCGGACAGTGACCCCAACCGCTGGCAGCTGGCTGCCGATGCGGCGCGTTCGGTGATAGCGCTGGGTGCCTTTCAGCTGTATGTGGACTCGACGTCCAAACCAGGAGAGCCCGGTTATGGTTTCCAGAAAATGTTTATCCAACGGTACAATTCCGAGTATATCCTGGCCCGTATGATGGCGGACAACAAATACCTGGAGTCGTTGTGGGATGTGCCTTCGCGTGGCGGCAGCGGTGGTCCTTATCCTTACCAGGAGATCGTCGATGCGTTCCCTATGAGCAATGGAAAGGACATTACCGATCCGTCTTCGGGTTATGATCCCAATAATCCTTATCAAAACCGGGACCCCCGTCTTGGGTATACCATCATCCATGACTCCACGCTTCGGGTCACCTTTGGTACGAACCAGCCTTCGCCGGTGCAGCTGTATATCAATACCAGCGTCACACCGTCTGTGGCGTCGAGCGGGGATGCGGTCTACAAGGGTACGCCAACCGGTCTTTACATCTTTAAAATGGTGGACCCCACTATCATCAATAACGGTGTGGGCAATACGAACCGTGTACTGCCTTTGATCCGTTATGCCGAGGTTGCGCTGAACTTTGCGGAGGCAACTAATGAGGCGGCGGGGCCTACGCCGGAGGTTTATCAATCGATAGAAGCTATCCGGCAGCGGGCGGGATTACGTCCCTACCAGCTGCCTGTGGGTCTGGACCAGGCGCAGATGCGGGCTGTGATCCGGAAAGAAAGAAGGCTGGAGCTGGCTTTTGAGGGATTCCGCTTTTTTGATACCCGCCGGTGGATGATCGCGGAGCAGACGGACAACCTGGAGATGCATGGGATGGAGGTGGATCGCGGGCCGGGGGTCGTCTACAAACCTTTTAACGTACGTAAACACAACTTTACAAAGGCGATGTATCTGTGGCCGTTGCCGCTGGCGGAGATCGCCAAGTCGCCGGAGTTGTTGCAAAATCCATTGTATTAAAAAACTGATTGCATATGAAAAAATTACTAGTGTTTTTTGCCGCCGTGTGCTTTGCCGGTTTTTTTGCCTGTAAGCCGGAGCGGCTTGTTGTTCCTTATGAGCCGGTCAAGGAACTTTCGGGGAGCTGGTCGGTGGTCCGGGCTACGCGTAACGGGACGGATATCACGTCGCGATTCGACTTTTCTCATTTTCGCATCAACTTCTCCGATAGCAGCTATACCATCGACAGCCTGGTGCCTTTTATTGTCAGCAAGAATGGCAAATGGGCGTTTGACGATCCGTTGTATCCGTTCAATATCAACTTCACGCCGACGGACAGCGCTAAGAAGGCCTCGCCGCTGCTCTTCCCTGTCGTCAACGGAAAGCGAAGTGTCATTGTTACGTTCAGCCCCGGCTGTGACCTCAACTCCTATCAGTACACCCTTCAAAAAGCGAATTAATGAAGTATAAAAATTTAGCCTGGAAGATCTTGGGCGGATCGCTGTTGCTGATCATTATGAGCTGCGCCATGACGATCGACAGTATTGTTCTGCCTTCCAGCGTCAACGGCGGTGACAATCTGCCGGTGACCCTTAATGTCAAGATCACTGTCGATCAGGCGCAGACCTCTAATTTTATTGTAGGCATATTGGTGCCAAAGGTCTGGAAAGCGAGGCAGAATGCCACTATGTCCTTTGTAAGCGATATCACCACCGGGACCCAGCAAATGACGGTGATCCCTGCGGGGCAGGCGGCGCCCCAGGGCGGGGGGCTGGACTGGCCGACATTGCTGCTGAATAAAGTCGGCAACGGGGGCAACCTGATCGCGGATTATGAGTGGGTGGCCTTCTCTTCCAATGCGAGCTATTCCGTGTCGTCCGGCGCACCTTTTGGAGCCACGGTGAGTATCAATATCAAGACGAGTCCGGACAATCTTTCCTTTAAGCTGGGTTACTGTGTCGCCAACAGCAGCGATGGGCTGAGCAGTCAGGACAGGTATGGTTTCAAGTTCTCCGATTGTTTCCGGGTCAACGGCACCGGCGATCTGATAGACTTTTGCAATCCGCAGCTCTCTGCGATCGATCCCCGTACGTCGCTGGATAACGATATCGTTACGGTGACATTTGACGGTGGTGTCGATTCCACTCAACTGACCAATGCTTCCCAGGTGTATATGTGTATGACGGGTGTGCTGACGACCGGAGACAGCATAAAGGTCTGTACCCAGACGGATGCCACGAAGATGATACCGCTTGGGCTCAACAAATGGCAGAAGGACCTCTGGCCGCGGAAGTTCTTCAACCTGGCCGATAACCAGCATCTCAGCGGATTACGCTATTATTTTACTGATGCGAATGGGAATAACCAGGTGGGTTATGGCGGAACCGCTGCGCCTTTTACGTATACATTCAAATGCCAATAAACTATTGCTATGCGTTGTAACTGCTTATATAAAAAAATTTGCCGCCAGCTGGCGCTGGCGGTGCTTATGATGCCGATGATAGCGATGGCAGGCGCAGGGACGCCTGTCAAGGGGACCGTGCTGGATTCATACGGACACCCATTACCCGGAGCCGTGGTGCATATCAGGGGCGAAAAATCGGGTGTGGTGACGGGGAGTGACGGGAGTTTTGTCATCGATGCCGTCGCCGGAACGGTCCTGGTCGTTGAACATCCCGACTTTAATGTGTCGG
Organism: Puia sp.; assembly: GCA_036499285.1. GTDB lineage: Bacteria > Bacteroidota > Bacteroidia > Chitinophagales > Chitinophagaceae > Puia. The sequence continues at coordinate 86,371 of DASYEB010000036.1, read as the reverse complement.
AGATAAAGGCGAGGGCCGGTCAGCCGATGACGGTGCGGCTGCCGGAGCGTTATCTGAGGCCCGGGGTGTCGCAAATGATCGATGTGCTGTATGGCCGGGTCAGACAGCAAACCTTTACCGGAGCGGTGTCGACCATTGGCGCCGGTCAGCTTAGTACGACGCCTGCGTCCTCGTATACCTATGCCTTACCGGGGCGGCTGGCGGGTTTAAATGTGCAGCAGGTCAGTGGTTTTTATGCGCCTCTGACGGGCAGTCTTACCAGCAGGGACATCTTTGTCGGGAATATCCCCAACAATACCAGCGGAGCGGGGCCTTCGGATAATACCGAGTTCAATATCCAGCTGCGCGGGCACAACGGCAGCATGGGTCAGTCGCCTATTGTCCTTGTAGACGGTGTGCAGCGGGAGTGGTATAGTCTCGACCCGGAAAGCATCGAGTCGGTATCGGTATTGAAAGACGCTTTGTCGACGATCCTTCTTGGACAGAACAGTTCGCGAGGTGCACTCATCGTCACGACGAAACAACCGATCGCGGGTCCTCCTCGGGTGTCATTGACGGCTGAGACGGGTGTGCAGAGCGCGATAAATCTGCCCAGGCCCCTGCCTGCTTACCAGTATGCCTACCTGCTTGATGAGGCATTGCTGAACGATGGGCGGACGCCGGCCTATACGGCTGCGGACTTTTCCGCGTACCGGAATCATACCGATGCTATCGGGCATCCGGACGTCGACTGGTATAATACGGTGCTGAAAGATAATTCGAGGCTTAACCGATACAATCTGAATGTCACCGGTGGTGGCAATACGGCGCGTTATGTGGTGAATATGGGGTATATGGATCAGCAGGGACTGTTTGTTACGTCAAATGCGAACTCCTATAATACGAATGCAGATCTGAAACGATATGTCATCAATTCGAAGATAGACGTGGATGTCAACAAGGATTTCAATGCCCAGCTGCAGATATTTGGCCGGTTACAGGACGGCAACCAGCCCGGCGCCACGACGGCAACGATATTGCAGGGTCTGCTGACGACGCCCAACAATGCGTATGCTGTCAAAAACCCCGACGGGTCTTATGGCGGCAATGCCAATTACACGCAGAACCTGCTGGCGCAGACGATCAGCTCGGGCTATATTGCCGACCATTCGCATGATGTCATGGCCAACCTGGATCTCAACTATAAGCTCGACAAATGGGTAAAGGGCTGGTGGGCAAAGGCGAAGGGGAATGTCTCGGTGCAGGAAGCCAGCATTCTCAACCGGAGCAAACAAGCCCCGGTATTTTCGCAGGCGATAGGTGCGGGAGGGGATACGAGCTATCACCGGTTTGGCAGTACGGTGAACCAATCTAATGATTTCACCAACACTTCGTGGGCAAGGTATCGCTTTGTCCAGCTGTCTACGGGGTATGACCGGAAGTTCGGTCCTCATTCGCTGAGCGCGCAATTGCTATTCGATCAGAAGAAGGTGTTGCTGAACTATGACATCCCTTCTGCGCTGACGAATTTTGCAGGTAAGGCTTCTTATAATTTCAGGGACAAATATTTTGCGGAGGGTGCGGCCGACTACAGTGGTTATGACCGTTATGCGCCGGGGCATCAGTACGGTCTTTTTTATGCCGGCGGGCTGGGCTGGGATCTTTCGAAAGAAAGCTGGCTGCATACGCAGTCCCGGTGGCTGGATCAGCTGAAACTACGGGTCACCTATGGCCGGACGGGTAATGCGAATATCGATAACTACGGGTATTTTGTCTGGCGTCAGCATTACCAGGGTGTGGCGGGTACTTATGGTATCGGCAGCAATTACCCGAATGGCGGCGGTCTTGCCGAGCAGGGGGATCCGACCAGCGGGACGACAGCCAATCAACCAACCCTGGCGAATATCAATGCTACCTGGGAAAAGGCGGACAAGCTGGATGCGGGTCTGGATCTCTCGGTCTTTCACAATCATCTCCAGCTGACGGCGGACTATTATCACGAGCGGTATTTTGATGTGCTGCAGACGAGGGGCCGCAATATTGCGCTGATCGGTCTGTTGTATCCGGCTGAAAACATCGGCATCGATCTTTACGAGGGGGGCGAGCTGACGCTGACCTACCAGGATCATGTTGGCGATCTGAATTATTTTATCACTGCCAATGGGGCGATGCAACAGTCCAAAGTGCTGTTCATGGATGAGCAGTATCAGAAATATTCCTGGAACAAGCATACGGGTCACCCTGTGGGGCAGCGGTTTGGTCTGCAGGCTGACGGTCTTTTTCAAACAGGCGCCGAAGCCAGCGCTGCGCCGACGATCGCAGGGTATACGCCGCATGCGGGGGATGTCCGGTATAAGGATCTCAACCATGACGGGATCATAGACCAGTTCGATGTAGCACCGGTTGGAGCGCAGAAGCCGGTCATTTATTATGGTGTTACGGCCGGGGTCAGCTATAAGGGTATCGAGGTGAGCGTGTTGGTGCAGGGCGTGGCGAACCGGGAAGAGTATGTAGCGAGTAACTATTTGGATGCGGGTTTTTATGGTCAGAACAACGGCTATTCCCAGGCCTATGTACAGGCTTTGAACAGGTGGATACCGGAAACGGCTGGTACGGCTACTTATCCGAGGCTGACGGCTGGCGGCAGCGGCTACAATTACACCCCGATGTTTACCTCGAGCTCCTACTTTCTTCGTAACGGGAGCTATCTGCGGATCAAAAATGTGGATGTCGGCTATAACCTGCCTTATGCCTGGATAAAAAGGCTAAAGCTGCGGGGGATCCGTGTTTTTGCCAATGCGCAGAATCTGTTTACACATGCGGCCTATAAGGGGATAGACCCGGAAGTATCGTTTCCCAACTACCCCATACAGAAGGTCATCAATACCGGTGTCACTGTAAAACTTTAAGATCTTTTAAATTATCAGATATGCAAAAGCTTTTCTTCCTATTGGTTTTGGTTGGAGCAGCAGGCAGCCTGGTGCTGACCGCCTGCCAGAAGACCTATGAGAGTGTCCCGCTGGGGCAGCAGATCACAGAGGACCTTGCGTTCGATCCCCTGGACTCGCTGGGCAAACAGGCGATGGTCTATCTGCTGACCACGTATCAGCAGTGTCTGTACAGCGGTCACAACCGTCTTGGCGGGAATTATATGGATGCGGCTTCGGACGATGCGGTGTCATCGGCATCGGGTATACCTGCGGTACAGGCGATAGCTACGGGCGCCTATTCGGCTACGTCACCCAATTCGGATGATATGTGGACGCATGACTATGCGGGGATCCGCAATGCTACGGTCTTTATCGTGAATATCAATCGTGTGCCGATGAACGAACTGCTTCCCAACGGACACTCTGCGCGTTCGGCATACCGGTCGGAGGCGCGCTTTTTACGGGCGTGGTTGTATTTCGATCTCCTGAAACGATATGGCGGGATCCCGTTGCTTGGGGATTCTATCCGGCAGATCTCCGACAATATCCAGCTGCCGCGGAACAGCTTTTCGGATTGTGTAAACTATATCGTCAGCGAATGCGATAATATCAAGGACAGTCTTCGTACGGCTGCGATGGTCAATTCCAATACCTATGGCCGGATCACGCAGGGGGCTGCGATGACCCTGAAGTCGGAGGTGTTGCTATATGCCGCGAGCCCGTTGTTCAATGGCGGGAATATCGATGGTTCCAATCCGCTGACGGGGTATGCGGGCTTTGACGGGAATCGCTGGAAACTGGCGGCTGATGCTTCGAAGGCGGTGATAGACCTGAATGCCTACAGCCTGATGTCTTCGTTCAATGATGTCTTTGTCACGCAGGCGGTGCCGGTGAGTACGAATACGGAAACTATTTTCTGGATGCAGCAGGGTAATTCGGGCTATTCGGTGGAAACGGCCAATGCTCCCATTGGGTTCAGTTCGGCGGGGGGGAACGGGATCACCAGTCCGACACAGAACCTGGTGGACGCCTTTCCGACGGATTCGGGTTATGCGATAACGGATGCAAATGCGCATTACAACAGCAATGATCCTTACTCCCATCGCGATCCGCGGCTCAGCCTGACGGTATTCCATAATGGCAGTCTCTGGCTGAACAGGACCGTTCAGACCTATGACGGGGCGGTGGACAGGCCGGGTGGGACTGTGCAGCAGACAAAAACGTCTTACTATATGCGCAAATTCATGGGCGCCTTTGAGAGTGTGACGAGCAATCCGCCTTCTTATTCCGGCACCTGTCATGATTTTATCTATTATCGGTATGCGGGGGTATTGCTTAACTATGCGGAAGCGACCAATGAAGTCTCGGGTCCTACGGCGGATGTCTACAATGTATTATATGCGCTGCGGAAAAGGGCGGGGATCCTTACGGGTCCGGATAACAGCTATGGCCTGAAGCAGGGGATGACACCCGACGAAATGCGGGTGGCGATAAGAAATGAAAGAAGGGTCGAGATGGCCTTTGAAGAGCAGCGTTTCTGGGATATCCGCCGCTGGAAGATCGCTGGGCAGGTCTATAACAGCGCACCTTTGCAGGGAATGGATATACAGATCTCGAGCGGTGGGCAGATCTTTTATAATCTGATCCCGGTGCTGACGACGGTGTTTCGTGATCCGCAGATGTACCTGTATCCCATCCCTTACAGCGAGGTGATCAAAAACAGCCAGATGAAACAAAACCCGCTTTGGTAAACTGAATCTAACACAATTAATTTTTCCATATGAACAAGCTTATCAAATCCCTTTTTATAGTGCTGGCGTTGCTGCCTGGTCTTGTCTATGCACAGGCCAGGACGGTGACCGGTACGGTAAAGGACGTCAATGGACCTTTGGCGGGTGCTACCATTACTGAAAAGGGGCAGCCCCGTAATGCTGTGGCGGCGGACGAACATGGCCGGTTCCGTATTGTGCTGCGGGGTGGGGCCAATACTCTTGTCGTGACCTACCTGAATTTCCAGCGGCAGGAGGTTAGTGTCAGAAAAGAGGCGGATGTGCAGGTGGTCATGCAGCAATCGACGCAGGGGATGGAGGAGTCGGTGGTCGTCGGCTTTGGGAAGAAGAAGCGGATCACGAATACGGGAGCGGTCAGCTCGATCAATGCCGATGAGATCCGGGATGTCCCTACTTCGAGCGTACAGAATGCACTGGCGGGGAAGCTGCCTGGTTTTTTTACCCAGCAGCGGAGTGGTCAGCCGGGGCATGATGCTTCCGATTATTATATCCGGGGTGTCAGCTCGCTGAATCCTGACGGGAACAAGCCGCTGATCGTGGTGGATGACATCGAATATACTTATGAGCAGCTGGCGCAGATCAATGTCAACGAAATAGAAAGCATTTCGATCCTGAAGGATGCCAGCACGACGGCTATCTATGGGATCAAGGGCGCGAATGGGGTGCTTGTCGTTACGACGCGGCGGGGTGCGGCGGGGAAGCCGAAATTCGATGTGCGGCTGGAAGGCGGGGGACAGGCGCCTGTGCGGACGCCGAAATTCCTGGATTCATACCATACGGCTCAGCTGGTGAACCAGGCTTATGCGAATGATGGGATCAATCCCTTGTTCACGCAGGCGGACCTGAATGCTTTTAAGAGCGGGTCGGACCCATACGGGCATCCCAATGTAAACTGGTATAAGGCGATCAACAAGCCTTATTCGCTGCAGGCCAATGCCAACCTGGACATCTCCGGGGGAACTTCGCATGTAAAATATTTTATTTCGGGCGGCGCCTTTACACAGAGCGGGTCGATAAAGAATTTCTCGACGAACTCCGATGGCGTCAACAGCAATTATTTTTACAAGCGGTATAATATCCGGTCCAACCTGGATATACAGGCGACGAAGAACCTGAGTCTGCGTCTTGATGCAACGACGCGTTTCGGGGATATCAATCAACCCTATGCGCAGAATGTCGTCAGCGAGGTCTATGACTTCTCGAAATATCATCCTTATTCGGCGCCCTTTATAAACCCGAACGGAAGCTATGCCTATGCCTTTGATACGCAAAAGCAGCTTCCAACGATCAATGCGCAGCTGGCTACGCAGGGCTATAGCCGAAATCGCCGGACGGATTTCAATGTATTGCTGGGCGTTACCGAAAAGCTGGATGATATCACCCGCGGCCTCTCGCTGATCGGCCGGGTGGCCTATGCCAGTGTCGAGCAGAATACGCTGACCTTATTCCGTGGGTTTCCGCCAACCTATCTTTATGATCCAAGAGATAAGAGCTATCATTTGAATACGGGTGTCAGCACCGGCGGGTATACCTACAGCAGTTACCGTACGCTGGGCAATACCGATCTGGACAACCAGCGTACAAATGCGCAGGTCTATCTCAATTACGAAAGGGTGTTCAATACCGATCATCACGTCACTTCGTTGTTGTTGTGGAACCAGGAAAGCTACCGGGTGGATGAGGATGCTACCGGCATCATTGCGATATCGGGGCAGGCGCCTCAAAAGTACCGGGGTTATTCACTGAAACTGGGTTATGACTACAAACAAAAATACCTGATCGACTTCAATGCGGCTCTGAATGGCTCGGACCGTTTCCAGTCCGGCAAAAGGAATGGCCTTTTCCCGGCGATAGGGGTGGGTTGGAATCTGTCAAGGGAGAATTTCTTTGCGAAGGCGGCGCCTTTTGCCAACCTGTTCAAGGTAAGGGCTACGTATGGCGTGGTGGGGTCGGACGTTGCCCTGGGTAATCAATATCTCTACAACCAGGTATATGTGCAGGGATTGAATCCCTATAGCTTTGGACAGTCAAATCAAAGTGCCGCTGTGATCTCTGAAGGCGCCCTGGGAGCCCAGAATGCTACCTGGGAGAAATCAAAGAAATTTGATGCGGGTCTGGATATGAATCTTTTTAATGACAGGATCTCGTTGTCGGCGGACTATTTCCACGAATACCGGTATGACCAGCTGGTGGTTCCCGGGAGTACGCCCCTGATCCTGGGGATTGGTGTGTCTCCGAATAATGTGGGGATCACGGTGAACAGGGGTTTTGAGGAAACGGTTACGTATCATGACAAGGTGGGAGCCGTGCAGTATAGTATCGGGCTGGTATGGTCGTTTGCAAAGAACAAGATCCTCTATGAGGCGGAGGCTGCGCCGCGGTATCCGTGGCTGGCTGTTACGGGGCACGCGATAGGTCAGCCTTTCGGTTACAAGTTCATCGGTTTCTACAGCCAGGCGGATGTCAACGATCCAAAGGTGGCAAAGCCGGTGGGGTCGGTTGCGATACAGCAGGGTGATCTGAAGTATAAGGATCTGAATGGGGATGGTCTGATCGACCAGAACGATATCACGACGATCGGGAAGCCGAATCTGCCGAATACGACGGTGGGCTTGCCGATAAAGATCGGGTATAAGGGATTTGACGCAAGTATTATGTTTCAGGGGGCGTGGGGATACAGCCTGGGATTGAAGGGAACGGCGATAGAACCGTTTCAGGGCCAGTTCCAGCCGATCCATGAAAAGGCGTGGACGCCTGAGACGGCCAACAGCGCTGAATTTCCGAGGTTGTCGAGCAATGCCACGACCATCAACAGCCCGAGCGCGTATAACTCGGATTTCTGGGTGATCAATGCGTATTATATCCGGATGAAAACGGTGGAGCTGAGCTATATCCTGCCGCGGAAGTGGCTGCCGCTGAAGATCAATAACGGGCGGCTCTATCTCAGCACCTATAATCTGCTTACGTGGAGTAATGTCAGTAAAAAATATCAGCAGGACCCGGAGGTGGCTTCGAATACGGCGGGGGATGCTTACCTGGCGCAGCGTGTGATCAATGTCGGTTTACAGCTGGGGCTTTGATGTATGATCCGCTACTTAATGATTCTTATAATGAGTACAAAAAGAAAACTTTCTATGATCTTCGCATGGCCCCTGTTGTTGACTGTCGTACCCGGGTTCGGGCAACCGTTGCGAAGAGACATCCGGCGGCCGGCCGACTATGTGAATCCTTTTATCGGAGCGAGTACGAGTGTGGATAAGGCCGGTGCTGTGCATGGGCTGGGTAAGACCTTTCCCGGGGCCACGACACCTTATGGCATGGTGCAGGTGAGTCCGAATACGATCACGGGTGGGGATAATGGATCGGGGTATAGTTATGAACATGGGTCGATCGAAGGATTTGCTTTTACGCAGCTGAGTGGGGTCGGGTGGTATGGGGATCTGGGGAACTTTTTGGTGATGCCGGCGACGGGGCCGCTGCGGACGACGGCGGGGCGATTGCGCGGGGTCGCGGGTGATGGGGTGATTGGGCAGCGTGGCGCCGGACAGGAGGGGTATCGGTCGGCGTTTGAGAAACGTACTGAGCATGCCAGTCCGGGTTATTATGATGTGACTTTGTCGCGGTATGGCATCAGGGCTGAAATGACGGCTGCGCCGCATAGCGGGATGTTGCGTTTTACTTTTCCGGCTGGTGTGGATTCGCGGATACAGATAGACCTGGCGCGCAGGGTTGGGGGTACTTCTACGGCCCAGTATGTCCGGGTCGTCGACGATCATACCATCACGGGATGGATGAAGTGCAGGCCGGAGGGTGGGGGATGGGGTGATGGGGAAGGACATTCGGACTATACCGTATACTTCTACGCGAAGTTGAGTAAGCCGTTGAAAAAATATGGTGTCTGGAGTGCGGCGATCCCGGACGACTGGCCGAGGAAAAGAGAGGATGTGATGAGCGAGCGATATCAGCGGCAGGTTGCGGAGGCTCCGGTGACGATGTCTCCGAAGGAAAAGGAGGGGAAGCATCTTGGATTTTTTACCGAGTTTGGAACGTCTTCCGGTGAGGTTGTGCTGATGAAGGCGGGAATCTCTTTTACGGATATGGAGGGGGCGAAGAAAAATCTCGAGTCGGAGATAGCAGGCTGGGATTTTGATGGGGTGAGGTCAAAGGCGGGGGCTCAATGGAATACTGCGTTGGATAAGGTGCATGTGGAGGGTGGGACGGAGGAGGAGAAGACAATTTTTTATACGGCTTTGTATCATACGATGATAGACCCCAGGACCCTGGCTGATGTAGATGGAAGGTATCCCGGGGGGGATGGCAGGGTGCATGGGGGTGCGACGAGGAATGGGGGCGCTGGTGAGGTAAAGGGTGGAGGCTATACCCGGAGGACGGTGTTTAGCGGATGGGATGTATTCAGGAGCCAGATGCCGCTGCAAACCATTATCAACCCGGGGTTGGTGAATGAAATGGTGCGATCGCTAACCGATCTTGCGGGTGAGAGCGGCCGGCATTATTTTGAGCGATGGGAGCTGATCAACGCCTATACCGGGTGTATGATCGGCAATCCTGCTGTTGTCGTGCTTGCGGATGCATATGCAAAGGGTATTCGCGGGTATGATATATCGAAGGCCTATGAATATGCCCGTAATTCCTGTGAACGTTATGGCAATGGGACGCGGGGGTGGTCGGATTTCTGCGAGCCGGAGGATCATCGCCGCAACTCGTATGGCAACTCCCCTTTTGTCATTTCGAATACACTGGAGAATGCCTATTCGGAATGGTGTCTTTCGCAGCTGGCGGGGCGGCTCGGGCATGCCGAAGACTCACTGAAATATGCGCAGCGAAGCAAGAGCTATAAAAATATATTCGATCCGTCGGTACATTGGTTTCGTCCCCGTAAGGAGGATGGATCCTGGGAAGACTGGCCGGAGGAAGGAAGGCTCAAACAGTTTTATGGCACGGTGGAAAGCAACCCTTATCAGCAGGGGTGGTTTGTGCCGCATGATATACCTGGTATGGTGGAGCTGATGGGTGGAAGGGATTCGGTGATTGCTGATCTGCTGCGCTTTTTTCACAGTACGCCGGAGAACATGCTTTGGAATGACTATTATAATCATGCGAATGAACCGGTGCATCATGTACCTTTTTTATTCAACAGGCTGGGTGCGCCCTGGCTGACGCAGGAATGGAGTCGTCGGATATGTGCGCGGGCCTATCACAATACGGTAGAGGGGTTGGTTGGGAATGAAGATGTGGGGCAGATGTCAGCCTGGTATGTGCTGGCGGCAAGCGGGCTGCACCCGGTGTGTCCGGGGGATACGAGGTATGAGATCACGAGCCCTGTGTTTTCGCGGATCACGTTTCGGTTGGAGCCGGGTTATGCGAAGGGGCAGCGGTTTACGGTGATCGCCAGGAATAATTCACCTTCGAATATATATATTCAACGGGCCTGGTTGAATGGGCGGCCTTATTTGAAATGCTGGCTGGATCATGCTGATATTGTCGCGGGGGGCGTGTTGGAGTTGGAGATGGGGGATAAGCCTAATATGGGTTGGGGCGTTGAGGGGCCTGCGGTGATGGGGGGCGTCGCGGGGATTGGTGCGGCGGCGGGGCCGGATCTTGTGCATTATGCCAACACGCTGCAAGGGACAGCTTCGGATTTTGGGCTTAGTTACGGTAATACTTATCCGACTACATCACTGCCTTTTGGTATGAATGCCTGGAGTCCACAGACGGGGAAGAATGGAGAGGGCTGGAAATATCAATACAGTGCGGGTACGATCCGTGGATTTGAACAGACGCATCAGTGTAGTCCGTGGGTGAGCGACTATGCGGTCTTTAGCCTGATGCCTGAAAGGGACTCGCTTGTCACCGATGAGAATAAAAGGGCCAGTGGTTTTCATCATGAAAATGAAACGGGCCACCCGGACTATTATAAAGTCAGGTTTGATAATGGCGTTACGACGGAAATAACGCCCGTCGAACGGGGGGCGCGTATGCGGTTCAGTTTCCCGGCGGGCTCGGATGGATATCTTGTGCTGGATGGATACACAAAAGGGCATGGGGTGCAGATATTCCCGGAGCAGCGCCGGATAACGGGCTGGGTGGACAATGTGCGTTGGGCGCCTGCTAATTTTAAAAACTATTTTGTGATCGAGTTTGACCAGCCTTTTGTCGTATCGGGGAATTGGGAGGGGGGAGCCTGGGTGAAGTTTGAGAAGGGAGCAGTGGTACAGGCGAAGATCGCTTCTTCCTATATCAGCCCGGACCAGGCATTGTTGACATTGCAGCAGGAACTTGGGCACTTTGCTTCTTTTGACGAGACGCGCGAGGCTGCGCACAAAATTTGGAATGATCTTTTCAAACGGGTACTGGTGGAAGGGGGAACGGAAGAACAGAAGGCGACCTTTTATTCCTGTCTCTTCCGGGCCAATCTTTTCTCGCACCAATTCTTCGAATACGACCAGACCGGCAAACCTTATTACTACAGTCCCTATGACGGGCGGGTACACAAGGGATATATGTACACCGATAATGGGTTTTGGGATACGTTCAGATCGCAGTTTCCCCTCAACACAATCTTACATCCTGAAATGGAAGGTCGTATCATGCAGGCCCTGCTGGCGGCGCAGCAGCAATGCGGCTGGCTGCCGGCCTGGTCATTCCCGGGTGAAACGGGCGGTATGCTGGGTAATCATGCGATATCGCTGCTGACGGATGCCTGGGTTAAGGGCATTCGAACGTTCAGCGCGGACTCGGCGCTGAAGGCCTACTATCATGAGGCGACCAATAAGGGGCCGTGGGGCGGGGCGAATGGACGTCAGGGTTGGAAAGAATATTATCAGCTGGGCTATGTCCCTTATCCGGAGTCGCAGGGATCGACTGCGCAGACGCTGGAATATGCTTATGATGACTTTTGCGGATACCAGCTGGCGAGGATGTCGGGGCATGCTTTTTATGCTTCGCTGTTTGCGAAGCAGATGTACAATTACCGGAATGTTTATGATTCGGTTACCGGGTTTATGCGGGGGAGGCAGGCGAATGGAGACTGGACTCCGGGGTTCGATGCACTCGACTGGGGCGGTCCCTATACGGAAGGCAATGCCTGGCATTATACCTGGTCCGTGTTTCATGATGTCCAGGGGCTGATAAACCTGATGGGGGGTGAGAAAAAGTTTTGTGGCAAGATCGACTCGGTATTTTCGATACCCAATACGGTGAAGGTGGGCTCTTACGGATCGGTCATCCATGAAATGAAGGAAATGCAGCTGGCCAATATGGGTCAGTATGCGCAGGGCAATCAGCCGATCCAGCATATGATCTATCTTTATAACTATGCACGGCAGCCGTGGAAGGCGCAGGCCAGGGTACGGGAAGTGATGGACCGTCTTTATAATGCTACGGAGAAGGGATTTCCGGGTGATGAGGACCAGGGAGGCATGTCTTCGTGGTATGTTCTTAGTGCGTTGGGAATTTATAGCGTGTGCCCGGGGACGGATCAGTATGTGCTGGGAAGTCCGCTGTTCCCAAAGGTGACGATAACGTTGGAGAATGGGAATAAATTTGTCATCGAGGCGGCGGGGAACAGTCCTGAAAATGTGTATATCCGCCGGGCTGCGTTAAATGGGAAACTGTATACGCATAACTGGATCAGGCAGGAAGATATTATGAAGGGCGGGATACTGCGGTTTGAAATGAGCAAGCAGCCGGCGTATGATCGTGGTATTTTGGATGGGGATAAACCTTTTTCGTTGTCAAATTCTACTAATAAGTAAATGATGAAGAAAATATTGTTTTTGTTTTTGTTTGCGGGGTTGGGGATAAGGGGCTTTTCGATGGGGCTGCAGCTGGGGAGCGCTCTCCAGAATGATATGGTCGTTCAGCAGAATCATCCTTTTTGTGTTTGGGGCAGGGCGGATGCAGGTGCTGTCGTGGAGATCAGGGCCGACTGGATGGCGGATGCCCTAACCGTGAAGACGGGTGGGGATGGGCAGTTCCTTGGGATCATACCGGTGCCTGCGGTCCAGGCGGGAGACTATAAGCCGCACAGGCTTGATGTCGGGAGCGGGGCGTCGCGTATCAGCCTGACGAATGTGCTGATCGGGGAGGTTTGGCTTTGCAGCGGGCAGTCGAATATGCAGTTTTCCATGAAGGAGGTGACGGACTCTACGCGGGAGATAGCTGCTGCTGCCTATCCCAATTTTCGTCTGTTGAATGTCGACCTTAATTTCAGTGCGACGCCTATAGACAGTATCAAAGGGAAATGGATGGAATGTTCACCGGAGACGGTGCGTAACTTCAGCGCGGTGGGATATTATTTTGGCCGCGAGTTACAGCAAACCTTGCATGTGCCGGTAGGGATTATTTTCTCCGGTATCGGAGCTTCTGCTGCGCAGGCTTTTGTTCCCCGATCTGTGCTTGCAGCCGATACGATGCTTGACCGGGTTTACTTAGAGCCCTACCTGAACAGTCCGAGGTCGAAGGAAGTGATCAATGGCGGTTTCAGCTTCGAAAAGGTCACGCGTCCTTTTCTCCTGTATAATGCTATGATCTATGCTTTGCGGCGATTTTCCATCCGGGGGATCTGCTGGTACCAGGGGGAGTCGAATCGTCTTGAAAGAGATAGCTATACAAGAGTGACACAGGCGCTGATAAAGAGCTGGCGGGAAAGCTTTGGTCAGGGTGAGCTGCCTTTTTACTATGTGCAGGTGGCCCCTTTCTTTTTGGATAAGGAAGACCCTGTACTGGCCGACTATGCTTTTTTTCGTGAGGCGCAGGAGAAGGTTGCTTCGGTGAATAATACAGCTATGGTCACGACTGTGGATGTGGGCGAGGCAAAGAATCTTCATCCGCATAATAAGAAGCCCATCGGCGTAAGGCTGGCGAAGACGGCCCTGAACCGGATCTATGGACTATCGGATATTGTCTATCGCGGGCCGCATTATCAGCATATGGAAATAAAGGGGAAGGAAGCGGTGATCTATTTTGAACCGGGGACGACTGCGGGTGGTCTGCGCACCGATGATGGATCTGCTCCTTTGTACTTTACGATCTCAGGAGAGGACCAGGTGTTTCATCCGGCCTCAGCGGTTATTGCGGGGGATAAGATCCGTGTCTGGTCTGCTGCTGTCAGGAAGCCGGTGGCGGTGCGATATGCTTTTACGAATTACCCGGTGACTCATTTACAGAATGGGGAAGGCTGGCCTGTGCTGCCTTTTCGTACGGATAGTTTTCCGGAACCGGAAATAAAAACAAGATGATGAGAATTGTGTTCTTGCTTTTTTTGACGCTGAACTGTACTGCGCAGACGGCTTATTTTATCGATGGATATCACGGGGGGATATATGGTCATCTTCCATCGTGGCAGACAAAGTTTATGGTGGAGAAGCTGGGGCAGAATCCTGACTGGAAGATTAACCTGGAGCTGGAGCCTGAGTCCTGGGATAGTATCGCTCTGCAGGATCCGGGATCTTATGCGGCTTTTCAGCGGCTTTTTTCGGATCAGTCGTCGAAGGGACGGATCGAATATGTCAATCCCGCCTATGGGCAGAGTTATATGTATAATATCTCGGGAGAGAGTGTCATACGACAGCTGTATTATGGTATGAAAAAATTGCGGCAGCATTTTCCTTCGGCGGTCTTTTCTACCTATTCATCGGAGGAGCCTTGTTTTACGAGTGCGTTGCCGCAGATATTGAAGTCCTATGGCTTTAAATATGCGTCACTGAAGAATCCGAATACCTGCTGGGGCGGGTATACAAGGGCTTTTGGCGGGGAGCTGGTGAATTGGGTTGGTCCCGATGGAACTTCGATTCTGACGGTGCCACGGTATGGGATCGAGGCGCTGAAGCCACGGAGTATCTGGGAGACGATTGCTTCTGCCAATAGCAAGGAGTATGTGGAGAAGGCGTTTGGCGCCGGCATCCGGCATCCGGTGGGGATGTGTTTGCAGGATGCGGGGTGGGCTTTTGGGCCGTGGCTGAGGGGGAAGAATGTGGATAGTAGTGGTGGGGGAGATGTATATGTGCCGACGAAATATGAGACCTGGAGGGGTTATGTGGAGAATATCACATCGGGTAAGGCGGATAAGGATTGGCGGTTTTCGCAGGAAGACGTGTTGGTTGGATTGATGTGGGGCTCGCAGGTATTACAGCGAATAGCCCGTGCCGTGAGGGCTTCTGAGAACAGGATCGTTGCTGCTGAAAAGATGGCGGCGATGGCGGGGAAGTGGAAGGGTGTGGTTTGGCCGGCTGCCGGATTCGAAGGGGCCTGGCGGACCTTATTGTTGTCGCAGCATCATGACTGTTGGATCGTGCCTTACAACGGGAAGCCGGGGGATACCTGGGCGGACAAGGTTGTGAAGTGGACGGGGAATACAAATACTTTTAGTGATAGTGTGATAGGGGCTATGGTGCGGCGGCTTTCGGATAGCGGCGAGGTGGGAACGGGTGCTGGCAGCGGAGAGATGGGGTTTCGGGTTTTTAATACTACGGGGGTGAGGAGAAAAGAGTGGGTACGGGTAGGGCGGGTGCTTTTTCAGGCGGATGTGCCGCCGATGGGTTATAGGAGTTACCGGCTTAAGGATGTGCGGAAGGTTTCGGGCAGTGCAAAGGTGAGGCAGCTTTCGGGCGGGTTGTGGCAGGTTGAGACTGATCTGTATCGTATCGTGGTGGACCCCGCGAAGGGGGGCGTGATCACCAGCTGGGTGGCGAAGGGACTTGGGGGCAAGGAGTTTGTAGGGGAAGGGAAGGGTTTTAATGAGCTGCGCGGGAATTTTTACAATGCGGGCGGGTTCCGGTCGAGTACGGAGACTCCTGCAGAGATCAAAGTTCTTGAGGAAGGTGCAGCAGAGGTGAAGCTGAGTATAAAAGGGATGATCGCGGGCAGCCCGTTTACACAGGTGCTGACGGTGCAGGAAGGGCAGCCGCGTGTGGATATGCACCTTGTCATTGACTGGAAGGGGAATCCTGCTATCGGAGAATATTTTGAGGTACCTAAGAATGAACAGGTCCGGAAGGCCTATTATGATGACCGGTATAAGCTGCTGGCCATGTTTCCGCTACAGCTGGCGGCGCAGAAGGTTTATAAGAATGCGCCTTTTGATGTGACGGAAAGCAGGTTGTCCAATACCTTTTATAATAGCTGGGACAGCATAAAAAATAATGTGCTTTTGAATTGGGTGGATGTGGAAGACGGTGCGGGCGAATATGGGATGGCGTTGTTTTGCGATCATACTACCAGTTACGGGCATGGGGCGGATTTCCCGCTGGCGCTGACGGTGCAATATTCGGGTAATGGCATCTTTTACCGGGACTATAAAATTGATGGTCCAACGGAAATGAATTATGCGTGGATACCGCATGCCGGAAAATGGGATCAGGCGGGGATCTGGGCTGAGGGTACGAAATGGAATGAGCCGCTGGTGGCGCATATTGCGGAAGTAAAAAAGGCCGGTGGGCGGAGTCTGTTGTGGCTGGAGCGGCAGGGGATGGAAATATCGTCGCTGACGATGGAGGGGGGTGATCTGCTGGTAAGACTCTTTAATGCAGAGGCTGCGGGTGACAGGCAAAAATTATATTTTGGATTTGCAGCTGAGACTGTTGCCGAGACAGGCCTGGATGGCCGGGAGATAAAACAGCTGACCATCCGGAAAAACAGATCGGGACAACGTTTTGTGGAATTATTCCTTCCACGTTTTGGTATAAGAACAATACGGTTTAAATAGAAAAAATATGCAGAAGAAAATTTTTATTGCGGTGCTGGTGCTGCTGGTCAGTTTTTCCAGAAGCGAAGGGCAGATTCAGCCTCTGGCGCCTTTTCAGACAGGAGAGCGGGTGATCTTTGTAGGTAACAGCATTACCGAGATGGGCTATTACGAGTCGTATATCTGGCTGTATTATATGCTTCATTTTCCCGGCCGGCGGATCACGGTGTACAATGGGGGCATCGGCGGCGACAGGGCAAAAAATATCCTGGATCGTTTTGACGACGATGTGCTTTCGAGGAAACCGACGACCATATGTCTGACGTTTGGTATGAATGACACCGGGTATTTTGAATTCCTGGCTTCGAATGCAGACTCCACAGCGAAGGTGAGGGTCGATGAGTCGGCCCATTATTTCGAAGGCATCCGGGAGAAGCTAAAGAAGTATAGTCCGGCGAAGAAGATAATGATCAGCTCGTCGCTGTATGATGAAACGGTGAAGAACCCCAAGAATTATTTTCCGAAGAAGAGCCTGGCGATGCAGAAGATCGCGGCCTTCCAGGAAAAGGCGGCTGCGGATGAGCATTGGGGTTTTGTAGACTTTCTTCGCCCTATGACGGAGATCACGCTGCGGGAACAAAAGAAGGACTCTGCTTTTACCCTTACCGGATCGGACCGGATCCATCCGGGTAATTCGGGTCATTTTGTAATGGCTTATCTTTTTTTGAAACAGCAGGGATTGGCGGGCAAGCCGGTGGCTGATGTCCTTATCAACGTTGCGACCGGCAAGACGGATCGATCGGACAATTGCCAGATCACGGCGCTGGCTGCTTCCCGTAGTGGATTGCAGTTTGACTATCTGGCCAACTCCTTACCTTTTCCACAAGACAGCGTACCCCGGTTGTGGGAAAACCCTCACCGGCAGACGGAGGCGTTGAAGGTCATTCCATTTAATGAAGAAATGAATAAGGAGCGGCTGGCTGTCCGGGGTCTTGGTGAGGGGAATTATTCTCTTACGATAGATGGGCGGGTGATCGGTGAATGGACGGGAGCGCAGCTTGCTACCGGCATCGACCTGGCTACTTTGACGAATACACCGGAATATGACCAGGCGATGTCCGTTCTCTGGCTTAATGAAGAGCGGATGGCTTTGGAATCGAAACTAAGGGCCTATTACTGGCTGCAGTATGAGTGTTTTCCGGAGATCGGTCTGCAATATGCGGACAATGATGCAGCGAGCGACTCGGTGAACAGGATCGCCACGAAGAACTGGGCTGTGGCGTCAAAAAAAGATAATTACCGGGCGGCGCGTTATGCTGCGGTGAGGGAAGGCTGGCGAAAGGAGATGGATGCGTTGGTAGCCCAGATCTATACCGTCAACCAGCCGCGTAAGCACACTGTCCGTATAAAGGCTTTATGAGAGGATTAAAAGAATCTTCGTTCACCGACATTTCCATGTTTGCCTCTGAAGTCTTTTGGGGTCAATCCCTTTTCGCGTTTGAAGGTCCGGTTGAAATTGGAAATGCTGGTAAAGCCGCAGGCGGTGGCGATGTCGGCGATGGATGTCTTTGTATCGATGAGCAACCGGGAGGCATGTCCGAGCCGGATGTCATTCAGGAAGTCGACGAAGTTGATGCCGGTCTTTGCTTTGAAAAAGCGGCTGAAGGCGGTCTCTGCCATGTTCACGAGTTCGGCTGCTTCGGCCAGTCGCACCGGCCGGTTGAAATTGGCATTCATAAAATCGATGAGCTTTTCCATCCGCCGGCTGTCCATATAGATGTAGTCAGCGTTGTAGATCTTTTCTCCAGACAGGGCCCGGGAGTCTTCGGCCACGGAGAGCTG
The DNA here is from genome assembly GCA_036499285.1 of Puia sp. Lineage (GTDB taxonomy): Bacteria > Bacteroidota > Bacteroidia > Chitinophagales > Chitinophagaceae > Puia. The sequence continues at coordinate 68,126 of DASYEB010000036.1, read as the reverse complement.
GTTCAGGATGGACATGAGCTCCAGTACAGAGTCGAAGCCGGTTTTGAACTCGAGCTCTTTGAGGAGGGGCGCTATTTTTTGGATCGTATCGTGGGAGAAGCTGATCCCTTTCAGCGATTGTTCGAAAAGACTGCGAATAGTACTTAGTTGTGACCTTTTCAGGAAGACCTCATGAAAGAGGTCCCTGTGGAACTGGATCGTGATCTCGAAGATCTTTTCGCTTTTGCATTTATGGGTGAACCAGGCGTGGGGGATGTTGGGGCCGACGAGCACGAGTTCCAGGTCGTCAATCTCTTCTACGCTGTCTCCGACGATACGTTTGACACCGCGGGCGTTTTCGATGAAGTTCAGCTCGTACTCTTCGTGATAATGCACGGGAAAGTCAAACTCTGTTTTATACCTGGCAAACACAGAGAAGCAATCTGATTTCGTTAGTGGCGGCGCCTCTTTGAGGATCGATTTGGACATATACCTAAAATTAAATCAATTAATTTTTGTTTTTAATGAAAAATTTTCTTTGCTTTTTGCTGGCGTTTTGGGGTTTAACGAGTGTGGGGGCTCCGGTCAGCAGGCCATGGAATGCCAATTGGATTGCCGCACCGAATGACCCGGGTAATGAATATGGGGTGTATTATTTCCGAAAGAAAATTGAACTGCCGGTTAAGCCGGACCGGTTTGTCATTTATGTCTCGGCTGATAACCGATACAAACTGTATGTCAACGGAAAGCTGGTGTCCCTGGGACCGGCGCGTGGGGACACCTATTACTGGAATTATGAAACTGTTGACCTCGCGCCTTATCTTGTGACGGGTAAGAATGTGATCGCGGCGCTGGTGTATAATGAAGCGGAGAACCGTCCTGAGGCGCAGATCACGGTGAGAACGGCTTTTATTGTGCAGGGAGAGACTGCTGCCGAAGAGGTATCAAATACGAATACCAGCTGGAAGGTCATCCGGGACAGGGGGTATCGGCCCATCACGGGCTTTTTTGCTGCCAGTGCGGGGGAATTGGTGGACATGAACCAGTCGGTTAGGGATTGGAAGGCTATCGATCTTGATGATAGCAGCTGGCCCTCGGCTGCGAATTTATTCCAGGGTCGTCTCAAAGGATTATCCGACGGGTTTGGGTGGATGCTGGTGCCTTCGTCACTGCCGCAGATGGAATTGACGTATCAGCGGATACCGTCGTTGCGTAAGGCGACCGGATTGGACTTTCCTTCCGGTTTTCCTGCAACGAAAACTCCTGTTACCATTCCTGCGAATACGACGGTGACTTTCCTGCTGGATCAAACTTATCTGACGAGCGCCTATATCAACCTGAATTTTAGTAAGGGCAAGAATGCGGGTATATCTATGCGGTATGCTGAAGCGCTGTACGAGAACAGGCAGAAATATGGCGATCGTAAAGGCAACCGAAACGATGTAGACGGCAAAGACTTTATCGGGCGGAAGGACAGCCTGATCTCGGACGGGAGTATGGGTCAGTCCTATACGACGCTTTACTGGAGGAGTTTTCGCTATATACTGGTGACGGTCTCTACGCACGGAGAGCCGCTGGTGCTGGATGATATCTATGGGGTATTCACGGGCTACCCGTTTACTTTTAATGCTGCTTTCAACACAGACAATACTGAAATTAAGAAGATCCTGGAGATAGGGTGGCGGACTGCGCGTCTGTGCGCCATGGAGACCTATTTCGACTGTCCTTATTATGAACAGCTGCAGTATATTGGTGACACCCGTATACAGGCGATGGTCAGCTATTATAATAGCGGTGACGACCGGCTGGCGCGCAATGCTATAAACCTGATGGACCATTCGCGGATACCGGAGGGGGCGACGCAAAGCAGATGGCCTACGCATAGCACCCAGATCATATCCACTTTCTCTTTATGGTATATCGGTGTGCTGCATGATTACTGGATGTACAGGTCTGACAGTAATTTTATCAGGGACAAGCTGGTCGGGGAGCGGGCTGTACTGAACTTCTTCAGCCAATATCAGGGGGCGGACGGGTCGTTGACCGGAACTCCTTACTGGACGTTCATAGACTGGGTGGGTGGCAAAGGCTGGGATTTTGCTCAGCCTCCAAAAGGCAGCGATGGCAACTCGGCTATCCTTGACTTGCAGCTGCTGATGGCTTATGAATGGGCTGCTGAACTGGAAGCCAACCTGGGTATGCCGGGATATGTCCAGCTGTACAGGAAGAAGGCGGGGCAACTTGCGAAAACCATCAAGGCTAAATATTGGAATGTATCGAGGAAGTTATTTGCGGATACTAAAGAGAAGGACGTCTATTCGCAGCATGCGAATGCGCTGGCGGTGCTGGCAGGTGTGGTCGATAAGGCGGACCTGCGTCAGTTGTGTACGAACCTGCTGACGGACAGTACGCTTACCCAGTGCACCATCTACTTTAAATATTATCTGCACCAGGCGCTGGTGAAGGGCGGTTTTGGCGACGACTATCTTAAATGGCTGGATGTCTGGCGGGATAATATAAAAATGGGATTGACCACCTGGGCGGAGGTATCTGATCTGCCGAATAGCCGATCGGACTGTCATGCCTGGGGCGCCAGTCCGAATATTGAGTTCTTTAGAACGGTGTTGGGGATCGACAGCTATGCGCCCGGGTTCAGGAAGGTGAAGATAGAGCCACACCTGGGGGGATTGGTCAATGTGAGCGGGGAGGTTCCGCATCCAAATGGGAAGGTGGCGGTGGCGTATGTTTTTGAAAAAGGGAAGTGGAAGATAAGAATTGTCTTACCCGGAAAGACGGCTGGAATATTGGTATGGAAAGGAAAGGAGTATCCGCTGACTGCGGGAGAAAATTCTTTGGTTATTTGAGGAGGGGGGGTAGTTTTCGGAGGGCGGGTAATGCTTATAGGAAAGCCTGTTTTTTTTGAAGCTGGTTTTTAAGGCCACTATTTATAAACATTACATTGAAACCTATTTCCCGGACAAATTCGAACCGGGTTCCCAGGAGCTCCGAGAATCGCACATGGTCCCCGGCCTTATCAACTTCCACGCAGAGCAGGAGACTCTTTTCAAGGGTATTCCTGGCTCCCTCCAACACTTCAAAATTCAGACCTTCCACGTCGATAGTTAAGAGGCTTATGAGATCAACTTCCAGATGTTTTATGGCATCATCCAGCCTCATGATCGGAAGGTAAAGAGTCCTGGCTACATCCTGTCTTCTTGTTTCTGCAAAGGTGCTGAGTACATGCTCTTTCGAAATATGAAAAGGCAGTATGGAATTCTCTTTTCCGCAGCCGATGGCCAACACGATATCCCTGGGTCTGAATCTTTTTAAAAGGGTTGCCAATTCCACATTCGGTTCCACGGTGATCCCATGAAAGCCTTTTCGATAGAGCAGGTAGGAATTGGAGAGAACAGCAGGGTGGTTGGCGCCTACGTCCACATAGATGGAGCCTTTTAAATCGTATGATCGAAGGATCTCCTCGATAACAAGATCTTCGCCGTGTGAAGAATACGTTTTTTTTACAGGCCCTGCAGAATTAACCACAGCATTGACCAGTCGTTTGCACTTGCGTAAAAAAGGAAAATTCCTGGCTAGAAACTTCTTTACCATGATGACTAAGAGTTTGGTTAGTAAGACAAAAATAAAATATGGAACCTTCAAAATATACAAAATAATTCTGATATTAAAAAAGGTAATAAAACGGATTTTCAGGATCAGAGAACAACTTTACTTTGTGAAATGAATGTGGGGATTTTTTTACCCAATCTCTCTATCTCCAGTCGCGGAATCTGTGTCCTCCCTTAGTAACATTAAACTATTATTTATGAAAAAAAGTTACCTGATGCTGGCAGCATGGGCTTTGCTCGTACTTCCATCTTTTGCACAGAACATTGGCATCAATGCGGATGCTTCCAGACCTAATGCAAATGCTATCCTGGATATCAAGTCCGGCAATAAAGGACTCTTGATCCCCCGGATGGATTCCCTGGCCCGCAAGCGCATTCCGGATACGAAAGGACTGTTGGTGTATGATATTTCAACCGATAACTTTTGGTACAATACGGGTAGGAGATGGGAGTGTATACCCAATGACAAAGACCGGAATAAGGGAGGGGATGCCTGGTTATTGAAAGGGAATAGTAATACAACGGATGGGGTAAACTTCCTGGGAACGACGAACGACGTGCCATTAAGTATAAGGGTGAACAACAGGCCTGCCGGCAGGATCGATTCGGCGAGAGGTAATACTTTTTGGGGATATGGGGCTGGTCTTTTGGTCAGTAAGGAAGGTTTTCCGGGAAACATTGGAGGGTTGAATACGGCCATAGGACATCAGGCGATGTATTCCAATACATCGGGAAATACTAATGCGGCGACCGGCTATCAGGCAATGTATGCCAATACGGAAGGCGGTGGTAATACCGCAAATGGATACTGGTCCTTACGGAACAATACCACAGGAGGTAGTAATACGGCAATCGGATATCAATCCATGTTATCGAACACTATTGGGAATGGTAATACGGTAAATGGCGATAATGCCCTATCGAGCAACATCAACGGATCGAATAATACGGCGACCGGCTTTTTTTCGATGACCTCCAATATCAGCGGGAATCTGAATACAGCTTATGGCGAAGCCAGCTTGTTTACAAATGGAACTGGCATCCAGAATACTTCAACCGGGGCTAATTCAATGTATTACAATAGCGCCGGTAATTCTAATACCGCGAATGGGTATCAGTCCCTGGCATTTAATACTACAGGATCACAAAATACCGGAATCGGAAGCAATGCTGATGTGAGTACAGGCAATTTAAGCAACGCTACTGCCATAGGCGCCGGCGCTATAGTCAACGCTTCGAACAAAGTCCGTATCGGCAATGGCGCTGTTACTGTTATTGAAGGCCAGGTACCTTTTACGACCCCATCCGATGGCCGGTATAAATTTAATATACATGAAGATGTAAAGGGGTTGGATTTTATATTAAATCTTCGGCCGGTGACCTACCAGTTCGATGTTAAGCGCTTCGACGCACAGCTGAGTCATCCGACGAACAAGGCCGGCGGTTCGGTAAATTATGCCATGCAAACGGCTTATGATGAAGCAGCCCGCATCCGCCGCAGCGGTTTTATCGCCCAGGAGGTTGAGCAGGCGGCCAAAAAATCGGGGTATGATTTCAGCGGGATCATACTCCCTAAAACGGAGGAGGATCATTATAGTCTCAGCTATGATGCTTTTGTGGTCCCCCTGGTAAAATCCATACAGGAACAACAGCAGATCATCCTTCAACAGCATAAAAAACTGGAAGAGCAGGACAAAAAATTAGCCGGCCTGAAGCAGCAGCTCGATGAAATAAAGAAGTTATTACAACATGTTAATTAATAAGGGTGACATTAATATCATTATTTATGAAACCAATTAACTATATACGTCTCGGTGTGCTGACGATATTGCCGGCCTTTTCCCTATCCGGCTTGCGGGCGCAAGGTCTTCACCTGACACCGGGAAGCAACTGGGTGGTAAGCGGATCTCCCTGCCTGGTATTGAATAATGCGGGTCTGACCAATAACGGTAATTTTTTCGCGGATAGCAGCACGGTGCTGTTTACCGGCGACAGGATGACTTCCGGTTCATTTATCGGGGGCGACAGGGCCGTTTCTTTTTTTAACCTGATCATCAGTAAGTCCTCGTATGATGTCCAATTGAATAATGATGCCGTTGTCACGGGTATGATCATTATGGACAGCGGTAATCTGCAGTTAAATCGTTACTCGATCGATCTTGGCAGTTCCGGCAGGATAGCAGGGGAAAGAAATACTTCCTGTATTACCGGTGAACGGGGGGGCACGATAAGGAGAACTACGACATTACATGCTCCGAATTCGGTCAATCCGGGGAACATAGGGGTTGAGATCACCAGCGACGCTGATCTCGGATCTACCGTTGTCACCAGGGGTTATGGTCAACTGACCAATTCCGAAGGGGTAGCCAGCATTCAACGATGGTACGATATTGTCCGGGAAGCAAATACAAATGCACCTGTCCGTCTGCGTTTTTTTTACCTGGATGGCGAACTGGCTGGTAAAGATAAGAATGCACTGACGGTCTATTCAACCAGGGACAGAGGCGGAGACTGGTCGGCATGGGGGAAAGACGCGTCCGATCCGGTTGGAAACTGGGTCCTGAAAACCGGTATTACATCGGGGTCCCGTTTCATCCTGGCGAAGGGTTTACCTCCGTTATCTCCGAGGCCTGCCGGTTCGATCGCATCGGTACAAATTTATCCCAATCCTTCGCATAATACATTTTCAATGGAGATCGTAAGTGAGAAAGAAGGGAACGGAATTGTTCGTTTATATGATATATCGGGGCATTCCCTGGAAGAGAAAATGGTGTATTGGAAGGCCGGGGTGACCAGGATCGACTGGGACATCAGTAAATATGCCGCAGGCGTTTATTATTTGTCGCCAGGGAATCAATTTGGCGGGACAGTAAACGTCGTAAAGCAGTAGTATAATGTCGTAACTAGTTATAAATTCTACCCGGGGGAAATTAAAGAGGATTTTTTGATCATAAAGTATTCGATATTTGGGTCTCCCGATGGGAGCTGACTTCTATGATACCTGTGATTATCTCCTTATTATTCCTTTTTCTGACTGCCTGGCTGCTCAGGCAGGCTCATAACGGTGATGGAGAGTGGGATCCGACGCCAAGGTTTGACAGATCAAACCGGGGCGCCTTCCGGGTTTTTTCCACATCGACGACATTGACCGCGATAGACTATGCCCTTCATTTCAACGGGACCAATGCGGCTACGGCAAAGCTGCCCGATGCAACGGGCTGTGCAGGGCGGGTCTACTCTATAACCAATTCCAGCAGTGGTATCCCTACGCCCAAGCTCACCATTGCTCCTGCGACCTTGCAAACCATCGATGGGGTGTCCACCTGTACGTTGTCCCTGGCGTATGAGTCCGTCGGGATAATCAGTGACGGCGCGAATTGGAAGATACTCAGCAGGTTCATTCCTTCGGAAGGCCTTTCCTTGAAGGCCAGTGGGCCCGGCATATCCAATCTATTGGGGAATAAGCTGAATAGTGTGGCTGCCGGGCGTTTGATGTATACAGCGGCTGTCCTGGGGTTGATCCTGGTCGCAAACGCTACTATGGCAACCGTCAGGCAGAAGCCGGGCAGGGAGCGTATCTGTATAAACGAAGGCTGGCGGTTTATGCGATATACCGGTGAACCCGATAGCCTCTTTTATGATGAGAGGCCCAGGGTATCCAGGCGCAATGATAATAAGGTGGCCGACACGAGGGCTTCTGAATCTGCTTTAGGGACGGTCTCTGAGGGCGCGCTAAAAAACTGGATACTGCCTTCGGCGAATGATTTTATCAACGATCCGGCGAAACGGCATCAGCGACCTTTTGGAAGCCCGGGCAGTGATTTTCCTTTTGTGCAGGGCAATTTTGACGACCGGTCCTGGGAGCCGGTGACATTGCCGCATGATTGGGCGATAAATGGTCCCTTCTACAAAGGGGAGAATGCTGTGGTCAGCGGTGGCATGGGGCGGCTGCCGGTGCAGGGTGTAGCCTGGTATCGAAGAAAGCTGAACATACCGGCAACAGATGCCGGAAAATCAATTTATCTCGAAATAGACGGCGCGATGAGCTATGCCATGGTGTGGCTGAATGGAAAGCTGGTGGGCGGCTGGCCATACGGGTATAATTCTTTCCGGCTTGATCTTACTCCGTATATGCATCCGGGTGGTGATAATCAGCTGGCCATCCGGATAGACAACCCAAATTATTCCTCCCGCTGGTATCCCGGCGCCGGTCTTTACAGGAATGTATGGCTGGTGAAAACGGGGCCTGTGCAGGTTGCGCAATGGGGCACCAGGATCCGGACCAGGAATGTTTCGCGGAAAGCTGCGACGATCGATCTTGGTGTGCAGGTGGAGAATAAATCAGCCGTTGATGAGCCGATACGGGTCGTGTCGGAGATGCATACCCTCGATGGGCGGTTTGGGGCAACGGTGATGATGCGGGGAACGGTGAAGGCCGGAGAAAAAAAGCAGTTTGATGGTTCGGTCATCATGCGGGATCCTTTATTGTGGGGGCCTGCGCCATCGCAGAAACCGAATTTGTATGTCGCGGTCACTACGCTGTATGAAGGCGACAAACCTGTTGACCGGTATGAAACCCGTTTTGGGATCCGCGATATCGCGTTTGATCCTGTAAAAGGGGTACTGGTAAATGGCGAGGCCATCCGGATACAGGGGGTAAACCAGCACCACGACCTGGGGGCACTGGGAGCGGCGTTCAATGTTCGTGCGGCGGAGCGGCAGCTGGAGCTGTTACGCGAAATGGGATGCAATGCCATTCGTTTGGCGCATAACCCGCCGGCTCCGGAATTGCTGGATCTTACCGACCGGATGGGTTTTTTGGTAGTGGATGAAATATTTGATTGTTGGGAAAAAGGAAAGAATCCGCATGATTTCCACCTGATCTTTTCCGATTGGCATGAGGCTGATATCCGGTCGTTCGTTCGCAGGGACCGCAATCACCCTTCTGTGATCGCCTGGAGCTTTGGCAATGAAGTAGGAGAACAATATACTGCCGACAGCGGAGCTATACTGGCAAAAAAGCTCCATGACATTGTAAGGGAAGAGGACAGTACGAGACCTGCCACGGCGTCCATGAACTATGCCAGGCCGGATATGGCTTTCCCAACGGTAATGGATATATTAAGTTTGAACTACCAGGGTGAAGGGATCCGGGATGCGCCCGCGTATGCCTGGCTCAGGGGCATCAAGACCCCGCCTTTGTATGGTGCATTTCAGAAGAAATTCCCCGGCAAAATGATCGTGAGCAGCGAAACTGCGTCCACGCTCAGCACAAGGGGGGCGTATGTTTTCCCGGTATATGATGGTATCAGTGCCCCGGTAAGCGACAGCGTCGGCGGTGACCCTGTCAATAAATATGTGAGCGCGTATGAGCTGTATACGGCGGCGTTCGGCGCCTCTCCCGATAAAGTGTTTTCTGCGCAGGATCATAATCCCTATGTGGCGGGAGAATTTGTGTGGACTGGATGGGATTATATCGGGGAACCGACCCCTTATTATTCCGCGCGCAGCAGCTATTCGGGTATAATAGATCTTGCGGGGTTTAAAAAGGACCGGTTCTATCTTTACCAGTCGCGCTGGCGTCCTGAGCTGCCGATGGCGCATATTCTGCCGCACTGGAACTGGCCGGGCCGGGTTGGCATGATCACGCCGGTGCATGTGTTTACCTCCGGGGACTCGGCAGTGCTTTTTCTCAATGGCAAATCGCTTGGCGGTAAGAGGAAAGGGCCATTTGAGTACCGTTTGCGCTGGGATAGCGTGCTATATGCGCCGGGTGAACTGAAGGTGATTGCGTATAAAAATGGCAGGGTCTGGGCAACAGACAGTATGAGAACTGCGGGGAAAGCGTCGGGATTGCAGCTGATGGCGGACCGGAAGCGGGTGGACGCGGATGGAAAGGATCTATCCTTTATTACGGTGAGGGTGGTGGACAGCAAAGGAACTACAGTGCCGGAGTCCGGCAGGGTGGTCCGGTTTGCCGTGAGTGGTCCGGGGGAGATAGTGGCTACGGACAATGGTGATGCGGCGGATCTGACATCCTTTGCCTCCAGCGAGCGTGCGGTATTTGGTGGAATGGCACTGGTGATCGTGAGGGCAAAAGCGAAATCGCCGGGTATAATAAAAGTAAGGGCGATAACGGATGGTTTGCCGCCTGTGGAAATATCGGTTGAGACTGCTACGCTGAAGCTGCTACGCTAAAGCTGCTACGCTGAAGCCGCCACGTTGATGCTATATTGAAGCCGCTACTTTGTAAAGAACATGCCGTCTACCTGCAGAAGCTGTCCGGTCGTTGGAGAGGTAAAGACCGGCTCCATATGGAACATCATATATCCTTTGCTGGTAAGGTGACTAAGCATATCGGGGAATAGCATCTCGCCGCTGTAGAGAGGGACGAGGGACATTTCCACCTGGATGCCTTTGATCCGTGGCAGGCTTTTTTCGGCGCCGTCGAGAACGTTTTTTTCATAGCCCTGGGTGTCGATCTTCAGGAAAACATTGTCTCCGGGTTCGACATACTGATCGAAGATGCTATCGAGTTTCCGGATGGGAACTTTTTCTTTGGAAACGTATTGCGCTTCAGGGGCATTTTCGATGTGTGTCGGAAGCATATCGGCGATGGAGCTGCTAAGGCCTTTGTTGGCGGCGATGTTGATCTCGATCTCACCGTCCATATTTCCAATCGCCGATTTTACGACGCTCCATTGCGCATGTTTTTTACTACGTGCTTCGAGCTCATTAAAGGCTGCGGAGACGGGTTCGAAAGAGATGAGCTTGCCTTTGTAGCCAAGGATGGACATCAGGAAATGGCCGTATCCACCGACGTTGCCCCCTATATCGAGTATTTTGTTGATCTTAAAGCTCTCAAGGATCTGGAGGTGCCGCAATGATTCACGATCAGGATAAGAGACGAGCTGATTACCGGTTCGCCGTAGAAACTTATTGCATAATTCCGTAACACTCATGGATAGTAATAGTTAATGGGGGCAAATTTACCAATTAATCTGCAAAAAGGCCATCGATAGATGACGACTTATTAACATTTGAGCTTATAACCAGATGGACCAATGTCCCCGGCGAAAAAGGCTAACTTTGTAAAAAATCGGGGATATGAAAGTCCTATCGGTAAATATCTGCCTCCCGCGGGAAATTGAATTCAAAGGCCAAAAGGTGCGGACATCGATCTTCAAGGTGCCTGTCAGTGGTCGTATCATGGCGCGTCGTATGCATCTCGATGGAGATGACCAGGCTGACCTGGTAGCTCACGGTGGGGAACACCGGGCTGTCATGGTTTATCAAAGGGAATCCTACGAATACTGGAAGCACGTTTTACAGCGGGACGATTTGCATTACGGGCAATTCGGAGAAAATCTTACGGTGGAGGGTCTTGCTGATAAGGATGTATGTATCGGCGACCGGTACCAGATCGGCTCGGCGATCTTTGAGGTTACGCAGCCGCGGGTCACCTGTTATAAGGTTGGGATCGCCCTGGGAGTCCAGGAGATGCCTGCATTGTTGGTCGGTCATAAACGGCCTGGCTTTTATTTCCGGGTGATCGAGGAAGGGGAGATAGGGTCTGGCGACGTGATCCGGAAACTATCTTCCGGTGCTGAAGGTATGAGTGTGGCCGATGTGGATCAGCTGCTTTATTCGAAGGATCATCCTATGGAGCGTTTGATCAAGGCATTAAAGATACCTGCGTTGAGCAAAGGGTGGCAATATTCATTCAATGAATTGGTTCATGCGGCCCGGGATGGGGTCACCAGCGGCAATGCGGGTCTTTCGGTGTCCCGTCCTCTTGCATGGGTAGGGTTTCGCCGGTTTGTGATAAAGCGGGCTTTTATGGAAAGCGCAGATGTCCGATCGTTTGAACTGAGACCCGAGGATGGCGGGGCGATAGCCCCCTTTCAGGCGGGTCAGCATTTAGCCGTCAGGATCCAGGCTTCGTCTGACGGACAAACGCTGATCAGGATGTATTCGTTGTGTGGTCCGCAGGGGAGTGACAGCTATCGTATTGCGGTGAAGCGGGAGATTTCGGGGCGGGGTAGTGGTTGGATGCATGAGCGTTTTAAGGAGGGCGATGTGATAGAGATCAGCGCACCCCGCGGGACGTTTGTGCTGATGCCTGCACCGGAACCTGTGGTGCTTCTGGCCGCGGGTGTCGGGATCACGCCTTTGCTGGCGATGCTGTATGCTTTAAAAAATGAATCGACGACGCGGAAGGTTTGGTGGATCTATGCGACCCAAAATCTCGGGCATTATTCTTTTTTTAAGGAGATCGCACAGATCGCTTCGGAGCTGAAGACCTTACGGGTCGTCAACATATATAGCCGTCCCGGCGCTGATGAAATGCAGGGTGTCGACTTTGAGATCCGGGGACATCTGAACCTGGATGTCCTGAAGCAGCTGGGGGTGCCTGTCGAGGCGGACTTTTATTTGTGCGGGCCAGGGGGATATCTTACGGGTGCCGTCGCGGCCCTGAAGGAGCTGGGTGTTGCGGAAGGGCGGATCCGGTTTGAAAGTTTTGGGCAACCCGGTGAGGTTAGCAGTAATGGGAAGGCGCCGCATTTACCGGCAAAAAATGATGGAACGGGTCCGTTGGTGACCTTTACAAAGAGCAATGTTTCTTTTGCGTGGGACCCGGGGTTTGGGAGTATACTTGAAGCGGCTGAGGCTTGTGATGTTGCTGTCAGCTGGTCGTGCCGGACGGGTGTCTGTCACCGTTGTGAAAGTGCGTTGCTCGAGGGTAGGGTGGAATATTCGCCGGAGCCGCTGGATGCGGCTGGAGAAGGGAATGTCCTGATCTGTTGTGCGAGGCCGGTGACGGCGGTGACATTGGATCTTTAATTCGTTTTTGAGCCGAGGGCAATGGGATCCACTTCGACGAGTTCGAGGGATCTGACCATTTCCTTTGTGGAGTTTTTGTATTTTTTGAAATGCGGTGTTTCCAAATGTGCTTTGTATGCTTCTGCGCCGGCATATATCTCGAAGATCGTGATATGCGCGGGATTTTCTTTTTCGGAGACTGCATATAAGGTCAGGACCCCCGGTTCTACTTTCACAGAGTTTTCGATCTCTTCTTTAAGTGCGGCTTTATAGGTTTCCAGCTGAGCAGGATCGATCCGGAGTTTGGCCATGCGGATAACCTGGTTTTTTTCCTGGGCAGATACGCGGCTATGAAAAAGTAGCATTGGCGCGAATACGCTGAGGAACAGGAAGATACATTGGCGAAAGGTTGATAATCGCCGGGTGTTGGTCATTTCCATTTTTACTCCTTTATTTTTAGTCGTTGCGTATATTTGATCTATGAAAAGTACAATTTTTTTTATTGCGATGTTTGTTCTGGGGACTTTGTCTTTCAGGTCGATAAATGAGGAGCCCTGGAAGCCGGAGCAGCTGCTTGCCCCGGCTGAGCTGGCAAAGACCATTGGGGATCCGGCGGCGAAGCAGCCGATCGTTTTCAGTATTGGGCCCGGTGCGGTTATCAGGGGATCAATCGATATTGGGCCTGCCAGGGACAGCAATAATATCAACAAGCTGAGGGTGCAGCTGAATAAATTGCCAAAGGATGCCAATATTGTGATCTATTGCGGATGCTGTCCTTTTGTGCATTGTCCGAATATACGTCCGGCTTTTACGTTGTTGAATGAGATGAAGTTTGTGCATCCGCGGTTGTTGAATATTGAGCATAATATCAAGACCGATTGGATAGATAAGGGGTATCCGGTTGCTAAATAGGGCTGAGTTTTAAGCTTGCCAACACGGAAAATCCGCCGTTGCACCTGCCTATCGGGAAGGATGCGGTAGCTTCTTTCAGAACGAAGACTGAACAGATGGCAAAAGAGGTCGATGAATGGGAGGCGTTGTCCGTTGGTACTGCGTATTAGGTAAAAGCCTAATTTCACAGTTATGCAAAAGCTGGCCGGTGGATTTGCCGGAAGGGAATAAATATTAAAATACAGAGGCAACAGGGTTGACATCGGAGGAGTCAAAGGCCTTTTGATATTTTTCTTTGACAGCTGCGGCTTCGGTGGCTCTTTGCTGTGCGAGGAGGCTTTGATAAAGGCCCAACAGGGACCAGCCGTTGCCGGGGTTTCTGTCGAGATCCTGCCGGTAGACCTGTTCCGATTCCTTTGCCTTGCTCATTTTTAATAAGTACATACCCAGGTATTGTCTTGCGGGGATCAGCCATTGCTGGGGTTCGCGGTAGATCAGCGCATCTTCGGCTGCCACCGCGCTGTTGAAAGCAGTGATAGCTGCGTCGTGCCGCCCTTCTGCGAAGAGGATCTCTGCTATCAGAATGTCTGCGGCTACTTTCCCGCATTCTGCCGGCTTATTGAAAGGCATGAGCCGAACATTTAAAAGATCGTCTGACAAATTTGCTTCGAGGTTATCGAGGTCGGACTTTGCTGCCGGAAGGTTTTTACGTCGGATATTGGCCATCCCACGTGCAAAATGGTCGATGACCTGTGCATATTTCCACTGCTGGCCGGGGGCGTCGGCCTGCAGGATCTCATCCCACCTGCCAAGCCTCACCAATGCTACTGTCGGGATCATATAAATCCATTGCGCGTAGGGGTCGTTTTCAAAGGCTTGTCCGTTTTTTACTACCTTGTCCCGCAGGCGCTGATAAACGGGCAGCCCCTTGCTGTACATGCCTGCATTCATTGCGCAATAGGATTGTACTGCGAAAACATGAATATTTTCAAACTTCCGGATCTGTAACATTGGCGCCAGTGAATCTTCTATATTGGAAGCCGTATTGGACTGTTCGTTGACGGTTACTCCTTTTGCAAACAGACCGTTTCTCTGGTACATATGCGTTGCCATGTGCACCATATGTCCAACGCCGGGCATGTCCTCTTTTAGCCGGTCGGCGCCTGCCAGCGCAAGGGATGGATTGGCGGATGCTTCGGTGAGATGAATATAATAGTGCATAGCGGCGGGGTGGTCGGGATTGTCTTTCAGGATCGTTTCGCATAAAGCCACCAGCTCTGGCATCCATTGTTTCGGGCTGCGGTCGGTATTGTAGAAATCCCATTTATGTTCGAGCATTACTGCATCTATATACAGCGCCTTTATATCGTCATCACCGGAATATTGTCGTACCAGTCCGGACATCGCATTGGCATAGGCCCCGTCCAGCTGAGGACGGTCTGTATTGGTGGTATCTGTGGAATATCGTTTCCGCATTGCATCAATCAATCCCTGTTCCTTTGCGGTTGCCCCGTCGCTGTGTCTGTTCATCGCGGCCAGTGCGGCTGGAACTCCGGTTTTCATTTTGTAGGTATAGGCATTGAAGTAAGGCCCCATCGACAAGGCCTGTCCCCAGTAGACCATAGCGGCGGAAGAGTCAAAGCGTGCGGCTTCTTTAAAGGATGCCAGCGCTTCGTTTAAATGATAGCTATAATAGAAATTTATTCCCTGGTTGAAATAGAACTGCGCGCTGTCCTGCCGGGTGCTGATCGTGTAAGTGTGTTTGCCCAGACCTGGCAAGGGGGGAATGAATTTGCCGTTATTGTCCGGCGTACCGTCGGATAACGGTGGGGCACATCCAACCATGGTCTCCGTTGAAGGAAGACTGAGTTTTCCTGGTTTTAATCGAAAGGCGGTGCCTATGCCTGTGATCACCAGGATCAGGATGGCAAGGGTGGTATATTTCATTGTTATTCAGGCGGGTTATAGAAAAGATAATAATAATATGTTAAATGGCCAAAAATATCGGGTTATGTGGGATAACGGGCCATTATACCATTATTTAATAGCCAGAATCGGGAAAATGTAGGTAAGTTAGACGTTCATTTAAAACTTATAATCATGACTATCCAGGAAGTTGCTGCCAAAATGGTAGCATATTGCAAGAAGGGCGACTTTGAGAACGCTCAGAAAGAATTGCTGACGGCCGATGCTGCAGGGATCGAGCCGGCTGGCGCGAATATGGCATCGGTCAAAGGCCGCGATGCGATAATCGAGAAGGGACACCAGTTCCAGGGTATGCTGGAAGCGGTTCATGGCATAACCGTGAGCGAACCAAACATCGCCGGTGAATATTTCAGCATCGCTTTATTGATGGATGTTACGATGAAGGGAATGGGCCGGTTGAATATGGATGAACTGATCGTTTATCATGTCAAGGACGGGAAGATCGATTCTGAACAGTACTTTTATACTATGTAATTCTCTTTAAAAGGTGCGCTTGCAGGATGGGCAGGTGGGAAGGGTGGCGGAAACGGACGTGGGTGATCCGGATGGGTGAGGCTCTTATTTCTTCACATAAGGACTGAGGCCCAATCGCTGGGCTGAGCTATTGCCGGGTTGTCCGACCTTTGAGGTCAGGTCCGGGGAAGCGGGATCATTGGAGTCGCTGCAGGTGCCGGCCAGGCTGCAGTCGATGTAATACATCAGGTCGCGGTCCATTTTCATGAGGTCGTAGAGCCAATCGGATTTGCCTTTGAAGTCGGTGGGATTGGAGGCTGCTTTTATTCCGGCGTCGACGCGTTGCTGTGCTGCTTTCTCATTAAGGTATTCATCATAGTCCCGGAGCTTGTTGATGTCGTTGAGGCGTTTGGCCCAGTCTGCGGCTTCTTTTGCTTGGCCATAACGTTGTTTGGCCAGCTGATATCTTGCGTATACGTCGTCCCAGTTGATGGGTTGTTTAGTTTGCAGGGGTTGCTGATCATCGCCGCTTTCTTCGGCAAATGGGGCGCCGGGCTGGATCGCTGTTTTCTCAGCGGCGGCGAAGGCATTGTTCAATTCATCGAACGACCCGCGAAGGACCCACCCTTTGTTGCTGATCTCTTCCGATGTGTTTTTGTCGCTGTTGGTATAGGTAAAACGCCTGAATCGCCAGATCGGGATCGGGGGATGTCCTTTACTGGTGAACAGATCGGCCCCGGGGCTATCGTCATATTCGATGGTGACTTTTTCTCCGGCCCTTTCAAAGCTGACGATCCTGTTCCTGCTGTCTTTTTGGACGGAAAAATGACCGGGGCGGTAGATTTCTAAATCCGTAGTCGTGTAGTTCCTTGGAAAGACCCGGATAAAAAAGCCGTTGCCGACATAAGACCAGAGGCCCTGCCGGATATTGAGGCTTCCCAGGCCGGTTGGCGGCACGCCGGCTTTTACTGCTACGTTCTCTATCTCATCATAGTTCATCTGTGCCTTATCCATTTTGTTCCTGAGCGATTGGTAGGTTTCGACCATATCCTTTAAAGGCCCCGGGACGAATTTTTCCGTGATATGACTGATCTTTACCTGCAATTGTGCGATGTCCTTTTCCGTTAGCAGGGGTTTTACGCGCAACTGAAAGTCCGCCGGATAATCCGAGAATTTATTCCCGGCTTCGATGCCCCAGATCAATACCTGTATATCCTGCTGCTGGATACCGGGATGTTCCGCAGACCTGTCGAGGATGGATCTTACGAGTGTTGCCGAATTGCCTTTTAGCCGGGCAATCTGGTACCCATCTCCCTTTGTCGGGCCATAGGTGCCGGCATGTAAACAATAGGACCGGATGGTCGTTCTGTAATAGCCCGGTTTGAGCGTAAATGACGTGAGTGTATCCGCCTGCCGGGGATCGAAGTCAGCATCGTTCAATAACCTGAACCCGGGTAGTGAATCTTTTATAGAAGTGGTGATGGCCGCGCCTGGTTTCCAGCTTGCGTTGGCGGTACCCGAGGAAAGCTGGTTGATCCTGTCGAAGATGCCATTGGACTTTATCAGCTGCGCATGGACTGCGGTGTTAGACAGTATTATGAGAAGTATGGGACAGATCCCCCGTTTGATGATCATCGTTGGTATGGTGGTTCGGTTGGAACCAGCTGTAGCAATTAAAATGCCAATAGTTGTAGAGAATGAAGGCCATTTTATGGAACTTCGGTGAATATAGATTGTATATACAAGTAAAGGTTATTAATTATGAAACAAATATTGTTTAGCGTAGGGCTCCTGGGGCTTTGGGGTTTTGTTTCCGCGCAGTCGGGGGAGGCGCCGGCGGAGGCTTTGACCCCGCAATGGCGGCCTGTGTATCATTTTACGCCGGAGAAGAACTGGACAAATGACCCCAACGGGCCTATCTATCTGAAGGGGGAATATCTTTTGTACAACCAGCAAAACCCGTATGAGAACAAGTGGGGGCATATGAGCTGGGGGCATGCGCGGTCGAAGGACCTGCTGCGATGGGAGCATTTGCCGGTGGCTATACCGGAGAAGATAGACCGGGCGAAGGGGGATACGGTGTGGATATTTTCCGGCTCGGCTGTTTGGGACAAGAATAATACGAGCGGTTTTTGTCGCAACGGAGGCTGCCTGGTGGCTATTTACACGGCGCATCAGCCGAATCTGAAGAAAGAATCGCAGTATATCGCCTACAGTAATGATGGCGGCATGAGCTATACCAACTATTCCGGCAATCCGGTGATCGATCTTCAGAAGCATGATTTTCGTGATCCGAATGTGTTTTGGCATACCGGGTCGAAGCAATGGGTGATGACGGTGGCGATACCGGCGGAGCATAAAGTACATTTTTACGGATCGCCCGATCTGAAGAACTGGACTTTGCTGAGTGAGTTTGGTCCGCAGGGATATGTCAGCGCTTACTGGGAATGTCCGTCGCTGATCGAGCTGCCGGTGAAGGGTGGTGGTACGAGATGGGTGCTGATGAATTCGGCGGCGGGTGGTCAGAGAGGGGTGTTCATGCAGTATTATGTGGGGACGTTTGACGGGAAGACCTTTGTGAACGATAATGCTTCCGATACTGTGTTGACGGTGGACTATGGGGATTGTTTTTATGCGGCTATCCCCTGGAACAATATGCCGGATGACGCGAAGGTGCTGATCGGCTGGATGGTCCCGGGGAAGGAGAAGACGGCGCCGTGGACGGGGCAGATGTCGATCTCGCGGGACATGAGCCTGAAGAAAACGGCTGAAGGATACAGGTTGATACAGGAGCCGGCGGCTATTGTGCGGAAGGGATTGCCCCGATCGGTTGAGATGAAGGATATTGCGGTGTCTGGCGGAGAAGTGGCGGTGAATGTGTTGGGGAATGCGTATTGGCTGGATGCGGAGATGGATCTGGGAGCAGCGGCGACGGCGGGTTTTAAGATCGCGCAGGGGAAGGATGCGAGCGGGAAGGTTGTGTCGGAGACGGTGATAGGATATGATAAGGTGAAGCAGGAGGTGTTTGTGGACAGGAGTCGCAGCAGCAGGGACGGGGTAAAGCCGGAGAAGGTGAGGCAGACGATAGCGTTGAGCGGGGATGCGGCTTTGGCGGCCGGGAAGGTCAGGCTGCGGATCCTTTTTGATAAATCTTCGTTGGAGGTGTTTGTGAATGATGGGGAGGAGGTGCTGACGGATTATATTTATCCGGATGAGGCGGCTTCGGGCTGTGCTGTTTTTGCGGAGGGTGGGAATGCGGTTGTCCGCGATCTGAAAATATGGGATCTGTCAAAATTATGATATGAGGTTGTTTTTGTTGTTAATCGTTTTTGGGTGTAGGAGTGTTTTGGCGCAGGGTGGGATGCCGCCACCTGCGGCGACGTTGCCGGCGTTCCGGTTTGAAGTGGTAGGGAAAGGATTTGATGTAGTGGGGAAAGGATTTGAAGCGGTGCGACATGGGATGTTGACGAATGGGGACCTGCCGAACGGGAAGCTGTTATTGTTTGTGTTTGTGGACCCGGATTGTGATCATTGTCAGCAGGCTGTGGCAAGAATGGATGCGGAATACCGGTCGTTTGAGAAGGTGGCGTTGTATTTTATTTCGGCGGCTGATCCGGCGAAGATCGCTGCGTTTGCGAAAAAGTATGGTCCGCGGCTGAAGGGGTTGTGGTTGCGGGATGCGGAGTATCGGTATACGGTTCAGTTCAGGCCGGTGCGGTATCCTGCGTTGTTTCTTTATTCAAGGGATAAAAAGCTGCTGGATTATGAAGATAATGAGGGGACTATTTTCAGGATCGTGCGGAGCATTGGGAGAAATGGTTAGCACGCGGGTTGTATGAAGGGGAAAAAGGGTAGCAGTTCCTGATCGAAATGATCTTTTAGCTGACACTTATTGTCGAAGATCATCGTCGCGCCGTTTTGGCTGGTATAAGCGGGCCAGTCGGGCAGTCCTTTGTGATTGGGGTTGCCGGTCCGGGCGAACCGGATCCAGGCTTCGCTGACCTTGTCTGCGAGCTGATGGGCCTCGGGACCACCGCCGGTCATTTCCTGGCTGTTGGCGATGTTATTAAAGACGAAGGGGAGGTCCATGCAATGAAAGGCTTTGTAGGCTCCGTCCAATACGGGAGACTGCCAGGCAAACAGATAGACATAAGCAGGAGCGCCGCCAGCCGATACTTTTTTATTGGCCTGCCCAATCGCCAAAGGCCGAAAGAGGAGATCGATGTCGATGTAGTTGGAAGGGTCGTTCGATTGCGGATATGCTTTTTTTACCGCTGCCATATAGTCCGCGGTTTTGTCGGAGTACTTTTTTTGCAGCCTGGCTTTGATGTCTTTCATCGTGAATTTTTCTGTGCCGAGGATATAAGGCATGTATTCATTCTTACAAGTGCCGATGAGCAGCGGTATGTTGTTTGAAAGCAGGATGGCTTGTGGCTCGTCGGGTTGGTTGGGAAGAAATTCGTTATCATGAACGGGCTCCCACTCGAGGTCAAAACCAGTTTTATTTTCAGGCAGGGATCGTTTTACTATGGCCAGTGCTGCTTCACCGGCTGCCGCAAGACGGTCATAGGGCATAGTTTGGAGGGAGTCCACCTGATCGGGTTGCAGTCCTAATTGTTTTAGGGTTTCGGCTGCTACTTTTTGGGAGACTGTGGAATCTATAAAATGAGTGAGGTAGCTGCCGCTCTGGATGATGGCCTTATGGAAGAGACCTTTCGCCGAGGGGGTATTCAGTAAACACGTGACTTTTGCTCCGCCGCCGGACTGCCCGAATAGGGTGACGTTGTCGGGGTCGCCGCCGAAATTTGTGACGTTTTCCCTGATCCAGGTGAGGGCTGCCACGACATCCATCATGCCTGCGTTGGCGGAATGTTTGTATTTATCCCCGTAGGTCGAGAGATCAAGAAAGCCAAGGACATTTAACCGGTGATTGATGCTGATGACGAGGACATCCCCTTTGTTACATAAGTTCTCCCCGTTGTAAGAGGGGAATTCGATGGATGATCCGGAGGAGAAGCCACCGCCGTGAAGCCAGACCATGACTGGTTTTTTTTGAGCGGGGCTGATGTTTTTACTCCAGATGTTCAGGCTGAGGCAGTCTTCGCTGATATAATATCCGCGGATGCGATTGAGCGGGAATTCAAATTCATCTTTCATAGGTTCCTGCAGGGGAGTGGGGCAGACGGGGCCATAGGTCATGCAACTACGGGTCTGTTCTTCCCAGGGGGAGATCTTTTGCGGAGGCATGAAGCGTTTGGCTGTTGCATAGGGGATACCTTTGAAGGTATAGATACCGTTATGAATGTAACCGCGGAGCTTGCCATAGGTTGTGGGAACGACGGCGGTGTGTTCTTCAGCGATAAGCGGTTGGTTTTGCTGTACAACTTTTTTCATTTGGGCGATAATATACAAAAAAAAGAGGATGCCTTACGACATCCTCTTCTCTTTTATTAAAACCTATCTAAAAACTACAAACGAGTTACGACTGTGCTTTCTGTTAAGGTCTTGCTAACAGAGAACTGACGAACGATCTCGCCGGTGCTGGCGCTGCGGATGATGAAAACAGGATGAATTTCAAAATCGGTGTTTTCAAAAGTTACTGTTTTTGCGAAGTTCGCATCGGTGTACTGCTGGTTGTAAACTACATCTCCGTTGTCATTCTTTATGATCAGGGAGAATTTTTCAGCAGTGGGGTTAGTGAATTCCACCTTGAAAACGATGCTGTTTCCTTTAGTACCCTGGTATTTAACAGAAACCTGGTCTTCGGTTGGGGAAGTTTTACCGTTTCCGCCATTAGCCTTGGTGGTGAAAGGGTTACTAAGAAGGACGATTGATGTCAGTGCGACTGCGATTGCTTTTACTACTTTAGTGTTCATAATATTTTGTTTTACTTTCTTTTTTTACGATTTGTTGATTTGTACGTCTTCAACTGAATTGTTACACAAATTTAGGATGGATCGGAGGCCTGTACAAACCATGTTTATGCGGTTTTTATTACGCCAACGCGGAGGTGATTGATTGTAAGTGGTTGGAAATTAATTTATTGGGGGAGCTTTTTCTATGATAACCAAGTAGTTTTGTAGGGTAGTTGGAAGGGGTTGGGTTTGATCGTGCGAGGTTGTGTCTTTGACGTGAGCGATCAATTTTTGAGGAAGGAGGCTACCAGGTTAGTGCCGGAGGGAGTATAGACTTTCAGGAAGTATTTACCGGTGGCAAGCTGGCTGACGTTGAATTGTTGTGAGTTGGTACCGTTTTGAAACAGTGTTGACTTTGACAGCAGTACCCTGCCCTGCATGTCGCAGATGAGAAGCTGTGCCGATGCGTTGGCGGTGGTGACAATCCTGCAATAGAGGATGCCGGGGGTTGGGTTGGGATAGAGCGTCAGGCTTTCGGGCTGGCCGGTGTTGCCGATGGCGATGATCTTCGAATAGACGAATTGGGAATCGAGATCGGTTTGTCTTAGACGGTAGTAGGAAGTGCCGGCATAGGAATTGGGGTCGGGATATTGATAAGTTTTGATGGGAGAGCTGTCGGGGAGTGTGCGAACAAAGTCTATGTCTATGAATTGAGTATTATTTCCCAGAGAGCGCTGGATATAGAAACCTGCGTTATTGATCTCGTTGGTCGTTTTCCAATGAAGGAGGACATGGGCAGGATCGAGTCGCTGACCGCCGAAGGAGAGGAGAGTAAGGGGCAGGGCGTTGCAGCTTGCGCTGCAGTTGATTGCAGTATTGGAGAACAGGGTATAGATGACAGTGGGTTTAAGGCTTTGCGTATCCAGGGTTATCGAGACATCGGCGGGCGGCTTCAGGCTTGTCGGCACGGTGGAAATGGCGATGGGTTGTGCAGCCGCAGGGAATGTGCAGAAAAGTCCGTATAAGCCGAATAATATGGTTATTGCCTTCACCGGTGTAAGTTTGTACGATTACTAAAAAGACCAGGCTGATCGGGTCGTTGCGTCCCAGCCAAATTTTACCGGAGTGCCCGGTGCGCCGTCCGCCTTCTGCGGATTATAGGTCCAGCCCATTTTGTCTGCGGCCAGCTCGACCTGGACGGCAATGGCACCGGTGGTAGGATCTACGCTGTTGGTGACGTGGCTGATCATGACCGATTCCAGATGGATCGTGTAATATTCCTGGGTGGCCTTTCTGAATACGATGTCGGCGCTTCGCAGGTGTGTGCCGGCGAAGACGGCCTGATCCAGCAGAGGGAGGGATGCATTGACATTCATATTAAAAATGAAATGACCTGCGGTTCCTCCGCAGGAGGCGCCTCCTCCGGAGCCTGATCCGACATTACCGGCGCAGCCGGTGTTTTCCTGGCCGAAGGTAGTTGCATTGATCTCGTTTGGGTGTTTGGCGTCCGTGGATTCGCCGTTGATCGTGTTGCCGGAGCCGTCGACGAGCTTGACAAAGATCTGTGCTTTGGAAGCGGTGCTGAAGACCAGGAATAGCAATGCCGTTGAAAGAAGTGTAAAAATTCTTTTCATAATTATATTATACGATTAGGAGTGGAAATTGGAAGAGCCCGAAAATTAGTGAAGGTTTATTGGAAAGGGAAGGGGAAATCTACGAATGACCGAATCTATCGCTTAACGACATGATGGAGAGGCCGGATCGTTATCGGGGCTGTACTTCTTTTTTTGCGAGGCAATAGGCTTTTATGTTGCGGATGGCCTGTTCGAGATTGGACTTGACGGTCTCGGATGAAACGTGCAGGATGTCTGCGGCCTGTTCTCTTTTCATTCCTTCTTCCTTGATCAGTACATATGTTTTCTTTTGTTTTGCCGGCAGGTGGTTTACGGCTTCCTGCAGGAGCTGCTCGTAATCCTTGTACCGGGTATCTTCTTCGGGTGTCGCCAGCGTGGCAATGGTGGCCGGGTCTTGCTGGCTTAGGAATTTTCGTTTGTAGAGTTTTCTCATCGCGCTGTAAATGGTGTTCTGCGCGATCGTGAACAGATAAGCCCTGAAATTTTCGATCTGACCGAGGCTGGATCGTTTGACCCAGACCTTTAGGAAGACGTCCTGTACGATCTCTTCCGATAGGGTTGAGGAATGGGTTAGCCGGAAGGCAGTAGTATAGATGCCGGCCTTATAATGCAGGAACAATAACCCGAATGCCTTTTGGTCGCCTTCTGCTATTTTTATAAGTATTTCCTTTTCGTGATAGCTTATTTCCGGCACGAGCGGTTGTTTTGGTTTTGCAGTGTTAAGGCTAAGATAATTTTTTTTATTTAAATACCCCCCGGTTCATCTTTTTCCGCGTCTATATTATTGGAAGGAGTAAAACACAATATATTATTATTATGACCAGCCGTATTGAGCAGCTGATGAAGCTTTGTATGCAGGAGGAGGCCAGTGAAGCGGAGCGCAATGAATTGTTGAGACTCTTGCAAGCCGCTGAGAATGAGGGGGAAGCGAAGAGCCTGATTCGTGAGGTATTAGAGGGGGTGCAGGATAATGGCAGAGATATGGGCGAGAGTGTGTCCGCTGCTGTGCTGGAGGCGATATTCCAGGCTGATGCGGGCCAGGAAGGTGAGGTGGGCATCGTGTTGGGTAGGAAAGGAAAGATGAACAGAGTGGTGTGGAGACGAATGGCTTATGCTGCTGCTGTCGTGCTGTTGATAGCTGCGGGAATGGTGGTGGCCCTTGTAAAAAAGAAGCCGGCTCCGGTCAGGGTCATGGCGCCAAGACAAAATATTGTCATTGTCAGGGATATCCCGCCGGGTGGGAACAAGGCCATACTGACATTGGCGGACGGAGCTACCATCAGCCTGGACGATTGTAAAAAAGGAGATATAGCCAGGGACGGGAATGCGCAGATCGTAAAAGGGGGTGACAGCGGGACGCTGATCTATCATGCAGTAAGCGGCAACCAGCAGGCTGTGGCTTATAATACGATAACGACCCCGCGTGGAGGGCAATACCAGCTTGCTTTGTCGGATGGCAGCAAGGTATGGCTGAATGCTTCTTCCTCGCTGCACTTCCCGACGACGTTTGGCGGTAAGGACAGGTCAGTGGAACTGACGGGGGAGGGGTATTTTGAGATCGCCAGGAATACGGCCATGCCTTTTTCGATAAGTGTGAATGGAGTCCGGGTGCAGGTGTTGGGAACGCATTTAAACATCAATGCCTATCATGATGAACGGGTTGTCCGAACCACGCTGATCGAAGGGGCTGTTAAGGTTGAATCGGAAGGACAGGCGGTGTTGCTGAGACCGGGGCAGCAGGCTGTGGCAGCCGGGGAAAAGGCGGTGGCCGGCGGGGCTGAGCGTTCTCTGAAGCTTGACCCGGAGCCTGACCTGGAGGAAGTAATGGCCTGGAAGGAAGGGATCTTCAACTTTAAGAATCTTGATATAGAATCCATCATGCGGCAGATAAGCCGCTGGTACGATGTGGAAGTAGTGTATGAGGGAGGGAAAAAGCCGGAAGGGCATTTTTCGGGTATGATCAGTCGTAATACGCCGGCTCTTACGGTGCTGAAGATGCTGGAGTATGGCGGCGTGCACTTTACCATCGAATCAAAGAAGATCGTCATAGGGAATCAATAAAAACCGGAAGTGGGTCGAAGCACTTCCGGCCGATATGAGCCCTGTCGAATAAATAGTCTGGAGAGACAACTCTATTACGAACCCGTTCGACCCGGAGGTCATCCGGGCGGACCCAAACTGACCAAAACTATGCATTTAACTGCTTTTTGCAAAGTTTCGCGCGGGCGGAGCTTGCTTAGTACACAGAACTGGCTGATCATGAAATTCACAAGTATCTTACTACTAGCGGGTTTGACCCAGGTCACTGCTTCCGGCCTCGCTCAGACGGTAACGCTTTCCGGGAAAAACATCTCCCTGGAGAAGGTGTTCAGAGAGATCCATTATCAGACCGGGTACAATTTCTTTTATAAGAATGAATGGCTGCAGCAAACCGAAAAGGTAAATATCTATGTAAAGGATGCACCATTGAAGGAGGTGCTGGATATCTGTTTTAAGAAGCAGGCCCTCAGCTTTACCATTGTCGACAAAAGCATTGTCGTAAGAAAGGAGGAGAATAAGACTGTCCGTTCTGATGCGCCTCCGGCCGTTGATTTTCGGAAGATCGAAGGCACGGTGGTCGACGAGCTTGGCAAGCCGGTGAACAATGCAACGGTGAGCTTATTGGGTAAGGCTGCGGCCACCCAGACGGATGCGGCCGGGCGATTCAGCATCGAAGCGAGTCCCGGGGATGTCCTGCTGATCTCCTATGTGGGTTATAATACGGAGAAGGTCACTGTGCTGGAAGGGAAGAGCAACTATAATCTTTCCCTGAAGCTAAGTACGAAACAATTGAGTGATGTGGAAGTGGTAGCCGTGGGGTATGTGTCCGTAGCCAAAAAAGATATTACCGGGGCTGTATCGGTAGTGAATGTGGAGAATATGAACAAACAGCCGACCAACCAGATCACGAGCCAGCTGCAGGGACAGGCCCCGGGGGTAACCATCATCGGAGGAGGTCAGCCGGGTGAGACCCCGCAGATACGGATCCGGGGGATCAATAGCTTTGGTGACAATACACCGCTGTTCGTAGTGGATGGGGTACCGACCTTGAATATTGCCGATCTGAATCCCAATGATATCGCTTCCGTTCAGATCTTAAAAGATGCCGGCGCTGCCTCTATTTACGGATCGAGAGCTTCCAATGGGGTGATAATCCTGACCACTAAGAAGGGCAAGAATGGCAGGCCGGTAGTGTCCTATGATAGCTATACCGGTACACAAACAGTCACGCGGAATAATGTCTGGCATACGCTGAGTCCGCAGGATATGGCCCAGCTGAAGTTTAATGCCCTGGCGAATTCGGGGACACCGGTAGATGCCAGTGCTCCGGATATTCTCTACGGTTCGGGACCTACGCCAACATTACCGGATTATATCAGCCCGGCGGGGGCGCATGACGGAGACCCGTCTGTGGACCCTTCGCTGTATTTTGTCAACCCAAATTTTACCAATCCGAATGATCCGAATGGTTTTTACCAGATCACCCGCGCCAATAAAGCCGGGACGGACTGGTTCAGGGAGATCACGAGGTCGGCGCCTATCACCAATCAGAACCTGAGTGTAAGCGGAGCAACCGATAATGCGAGGTATCTTTTCTCCTTCAACTACTTCGACCAGCAGGGCGTAATAATCAATACTTACCTGAAGAAGTATGCGATACGGAGTAATACCGCTTTCACGATCGGAAAGAATATTCGTATCGGTGAGAATCTGTCCTATACCAACTCGCACAATCCAAAAGTGACCGCCCTGGATGGCGGCAGCGCGATCGGTTACTCGTTCAGGAATCAGCCCATCATACCGGTTTATGACATCATGGGCAACTACGGAGGAACTAATTCCGATGCGTCCCTTGGCGACTCGCCCAACCCGGTGGCTACGTTAAAACGTACTGCAGATAACAAAGGGCTTGACCGGCGGTTGTTTGGGAATGTGTATGCGGATGTGGACATACTGAAAAACTTTACTGTTCATACGAGCTTTGGTGGAGAGGATTATAGCGGTTATGCGCATTCTTTCAACTTTCCTACCTATGAGAACAAGGAGAATACGCTGACCAATTCCTATGCTGAATCTTCCTACTCGGGATATAACTGGACCTGGACGAATACGCTGGCTTACCACACCCTTATCGGCGGAGTACACAGTATAAAGGTATTGGGCGGGGTCGAGTCTTATGATGAAGAATCGCAGACCCTGAGTGCAACCGGGTATGGCTATTTTTCCTTTGATCCGGCTTATACCACTCTGACAACGGCTTCCGGAAGCATAACGGCTGCCAGCAC
Organism: Puia sp.; assembly: GCA_036499285.1. Lineage (GTDB taxonomy): Bacteria > Bacteroidota > Bacteroidia > Chitinophagales > Chitinophagaceae > Puia. The sequence goes on along the minus strand of DASYEB010000036.1, from coordinate 40,554 downwards.
ACGCGGAGGATATGGACTTTGGTCGCAGTTTGGCAGGCTGGACTATGCCTACAATGATAAGTACCTGATCAGCGCTACGGTGCGCAGGGATGGGTCGTCGAAGTTGAAAGCTCATCCTTATGGCGTCTTTCCGGCTATCACGGCGGCGTGGAGGCTGTCACAGGAGAAATTCCTGCAAGATGTCCCGTGGCTTACGGATCTGAAGATCCGCGGCGGATGGGGTATCATGGGCAACCAGATCAACCTGGGGGCAGATAATGCCTACTATACGTTCTCGGGCAATAAGAACAATTCGTATTATGATCTTTCCGGTACGAATACTTCGGTAGTGCAGGGGTTCTCTGTCGGCCAGATCGGGAACCCGGATGCGAAGTGGGAAAAGGACGGCAACACCAATATCGGGATCGATGCCAGCTTATTCAGAGGCGCCATCGATATCACCGCGGACTATTATATAAAAGATATCAAGGACCTGCTCTACAATCCGACCCTGCCGGGGACATATGGGACGGGGACGGTCCCTTACCAGAATGTGGCTGCTATGCGCGATAAAGGGGTGGATTTTTCGATCAGCGGCAAGAAGAATATCGGACGTGACTGGCGTCTCTCCACCGTGCTGACCTTTACTTCCTTCAACAATAGGATAACCAGAGTGACGCAAAGCACGGACTATTTCCTGTCCGGTGCGACCAGAAATTTCGGCGCCCAATTCATCCGTAACCAGGCAGGGCATCCATTGGGTTCTTTTTATGGATATAAGATCGCAGGTTTTTGGAATAATGCAGCCGATCTGGCCAGTGCGGATCAGGGTGCGCAGCATGCTACCGGTGACCCTGCAGCGATCTACCAGACCGATGAGGGTGTAGGCCGGTTCCGTTATGCTGATGTAAACGGCGATGGGCTGATAACAGAAGCGGACCGTACCTTCCTGGGAAATCCTAACCCGAAATTCAATTATGGCATCAACCTGGGGGCGACCTATAAGAATTTTGACTTCAGCATATTCTTCTATGGCGTGAAGGGCAACCAGATCTGGAACCAGGTAAGATGGTGGACTGATTTCTATCCGTCTTTTGCCGGGTCCAAGAGCCATACTGCTTTATATGATTCCTGGACGCCTACCCATATGAATGCAAAGGCGCCGATCCAGGAGAATGTCGGTTATGCGAGCACGAATGCGGAGCCTAATTCCTATTATATCGAAAGCGGGTCATACCTGAGGGCGAAGAATATTCTGCTTGGCTATTCACTTCCGGAGGGCTTTTTAAAAAAATTCAGCGTTCAGAGCCTGCGGTTTTATGTACAGGCGACCAATCTCTTTACCATCAGCAAGTATTCGGGGAAGGATCCTGAGATCAACGGGAATGGGGTCACGGAGTTTGGGATCGATGAGGGCGCTTATCCTAATTCCAGGCAATATCTTGTTGGCGTAAGTCTTAAATTTTAGTCGTTAACCGGAAAAAAACTCTTTTATGAACTCAAGAATTTCTCTATATATACTGTTGGCGGGTGCGATGATGGCTGTTTCCTGTAAGAAGTCATTCCTGGAAAGGGCGCCGCAGGGGTCGCTTCTGGGCAACACGCTGGAAACCGGGGCCGGGGTCAGCAATTTGCTGATAGGCGCATATGGTGCCTTGGATGGTCAGGCTGATAATGCCGGTGATCTGATTGCGCTGAATGGCGGTAATTCGTGGGGAGTGTCACCCAGCAACTGGCTGTTGGGAAGTGTGGCCGGGGGGGATGCGCATAAGGGAAGCGATGGGACGGATCAGATCGTCTTTATCCCGCTGATAAATTTTACTGTCGATCCAAGTAACAGTGTGCTGAACGACAAGTGGGTCGTGGTGTATGAGGGGATCAACCGTTGCAATAATGTGCTGAAATATGTGCCGCTTGCTAAGGACATTCCTGCTGAGGAGGCGACGAATCTCAAGGCACAGGCGAGGTTTCTGCGGGCGCATTATTATTTCGATCTCAAGCGGGTGTTTGGTAACCTGCCGTGGATAGATGAAACCACGACGGATTATACACCGACCAATACGATAGATATCTGGCCGAAGATAGAAGCGGATTTTAAATTTGCGTATGATAGTCTTCCGGAATCACAGACAGAGGTGGGGCGTGCAAATAAGTGGGCGGCTGCCGCTTACCTGGCGAAGACTTATCTCTATGAGAAGAAATATTCCGACGCCGAACCGTTGTTTACCGCCGTGATCAATTCGGGCAAGACCTCCAATGGGATCGCGTACGATCTGAACCCGGCTTTTGAACACAACTATATGCCTGAGTTTGAGAATGCGAATCCGGAAGCTGTGTTCGTGATCGAGATGGCAGCCAATATCGGGAATGGCTCGATAGCGAACAGTAACCAGGGGGATGCCCTGAACTTTCCTTATGGAGGAAGCAGTCCTTTTCCCTGTTGCGGCTTCTTCCAGCCGTCGTTTGACCTGGTGAACTCTTTCCGGACGGACGGCAATGGGCTTCCTTATCTCGATAATTACAATAACTATCCTGTAAAAAATGACAAGGGGCTGCTGTCGGGGGATCCTTTTACTCCCGATGCGGGCAATCTCGACCCGCGGCTTGACTGGACCGTTGGGCGCCGGGCGATACCTTATCTCGACTGGGGTATTTATACGGGTCAGGACTGGGTTCGTGATCAGCGTTATGCCGGTCCATATGCTCCTAAGAAGAATGTGTACTGGAGTGCGAGTCAGGCTACGGATGGGGATGCGAATCAATGGGCGCCGGGCTCTGCGATAAATGTATTTGTGATCCGGTTTGCCGACGTGCTGCTGATGGCTGCGGAAGTGGAAGCGCAGCTGGGGCATCTTGACCAGGCCGAGGAGTATGTCAACCGGGTGCGGAACCGGATGGCTTTACATCCGGAGGCGTGGGTGTATGCGTATGCTGATGATACGGATCCGTCGGCGGGGTTTGGTGGGGATCTGGCGGCGAACTATAAGATCAGTCCTTATCCGGATGGGGCATTCGGGAGTGCCGATTATGCTTTAAAGGCTATTTATTTTGAGCGGAAGCTGGAATTGGCGATGGAAGGGTACCGGTATTTTGACCTGGTGAGGTGGGGGCTGGCGCCGACTGTGTTGAATGCTTATTTTAGTTACGAATCGCAGTTGGCCACGGATGTGATAGGGGCTCATTTTACTCCGAATAAGAATGAGAAGTATCCGATCCCGTTGGAGCAGATGGATCTGACGGAGAAGAATGGGAAGAATACGCTGACACAGAATCCGGGGTATAATTAAGGGAGAAGGGAATTTCGTATATTTATAAATGCGAAAATTTGCCATTTTCTTTCTTATAATCCTGGTCGCTACTGTGATTGCCGCGATCTATGGTGTCGGGCATGACCAGGTGACCTATTCGATCAGCCCGGAGTATTATACGAAATTCAAGTTTATCCAGTTCAACCTGGCGGATTCGGCTGCGGCGCAGCATATGACGCAGCCGCGGAGTGCGGTGGTGATGACGGGTGTGAAGGCGACGTGGTGGATGGGGGTTTTGATTGGGGTGGTCCTGGGGCTTGTCGGCTTTATCTTTCCGGATGCGGATAGCATGTTCTCTTCCGTTCTGCAGGCCTTGTGGCTGGTTTTGCTGGTGGTTATCCTGGCTGGTGTGGCCGGGGGCCTTTATGGGCATTATGTGCTGGCGGAGAAGGGGGTAAGCTGGTGGATGCCTTTGGATCTGAAAGACCGGACGGCTTATATCACGGTGGGGTCGATCCATAATTTTAGTTATGCGGGGGGAGCCGTTGGGGTTTTAGCCGGGGTTATCTTTTTGGTTGTCCGAAATAACCGGCTGCGCCGAAGGGCCGCCGTCGGAGATGAAAACTGATCTATGCAATCGTTTGATATCTGATCGGGGCGGTGGATGATCACAAAATCTTTATATTGGGTACCTAATACCAGATATGAGTACAACAACTATTGCTGCCCCCACCCGGCGTTCCGGAAATGCCATTGTGATCATCGGGATCCTTTTCTTTGTTTTTGGCTTTGTGACCTGGCTGAATGGGACGCTGATCCCTTTTCTTAAGCTGGCTTGCGAGCTGCATACGGATGTGCAGGCCTTCTTTGTGACGTCTGCTTCTTATATCGCCTATTTTTGTCTGGCCATTCCGAGTGCGCTGATCCTGAAAAAGACAGGATATAAGAATGGAATGGCGCTGGGGTTATTGGTGATGGCGGTGGGCTCTTTGCTATTCATACCGGCTGCTTCCGTACGTAGTTTTCCTCTTTTCCTGACGGCGCTGTTTGTTCAGTTTACGGGGATGGCGCTGCTTCAAACGGCTTCCAATCCTTATATCACTGTAGTTGGCCCACGCGAAAGCGCTGCCCGGCGGATAAGCATAATGGGTATTTGTAATAAGGTAGCCGGGGCGCTGAGCCCACTGATCGTTGGCGCCATTGTGCTGAAGAATGCTACTGCTCTTGAACTGCAGGTCCATGCTACGACCGATGCGGGGCAGAAGGCTGCGATACTCGACCAGCTGGCGGGGAGGGTCATTGTCCCGTATGTGGTGATGGCGGGGATCCTTGTTGTGCTGGCATTGATGATCAAGGTGTCTTCGCTGCCGGAGATCCATATGGATGGAAAGGACGATGCAGCTGCCAGCGATGGGGACAAAGTGAAGAAAAGTATCCTGGAGTTCCCTCATCTTCTTTTGGGTGTGTTGTGTATCTTCTTTTATGTGGGTGTGGAGGTACTGGCAGGGGATGGCATCGGTACTTTTGGGAAGGCGATGGGGTTGCCGCTGGATCAGACCAAATACTTTACGACGTTTACGCTGGTGGCCATGCTGGCGGGGTATATTGTCGGCATTGTTACCATCCCCCGTTATCTGAGCCAGTCGGCGGCGCTGCGGATCTGCGCTGTTCTGGGGCTTGTCTTTGGGGTAGGGATACTTTTTAGTACAGGCTATGTCGCCATCACTTTTATCGCCCTGCTGGGGCTGGCGAACTCCCTGATGTGGCCTGCCATATGGCCGTTGGCGCTGGAGGGGCTGGGGAAGTTTACCAAGTCTGGTTCGGCCCTGCTGATCATGGGGATAGTCGGAGGGGCGATAGTGCCACCTTTGTATGGGGCTTTGAAGGATAATCTGCATCTTCCAAATAATACAGCCTTTTGTGCTTGTCTCTTTCCCTGTTATGTCTTTATCCTTTATTATGCATTTTCGGGGAGTAAGGTGGGGTTGCGTGGCGGAGCTGCGGCGGCTAAGGTGGGGTTGCCGGAGGGGGTATAGCCGAAGACGCAGTTTAGCTCGGGCCGATGATCGAGTGGGTGAGCCTTTTTTTGCGATGGAAGATGACGTTGTTTAGCGATCGGTCGAGCAGGGGATTGCCGGTTGATATGGTAAGGCTGCGAATTTTTGCATACCGGATGGGGACGGACAGTCGATAGTCGTATTCTCCGGGTCTGTCCATTAAAAGTTGATGTGCTTTTAGCAGGATCTTTTTTGTACCGTCGACGAGCATGTAACAATTGTTTGTGTCGATGGCCAGTTTTGCGAGGTTTGCGTCGCTGCCTGTTATCCGGAGGTCCATTACAAAATAATGAATTTGTTTGTAGAAGACACTGACGATGGCGACGGGCAGGACCGGGATATATGGGGGGCCTGCAAAAAGGGGTATACCGATGCCGTTGCTGGTGGCCAGGTTTGCGAGGGTTTTGCCGGAAGTATCGGTGATAGTGAATTGAGGGAGGATCATTTTAATATAGCTGGAATGATCCTTTACGATGGGACGAGGCGGGTCGGGTAGGTAATAGTATTGTTTGCTGACTATCGAGCAACTGGTGAAGCTGGTGATGAGCAGGAGGCAGATGAGGCGGGGGTTCAATTTTTTACGTATTGGGGATAGACTAAAGATACTATTGATTTTTGTATCTTCAATATCATGGACGAGATCGAGCTTTTTAAACAGCATATTATAAAGAAGGTGGCTCTTACTGCGGAGGAGATGACGGAGCTGATTTCGGGGTTCAGGCTGAGGAAGGTCAAAAAGAAGCAGTATATCATTCAGCCTGAGTTTACGGCTCTTCACCGGACGTATGTTGTGCAGGGGGCCTTTCGTTCTTATGTGATCGGGCCGGATGGGGTGGACCATACTATACAATTTGCCATCGAGGACTGGTGGATCTCCGATATCAATAGTTTTATTTATCAGCGGCCGGCGACGATGTTCGTAGCGGCGCTGGAGGACAGTACGGTCTTACAGATCACATATCAAGCAGAAAAGGACCTGAAGGAGAGATATCATAAGATCGAGACCTTTTTCAGAATAGGTGCGGAGCGGACGGCGGCCTTTCATCAGCGGAGGATCATCTCGACGCTGACGATGACTGCGGAGGAGCGTTACAACGCCTTTCTTGAGACTTATCCCGCGGTGGCGCAGCGTCTTCCCCAATATGCGGTGGCTTCTTACCTGGGTATGACGACCCAATTCCTTTCGCAGATCCGCAATAACAAGCTTCCCAAACGCAATGCGGCGATCCCCAAAAAGTTAAAGTAGTTGAACGGAATTTTGTAAGCCAGTTGATTTTTTGCCGTTCGGAACGGGTGCAACTTTGTGCTGTTAAAACAAAACAGTATGTCACTTAAATTAAAGAACAAAGTTGCTGTGATTACCGGTGGTAATAGCGGCATTGGATTGGGAGTAGCAAAATTATTTGCAAGCGAAGGCGCGAAGGTAACCATTACGGGCCGGAATGAGGCTACCATTACGGAAGCTGTTGCGGAGATCGGGCACAACGCTCTTGGACTGGTTGGGAATGTTGCGGAAGTGCAGCAGTTCGAACCCTTGTATGAGAGGGTCAAGAGTACGTTTGGCAAGATAGATGTCCTGGTGGTGAATGCGGGTATTGTTGGTTTCTCGCCATTGGAGCAGTATACGGAAGAGCTTTTCGATCGGCTCAGCGATATCAATTACAAAGGGGTCTTCTTTACCGTGCAGAAGGCGTTGCCTTATTTGAATGATGGGGCTTCCATCGTCATCACTTCCTCCACTGTTTCGGAAAAGGGTCTTGCGGGAGGCTCGGCCTATATTGCGACAAAGGCGGCGGAGCGTGCGCTGGTAAGGGCTTTTGCTGTTGAGCTGGCTGGACGGAAGATCAGGGTAAATGCTTTATCACCTGGTTCGATCAATACGCCCATCTTTGAAAAGGCAGGTTTTGCCAAAGAGCAGGCGGATGCCATGGAGGAATTCTTTGCCAATGCCGTAGCATTGAAGAGAGGGGGAACGGTAGAAGAAATGGCGAAGGGATTTTTGTTCCTGGCTTCTGAGGACTCTTCCTATATGACCGGGGGTGACCTGGTGCTCGATGGCGGGTTCCGGGATTTATAGGGTAGATGGGTGAGAATCGCTAAATTTGGCCGTTATGAAAAAAGCCATTCTTTTTGGTGCCAGCGGGTTCGTGGGATCTTGTCTTCTTAAGGACCTGTTGAATAACCCTGATTATTCCGAAGTGACGGTGGTCGTCCGGAAGGATCTGAACATTAGCCATCCCAGGTTGAGAACGCTGATCGGTGACTATGCCAGTTTGCCGGATCTGAAAGCGGGAATTCAGGCAGACGAGGTGTTTATCACGCTTGGGACGACTAAGAAAAAAACTCCGGATGAGAAGCTATATTACCAGATCGATCATGACTACCCGGTCTTAGCGGCGAAGACCGCAAAGGAGAGCGGGGCGAAGGCTGTCTTTGTGGTTACTGCGGTTGGGGCAAATGCGGGATCGGGTATCTTTTATGTACGGACGAAAGGGGAGACGGAGCGGGATATCATAGCGCTGGGTCTTGAGCATACGCATATTTTTCGTCCGTCGATGATCATGGGAGACCGGAAGGAGAGCCGGCCGTTGGAGAGGTTCCTGATCGGGTTATTCAGGGTGATCAATCCGGTCTTTGGCTCAAGCAAATACAGGGGGATCGGGGGGGCGGCTATTGCCAGGGCGATGAATAATGCGGCTGCGGGGGTGCAGACGGAAAAGGTGAAGGTTTATCATTGGAAGGAGATGAATGAATTGTTGTAATAGTTATGGAAGATGTATTTTTTATCCCGGTTGTATATAGAGGTGCGGAACTGCAATTTGAGGCCAGCCTGGTGCGGCGGGGGTATACTTATGGCTTGCATGTGAATGTCAGGGATACGATGGTGGTCTTTGAGCGGGATGAGGAGGGTAACTGGCGGGCGCTGATGCCGGCTGAAGAGAAAGGAAAGGTGCCGGAGACTGAACTGTTGCAGGCTCTGGTGGAGGCTATAGAAGAAATAGTAAAATGAAAATGAAGGCTCGCTCCTTACGGAGCGGCCTTAAATCTATAAATTTATGCTTCTGCTTCTGCAGTGCTGAGGTCGGTGCATTTGAATGTCAGCAGGGATGCTCTTGTCATTTGGATGTTGATCTTTTTCTCGGCCATGAAGCTCCTTACGGCGGAGTCGCCGTTGAGTACGGCGAAAAGATCCTTGCCTATTTGTGCGACGGCGAGGCTGTTTTCCATTTTGCCGTTTGATATTGGCAGGTCGAAAGAGAAATTTACATTCTTTCTGTTGTCAACGGATTGCAGTTCCATTTTACTGAGGGTGATCTGCTGTTCCTCATTAATTGCCTTCTTAAGCATAATTCTGATAGCGGGTAAATACTTCGTCCAAAGCGCCAAAAACTTTCCTTCAGTCATAAATAATCGGGTTTATAAATTTCCCTGGGGGGCTGCCCCATGCGTTCTTTCTGGCAATGGTACGTTATATTCGGCTATAATGGCTGATTCTGCTGCATAAATAACAATATTGGGTTGGGTCGAATTTGCCTTTTTGATTTTGTTTGTTATATGTATATGTTTGATTTATATTTAATTATAGTTGTTTTTGGCGTTAATTAACCGTTACGACTATTTTCCACCCTATTTATGGTATTGCGTATTTTTGGGGATGCAACAATTACTCAGGGATTATATCAACAGGGTCACTTCTTCCATTATGCCTGATGAGGAGTATAAATTCCTGGTGGATGCCTTTAGCCTTAAACTGGTGAGGAAGAAGAAATTCCTTTTGCATGAGGGCAGTATTTGTACATATATGGCCTTTATAGCGAGGGGGGCTATGAAGCAATATTTTACCGATGAGAAGGGGATCGAACATATTGTCCGGTTTGGGATCGAGGGCTGGTGGATGAGTGACCGGGAGAGTTTTGTGTCTCTTACTCCTTCCAGGTATACGATAGAGGCGGTTGAGGATTGTGATCTGCTGGTGACTACGCCTGAGAAAATGGCTCAGCTGAAAAAGAATTCGCCATCGTTTGTAAAGCTTGGACAAATACTGGATGAAAGAAGTTATATCGCGTCGCAAAAGAGGATCGAGGCGACCATAAGTTATACTGCCGGGGAGAAGGTGATCTACCTGATGGAAAGCAACCCTGAATTCCTGCATCGTTTTCCGCAAAATATGCTGGCGTCCTATCTTGGTCTTAGTCCGGAGACGCTGAGCAGGGTGCGGAAACAACTTCTTAGTAAATAGGGCCGGCTATTTCCTGTTTTGCACCGGATTGATCTATGTCAAGCCGATTTCTTGTTTTATATCATCCCTGTTATACCGCGGTTGATGGAATTTTGGGATATAAATAATCTATCAAAAATGTTGATGAAAGAAAGTATTATCCTGGTGACCGGGGCCACCGGATCGCAGGGGGGAGCCGTAGCAAGGGCTTTACTGAAGAACAATAATCGGGTCCGGGTAACGGTCAGGGCTGCTTCACTAAACAGTGCAGCGGCTGAAGAGTTAAGAAAAGCGGGAGCCGAGGTGGTAGTGGCTGATATGGAGGACAGCGTTTCTTTGGAAGAGGCGTTGCGAGGAGTGTATGGGCTTTTTTCGGTACAGGGGATGGATGATGGGTCCGATTCGGAGAAAAGGCATGTCAGCATACTTGTAGCTGCGGCCATGAAAATGGGTGTTCGGCACGTCGTACATAGTTCGGTCAACCGGGCGGGAGAGCAGGGTAGTTTTCCCGGGTGGGACGACGGCAGATGGAATAGGAAGTATTGGATTGACAAGGAGCATGGCGAAGGGGTCGTTCGGAATGCCGGTTTCCCGGTCTGGACGATAATAAGACCGGTTTTCTTTATGGACAATCTTATTCCGCCCAAAGTGCCTTTTATTTTTCCGCTGCTCGATAGTACCAACCTGATAACTGTCTTTAAGCCAACCACAAAGTTGCAGATGGTGGCCGTTGAGGACATCGGGACCTTTGCGATGGCCGCTTTTGACGATCCTGAACGATTTGGCGGGCAAACAATGGATCTGGCTGGCGATGAGCTGAAGATGTCGGAAGTGGCGGAATGTCTTAACTGGTTTAGAGGAAGCCGGATAAGGGCCGGATCCATCAATGAGGAGGAGGCGGTGAAAAAAGGGATGGACCCTGCTTTAGCCAATTTCCAGGAGTGGGGCAACCAGGTGGGTTATGATGTGGATATAAGCGCTGTGAAAAGTTATGGGTTGCCGGTGACTTCGTTTGGACAATGGCTTGAGAAGAACGGGGATCTGTTTCCTTATGGAGAAGACAGGACACCCGATGTCGGGATGGCTGTCGTCCGGCGAAATACGAAGGAAGTTCAAAGCGAGGGGGATTTTTCTGTTTTCGAGGAGCTGTTTGCTCCGGACTTTATCGATCATACACCACAGCCTGGCGGATTTAAGGCGGACCGGGAAAGTGTGAGGACGCTTTATCAAATGCTTCGTACGGCCTTTCCCGACTTTTATGCGGTGATCCACTGGCAGACGACTGACGGGGATAAGGTTACGACTTTTAAGACCTACTATGGGACACATCTTGGGATGTTGTTTGGGATAGCTGCTACGGGGCGGAAGATACATTTTGAGTCGGTGGATGTCATGCGGGTAAGAGATGGAATGATAACGGATCATTGGGGTGTTGGTAATCTTTTGTCGCTGGTGCAGCAGCTGGGAAAGGTAATCCCGGGATAAGGGATCTTATGGTGTAAGGCGCCGGGCGTCATGCTGCTGACCGTTCTGGTCGAGAGTGGCGGAAGAGGTTGTTTTCAACCCGGGTTATTTTGTCATCGTCGTGGATTGGTTTTAGTGATCGAGCTCCTCCATGGTAAAGGGTTTTTGGCGGTCCTTATATTTTTCGCGGATGGGGCCGATATCTGCTGCATTGATCCCGCCGGCCTTGTTGTTCCAGGAGCTGCGGATAAAACTCAGGACCTGGGAGATATCTTCATCGGAGAAATCTTTGTTGGAGCCGATGCCGGGCATGTCGCCATTGATCTCCGGAGACTTATATAATTTTCCTGCGATGCGTACGGGGCCTGTGAGGCCATAGAGTACGATGGGGATGAGCTTGTTCTTATCGCCCTGTACCCAGTTGGAGCCATTGAGCGGCGGGGCGAGCGCTGTGGTGCCATTGCCGTCGGCGCCGTGGCAGGCCTGGCAGACGGTTTGGAAGATAGTTGCTCCGCGGGGATATTTTTTTGCAAGGCTTTTTTGATTGCTGTTGTTTTTGGCCTTTTCGACATCGGCGAGGACTTTTTTCAGTCGCCGGTTGAGGGCGAGAGTCGTATCGGAGCCGAGGGTTTGTGCTTCCTTATTATACAGGTTGCTGATGATGGCGTCGGCGACGTAGATGTTGTGGGGGTATTTGCGGCGGAGCCTGGCCTGGAGCTGCGGGTCGTTGATGGAAAAGGCGATGTAGGGCGCGGCGAGGGTGTCTTCGTTGTCGATGAGCTTTTTGAGTGCGGGCAGATATGGACGATAGTTGTTGTTATTGATCAATGTCAGGGCTTGCTGGCGGATGGTCCAGTCCGGGTTTTGCAGGAGGGGGAGGATGTCTTCTTTCTGCAGGGCCTTGAGGCCTTCGAGGGTCCAGAGGGCATGGATGAGCGGGATGGGGGCTTGTGTGTTTTTTAAAAATTGTTTTAATGCGGGCACCACGCGTTTGTTTTTGCTGTCTACCAGCAGCTGCTGCGCCTTGCTGCGGACGACCCCATTGGGGTCCTGTAAGAGTTGTACGAGGCTGTCGGGGTCGTTAGGGAATATGATTTGCCGGGTGGTGGTGTTTGCCGGCAGGACTTTATAGATGCGCCCGCAGTTGAGTGGTTTTGTCAGGGCGCGGTCTTTTATTTCGTTCTTCAGATAGGGGGTGAGGTAGGTTTTATGCTGGATGATACCCCGGTACATGTCTACGATGTAGAGAGCTCCGTCGGGTCCGGTGTAGAGGTTGACGGGGCGGAAGCGTTCGTCTTCGCTGGCGAGAAATTCCTTTTTTCCGTCTGCTTCCCTGCCTGTTGTAATGTAACCGGTTGTGGTGAGGATGTCTCTCTTTACCAGGTTGGCGGCGGGCTCTGCGACGAAGGCGTTGTCCTCATAGGCTTTTGGGAAGAGGCTGCCATTGTAGATCACCGGGCCGCAGGCGGCGGTAAATTCTCTTAATCTCCCGCTGTCGTCGAGTATGCCTTGCTGGTAACCGCGATTGACGCCGGTGTTGGGTCTGGCGGGATAGACGCGGTTGTCGCTGACGATGTGTTCGGAAAATCCAGCCACGGTACGCTGATGTTCGTTGGCTGCGCCAAGTCCGGGCGGGAAGTAATCGCCAAGGAGATTTTCGGAGTTGGTGTTGTAATACAGGTGTCCGGCGTTGTCCTGTGTGATACCCCATTGTCCGCGGAAGTGGGTTTTTTCTATCAGCCAGTGGTCGCCGTATTTCTTATATCGTTTGGCTGATTTGGCGTTGTAGATCCAGTTGTCGAGGGCCCGAAAGAGGCCGTTGGGCTGGTGTTCAACATTGCCTCCTGCGGCATAATCGGAGTCTACGAGCGTTTTGCCGACCGGCTTGTCGTTGCTGATCTTATAATACCAGAGCTTTGGCGGTTCGGCCACGAGGATACCACTATCTATGAGGCAGATGGCGCGGGGCAGGACGAGGGAATCCAGGAAAACCTTGCTGTCATCCATCAGTCCGTCGCCATTTTTATCGGAAAGTATGACCACTTTACCGGTGGGGGCATCTTCTCCTGTGCCTGATGTGTCTGGCATATAGGCCATCATTTCCACCACCCAGATCCTTCCTTTTTCGTCGAAGCTGAGGGCAACCGGAGCGGCAATCAATGGTTCGGCTGCGACGAGCTTTATGGCAAAGCCGGAGTCTACGTGCATCTTTAAAATGGCGGAGTCCGCGGTCAGTGATGGTGACGGTGAGGGCGCTGGATGCGGATGATCACAAGCGAAAGAACAGGCGAGGACACAGGCAACAATAAAAAATAATATGATCGGGCGATTCATAATTAAATATAAGACGAAAGCGGATAGAACTTAGATTTGTGCGATGAAAAAGACGGATCCAGTAGTGGAGGAACTACGGCTTCATTTTCCGGCTGAGCGGCTAAAGGTAAGGCTGATAGACCGGCATGCTTATTCTTCCGATGCCAGTTTTTACACGCTGGTTCCCCGGGCGGTGGTGTTTCCGGAGTCCGTGGAGGAGGTGTGTATACTTTTCCGGATAGCAAAAAAAATGGGGACGTCGGTTACGTTCCGGACGGCGGGGACGAGTCTTTCGGGGCAGGCTGTGACGGATGGGATACTGGCGGATATTTCGAGGAACTGGCCGATGGTTCGCGTCGAGGCTTCCGGCGCTGTTGTCCGGGTACAGCCGGGCGTCACGGGAGCGGTTGTAAATCATGTTTTGCGGCCTTATAGCCGTAAGATCGGTCCTGATCCGGCTTCGATACAATCGGCTATGATGGGAGGCATCCTGTCGAATAATTCGAGCGGGATGTGTTGCGGGGTGTCGGATAATTCTTACCATACACTTTCTCATATAAAATTTGTGCTGGCCGATGGGTCGGTATTTGACACGGAGGTTGACGCGGATTATGGGCGGTTTGAATCGGGTGGCCTTTTTGACGGGATAAAGAACCTGCGGCAACGTGTTGTTTCGGATGCGGTGCTGGTGAGCCGGATAAGGGAGAAATACCAGATAAAAAATACAGTAGGATATGGGTTGAATGCTTTTGTCGATTATGAGCATCCGCTGGATATCCTGGCGCATTTGATGATCGGCGGGGAGGGGACGCTGGGTTTTATCGCTGAGGCGGTGATGCGTACGCTACCGGACAAGCCGCTGAAGAGTGCGGCTTTGTTGTTTTTTGAATCGCCTCGCAGTGCCTGTGATGCTATTCCGACGCTGAAGGGCACGGGTGCGGCGGCGTTGGAATTTATGGATCGGGCGGCGTTGCGGAGTATCGAGCATTTGGCTATAACTCCCTTGTTTGTGAGGGATCTGCCTGCCGGCGCGTCATGTGTGTTGTGTGAATACCAGGCAACTTCGTTGGTGGAGTTGGAGGGGCTTTTGTCGGCGGCTTTATTGGAGATGGGGGCTTTGCCGCTGATCTATAGAACGGATTTTACGTCCGGTGAGCATGACCGGGCAGTATACTGGAAGCTGCGGAAGGGGATGTATCCTTCTGTGGCTGCGGTGCGTGCGAAGGGGACTTCGGTCATGCTGGAGGATGTCGCTGTGCCGTTGGACAGGCTTGGAGAGACGATAGAATCTTTGCAGGAGCTGTTTGTCCGGTTTGGATACGACAATGCCATTGTGTTTGGGCATGCGGGGGATGGGAATCTTCATTTTGTCGTTTCTCAGGCTGTGGGGACGGAGGAGGAGATACGATTCTTTGGGGCTTTTAATGATGCGCTGGCAGACCTGGTTATTAACCGGTATGGTGGCGCTTTGAAGGCGGAACATGGCACGGGCCGGCAGGTTGCTCCGTATGTGGAAGCGGAATGGGGTGAGGCTGCGTACCAGATCATGAAGGAATTAAAGGCACTGGTCGATCCGGATAATATTGTCAATCCGGGTGTCATTCTGAATGAGGATAAGAACTGTCATTTGCAGCATCTGAAGTCTTTGCCTGTTGTAGAAGAAGAGGTGGATAAATGTGTGGAGTGCGGGTATTGTGAGCAGAGCTGTCCGAGCAGGAATTTTACGCTGACGCCGAGGCAGCGGATCGTGCTGCGGCGGTCATTGGCGCGGCTGAGTGCGTCGGGGGATGTCGAGACGCATGATGCGATAGTTGCCGATTATGCGTATGATGGAATGGCTACCTGTGCGGTCGATGGCATGTGTGCTACGAACTGCCCGGTGGAGATCAATACGGGCGAACTGATCAAACGCCTGCGAAGAGAGAATCATTCACAGCGGGCGAATGCGCTGGCTTTGCGAGTGGCCAGGCGGTTTGCCTTTGTGGAGAGTATGGTGAAGTTGGGTTTGAGATTTGGGGGGATGGTGAATGGTATGTTTGGGCGGCGGGCGATGACCCGACTTACGGCGGGATTGCGGCGGATTGCGCCTGCTTTTCCGTTGTGGACGTCGTCTCTGACAGGGCCTGTGACCGTTAGGAGGACTTTAGCTTCGGCGCCATTTGCTGCGGCTCCTTCGGCGGTGTATTTCCCGACCTGTATCACGAGGATGATGGGGAAGGATGTTTCGCGGAAGGACTCTATTGTGGATGTATTCCTGCGGCTGGCTTCGCGGGCGAAGATGGAATTATTTATTCCGCCTGCGATGTCGGGTAGCTGTTGTGGTCAGGCTTTTTCGTCGAAGGGGTTTGCGGATGCGTATCGGTATACCGTGAACCGGATGATCGATCGGCTCTGGGAGTGGACGAGACAGGGTAGCGTCCCGGTGGTTATAGACATCAGCTCGTGCAGTCATTCGCTGCATACCTGCAGGTCGTATCTGACCGATCCGAATAAGGTCCGGTTTGATGGGATGAAGATAATGGACAGCCTGGAATTTGCGGTGGACGTCCTGATGCCGAAGTTGCGGCTTCACCGGGTGCCGGGGAAGGCGGTGTTTCATCCGGTATGTTCGCTTCATAAGATGGGGATCTATAAAAAGCTGGAGGAGCTGGGTGTATTGACGGCGGAGGAGGCGGTGATCCCTTTTGCCGCGGGGTGTTGCGGGATGGCGGGTGACAGAGGTTTTTATTACCCGGGGCTGACGGCTGCGGCTTGTGCTCCGGAGGCGGCTGAGGCGGTGGGTGTTGCTGCGGCGGGTGCTGCGGGGGGGTCTCCGGTTACGGGATATTATTCTACGGGTAAAACCTGTGAGATGGCCTTGTCCGAGGCCACAGGGGTATCGTACCGGTCGATACTTTATCTATTGGATGAAGCGTCTACGGCCTAGTTTTTATTAAGGGCCATGATGATGAAAATTATAAGTATGATACCGGCGATGACAGCCGCGGTGATCTTTGCTGTGCTAAAGGGGCGTTCGCCTACGACTTCGCCTGTGCAGGCGTTGACGGTGAAGTGGTATAATTTATTGTTGTATTTATATGCGCTGATCCAGACGGGCAGGAGCAGGTATTTCAGACCGAGGTTGAAATAATTGGTTTCTACGTCATCGATACGTTGTTCATCGCCGCCGATGTCAGCACAGATGGAATCCCGGATCGCCGGGGCCATGCGTCTTTGGGCTTCTTCAAGGCCTTTTTCTGCGTCGATCTGGTAAAGTTCGGAGCGAAAGCCGCTGACGTACTGTTCGTTGTAGTGAACGAGCAAATCCAGTGCCCATGGTTCGAGGCGCCCGGCCACTTTTGGGGGCAGGGAGTTGCTGGCTGAGATAAGGACGTCGTTGAAATTGACTTCGACGCGGCCACTGGTGCGGTACCAGGCAGTATGACGTACTTCGCGGGTGCGCTGGACGTCTTCGCCGTTGACATTCTCCGTATAGGTCTCTGTTTCGTAATAATATTCCCCGCGGCTGCCGGTGTAATCCGAGACGGTGGCGGCGTCATAGCTCCAGTGGGGGATATAAATCCCTTTGAATTGACTGGCGTTGCCGCCTACCATTTTGGACAGACCAGACGGGGCGAACCAGAGTTTTTTCAACCAATTCCGAAAGTCTTCGAGGGCCTGTGGCTGTGGCACCAGGAAGGGTAGGATATAATGCGGTTTGGTGATGGACTTATGTTCGGAGTCGCTGATGACGAGCGGGCTGGCGCAGAAGACACAGTTGTCGGAGTTGACTTCCGGCGGCAGTGTGGTGGTGGCACCGCAGTTCTTACAGGAGACGATGCTGGCCATTTGCGTGAGTCCCACACCCTGCTGTGTTGCCAGGAAGTCCTGGTAACCGTAGGAAACGATGGGGCTGTTGTCCGTGTCGGCTATCTCATTGGCGGAGCCGCAATACGTGCATTGCAGGTGATGGGTACCGGGTGCGAATTGGAGGGTAGCACCACAGTTGTTGCATTGCAGGGTATTATTTGAGGTAACGGATTGTTCGGTTTGATTGGAACTTTCGGTTCTTTCGACCTGAGGCATGTTACGCGTAATTTTTTATGCGCCGGGCAGGGGTGGTGGCATGTTGTTAAATAAGGAGGCCAGTTCAGGAACGGTGCTGGCGGAGGCCCAACCGGGCATACCTTTGTGCCATACCTGGCTTTGCTGATTAATGGTGCCGGCTGTTATGAGCTGGGACAATTGTTCCATTGTATAGGGGCCCGCTTGTTTGCCATCGATGGCGGCATAGAATGGCGTAACGGTGGGCAGGGGCGGGGGACCGTCATTGTTTTGAACGGTGTTTGGTTGAAAAACATTTCCCAGCTGGCTGCCGATGGCCATGCCTACTCCTGCGCCAAGGCCTGCACCGGCCAGTCCGCCGCCAGGGTTCTTTGCTGCTTCTTCCATCGCATTGGCTGCCTGGTATTGAGCATAGGCGCCGAGATTGCCGACGATACCCATGCTGCTGCGTTTGTCCAGGGCTGCTTCCACTTCGGGGGGCAGGGAGATGTTTTCGATAAGGAATTTTGTGAGCTCGAGACCGAGTTCGTTAAACTCTGCCCTGATCTTTTCCATTATGTGTGCGGAGACCTCATCGTAATTGGCGGCGAGGTCCAGAACGGGAATCTTTGCTTCTGCGATGGCGTCCATGCCTCTCGATACTGCAAGATTTCGCAGCTGCTCGTTGATGCCTTCTACGGTAAATTCCGGGTTTGTAGCGGCTACTTCCTTTATAAATACTCCCGGATCTTTTACACGGAAGGCAAAGCTACCAAAGGCGCGAAGGCGTACGGGGCCGAATTCAGCGTCGCGGAGCATGACGGGGTTGCGGGTGCCCCATTTCTGATTAACGAATTGCCGGGTGCTGACGAAGAATACGTCGGCTTTAAAAGGGCTGTTGAAGCCATATTTCCATCCTTTCAGCGTGGTAAGGAGGGGCATGTTCTGGGTTGTAAGGGTATACATGCCGGGGTTGAAGACATCTGCGATGGCGCCTTCATTCATGAATACCGCCCACTGTGACTCGCGTACAGTGAGCTTGCTGTTCATTTTGATCTCGTTGTTGTAACGGGGGAATTTCCAAACGATGGTATCGGTGGATGGGTCGACCCATTCTATGATGTCTATAAACTCGTTGCGTATTTTATCAAATAGTCCCATATGGAGATTTTTATAACCGGGTGAAATTAATATTTGTTTGGTATTTATCAAAGGGTTGTTTGATGGATGGGAGGGGCGGTATTTGCGTTATATTTGATCTATAACTCAAGGATATGCATCAGAAAGGTCTTATGAAGTGGTTTTTGGTTGTGCTGGTGGTCGTCTTTTTAATGGACTGGTATGTGTTCAACGGGTTGAAGACGTTGACGAAAGGATGGAAGTCGCGGAGTTGGCAACGGTTCGTGAAGTGGGGCTACCTGGTTGTTTCAATTGGGGTAACGGTGGTGTTTACGTTAGGGATTGGCAGCTTAAGTACGGCGAAGGGGATGACTCCTTTTCACGAGTGGATGCTGAGCCTGTTCATCGTGTTTTTTATCACCAGGCTGTTCTTTGTGCTGGTGCTGTTTTTGGGGGATCTGGGGAGGTTGTTCTATGGGGTAGGAGCCCGGTTGGTGAAGGGTCCTGCGAGGAATGAGCCTTTTTTCCCTGCCCGTCGCCGATTTATCAGCGAGGTGGCTACCCTGGTGGCTGCGGTGCCTTTTACGGGTTTTATGTATGCGATGCTGAAAGGGAAGTATGATTATAAGCTTCATAAGACCACGCTTTATTTTGACGATCTGCCGGCGGCTTTTGACGGGTTTACGATCACGCAGCTATCGGATATTCATTCCGGAAGTTTTGATAATACTGCAGCTGTGCAGCGGGGGATCGATCTTGCCAAAGCGCAGAAGAGCGATCTGTTCGTCTTTACGGGTGACCTGGTGAACAATGCAGCCTGGGAGATAGAGCCGTATATCGACCGATTCGGGGAAATAAAGGCGCCGTATGGCCAGTTCTCGATCCTTGGGAATCATGATTATGGGGATTATATCAAGTGGAATAGTGAACAGGAGAAGGCTGAGAATCTTGAATTGGTGAAGGAACAGCATCAGAAATTAGGGTACCGGTTATTGCTGGACGAAAATGTGGAGGTGGAAAAGGATGGGCAGAAGATCTCGCTGATAGGGGTGCAGAACTGGGGAAGGGGTTTTATCCAGATCGGGGATCTTGACAAGGCTTTGAAAGGGGTATCGCCTGATGTCTTTAAGATCTGTTTGTCGCATGATCCGACGCATTGGGAGGAGAAGATACGGTTTCATCCGACAAAGATACATCTGACGCTGGCGGGGCATACGCATGGGGCGCAGTTTGGAGTGGAGACGGATAAGTTTCGATGGAGCCCGGTGGAGTATCGGTACCTGGATTGGGCGGGTTTGGCCAGTGAGGGGGATAGGTATTTGTATGTGAACAGGGGGTTTGGGTTTTTGGCTTTTTCGGGACGGCTGGGGATATGGCCGGAGGTGACGGTGATTACGCTGAAGAAGAGGGTGTAGGGGAGGGGGTTGTTTATAAGTAATAAATTTATTACCTTTTAATAAGGAAATCCAGCGAGCTTGTCAGACTTCTCAAAAAAAACGCGGGATTAAAATAACGAATAGAATATTAAAGGGGGTTCAACAGGTCGGCAGGGAACTTGCAGGCGTGCAATTTCTGTAACACTAATGATAATATTTTTTAAGAAGGGATGCCAACTAGTTTAATTTCTAATCCAGCTTGATCCAGACCGGGGCGTGATCGCTTGTTTTTTCCCATCCACGAACTTCTTTGTCTACGCCTGCGCTGGTGAGGCGGGGGGCGAGTTTTTTGCTTAGGAGGAAGTGATCGATGCGGAGACCGGCATTGCGGCCGTAGGCGTTGCGGAAATAATCCCAGAAGGTGTAGATGGTATCATTGGGATGAAGTTTGCGTATGGCATCGGTCCAGCCTTGTGCGACGAGTGTTTTGAAAGCTTCGCGGACTTCGGGCCGGAAGAGGGCGTCATCCACCCATTTCTCTGGTTTGTAGACATCCAGTTCGGTCGGCATGACATTGTAGTCGCCGGTCAGGACTACGGGTTTGCCGGAGGCGAAGAGATCGGCTGCGTGGAGGGTGAGCCGTTGGAACCAATTCATTTTGTAATCGAATTTAGGACCCGGGGCGGGATTGCCATTTGGCAGGTAGAGACAACCGACGATGATGCCATCGATCTCCGCCTCGATATAACGGCTATGGCTATCTTCCGGGTCACCGGGAAGAACTCTGCGGATCTCCTTTGGCTGTCCGCTGCGGGCGAGGATGGCGACACCGTTCCAACTCTTTTGGCCGTGCCAGATGGCGTGATAGCCTGCGTCTGCGATGGCCTGTTCGGGGAATTTTTCCTGGGGGGCTTTTAGCTCCTGGAGGCAGGCGATGTCCGGCTTTGACTCTTCGAGCCAGCGGAGGAGGACAGGGAGGCGGCCGTTGACGCCGTTGACGTTGTAGGTGGCTATTTTCATTGACATTATTTGATTTTCAAACTATTATGGATTAAACGTGATCAAGCAAAAAAGCCGGGTCAACGTTTAGCTTTTTATAGAGGGCCTTCAAAAAAGGAACATCAGGCTTCCTTTTTCCGGAAAGTATTTCAGAAAGCTTCGAGTTTCCAAGGCCAAGCGTGCTGGCTAGTTTTGCCTGAGTCATTTTGTTTTCATACATCTTCAACTCCAGTAATTCCGCTATTGTTTCGGGCTCCCTGGCGGGCTTCATTCCCAACACATTGTCTTCGTATTCCTCTGCTGCTTTAGACATTGCCTCAAGGGTTTTAAGCTCTTTTGATGTAAGATTAGATTCTCCCTTATTCATTAAATCATAAATGGCTACCATAGTTTCGTGGTAAGCCTTTTTAGATGGAATAGTATGTTTCATAAATTATTTTTTGTACTGAATTTTGGAAGCGTCGATCTTATCATACTCCTTATGTAAACCAAATTGCGCCAATCAGCTGCTTTGGAAATTACAACCATGGTAAGCAATTTGTATAACCGCAAATGTAGAATAATATTCTGTATTTTGGAATTATTTTCCTAAAATTAAAAACAAATACTATTTTAAAACAGTATTATTGGAATGAATTTATTTGATTTTATTAATTTTGGGGGATGAAAAAGTTCAACGTGCAGCCCTATGTTTCGACGGGTCGCCTGGAGACGACGCCTTATAGCCGGAGGGATTACTATAAGATATGGCTGCTGATCGGGAAGAGTATATTACACTATGCCGACAGGAGCATTGTGATCGATCGGCCTGCGCTGATATTTACGAATCCATTGGTGCCGTATTCGCTGGAGAGCGGGGCTGCCGGGAGGAAGGGGTATAAGTGTATGTTCTCAGACGAATTCCTGAAGGCGGGAGGAGGTATGGAGATATTGAGGCAATCGACGCTGTTCAAGCCGGGCAGCGACAAGGTATTCCTCCTGGACAAAAAGCAGCTGGAGTATGTGAAGAGGATCTATACCGATATGCTGGTTGAACAGGCTACCGATTACATATACAAGTACGAGAACCTGCGCAATTATGTAAGTTTACTGATACATCTATCCCTGAAGGAACAGCCAGCATTAAATGAAGCAAAGCATGTCAATGCTGCTACGAGGATAACTACGCTGTTTATCGAGCAGCTGGAAAGGCAGTTTCCGGTAAGCTCGCCTGACAGAGAGCTAAAGCTCAAAAAAGCCAATGATTTTGCCAGGAGCCTTTCTGTCCATGTCAATCACCTGAATTATGCCGTTAAGGAAGTTACCGGCAAGTCCCCCAGTGTCCTTATCTCGGAGCGGATCATCAACGAGGCAAAGGCCTTGTTAAAGAATACGGACTGGAGTGTGTCTGCGATAGCGTTCAGCCTGGGTTTTGAATATCCCACCTATTTTAATAATTTTTTTAAGAAGAACACGGGAGTAACTCCGTTATCCATCCGCAAGTAGGGTTTTTCGCGAGTGAGTAATTCTTTGATTTTTATAATAATTGCTTTGAAGAGCTTTATTTTGGACCCGTGTGCGGCCGTAATTTTGTACGATAAAATTCAGATATATGAAGTACAATCTATTAGGGAATACGGGAATGAAGGTTTCGGAATTGTGTCTTGGGGCCATGACCTTTGGCGGGACAGGTCGTTTTGCCGCGATAGGCAACCTGGGACAAGACAGTGTCGACGGCCTTGTAAAAGCTGCGCTGGATGCGGGTGTCAATTTTATCGACACGGCCAATGTCTATTCATTTGGGATATCGGAGGAGTTGACGGGGCAGGCCATACGGAACGTGGGTGTCAACCGGGACGATCTGGTTATTGCCACTAAAGTATACCGGCCAATGGGTGCAGGACCGAATGAACAGGGGTTAAGCCGCAAGCATATCCTACAGCAGGCCGAAGCCAGTCTCAGGCGACTGAAAACAGACTATATCGACCTTTATCAGATACATGCCTTTGATCCCCTTACGCCGCTGGAAGAAACACTGGATGTGTTGAATGACCTGGTGAGCAGCGGAAAGGTCCGATATATAGGGGCCAGCAACCTGGCTGCCTGGCAGTTGATGAAGGCGCTTAGTTATTCTGCCTATAACAGGATAGCCCGGTTTGTGTCGTTGCAGGCGTATTATACACTGGCAGGTCGCGAGATGGAGCGGGAATTGATCCCCCTGCTGGACGATCAGAAAGTAGGGTTGATGGTCTGGAGTCCTCTGAGCGGGGGATTGCTTAGCGGCAAGTACAAACGCGGGCAGGCTCCTGAAGAGGGCCGGCTGGCGGGTTTTGATATTATCCCGGTCAATAAGGAAAAGGCGTTTGATATACTGGATGTGCTGCATCCTATGGCTAAAGAAAAAGGGGTAACTGTTGCGCAGCTCGCTCTGGCTTGGTTGTTACATCGCCCGGCTGTTACGAGTGTCATAGTGGGGGCCAACAAACCGGAGCAACTGGCTGATAACCTGGGGTCGGTAGCCGTAGCGTTTACTGCGGATGAGATGAATAGACTCGATGATGTGAGCCGGCTATCTGAAGAATACCCCGGGTGGTTGCTGGCAAGAACTGCGAAGGATAGGGTGGGATAGAAGTGGAATCCTTATAAGGAGTCGGTGGGCGGAAGGTGCGGGTAGTATGCCCCCGCTGACAAGAGATCAACGTTTATCTCTCTGCCAGGGGGGCTGTCTTTGTTGTTATTGGGAAATAGGCAAACCGCCGGGTGTCAGCAATTCATTTGACTTTTTTAATGAGTTGGCTGATTCCATCATAACCCTGTTGAACCGTTCGTTTGTGGATTCCTGGATCTGGTTGGGTTTGTTGACCACTGCTGTGTAGGCTCCGCTGGCAGCTGCTGCGTAGGATCTGCTGACAGCTGCTGTGTAAGACCTATTAACAGCTGCGGAGTTGGGCTTGCTGACGGCGCTTACCTGACTTACCTGTATGACGACGGGTTGGGGGTTGGTTTTTGTCCTGTTGTTCCTTTCGAAATAATAAGCGGTGGCGATGAATCTTTTTACGTGGTTCCTTGATTCTGCCGGAAGGTATCGCTGGAGGGTCCAGAAGTCCCTGCTATGCGCCTTGCGAATGGCTCTGTAAACGGGTACGGGTCCACCGTTGTAGGCGGCGAGTACGAGGAGCCAGTCACCAAATTCCCGATGCAGAT
This sequence comes from Puia sp., assembly GCA_036499285.1. Lineage (GTDB taxonomy): Bacteria > Bacteroidota > Bacteroidia > Chitinophagales > Chitinophagaceae > Puia. The sequence goes on along the minus strand of DASYEB010000036.1, from coordinate 16,574 downwards.
CTTTCAGGTATTTTGCTGCTGCGCTTGTGCTTTTATAAAAGCTGGTACGTTCGTCGGAGCGATGGTTGACTTTCAGACCGAGCTCATGGGCGGTGCCGGGCATCAGCTGCCAGGGTCCTTTGGCGCCGACGCGGGAGAGGGCTGTTGGTTTTAGTTCCGATTCGATCACTGCCAGGTATTTTAATTCAACGGGCAAACCGTAATGATCGAGAACGGAGTCGATGATGGTAAAGGGGATCCCGCTTCTCTTTTTTACGACAAGAAGGTCTTCGTCATTATTCTTTATATAATGTTTGACAAATCTCATCCCTTGTTTGTCGGGTTGAGAAATGGAGAAATTACCGTTTTTTGATATGGTTGATCTTGAAGCGGCTAGCTTCGATGCAGCTAGCTTCGATGCAGCTGACTTTGACGTGGCTGACTTCGATGCGGCCGACTTTGATGCGGCTGGTTTTGCCCTGCTGGTCGGATACATTACATTTTTTCGCAGCTCTACTGCTGACTGGCCGGAATTCGCCGAAGGGGGCGGGACCATAATGAGCGCCAGGCTACAAAAACAAAAGGGTACTTGTGACTTGAACATCGTTTTAAATTAGGGTAAAACAATGCCGGCCCCAGGTTTGGATTATTTCAGATACAGTAAGTCATAGGATTATTGGTGGGATAGAGCCTTTCCGTGGGTACGGTGATTAGGGTTTTTCATTTACGGAAGGCTGTATGATCAACGGCAAAGATAGCTTCTGAAAACCGTATGTCATAGGGTAATGTACGTAGTAGTTATACGATGTTGGGAGAGTGTAATATTTAAGGATATGGTTATTAGCTCGCCTTGCTCCTGGCGGGCTTTGGGAAAGATCAGGAAGGCTGAGAAAAAGGGGTGAGGACGAGAATATTTTACTTGATTTTTGAAAATGGTTGCATCTTTTTTGAATTTAGGGGTAAATAAGACATATTACCAAAATCTTCACAGTAAAATGTACAAATTAGGCGATTATACCGTTACATTGCATACACACATTCAACACTTTGCATGCTAAAATCGCCCGCCCTTACTACTCAGGAAAAACCGACCAGGAAGAACTTAATGGATCATGTGCTCGAAGTCCCTTCCTATGGGTGGAAGGACGCCAATGACCAGCTGATCATTCCAACTTCCGGGCAATTATTGAAAGAATTCTTTTTCCGTCTCAATGTGTTCAGGTCCAGGAAGAACTGGCTGGGTTTTTTTAGCTGGTCCAAGCTGCTGATCCTGGTTCCCTGTCTTTTTGTGTTTTTCTTTAAATACTTCAACTTTTACCTTCTGGGGGCTGCGTTTTTATACAGCATGATCATAATGGGTACGCATGGCACCATCTGGTATCATCGTTACTGTACCCACAACGCCTATACATTCAAAAACAAGTTCTGGCGGTTTATTACGCGGAACCTGACGATCAGCATTGTTCCGGAAGAGACCTATGTCGTCTCTCACCACGTTCATCATGCCAAGTCGGATGAACCGGGCGATCCTTATAATGCCACGGCGGGTTTTTTGTATTGTTTTCTTGCGGACGTAAACCACCAGCCGATAGCGCTGGATCTGACGGAAACCGAATATGCGCGTGTCGTCAAGCTCATGGATCATACCGGTGTCCGGCCGAATACCTACAAGCAATACCAGAAATGGGGCAGCATTGCAAAGCCCACCTGGACTATTGTAGGATGCCTGCTTAACTGGGCTTTCTGGGCAACAGTGTTTTATTTTATCGGGGGGCCGGCGTTGGTGTTTACCCTGTTCGGAGCCGCGGGTTTTTGGGCGATAGGTGTCCGGACCTTTAATTATGAAGGGCACGGCAAGGGCAAGGAGAAGCACAGGGAAGGCAATGATTTCAACAAGGCTGATCTATCTATCAACCAGATATGGCCGGGATATGTAGCCGGCGAATGGCATAACAATCACCATCTTTTCCCCAGCAGCGCCCGGAGCGGATTTTTAAGTTACCAGCTTGACCTGGCCTGGTGTTATATCCGGCTGATGAACAGGCTTGGGGCAGTAAGCTCTTATCACGACTCCAAAAAGACATTCCTCGCAGAGTATCGCCAGCCTTATCTTGAGAGCAAGAAAACCATACCGAATCCGCAGCCGGTGGTTTTGTAATGCGGCTTAGTAACCGATCTCGACGACGGCTTTATAGGTGGCTTCGTTTTTTGCGTTGTGGATCATGTAATGGGCTACATCGGCCCTGGAAATTTTCAGGCAATTCTTTAGGAAGGTGTTGACCGCTGTCCGATAATGACCGGTCACTGTCTTGTCCGTCAGCTGCGGAGGGCGGATGATGGTCCATTCGAGGCTGCTGTTTTTTATGATCGCCTCCATTCGCCCCAGGTCGGCATACATGTGTTTTAACAGCTTTTGCACGATAAATTTTTCGACGAACCGCACGTAGAACGGGAGGACGGGGCTGATCTCGATGGCCGACGCGGAGATAAAGAAGACCCGTTTTGGACCCGCCTGTTGCAATGTTCTTATGAGCGCGGCGTTGCCTTCGGAGTAGAGCGCTGTGGGTTTGTCACTGCCGAATCCGGCGCCGCTGACGCCTATCGCCGAGATGACGAAGTCGGTTGCCGACAGGTATTGATGATAAGTTTCGGGATGAAAGATGTCGCCTTTGACTTTAGTCAGGTTGGGGTGGGTAAGGGGTAGTTTTGCCGGATCGCGCAGGATGGCGGTGACGTGGTGGTTTGCTTTCAGGGCCAGGTCGACGGATTGGCGGCCTATGCCGCCGTTGGCGCCGATGATCAATATATTTGTCATATTATTTGGTTAGAATCGTAGAATACTCAGAACGAAGATAATAAAGAAGAGGAGGAGCTCAAGGCTATGGAAAATAGTGAGCCGGGCTTTTAGCGCAGTGATACGGGGGGTGGAGCGGGGGTCATCGGAAAGCAGGAGTGTCTTCAGACTTTTGCTGCCGCGTTGCAATATGAGGGTGCCATTGAGTATTACCAGCAGCACGAGCACCATTTTTATTTTGAACCATAGCATTTGGGTTACGCCTCCTTTGAAGATGGAGACCATTCCGATGCCTGTCAGGATCAGCAGGCCTGCGCCGATGCCTATCAGACGGGCAAAGCCGGAAGTGGTGTCGAGGATGGTGATGGCTTTGGGTCTGTCCGACAGGATATACTTGTCGAGTCGTCTGCTGATGGCAAAGTCGGCGAGGATGGTTCCGGCCATCATGGTAAAACCGGTGATGTGCAGGACGAGGTCCAGGTTGAGAAAAGCTTGGGATGTCATGGGAGTGTTGTTTAAGTCCTTTCGATTATTTCTTAAAATATTTCAATTTATCGGGGTTGGTCTGTACGTAGATATTCCTGATCTGCTCTCCGTCGGTCTCCAGCGCGACGAGGCTGACGGGCTGTCTGCCGGAATAGGTGATGATGCACGGCATGCCATTGGCGAAGGTGATGTCTTCGCTGAAGTCGGGGACCGACTGGCGGAACTTCGGGATGACCGAAAGCAGCAGTTTGGTGACTTTCTCTCTGCCCCGGATCGGTTTGGGAAGGGCGCCGAGACGCTGACCCTGGACGGAGATGGTCTTGCCACCGCCATCGGTCATCAGCAGGATGTCCTGTTTTAAGAGGTCGATGAGGTCTTGTATATTGCCTTCTGCGATGGCCTGGAGAAAGTTGTTGAGTATCTTCTCGTGTACCTTTAGATCGACCTGGAACCGCCGGGTGTCCTTTCCAAGGTTTTCTTTTGCGCGTTTTAGGATCTGCCGGCAGTTGTCGGTGCTTTTGTTGAATATTTCTGCCAGTTCATAATAATCATAGGAGAAGATCTCTTTTAGAAGGAAGATGGCCCGTTCCTGCGGGGTTAGTTTCTCCATCAGGACCAGCATGCCGATGGACAGGGCATGATAGGATTCGAACCGGGTCTGCAGGTGATCGGCGGCATAATTTTGCAGGGGTTCGGGCAGCCAGATGCCGATGTATTTTTCGCGTTTTACGCGTGTGCTGGTCAAATAATTGATACAGGCATTTGTGATCATTTTTACCAGGAAGGCCTTTTGCTGTCTTACGCTGGCTATTTCGACATCCATCCATTTCAGGAAGCTGTCCTGCACCATTTCCTCTGCCGCGTCGATGTTGCCCAGCATGTTATAGGCGATGGAGAAGAGGAGGGCTTTATATTCCAGGAATATGTCTGCTTTATTGTCCATAATACACAGTAGACAATTTAACCTTTTTGTTTGTGACAGGGTTGGGAATAATTATTTTGCCCCCAGCCTTATCCATCGGTAACTGGCTGAATACAAAAGCTGTACCCCGATCACCCAACGGCGTAGTGGGAAGTGGGTAGGCTGCGGCCATATTAATTTACATGGGCAAGTGTGTATCTTTAAATAAATAACTGCTTCGATGGAACTGCCTAAACTATCCCTTTTTGCCTTGCTGTCATTGCTATTGCAATTGACGGGGGGAAATGGTTGGGCGCAGTGTTTTGACGAGAGTAATTATATCCGGTATACGCGTCTCCACGGATTGTCGAATAATTATATCTCGGGGATCGAAGAAGACTCGACGGGTTATATATGGATCGCGACGCATAAGGGGCTGAACCGGTTTGACGGGAAAACATTCCAATCCATATTTAAAGGGTCTGTGCATTCGCCATTGCCGGACAATCAAATAGTGACCATGCGTCACCCTGCGGAAGAGGAAATAATCGGCACCACGCGGGCGGGGGCTTTTGCATTCAATCCTTTGTGCGGGCAATACAAGCATTTTGTCATTCCCTGTGATTCCTCCATCTATTTCTGGACCAATCATGCCCTTGATATTCTAAAGGATAAGGCGGGCAATTATGTTGTCAGCACAAAAACGGGGCTTTATGTTTTCGATCCGGCCGGAAAGCTGATAAAACGATATGATCATCATATTCCTTCTGAAGTCGGCAGCGAGGAGCTGATATTCGGGCGTGGCGTCAGCATGCTTCCCGACGGATCGATACTGCAGCAGAACGGGTTGTTAGGGAGTGTTTATACTTCTTCGACCAATACCATCGATACCTTTTATATCATGAAAAGGGAAGGTCTTAAAAAGCATTTTACGGATGACCTGGGGAATCTGCGGACGACCTGGGGTGGCAGGAATGGCGAGGCCTTTATCCTGGACAGGGAAGGAAATTCGATCGACGTAGTGGATATAAGCTCTTCGGAGAGCTCTACGAATCCGATGCCTTTTGTCGTAAAGAGCGACGTGGGCTGGGGCAGCAAATTGACCTATGTGAATGACAGCCTGCTGGTGATCACGTGCAGGGTCAACGGGTTTTATGTATTGCATTACGAGGCTAATAAGCGAAAGCTGACCTGTGACGGGGTCAGGTATTTTAAGGGTAATGTGTGTACGACCGTCTTCCGGGACAGGGAGAACCGGATGTGGATCGGGACGGCAGACGGGTTATACAAAGAAAATAAGCAGGACCCCTTCTTTTCGGTTGCGGATCTCTCCGAACAGGACCCTTATCTGCTGGATCATGAAATAAGCAGCATTCATATAGAGGACTCGTTGATCTATGCGGGTTTGTATAATGGTGGGGGGCTGCTGGTGCTGGATAAGAAGACAAAGCGGATCCGAAACAAGATACAATTCGCTTCTTTCTCCTATAGCAACAGTATCTTCAATATCATCTCCTATGATGCGGACACGCTATGGCTTGGTACGAGAAATGGAATCGTATGGCTGAACAAACGGAACTATCATTATGGCCGCCTGGTCCTTCCTGCGCAGCTGAGCTGGATGCAGGATGTCAATACGCTTTGTTTTTTTGAGGATTCGAAGAAGAATATCTGGGTGTCGTTTGGCAATCTCAACAGTCTTGTTCGTTTTGACAGGGCTACCCGGACTTTTACCGATCTGTCGGCGCCCCAAAATCCGTGGCTGAGGATAACCTTTGTCTTTAGCATGACGGAGGACATGCAGGGAAATATCTGGCTGGCGGGGGACGGGCTTTGCCGGTGGAATGTTAAGAAGCAGATCGTGGATACGCTGATCCCTTATCCGACTGTCAGCAGGCTCATACAGAACTATATGTTTATTCTCGACAGGGATTCCAGGAATAATCTCTGGTTGTCGTCTTTTGACAATGAGCTGATCCAATACAATTGTACAACCAATAAGATGTATCTGCGCCAGGAAGAGAACAATCATATCGACGGGAATACGATCACCAGCTCGCCTATTATCAACGATTATATCTGGATGGGCACTGACAATGGGATAACTGCTTTTAATGTCAATAACTATTCGATCAAGCAGTTTACCTATGCTGACGGGCTACCTTCCGTAGCCATCACTTCTTTAAAAAAGGAAAGTGTGTATGACAGAGCGGGCAACCGGTTCTATATAGCTGCCCGGCACAAGCTGATCTCTTTTATTCCGGATGTGGCCTTATCCCATAAGGCAGCCCCAAGTCTTTTCATCGAGAAGATCTATGCGCGGGATTCATTGATCACTGTACCGGGTCAAGGGGAGATCAGGTTACCCTACTATATGAACAATCTCTCGATCGTATTCAATACCGTCAATTTCAACGACCCCGAGGAAAATCGTTTTGCCTGGCGGATGATGCATGGCAGCGATACGGACTGGAACGAGATAAATACGCAAACGGGGATCACCTTGTCCAATCTCCCGGGCGGGATGCATCCCATACAGATCAAACTTTTTTCCGCCAATAACCACTGGCCGCAGCAGCTGAAATCCCTGATGATCTATATACGTCCTCCCTTTTGGGAGACGGTGTGGTTTATTCTTTTACTGGGGGCGGGCATAACGGGGATCATCATCTTCATCTATAAGAGCAGGGTAAACTCGGTCCGGAAGCAGGAACGGGAGCGTGCGCAGGTACAGCAGGTGATAGCGGAGGAATATAAGAACCGGCTCGAACTGGAGCAGATCATCAATTATTTTTCGTCCTCGCTGACGGACAAGACGGAAGTTGATGAGGTGTTGTGGGATGTCATGCAGAACCTCATCAGCAGGCTGGGGTATATCGACTGTATCATTTATCTATGGAACGAGGACAGGACAATGATGGTACAAAAGGCGGCGTACGGGCCCAAGGGGAACCCGGATGTGCTGGCATCGGAGGTATTTGTTGTATATCCCGGCCAGGGTGTGGTCGGTTCTGTGATGGAAAGCCGTGAGCCGGTGGTCATTGCGGATACAAGAAAGGACAGGCGGTACAGGGTCGACAGTGTCCCGGGACTTAGCGAGATTAGCGTTCCGATCATGCACAACGAGGAGCTGATAGGGATCATCGACTCGGAGCATCCTGTCGTTGATTTTTATAAGGAAAGGGATCTGAAGATCCTGACGACGATAGCCACGCTGGTAGGGAACAAGATAAAACAAATAGAATCGGAACAATCGCTGGAGATCCATCAGCAGGAGATAGCGTTTATCAACCAGCAGCTGGCAGAGGCGCAGCTATCCGCGCTGCAGACGCAGATGAACCCGCATTTTATCTTCAATTGTCTCAACAGCATCAAGGGAATGATCCTGAATGACGAGCGGCAAAAGGCGTCCCGGTACCTGAGTAAGTTTGCCAATATGATCCGGACGACCCTGAACCAGTCGAAGGATATCTTTACCACCCTATACGAGAACATCGAGCACCTGGAGAACTATCTGGTGATGGAAAAGCTGCGGTTTGACGACAGCTTTTGTTTCGAGGTGATCGTCGACGAAGATATAGACAAGGAGGAGACCCTGATACCTACGCTGATGATCCAGCCGCTGGCGGAGAATGCTATCTGGCATGGGCTGATGTATAAGACCGGGGAGAAGAACCTGATCATCCGGTTCTCCCGGATGTCGGGCGCCATATCCTGTAGCATCGAGGACAATGGGATCGGCATTAACCGGTCTGAGCAGCTGCGGAAGCTGAGCAAGTCTACGCACCGGTCGGTCGGTCTGAGCAATCTCAGGAACCGGATAAAGATCATGAACGAAAAATATGATACCGGCTGCACCCTGCAAATAAGCGATCTGCAGGAGACGGATAGCAGCAGATCGGGTACAAGGGTCGTATTGCGATTCAAAGTCATCACAAATAAACTCTATATATGAGAGCAATCCTGGTTGACGACGAGCCGGATGGCATACGCACGTTAAAGAAATTGCTGGAGATCAACTGCCAGGAGGTAGAGATCGTAGCAACCTGTCTGAATGCAGTGATAGCTGAGCAGAAGCTGGAGGAGCTGAAGCCGGACCTGGTATTCCTGGATGTGCAGATGCCGGGAAAAAATGGGTTGGAGATGCTGGCGGGACTGACCGAGATGAGCTTTAAGGTCATATTTGTAACTGCGCATAATGAATATGTTCTGCAAGCCTTACAATTCAGCGCCGTGGACTATCTGATGAAGCCTGTGGATGAGGACAAGCTGGTCGAGGCTGTGCAAAGGGCAAAGGAAAGGCTGAAACATGAAAAGGACCCTGAGCAAACGGCGACCCTTTTGCACAATATCAATAAGGCCGGGTCACCGGTGGAAATGCGGCTTTGTCTGCCAACGCTGAAGGGGTTTTCGGTTGTCAAGCTGGAGGAGATCGTGTATTGCGAGGCACAGAGGAGCTATACCATATTCCGGCTTGCAGACAATAAGACCATCATGATCTCAAAGCCCCTGTTCGATTATGACCGTTTGTTAAGCGATACCATCTTTTTCCGTATTCACAAATCATACCTGATCAATCTTCTGCATGTGAAGGAATATATCCGCGGGGAAGGCGGGACGGTGATAATGAGCAATGGGATGGAGATCGAAGTGAGCCGGCGTAAGAAGGAGCTTTTCTTAACAAAAGTGAAAGAACATTTTAAATACTGAGCTATCTTTAAGCTATGCTGAAAAAAACAGGTTTATTTGTTTTGTGCGGGTTGTTGCTTCACCCGGTGCTGTATGGGCAGGGGGAGAGAAAGATTTGGCTTTCTTATATGGATAAGGTGGCGCGGCCTGTTGTATCGGCGTTGGCGGAGGACCGGTTGAAGGAGACGATGCCGGTCGTATTATCGAAGCATATTGACAATACCGAAACGCGTTCGAAGGTGACGTATCTTGAGGCCTGGGGCCGGTTGTTGAGCGGGATCGGGCCGTGGCTGAACGGGGAGGGTGGGTCGCCGGAGGAGGTGGCCTTGCGGCGGCAGTACCGGCAGTGGGCCCTGAAGGCGGTGGCCAATTCGGTAAATCCTTTGGCAAAGGACTATATGGTGTGGCAGGGGGGGCAGCCGCTGGTGGATGCTTCCTTTTTTGCGTTGGGCCTGGTGCGGTGTCCGTGGTTGTGGGCGCATCTGGACCCGGCGGTACAGCAGCAGGTCGTAACGGCTTTGAAGCTGACCCGGGCTACTGTCCCATCTTATTCCAACTGGATCCTGTTCTCTGCGATGATAGAGACTTTTTTTTGTACCTACGGATTGGAATATGATCCGGTGCGGATAGAGTATGCCGTGCGGGAATTCTCCCAGCACTGGTATCTTGGGGATGGAACTTTTTCGGATGGGATGAACTTTCACGAAGACTATTACAACAGTTATGTCATACAGCCTTACCTGGCTGCGGTGCTGGCGGCTACCAGGGGTAGGTACAGGATATTTTCCGAAAAGCTGGACAGGATCCTGCAGCGGTATGCGGAGATTCAGGAGCGGACGATCAATACGGATGGAAGCTATCCGGTGACTGGGCGTAGCATTACGTATCGCTGTGGGGCATTCCATGAGCTGGCGGATGTGGTTTTACTGGGAAAGCTGCCGGCTTCTTTACAAGCCGGGCAGGTTCGGGGGGCATTGACGACGGTGATCAAAAAGACGCTGGGAGCGCCGGGGACGTTTACTGCGCAGGGTTGGCTGGCGATAGGGGTTTATGGGCACCAGGAGGAGCTGGCCGACTCCTATATAACCGGGGGGAGTCTTTATTTATGTTCGGAGGTTTTCCTGCCTTTGGGATTGGGGCCGGAAGATGTCTTTTGGACTTCGCCGGCGGCGCCGTGGACGGCGGTGAAGGTGTGGGGCGGAATGGATAGCACGAGGGTGGATCATGCTTTGGATATTAACTAAGGATAGAGCCGGGACGTTAACGATCGGGTAGTTGGTCGGGTGTAGGTATTTATTCCTATATTAGCGTACATGAAAACGCCGGACTTGCCGCAATCTGAACTCAATATATCTACCTTCTTCGAAATGACCCCCGACCTGGTCTGTATCGCCTACAGGAATGGGTTTTTCAAAAAAGTAAACCAGGCGGTTATCGACAAATTAGGATATACCGAGGCGGAATTAATGGCGGCTCCCATCGCTTCTTTTATTCATCCGGAAGACAAACAATTTACTGCGCACAGGCGGACGGAACTGTTGAAAGGGAAGAATCTTGTGAACTTTCAAAACCGGTATGTGGCCAGGTCGGGAGCTATCTTCTGGCTGGAATGGACCTCTATTTATTTTTCGGACAGCGAAGTGGTATTCGCCATAGCCAAGGATATTACGGAAAGAAAACAGCTGGAGATCGATGTAGCAGAGAAATATAAGAAATTCAAGAGCCTGACCAGTCATTTTAAGAGCAGCATCGAGGAGGACCGGAAATACCTGGCCAATGAGTTACATGAAGAGCTGGCCCAGCTGGCTTCCGTATTAAAGACGGACATAGAATGGATCAAAAGCAATGCTTCCGGACTATTGCCTACCGTCGGCAGCAGGATAGAACATGCGTCTGTGATCTCGCAGCTTCTTATAAAGGCGATACGCCGGATCTCTTTTTCCATCAGTCCGAACATGCTGGAGCATTTGGGATTGAATGCTACGCTGGACTGGTATTGTAAGGAATTTACCCTACTGAATGGCCTCCCCTGTCAGTATGAAGGCGCATATGACGAGACCCATCTTACCGGTGAGGTCAGGATAGATTTGTTCCGGATCTGCCAGGAATGTCTGCTGAATGCTTCCAACTATGCGCAGGCCAGTCATGTAAAGGTATCCATTAAAGATTCCGGCGACCGGATACAGCTGTTGGTCGTCGATGATGGTAAGGGGTTTGATGTGGAGCTGGAGAAGCGCAAGCCCGGGTTTATCCGGATGCGTGAGCGGGCTGCTTCGATCAATGGGGAGCTGACTATTGAAAGCAAGGCCGGAGAAGGCACGCGGGTCTGCGTTAGCATCGCGAAGATGTGACACTAGGAATTGTTTACACAGAACTACTTATTGGGGAAAAATATCCTCTACTGCATCGATAAGCGGGGAGAGCTGCATCGACGAGCGGGGGCGACTTTTTTGCGTTTTGTCTAATGGCAAGCTTTTTGTAAAGGTGTGTGCGAGCCCCCGGATGATATCCCACCGTTTGAATTGAATACTTAATTACACATGCGAAGATGAAGCCCCTTTTTTCTCAACGGCAGCGTTGAACAGGCGTCCCTATGGACTTATTGATCGATTCCTTATTAACTAAACAACAAATGGCTGTTTATGACAATTTGTACATCAGCCCGTACGCAGACAAATCGCGCATTTTTTCTTTTTTTCTTTTTTCTTTTGGTGAATTTGAGTGGTTTTGCGCAGGATACGACGCGGGCTAAGCCAATGGGGGACACCGTTGTGCCGGTTGTGACACCGAAGGGTAATGGTACCAGGAAGGACACAACGAAGCCGGATACTACCATCGGGAAGCCGGGTGTAAAGGATACGACGCGAATAAGATCTTCGGCTATCCATGACACGACTCCACAGAAGGCGGCGGCTGCTGTGGTGGACACGGCTACGACAGACAGTGGCAGCAACAAACTCAAGATCTCCGGAACGATCAGCCTGGCTGGAGGGGGTGTCGACGTGTCGGGGTCCAGTGTAACGATCAAGGGTACTACTACTGCGCTACCCACGGATAGTTCGGGGCATTTTATCATTTCCGTCAAACCGTTGGCTACGCTTGTGTTTAGTCACATCGGGTATAAAACTGCGGAGGTCACGGTGGACAGTAAGCTACCCATCAATATTACGCTTACGAAAGAGGAAAATACGCTGGAGCAGGTGACTGTTAGTTATGGCAAGCTGGCCAAACGGGATATCACAGGGGCGATCACTAAGGTGGATGCCGATAATGTAGCCGATATTCCTGCGGCCGAATTCGGACAAAAGTTACAGGGGAAGGTAGCCGGGATCCAGATCCAGCAAAGCAGCGGGGTCCCGGGTAACAATATCGTATTCCGTGTCCGGGGGGCGGCTTCGCTTCAATCGGGAAATCAGCCGTTGATCGTAGTGGATGGTCAGCCGCTGAACAGTGATGTTGCCGGTGGTACGGGGGATATCAACCTGATCGCGCCCGATCAGATCGAATCCTATAGTGTGCTGAAGGACGCCAATGCCACTGCTCTTTATGGCAGCCGTGGTTCCAATGGGGTCATCCTGATCACTACGAAGACGGCAAAGATCGGCAAGTCCTCTATCAGCGTAAATGCCTATCACGGTCTGCAGACGGTGCCCCAGAGAGGCCGGCCCAACCTCATGAACGCGCAGGAGTTCGCCAATTTTATGAACGGTTTCTACCAGGATAAGATCGCGAATGAGGGCTGGACAGATCCGACCACGGGTACGGCTACTATTCCTTCGGATTATGCCAATCCTTCGCAATACGGTAAAGGTACCGACTGGTACAAAGCTCTCATCCATACGGCGCCGATCGACAATTATACGGTCAACTTCTCTGTCGGTACGCCGAAGGTTTCTTCCAGTACAACGATGAATTATTTTAACCAGGACGGGGTGTTGTACAATACGGGAACTAAACGGTTTGCCTTCCGGAGCAATAATGAATACCGTCCTGTCGAGAGACTGAAGATCGGCTTGAATCTGGCTCCTGCCTATCAAATTGATCACAACACGAGGGGGGGCAATCTGCAGCTGAACGGCAACCGTCAGGTGATCAGCGGGGCGGATATGAGCAGTCCGCTGATACCGGTGTATAAGTCGCCGGGCGTTTATAATCTGTCGACAGCCTCTTTTGGCATGTATGCATTACCTAATTATGTTCAACAGGAGAAACTGATGGATAATGACCAGACGAACTTTTCGTTTCTGGGGAATGCATATATCGACCTCGAGGTCATCCACGGGTTGCATTTGAAGTCGAGTATCAACGGAGATATTCTCAACCAGGATTACAACGCTTACTATGGAACATTGTACGGCGAATTCGGGAATGTACCGCCGCGTCCGACCTCTTCTTCACAGGCTCAAAACAGTTCGAACAACACGTATAGCTGGACGAATGAGAATCTGATAACTTATAGTACGCAGTTTGGGAATCATTCACTGGATGTATTGGCGGGATATACGACGCAGAAATCCTATACGACGCTGCGCAGCATTACGGGTACCGGTTTTGCGACTGACCTGACGCCCTTTAGCTCTGCGGCCAATAATACATCGGGTTCATCGAACAGCTCGTCCTGGACGATAGCATCCGCGCTGGCAAGGGTGAACTATGATTTTAAGAAGAAGTATTATTTATCCGCCAGCATCCGGAATGACGGTAGCTCAAGGTTTGGTGTAAATAAGAAATACGGGACTTTCCCTTCGGTATCGGTTGCCTGGGTAGCGAGCGAAGAAAAATTCTTTCCCAAGTGGGACGCATTGAATTTCCTGAAGTTCAGGGGCAGCTATGGCAAGACGGGTAACTTCAACATCGGGAACTATACGCAAACGTCACTGCTGAGCCCGGCCAACTATGGCAACACTACGCTTGGGGAAGGCAATACTGTCCTTGGGAACCCCGAGCTTACCTGGGAGACTTCCAAACAATTTGATGTAGGTGCTGATCTTACGTTGCTGCGTGGCCGGATACAGGTCAGCTATGACTATTATAATACACGGAACGAGGGGATGCTGTCGCAGCTGCCGCTGCCGTACACATCGGGTTACGCGTCGGTTCAATATAATGAAGGCTCCTTTCATATCTGGGGCCATGACATACAGGTGAGCACTCAGAATATCAAGGGGAAGTTCACCTGGAATACGGACTTCAATATATCCTTTAACGATAATAAGGTGGTGGCGTTGGTTAATAACACCCCGATCGGAGGTGTCAATACGTACAGCGACTACAATCGTACAGCGGTGGGCCATCGGATCGGAGAGCTTTATGGATATAAATTCCTGGGTGTATACATGAACCAGTCTGACTTTGATAAAAACCCAAAATATTCGACATCTGTCGTAGGCTCTGCCCGGATGGCGGATGTCAACGGGGATGACACCATCGACATCAAGGACCGGACTTTTCTGGGCCGGACGAATCCCAAGTTCATCTACGGGATGACGAATACGTTTACATTCATGAATTTTGATCTTGGCGTCGTCGTTGCGGGCCAGGTAGGGAATAAGATCATGAATACGAATCTGCAGAATCTGCATAACCTGGATGGCGTTTTTAATGTCACAAAGGATATGGCGAACCGCTGGAGGAGCCCGGATCATCCGGGGGATGGGAAGGTGCCGAGCACAAGGGGCGGATCGACGGAATTGTACCGGCTGGTCAACAGCACCTGGGTATTCAGCGGGGACTACCTGGCGGTCAAGAATATAACGCTGGGGTATACCTTCAAACAGAAGATGCTGAAGTATCTCAAGGGGATCAGGGTCTACGGAAGTGTTCAGAACGCTTTTATGTTTACGAAATACCCGGGGCAGAATCCTGAGGTAAATGATACGAAGGACGCTCAAACTCAGGCGGGACTTGACAATGGCTCTTACCCGATCCCAAGGGTAGTAATGATCGGCGCGAATGTGAATTTTTAGAAAGTTGATAATGCAAAATACTATGAGATATACTATCATATTTTTGGGGGGCCTTGCTGTTGCCGCGGCTTTGGCTTCCTGCAGCAAAAAATTTGTTACGCTTTATCCGCAAGGCCAGCTCAATGAAGGCGTATTTTATAAAACAAATTCCGATTTTCAGCAGGCTGTGACGGGGGCATATGTGCCGCTGCGCAATGCCGCCAATGTCGCCTTCTACCTGGAGGAGATGCGCGCCGATAATACTTTCTTCGACTACAATGCCAAGGACAGGGGTGGTACGGGTAATGAAAGTGTCGCGGAATTCCTGGACGATGCCACCAATTCCAATACGCAATCGTTGTGGACGGCTGATTTTCAGGGTATACAATGGACCGATATCATCCTTGACAAGCTGGCTGCTGCCCGGCCTCCGGACATGTCGGATTCATCGATGAACCAGATCATCGGGCAGGCCAAGGCGTTGAGGGCGCATTATTATTTTGAGCTGGTGCGGCTGTTTGGCCCGGTACCTTTATACCTGCACGAGGTGACGGATGCGAAAAATGCGGTTGTAAACCGTTCGCCGGTGGATACGGTGTATGCGCAGATCATTGCGGACTTTACGGATGCGTTGGGTAAGTTGTCGCCGCCGGCCTTTCCTCAGCCGGGTACGATCAATAAAGGGATGGTGGCTACGGAACTGGGGCTTGTCTATCTTACGCTGAAGCAGTATGACAAGGCGACGCCGCTGTTCCAGTCGGTGACCACGATGGGCTATTCGCTGTTGCCGGATTATGCGTCGGTTTTCAAGACGGCGAATGAGAACAGCGTGGAATCGATCTTCGAGATCCAGTATTCGGCGGGCAACAACGGTACTCCGGCGAATGGCACTGTCGGGGCCAACAACCAGAGCAGCCAGTTCGTATATGATTTTATCCCGAATATGGCGAGTACGCTGGTGGTGCTGGGCGTAGACTACAATAATACTGCGGGGAGCTGGAATGTGCCTACGCAGAACCTGGTTACCGCTTTTGAACCGGGGGATAAGCGTCTTGATGCGAGTATTGGAGTCATAAAAGGGCATTTGAATTCGACGACGGATCTTGTTCCGGACAGTGTGGTGAGCATATTAAATAATATCGATACGACCGGGAAGGGATATGGATATACGACTTCCCAGGTCCATCGGTTTATAAAGAAGCAATATAATTACCCGTATAGCGTCACGCAGGAATACAATACGGGGGACGACTGGTATGTCTACCGGTACTCGGATCTGCTGCTGATGCTGGCGGAGTCATTGAATGAGCAGGGACAGCCGGGGGCTGCGCTGCCTTATCTGAACCAGGTGAGGGCGCGGGCGGGTCTGGCGCCGACGATGACTACGGATCAGGGAATGTTGCGGGATACGATTGCGCATGAGAGGAGGGTAGAATTGGCTTTTGAGAATCACCGGTGGTTTGACCTGGTGAGAACGGAGCAGGCGGTGCCGGTGATGACGGCTTATGGGATCTTGCAGAAGCAGACCTATCCTTTTTTGTTGCCGAACTCGTATAATGTGGTGCCGAGCAAGCTGATCTATGGGATACCTTCGAGGGATGTGATGGTGAATCCGGGGTTGGGGCAGAATCCGGGTTATTAGGCGGCACGAACAAATGGAAGTTCTTTGAATTTGAAATTTGATGCTTTGTAAAAGATGGGAGTTGGCCTCCCGGGAACGACGTGCAGGCGTTGTTTTCAAACTACTCTTAAGCTGCTGCGGTTAAGTAGCCGTGGTGGG
>DASYEB010000035.1:0-46178 GCA_036499285.1 Puia sp. | reverse complement strand
CCTAAAGCAACCCAATTTATTCGCTCACTGGACCATTGGCGCCGTGCCATCGGTTGGATAATAGGAGCCGGATGAGGCGCGAGCCTCACGTCCGGTTCTCCGAGAACTTAAAGTTGAAACACTTTGATTTACTCATTGACGCTTAAAGTCAGATATCTTTTTATCTTTTTGTTTTTTGTCTCCTGCGATCGGCAGCGGCATAAAGCAATGTTTAGCAGGATGCCCGCCGACGAGACGGGCATCCACTTTAATAATACGATCAAAGAAGACGATTCTACCAGCTCCTTTATCGATGAGTTCGGGTATATGGGTGGCGGGGTAGGCGTCGGCGACTTCAACAACGACGGCTTAAAGGATCTCTTTTTTACCGGGAACCAAACGAGCTGCCGCCTTTATTTGAATAAGGGCGACGGCAGTTTTGAAGACGTCACGGAGAAAGCCGGCCTCACCACGCATGCCTGGGCCACGGGTGTGAGCATCGTAGACATCAACAACGATGGCTTTGACGACATCTATATCTGTGTATTTGGTAAGAATCTCCTCCAGCGGGGAAAGAATTTGTTGTTTGTCAATCAGCACAACGGCACTTTTACCGAATCGGCCGAAGAATATGGCCTGGCGGCGACGGACTATTCCACGCAGGCTGTTTTTTTCGATTATGACAGGGACGGCGACCTGGACATGTACCTTACAAATTACTGGCTCAATGGCCCGAATGCCAATACCGTTTTTGCCAAAGACCTCAGCGGCCATTCCATCGCGAACGATCGTCTTTTCCGGAACGATGGAGATCCCAA
This sequence comes from Puia sp., assembly GCA_036499285.1. Taxonomy (GTDB): domain Bacteria; phylum Bacteroidota; class Bacteroidia; order Chitinophagales; family Chitinophagaceae; genus Puia. Next base: position 45,381 of record DASYEB010000035.1, on the reverse strand, counting down.
AGGGCTGGGGCATCCTGTATTCACCGATGTCTCTGCGTCCGCGGGCATCCGGGACTGCGGATATGGGTTGGGGGTAGTAGCCAGCGATCTCAATGGGGATGGCTGGCCCGATCTTTATGTTGCAGACGACTTTGTATCCGACGACCTGCTCTGGCTCAACAACAGGAATGGCAGTTTTACTGATCGTCTTTCGGTCTCCACGCGTCATACCAGCTATTCCAGCATGGGTGTCGACGCAGCGGACATCAATAACGACGGGCTTCCGGATCTTGTCACCCTGGACATGCTGCCCGAGACGAACCGGCGTAAGAAGCTGGTGTTTTCTTTTATGAATTACGAACGCTACCAGCTGGAGCGTTCCTATGGTTATCAGCCGCAGTTCGTGCGCAATACGCTGCAGCTGAATAATGGGAATACGCGTGCATCGCCGGATATAGGTTCCGGCGATCTTGCGAGGGGCTCTGCGTCACCGGCTACCGGTTCCGGCGATTTTGCGACACCCCCGATCCCTTACTTCAGCGAGATCGGCCAGATGGCTGGCATCTCCGCAACCGACTGGAGCTGGAGCGTTCTGCTCGCCGACTTCGACAATGACGGCTGGAAAGACATCCACATCACCAATGGCATCGGCAGGGATTTTATCAACACCGACTTTCTCGACTTTAGCAATACGATCTTTGCCAGCGCCAAAACAAAGGCGGATCAATACCGGCTCGTCCGGGAAAAGCTGGCTTCGCTGGATCATATCAACCTCCGGAATTATCTTTATCTCAATCATCACGACTATACATTCACCGATGCTTCCGCGGCGGCGGGTATCGACCAGCCTTCGATGTCCGGTGGCGCGGCGTATGTCGATCTGGACAACGACGGCGACCTCGACCTGGTCGTGAACAATATCGATGCGGAGGCCTTTGTTTTTATCAACAACACCGTACAGAAAGGGCAGCCTTCACCCTCCGCGCACTATCTTGCCGTTCGTCTCGATGGAGATAGCGGTAACACACGCGGTTTTGGTGCAAAGGTCTGGGTATACAGTGCGGGTATACGGCAGCTCCAGGAGGAGAACCCGGTGCGCGGGTATTTTTCTTCGGTCGATACCAAATTGATTTTTGGACTGGGGACGCAGACTGCTGTCGATTCCTTAGTCGTCGAATGGCCGGATGGGCGCCGGCAGCGGATCGGCCGCACTTCGGCTGATACTTTGCTCGTGCTGGCACAGCGAAATGCAACCTGGCCAATACAGCTGGCTTCAGCGTCACTGCACCCGGCTTCGGCCCCACTGCACCCGGCTTCGGCGTCACTGCACCCGGCCGCAGACGCCCCGGCCGGCTTCGATGAGACGGCTGTCCTCTTCTCCGATGCCAGCGGCGCCACGGGTCTTCATTATCGTCACCACGAGAATGTCTACAACGACTTTGCCTTCCAGGTCCTGCTGCCCCAAAAATATTCGCAGCTTGGCCCTTTTATTACCACTGCCGATGTCAACAAGGACGGGCTAAGCGATTTCTATATCGGCGGGGCCTTTAACTATCCGGGTCATCTTTTTATCCAGCAGCGGGACGGCTCTTTTAAACAACAGGACCTTCCGGGTAATACGGGACAACAGGAGGACATGGACTGTGTCTTCTTTGATGCAGACGGAGATGGGGATCCCGATCTGCTGATCAGCGGCGGCGACCGGATATTTGCCGAAGATGCGGAAGAATATATTCCCCGCCTTTATCTCAACGACGGGAAAGGTAATTTTACGCTGGATCGCAACGCTATTCCCGGGGCTGTCAAGACCAGCGCTGGTTGTGTCCGTATCGGCGACTTCAACGGGGACGGGCAACCGGATATTTTTTTGGGCGGCCGCATTGCAAAACAATTTCCGCTTTCCCCCCGCAGCTATTTGCTGGTCAATGACCATGGCCGTTTCAAAGACGTTACTGCTGCTGTCTGCCCTGCGATCAGCCGGGCGGGAATGGTCACGGCTGCGCAGTGGGTGGATTTTGATAAAGATGGCCGGCTTGATCTTGTTGTGACGGGGGAATGGATGCCTATACGTTTTTTCCGGAATACCGGCCCAGCCACCGGTGTCAGACTCACCGAAGTCACGGCCTCCACCGGCCTTGGCGATATGCACGGTCAGTGGCGCAGCCTGGCGCTGGCTGATGTTGATGGTGACGGCGACTTTGACCTTATAGCCGGTAATCTCGGTCTCAACTGCGAGTATGCCGCTTCTCCTTCGACTCCGATGGAGCTCTTCGCGACCGACCTCGACGGCAATGGCAGCATCGACCCTATCTTCTGTTATTATATCCCGAACGAAGACGGTACCCGGTCGTCGTATCCCGCCGCCAGCCGGAAGAAGCTGGCCGAACAGATCCCTTTTATCAAAAAGAAGTTTCTGTACACGCAGGATTATACACATGCCCGTTTCTCCGATATATATACGAAACGGGCCGGGGACAGCCTTCTGCGTCTGTACTGTATCGAAACCCGCAGCGGCTGGCTGGAAAACAAGGGTAAGGGCGCGTTCATCTTCCATCCCCTGCCTGCGGAAGCGCAGTTCGCACCGGTCAATGCCATCATTTGTCAAGATTTTGACCTGGATGGAAACGTCGATCTTCTGCTCGCTGGCAACGAATACCAGGCCGAGGTGATGCGTGGCCGTTATGATGCTTCTTATGGCTGTTTCCTGAAAGGAGATGGTCGTGGTGGTTTTAGCTACAGCTCCGGAGCGGTCAACGGGCTTATTTTACAGGGGGATATAAAGAGCATGGCTCTGCTGCCGGCCGCCAAGGGCGGGTCATTGCTGTTGGCCGCTGCTAACAACGATTCGCTCCGGGTGTTAAAATTTAAATGAGCAGTTACGTGACGCAAAAGAAAATAATAGTATTGTCCATTTTTGTATTACTGGCGGGTGGTTTATGCACTGCCTTCGGGCTTGGCTATTGGCATAAGCATTCGCGTCTCGATCACCTGCGTGCCGTTTATGAAGCGGGGCTTCATCCGGGCCCCAGTCGCTTTGATATTTTTTGTCCGGAAGCAGCGCTCGCCTATTGCGACTCTCTTTTGCAAACGGGTAAGCTGCCGCTGGGGCAGGATAGCCTTACCATTATCGGGCTTAAGGCGGATGCGCTGATGAAAATGGGCGAAGAGCAAAAAGCCATTGATCTGCTCACCGCCGCAACCGGCCCCGCCCTTCGCAAGTTACTTGCGCTTGCCTGTCTCCGCCTTGGCGAACGCAACAACTGTCTTGCCCACCACAACCATTCCTCCTGTATCTTTCCCATACAGGGCGCTGGCATCTATACCGACCCTTATCTTACACAAAAAAGTATCCGGCTTTACCAGTCTGTTCTGAGCGCTGACCCCTCGGACCTCGAATCGCGCTGGCTGCTCAATCTTGCCTATATGACGCTGGGGGAGTACCCGTCAGGCGTTCCGGGCGATTGGCTTATCCCGGACCTCGACAAGGACAGCTCGTCAATAAAACTGTCGGCCTTCGAGGACATGGCCATGCCCCTCCACCTGGCCGATCAGCGTAGCATGGCCGGCGGCACGATCATCGACGACTTCAACAACGACGGTTATCCCGATATCATCCTTTCCTCATGGGGTTGGGGACCGGAAGACGGCATGCACTATTTCAGGAACAATGCCAACGGCACCTTTACCGATGTTGCAAAGGCCGCCGGCATCGCGGGTATGAAGGGCAGTCTCAATATCATGCAGGTCGATTACAACAATGACGGCTTTACGGATATCTTTATGCTTCGCGGCGGCTGGCGCGGAGTCTATGGCAAACAGCCCCCGACGCTGTTGAAGAACAATGGCGATGGTACGTTCGCCGACGTCACGGTCGAAAGCGGGATCGTTTCCCTGCATCCGACACAGACTGCCGTATGGGCCGACTTCAACAACGATGGCTGGCCCGATGTCTTTATCGGACATGAGAGCACATCGCTTTATGACAGCTATCCCTGTGAATTATGGATCAACAACCAGGATGGGAGTTTTTCCGAAGTCGCACAGGCCGCCGGCTGTGGTCTCGCCGGTTTTGTAAAAGGCGTAGCTTCGGCCGATTATGACCGGGACGGCTGGCCCGACATTTATCTGTCCCAGCGCGACGGCAAAAAAGTGCTGCTGAAGAACAAAGGGCTGAAGGGCCGTATTCCCGGCTTCGAAAATGTCACACATTCGGCGGGGCTTGACAAAGACCTCACCTATACCTTTCCTGCCTGGTTCTGGGATTATGACAACGACGGCTGGCCCGACATCTTTACCTGCGGATATAAGTTCAGCGGGTCGCTGGCCAATTCGGAAGCTGCTTCGGCGCTGCATCTGCCACAGCCTTCTTCCAGCAGCATATACCTTTATCACAACAATCACGATGGCACGTTCACCAATGTCTCGGCAGCGGTTGGACTGGACAAAGCGATCTTTGCCATGGGTTCCAATTTTGGCGACATCGACAATGATGGCTGGCTGGACATCTACCTGGGTACGGGCAATCCCGATCTGGGGTCGCTTTCGCCCAATCGGCTTTTTAAGAATGTCGACGGTCATCGTTTTGTCGACGTCACCCGCAGCGCCCGGGTCGGCAATCTTCAGAAAGGCCATGGCGTAGCGATTGCCGACCTTGACAACGACGGGGACCAGGATATCTTTGTCGAGACAGGCGGCGCCTACAAGGGGGATGCGTATTACAATTCCTGTTATATCAACCCCGGTCAGAATGACAACAGCTGGATCAGTATAGCCCTTGAAGGACGGCGCAGCTGCCGCTCCGCCCTTGGCGCGCACCTGGTCCTGCACGTCACTGACAACGGTCTTCACCGGACTATCTACCGGGACATAACATCGGGGGGTAGTTTCGGCGCGTCGCCGCTGCGGCAGGAGATCGGCATTGGCCGGGCCAACCGGATCGACACGCTCGAAGTTCGCTGGCCTGCGTCCGGTATTGTTCAGTATTTCGCCAATGTCGTTCCCCGGCAGTTTATAAAGATAAAAGAAGGGGAGGGGCAGGTTGAGGTGCAGCCGCTGCGGCGATTGACGTTTGGATCCACTATCGACTGCCCGCCGCCGGCAAAGCTGACTACAATTAAGGCAAAGCTGACTGCAATTAAATAGTTGGTTTTTTGGGAGCAATTTTGCCCGGTCGATGCCACGTTTCTATCTGTTCCTTTGTCAGGCATACAACCTCCTTTAAAAAAACTGACATGAAACTCTCCAGATCCCTGCTTAGCACGATTGTCGTCGGCGTTGCCGTACAATCTGCCGTCTCCTGCACAAAAACGTCCATGAAACCCAGTGGGATCAATCCTGGTGGGCCGAACCAACAGGCGACGGAGCAGCAAGCAAGCCCCAAACCCGGACGCCCGTATGAGCCTGCTTCTATTCCTGAATGGCTGAGAAACGGATGCCCCGCCTGTGGAATGGGTTAGATTGTAAAATTTTTTTATCGTGCCGCGTATTCTACCTGCCGTTGCCTGTAACCTGGACACCAACATCCTCACCGCCTGTCTCCCCTTGCTGGAAGAGTCGCGTGTGGAAGCCATTGAATGGTCTTTCGATGCACTGTTCAAGGTCAAACAAGTTCCTGACTGGTTCCTGGAATTATTAGCTGCATTCAGCAAAGAAGGACGCCTGATCGGTCACGGCGTCTTTTTTTCTCTTTTCTCCGGCAAATGGCTGCCGGAGCAGGAGACCTGGCTGCGTCAATTACAGCAGACAACGGCCGCTTTCCGTTTCGACCATGTTACCGAACATTTTGGCTTCATGACAGGCAGGGACTTTCATCATGGAGCGCCGCTGAATATCCCGTATACGCCCTCCACGGTAGCCATTGGACAGGACAGGCTCCGGCGAATACAGGCGGCATGCTGCTGCCCTGTAGGATTGGAGAACCTGGCTTTTTCCTACTGCCTGGACGAGGTCAAACAACACGGCGAATTCCTGGATGTACTCCTGGAACCGGTAAACGGTTTTATCATTCTCGATTTGCACAATCTTTACTGCCAGCTTCATAATTTTGACATTGCTTTTGACGAGCTCATCGCTCTTTATCCCCTTGATAAGGTGAGAGAGATCCATATCTCGGGCGGCAGCTGGGAAGATTCCAATATCATACCCGGACGTAAGATCCGGCGTGATACGCATGACGATTCCGTTCCCCCGGAAGTGTTTCGTCTACTGGATATCGTCGTCGACCGCTGCCCGAACCTGAAATATGTCGTATTGGAACAATTGGGCAACGGATTGTCGACGGAACATAGCCGGACTGTCTTCTATCGCGATTTCCTGCGGCTGGAAGCGATGGTGAATGAGATCAACACCGGCCGCATTTCCGATCCCGTCGACATCTCTTTCCTGCCTCCGATATTGGACATATCCAATCCTCCCATTGAGGACTATATGCTTTATCAGCAACAGCTGGAGTTGTCTGCCATTCTTGAAACGGCGGGCTCCTACGGCGAAGCCAGACAACGGCTCGACCAATCGACCCTTGCCCATTCCGCCTGGCGGATCGGGGACTGGGAACCCTATATGCTCGAGACCGCGATCAGCATTGCCCGCAAATGGGCGGCTGTTGCACGTTGATGTAAGAGCCGGACTATTTAGCCGCGATCAGCTTATACGCCTTCCCCGTCGTCCCCTGTGGTCCCAACTGGTCGCTGGTCAGCAGATACATTTCACCGCTTTGATCCTGCCCAATGCTCTTCAGATATGTCCCAAGGTTCGGTGTAAAGCTCTTCAGGCTCAGTGCACTCCAGCTCCAGGTCCCGCTGGTCGCAGGTGTGGAAGAATAGATCTGTCCATCGGCCTTCCCGGTTTGCGACAACATACCAAAGATATATTTGCCCTGCAGACCCGGCAATGCGCTGCCCCGGTACACCATACCTCCGATGATCGCGATACCTACTCCGCCTCCTTTTGGATTGGCGGCATTCACCAGCTCGATCACCGGGTCTAACAGCGGCTTGCCCGCAGAATCCATCGATGGACAGCTTGCCCGGACGGTCGTATCATTGTCGGTACTGAAACAATGCGTTCCTTCCTTTACATTCCATCCGTAATTGCCGCCTTTGACAACATCATCCACTTCTTCGTAAAGTGACTGACCCTCATCTCCGACTAAGAGCTGATGGCTCCCACCCATGTCGAAAGAGAACCTGAACGGGTTCCGGAACCCGTACGCATAAATTTCCGGGAGGGCCTTCGTACCGACAAAGGGATTGTCGGCCGGGATATTATAGGGGCTTCCTCCGTTGACATCGATCCGTAAAATATTGCCCATCAGGTTCATATAAATGTCCTGTCCGTTGCCGCCGATATTCGCGGCATACCAGTCACTGACATGTCCGTTACCTACATCATCCGCGTTGCCACCGTCGCCGATCGATATATAAAGAAATCCATCGGGGCCAAAAGCCAGCGTTCCGGCGTTGTGATTCAGATAAGGATGATCTGCCTGGATCAGTATCTTTTCGGAGCTCATGTTGACGCTGTTCGGGTCAGAAGCCGAAACGGTGAATTCGGAAATTGTCGTCGTGTTGTTCCAGGTCGCTCCGGGCGCTCCTGGCACCGGCATACCGGGGCGGGGAGGAGCCGTGTAAAAAACGTAAAGCTTGCCATTCGTCTTGAACTGCGGGTGAAAAGCCAGACCCAGCAGCCCGCGTTCATCATAATTCGGTGACAGCGCAACCATTTTGCCGGACAGGTCCATAAAAGGAGTGGTGCTTTTTGTCCCATCGGGCTGGATGATCCAGATCTTCCCGATCTCGTCTACGACGAACAACCGTTTGCTGCCGTCCGGCGGCTCAACAAGGGCAACGGGCGAGACCAGCCCGTCGGTCACCAACTGCAGATCGGGCGTATTGCTTCCGGGAGGAGGATTGTTATGATCTTTTTTACAGCCGATGAGAATCAATAAGAAAAGGAAGAATGGTGCAGTGAGGAATTTCATACTCGTTAATTTTTTGCATGAGGAAATCAGACGCTGGATTCAGCATAACGAGCTTTTAGCAGGACAAGGGTAGCAAGAATTCAAACGCCGTTTCGGAATCGCCGGTTGCCTCTATGTCGCCAAACTTCCCTAATTTCATCTCCAAATAGTCAACACATGAAGCCGATTCTCCTTTCCTTTTTATTTATTGCCTTCTTATTCACGGTCGAAGCACAAACCCCCAACCGCGCCGCGCCCGATATCATTTCGACCGGCAAGGGCCCGCTTACCATACAACCTCTCGTACATGCCAGCCTGGTCCTTTCCATTTCGGGCCTGACCATCTATGCAGACCCTACCGGCGGCGCCGCGAATTATACCGGAATAAAAACACCTAACCTCATCCTGATCACTGATATACACGGGGATCATTTTGATCCTAAGACGATCTCCGCTGTCCGCACAGCCGGCACCACGCTGGTTGTCCCCAAGGCGGTAGCCGACCTCTTACCGGATTCCCTCAAGGGGAAGATCGTCATTCTCAACAACGGTGATAAGACCACGCTTTCCGGCATTTCCATTGCGGCTCTACCCATGTATAACCTCCCCGAAAATCCAAAAGCCATGCATACAAAGGGTAGGGGCAACGGATATATTCTTGGCATCGGCGGTAAAAATCTCTATCTCTCCGGTGACACGCAAGGCATTCCCGAGATGCGCAGCCTCAAAAACATCGACATTGCCTTCGTTTGTATGAACCTGCCCTATACGATGAACATCAACGAAGCTGCGGACGCTGTTCTCGCCTTTAAACCTAAGATCGTTTATCCTTACCACTATCGCGGTCAGGGCGGCCTCAGCGATGTAGAGGGATTTAAAAAACTGGTCGAAGCCGGCAATAAGAACATCGAAGTTCGTCTCCGTAACTGGTATCCTTCCAAATAAGAAAATATTTTGTAATCATGTCCACTGCAATCAGGATCAAACGGATCTATGATCTGTCTACCAAAGACGACGGTTACCGCGTATTGGTCGACCGACTCTGGCCCCGGGGGATCAAGAAAGAGGCCGGGGCCTTTGACGAATGGGCAAAGGACCTGGCGCCCTCGCCCGATCTACGCAAATGGTTTGACCATGACCCGCAGCATTGGCCGGAATTTCAAAAGCGATATAAGGAGGAGTTGAAAGCCAATGAGGCGGTAAAGACGTTTATAAAGGCGCATGCCGTCAAAAAAACGATCACGCTTTTATACGCCGCGAAAAGCGAGGAATATAATCATGCTATTGTTTTGCAAGATTATTTGAAGTCTGTTTTACACCACTAATTCCGCAGGTCATCCCCACCGGGATCAGTGACGTTAAAAAAGGGGTCGTATAGAAATACGACCCCGTCTAACGATTGCTTGCCATATGAAAAATTTCTGGAGGTCGTGGACGGATTCGAACCGTCGTAGAAGGTTTTGCAGACCCGTACCTAACCACTCGGCCACGCGACCTTTTTGATAAAGCAATATTAATCTCTTTTATTCAGTCTACAAAATTAGTAGACTATTATTTTGTAACTTTGATTTATCAAGTACAAAGCCTTTATATTATCCCTTTGTGTGTTGGTCTATCTATCAGAACTGGTAGCCATGCCGCTGAGTATGGGAACCGGCGCCATGCAAATGGCAAAAACGTCTGCGCAACCACCCGTATGTGCAAAACAGGCCGGAATGGATATGTCTTGCTGCGAACGGCCGGGCAAAACCCATGATCATTGCCCAAAACCGGGAAAGGGCTGTAATACTAACTCCGACTGCTGTACAAACTGCCCGTTCTCTTATTCAACGGTAATAACCAGCCCCGGTCGTTTCAGTCATCCAACACCCCTCATAAAACGCAGTTTCTCCATTTTTACTGCAACCTATTCTTATCTCTATTATTCTTCCGCCTGGAAGCCGCCGAACAGGGCCTGATCCATTCCACTCTTACTCTTTATTTTTCAAAATTTTAATTCATTTGATATGAAAAGGATATTCTTATTGGCTGTAACAGCCTCTGTACTGACCGGCGCCTTCGCATTTACAGGCGGCAGCAAAAAAGCCAGCAAACAAGCTGACTGTACGCATTGCACAAAGCAGAACTGCACGGGCGCCAAATGCGCGGAGTGCTGCTCCAATGGCAAGTGCGTGAAAGGCTGATCACAGATTGATCTGACATAGCAGGAGGCCGTCTCAAAAGAGGCGGCCTCATTTTATCTGAGCCTTGGCATTCGATTATCAGGCCTCCCGACGAATGAACTTCAACAAAACAACGATAATGGCAATGACCAGCAAAGTGTGAATGATCCCGCCGGCGCCATAAGCAAAATAGCCGATTGCCCAGGCGATCACAAGGATGACAGCGATTAGGTAGAGGAGATTTCCCATGATGATTGTTTTTATAGCCAATAAAAGGACAAAAGGCCTGCCAGTGTTAAAATGCCTTAACATTTGCCTTTCTGGGGAAAGTTTGGACCAATATTCCCCATTTCTGCTTAGATCATCTCCGCAATTCACCATTCCGGAACTGGCACTGTTTTACTATCGTTATGGTAAAACAAGCCCATGACTCCTTCCGAAGATCGACGTGTGCCGCCAGTGATCAAACCCCATCAGTATGACCATCTTATTCCCGCCGCGAACCGGCTTTTAAAAGGCACGGCAAGAGCGACCTGGAGAATGATGAAATTTCTTGTCATCACAGCTTTTCGCATCCCGGGTCTGGTGAAAAGACATACCCCCAAAAAATCGGATAAATCCATTGCCCGATAGATGGCCGGTATCTTACAGAGTCTCCAGTTGTAGAACTATTTTCACAGATCCCATATGTTGCCGGCTGGGCAAGGCCTGGCAGCCGATTTGAATATCTTATGTAAAATCGATCAAGCTATGAGATATGCATTGTACATAATTGGACTAGTGGAGCTGATAGCATGTATCACCTGCTTTTATCTTTCCACGCCCTAAGGAGCCGCGAAACGGGGTGGAACGATCCTTGTAACTTGTAAAGGGTACTAACAAACAACAGCTATATGAAAAGATCTTTATTCAGTCTATCGCTTTTGGTTATGCTTGCCCTCTTCCTTCCCGGATGCGCAGTCGTCGGCGGTATTTTTAAGGCCGGAGTATGGGTTGGGGTACTGGCCGTTGTTGTTATCGTTGGCATCATCCTGTATTTTGTCAGTAGGGCCGGGAAATAGTAACTCACAATAAATAGCTAAACCATGCAAAGAACACTCGGTTTAATCCTTCTGGTGGTCGGTATCATCATGCTGATCTGGACAGGGTTCTCCTATACGAAGAGAGAAAAGGTCATAGACGCAGGCCCTCTCCAGGTTTCGGCAGACAAACATAAGAACGTCAACTGGCCACCCTATGCCGGTGGGTTCCTCGTTTTAGGGGGTGTGATCCTGCTGGCCACCTCCGGGCGCAAGCCTTAGCTCATATTTCTGCTTATACAACGGCTTTCCAAAGGTATCCGAAGCAACTTCGTCGGTAAGCTCAAAGCCATATGCAGGTAAACGATGTATCCGATGTCCCCGGGGCGCAGATGGGTTCGGATGGTTATAGTATCCGGTTCAACAGGGTCTTCATCTTATTTCTCTTTTGCGGTTTGTGCCTTCAATAAAATATGGGTGATAGCGGTCATGTGCCGGTTCAGCTCTTCTGCATCAGTTGCCGACAAGCCGTTCAAAAGGCTTTTCAGCTGCTCGTCGGAAGCTTTGTTCAGCTTTTCAAACTCCGCCCGTCCTTTTTCGGTAAGATAGATATGCATCAGCCTGCCATCGGCTTGCGATCGCTTCCGGACGATCAGCTTTTTTGTCGCGAACTGATCCAGGATCCGGCTCAGATACCCCTTGTCGATGCCCAGGCTTCCGATGATCCCCGACGCCTGCACCCCTTCCCGCTGATTGAGCTCATACAGGATGCGCGCTTCCGGCAGACTATAGTCACTGTTAAGAATATGACGATCCAACAGCCCAAGAATGCCCGTATAGTACCGGTTGAAAGCGCGGATCCCGGTGATTGTTGCTTGTTGCATCTGCCAATATAAAAAATTGTTGACATAATCAACCATTTTTGGCCGGTCGTGCCGCCGCATGTAGAGTACAGTCTCACCGCCCTGGGTGAAAGCCTGGCGCCTATCCTGGACGAAATGGCGCGATGGGGTTTGGAAAATATTTCGTAAATTACTCTTCCGCTAAAGCTGGTATTCTTTTAAAACCCCCACCCCTGCTTATTCCGCACACATGAATTCAGCCGCTGACAATTATTAATTTCAATTGTCGTGTATGCACTGGAGTCATCATAAAATGATTGTGGCCTGGACAGGCGCAATGATCCTTCTATCCTCGGATATAGGCCGACAGACCGAAGGGCTTCCCGTTGCCGCGACCGATCATGGCCGCCGCGCAACCGCTGATAGCCGCCGCGCAACCGCTGATAGCCACCACGCAACCGCTGACAGTCACCGCTCAGCCGCTGATGGCCATGCCACCCGGCCTTTTCACATCTATCTCACCTTCGATGACGGCCCCTCTTCCGGCAGTCAGCTCGTCAATGATCTCTCACAAAAAGACAGCCTGCCCATCAATGTTTTTCTCATCGGCCGCAATGTCTGCGCTACGCGTAAAAGCCGGCTGCTTTTCCAGGATTACCGGGTCAACCCGCTGGTGGAGATCGGCAATCACAGTTATACCCACGCGGAAAGACACTATAAAAGCTGGTTCCGGCAGCCTCAGCAGGTGCTGGCCGACTTCGACAGGAGCCGTGACAGTATCGGGCAGACCAACAGGCTCACCCGTCTGCCGGGTCGCAACTTCTTCCGGCTGGGTAGTCTTTCCCGCGACGAAACATCCAACGGCAGGGAAGCCGCAGACACCCTTGCCGCCCGGGGATATACCGTCTTTGGCTGGGACCTGGAATGGCGAAGCCACGCCGGCAACGGCATACAGACACATACCGGGAAAGAGATGATGGAGCTTGTTGGCACGATGCTGGAAAAACAAAAGACATTCCTTCCCGGCAGGGTCATCCTCCTCCTGCACGATCCCGAACTAAAAAATGAGGCCTTCAAAAATGAGCTTGCAGCGTTTATCCGGCTGGCAAAAGAGGATGGGAGATTTTCTTTCGAACACCTCAGTGGATATGTTGCCAAATAAATCTTACTTTCATCCCCCTTATAAGTTATCAGTTACCGATGAAGGAAAGATATTATTCATTAGACGTATTCCGTGGCGCTACCGTCGCCTTTATGATCCTTGTAAATAACCAGGCGGGGCCTTCGTATGGCCCCCTTGATCATGCTCCCTGGCACGGCCTTACGCCGACCGACCTGGTCTTTCCCTTTTTCCTGTTTGCCGTGGGCAACGCCCTTTCCTTTGTCATGCCCCGGTTCCGGCAGATGGAAAGATCGGCCGTTTTGCAAAAGATCTTTAAACGATCGCTCCTGATCTTCCTGATCGGCTTTTTATTGAGCTGGTTCCCATTCCTGCGCTGGGATCACGATACCCTCGTCTTCCGGTCATGGACCTGGACCAACGACCAGGGCGTTCTCGCCGGCGTCCGGGTTATGGGCGTCCTCGCCCGTATCGCCCTCTGCTACCTGTTTGGCTCCCTGATCGTTTATTTCTTCGGGCTCCGGGGTTCGGTGATCATCAGTCTGATCTTATTGCTGACCTGGTGGTTCCTTTGCTATACGTTCGGAGACTACAGCCTCGCCGGTTATTTTGGCACGGCCGTAGACAAGGCCCTTTTTGGTGCAGAGCACCTTTATCATGGAGAAGGAGTGGCCTTCGATCCCGAAGGCATTCCCAGCACCACGGCGGCAATAACCCAGGTCGTGTTTGGATATTATGTAGGCTGGTACATCCAGCTGAAAGGCAAGAACACAGCAATGCTTCGCAATTTATTTTTTGCTGCCCTTGCTTTGCTGGCAGTAGGCTATGCCTGGGGCATAGTCTTCCCATTAAATAAAAAGATCTGGACCAGCAGCTTTGTCCTGGCCTCCACCGGTTATGCCATCCTGCTATTGCTGGCGCTGATCTTTATCATCGAATTCCGGCATTGGAGAGGGTGGGCGACTAAGTTCTTTGACGTCTTTGGTAAGAACCCGCTGTTTATCTTTGTGCTGAGCGGGTTCGTCCCCCGGCTGCTGGGGCTGATCCGCATCGCGAATCCCGCCGGCGGGAAGCCGACCTGGCTCTCTCCGCTAAGCTGGTTCTACAGAGCCGTCTGCGAGCCGCTGACGGCCGGCAATGGGAAAAACGCCTCTCTTTTATACGCGCTGATCCTGGTGCTGCTCTACTGGGCCATCGGTTATGTGCTCGATCGCCGCCGGATCTATATCCGCGTTTAAATTAATTTCAATTTTTATTTTCCCAATTCATGACAATAGCTGAAACCGACCAATCCGTTGTGCCATCTCCGTCTTCCATGCCTTCCGCGCCACCGGCGCCGCCGCGCAAAAGAGACACTATCTTTTCCGTCTTCGACCCGAAGGGCAAACATCTTATCACCGCGATCATCATAGGCCTCAACGTCCTTGTTTTTATCGCAATGGCCTTCTCGGGCATCAACCTGATGGAGCCGACCTCCGAGAACTTATTAAATTGGGGCGCCAATTTCCGCCCTATCACTTTACAGGGGGAATGGTGGCGACTGCTGACCTGCTGTTTTCTTCATATCGGCATTTTTCACCTGCTGATCAACATGTATGCCCTGCTTTACATTGGTATATTGCTCGAACCCCTGCTGGGCCGGACAAGATACGGCGTGGCCTATCTTCTTACGGGGCTTTTATCCAGCATTGCCAGCCTGGCCTGGAACGCCTACACCGTCAGCGCCGGCGCATCGGGCGCCATTTTTGGAGTGTATGGCGTATTCCTTGCGCTGCTGACCATGCCACACCTGATCCATCCCCAGATCCGCAAACCGCTGTTAAAAAGCATGGGTTGGTTCGTCGTGCTGAATCTTGGGATAGGCGTGACCGGGATCGTTGACACTGCGGGGCATGCCGGCGGGCTTGTCAGCGGTCTTTTGATAGGGTATGCTTTTTATCCTTCGCTAAGAAAACCCTGGAGCCGTCCTTTGCGTTATCTGACGATCGTTGTGGCTATCATCGCCGCTATCGGTCTTTCCTTTTTTATATATCACAGGATCCCCGATGACATAGTGCGGTATGACCAGAAGCTAAGGGTCTTTGCCGCGCGTGACTCGCTGGCGATAGCCACGCTCAACCAGGTCGCCGATCAGCCGAAAAGCAAGCAGCGGGATGAGCTGGAGGCAAAAGGTATAGAATACTTTCAACAGAACATTGCGTTGCTTTCGGACATCGGCAATCTCAAACTGCCGGCCGGGATCCGGGAGAGGAACAGGAAAATGATGAAATATTGTATGTCTCAGATCGCCTATCATCAACTGCAGGTAAAGGTGCTCGATGGAGATGATCCTGCTCCTGACGACAATATCAAAAAACAGCTCGAATTTTATCGCCGGCAGCTTGACTCGCTAAACAAAGAGCTGGGAGAGGACGGGAGATAATTGCTCCTTCTTTTTTTGTATCTTTTGTTCTCATTGCCTGCAACATGAACAGAAGACATTTTATACGCCATACGTCTCTTATCGGAGGCGCAGTTAGTATCTCCGGACCCGCAGCTCTCGCCTTATCTGATCCCGCGGCTATTGCGCAGGCGGTTGCTTCTTCAGCGCAGCCCGATCCGCCGGACCCCGACATCCCCTGGTTGAACCGCATGCGCTGGGCGCAGCTGGCCTTTGTCGAGAACGACCCCAAACGCTTCGACCCGGATTTCTGGCTGGCCTACTTCCGGCGCATCCACGCCGAGGGCGCCCTGCTCAGTGCAGGCGGCGTAGTCGCTTTTTATCCCACCAATGTCCCATATCATCATCGCAGTAATTGGCTGGGCAATTCCGACCCGCTGGATTATATGATAAAAGGCTGCCGCAACATGAATATGTCCGTCGTCCTTCGAACAGACCCCCACGCCACCCGCCAGGATATGTACGACGCGCACCCGGATTATATCTCCGTGACGGCCGACGGCAAACCCCGCCGTCACTGGGCAAATCCCGAACTATGGGTGACCTGCGCCTATGGCCCCTACAATTTTGACTTCATGACCCGGGTACACGGCGAGATCATGGAGCGCTTTAGGCCGGACGGTATCTTCTCCAATCGCTGGGCAGGACATGGCATTTGCTATTGCCAGCACTGCGTCGCCAATTTTAAACAGGCGACCGGCCTGGAGCTTCCACGTAGCGCGGAACGTCTCGACCCGGTTTATCATAAATGGGAGGATTGGCGCACGGCCCGGCTGAAAGAGCTGTGGTTCCTCTGGGATGGGGTGATCAGGAAACATCGCTCTGCCGCGCGTTTTATTCCCAATGGATTTCCGGACAAACTCGAGACCGGCAAATATGCCGACTTCTTTTTTGCCGACCAGCAGGCACGCAGAGGCGTTATCCCGCCCTGGTCCAATGCTATGGGCGCCAAAGAGCTTCGCGCCGGACTGGGTATGAAACCCATCGTCAATATCTTCAGTGTGGGTGTCGAAGAAGAATATCGCTGGAAGGATTCGGTACAGAGCGACGCCGAGATCCGCATCTGGGTAGCGGAAGGGGTAGCCAACGGCATGCGCCCCTGTTTTGTAAAATTCGGCGCCTATATCTATGACCGGCGCTGGATGGATGCCGTTGCAAAAATGTACCAGTCCTATCATCAACATGAGGCCTATCTTAAAAATACTGCGCCCATGGCACGGATAGGAATGGTCTATTCGGAGCAGACCAATCAAAAATACGGCGGCAAAGCCTGGCAGGAAAAAAGCAACGAACATGCGCTGGGGATGTATCACGCGCTGGTGGAGGATCGTCAGGCGTTTGAAATGGTCAATGACAAGCTGCTGGATGCAGAGCACCTGAAAACGTTTAAACTGCTCATCCTGCCCAATATCGCGGCTCTTTCGACAACACAATGCCAGCAGCTGCGGGACTTTGTCGATGGCGGCGGGAGTATCGTGGCTACTTTCGAGACCTCCCTTTATGATGAAGAAGGTAAGGCTCTTGCAGATTTTGGGCTGTCTGACCTGTTTGGCGTTCGTTTCGCCGGGAGTGTCGAAGGCCCTATGCGTAATAGTTACCTGCGGCTAAAGGGCGAAAGCGGCGCCGGCGGATTCCACCCGGTACTCGCCGGTCTCGAAGATGCGTATAAGATCGTCAACTCCGTCTTTGCAGTCAGCGTAAAACCGATCACAGACCTCAACTTCCCCAGCCCGGTGACCCTGATCCCGACCTATCCTGATCTGCCGATGGAGGACGTTTATCCGCGCGAGGAGGAGACGACGACCCGTGAGCTTTATCTCCGCGAGATACAGGGTAATAATGCCGGCACGACCCCGGCCAAAGGCCGCGTGGCCTATTTCCCCGGTGACCTGGACCGCTGTTTCTGGCAGATGCTCAGCACGGACCATTCCCTGCTCCTGCGGAATACGATCCGCTGGGCGTTGGGCGAAGAACCAATTGTAACCGTTCAGACACATGGTGTCATCGACGTGGCTGTCTGGGCTCAAAAAAGCTCGATGACGGTTCACCTCGTTAACCTCACCAACCCCATGATGATGAAAGGACCTTTCCGCGACATACTGCCTGTCAGGGCCAGCGTTAGCATCCGTGTTCCAAAAGACAAAAAAGTCATCGCGGTCCACCTGCTGATGAGCAATCTGACCCCGCAGGTCCGGCACGAAGCCGGAGCCATCACACTTGATGTTGCGGAGATCAGTGATCACGAGATCATTGCGCTCGACCTGGTCTGAGGGTCTGCGCCGCCGCCCGCTACGCCGCATAAATTGCTATCTTGCGGGTATGAAAGCTCTGCTGATCTTCATTCCTCTGGTCCTGGCCTTTTCCGCCCGGTCGCAGGAGCCTTTGTCAAACGACTCTTCGGCCGCCTGTATCACGTATTGGAAGAAAGACCAGACCCATGTCTATACCATCCTTCATGAAAAGCGCAACCCGCAGCCCAACATGCCCGACACCGTTTTTCGTTTTAGCTACGAGGCCGCCATCTCGGTACTGGATGCGTCCGACAGCGACTATACAGTAAAATGGGTCTTTCATATCCCTCCCGGCATCAATAAGGGCCCGATGGATACTCTCCCTTTTTTTGAAGGGATGCAGATCGTCTACCGGATCTCCAATGAAGGCGCCTTTCTCGGGCTGCTCAACTGGGAAGAAGTAAGGGACCACTATTCTCAGATCATGAACTTCCCCAAAGAAAGTTTTGACAACCAGCAAAAGGTCGAGTCGACACTGATCAGGGAAGTGCAGCTGTATCATCTTCCCTATGGATATAAGTTCACGACCGCCAAGGTCAGCTCCCCCACACAGCTTTCCAATCCTTTTGGCGGAAGTCCGCTTCCGGCCATACAAAGCTATCAGATCACGACGTATGACCCGCTGCTGTTTACCCTGGTCATCGAACAGGACATCGATACTGCCAGGCTGAACAGCACGATGGGGGCACGCCTGAAAAAAATAACGGATCCCCGGCAGCGTCAGATGAGGAAACAACAGCTGACCTCACTGACGCTCAGTGACTACAGTGAATACCGGGTCATCCGGTACACCGGCTGGATCAGGCACCTCTATTACAAACGCGCGGCGGTAGGCGGCGGGATCACCCAGTCCGACGCGTATACGATCGATATGAAAAACTGATGAACTGAAAAATTTCCCTGCACCCTGTCACGTTTTTTCCCCGGGTTGTGTCTTGTTTGGGAAATCTTTAAAAACGAATAAAATGAAACAAAGAATCGCCATCCTGGAGACACCCAAAGGCTTTTTAGACGGTCTTATGAAGACCGGTGCGTATATCACCAATTCAGGCCTGGACCACAAGCTGCTTCATTTGCTGGCATATCGCGTGTCGCAGATCAATGGCTGCGCCTTTTGCCTCGACATGCATCATAAGGACGCCATTCACGCGGGCGAAACGGAGCAACGCCTCCATGGCCTGCCCGCCTGGCGCGAAACTCCCTGGTATTCCGAGGCTGAAAAAGCTGCGCTTCAGTTTGCGGAAGCCCTGACCACGCACTGTGAAACGGATGATGCGACCTATGAGATACTGGCGCTACATTTTAACAAGGAAGACATCGCCAGGCTTGCCCTGGCGGTCGCGACTACCAACACCTGGAACCGGCTCAATAAGGTTTTCCTGACAACGCCGGGGAACTATGAAGTAAATCAATTCGCGGCAGCCTGAGGCCCGGCCTAAATTCAACGACATGCAGGATCACTCACAGATACTTTTCCCATATGCCTACAATATCCTTGGCTCCGCCGAGGATGCAAGGGACGTCGTACAGGATGTTCTCACCAAATACTATGCAGAATCCCGGGAAGGCATAGACAATGAAAAGGCCTATCTGATAAAAAGTGTGATCAATCATGCGATCAATACAAAAACCCGTCGCAGGAGAACCGTGCAGCCGGATGTCTGGCTGCCGGAACCTGTGGCGACCGAGTCGGCAGACGCCAACATCCACCTGAAAGACATCCTTTCCTATTCCCTGCTGGTGCTGCTGGAAAAGCTCAATGCCCGAGAGCGGGCCGTCTTTATCCTAAAAGAAAGTTTTGACTATGCGCACGATGAGATAGCGGGTTTCCTCTCCATAACCGAAGAACATTCCCGCAAGCTGCTGAGCCGGGCAAAAACAAAACTCTTCAAACCCGGCAGTTCCCCGGCCGTGAGCATCCGCGATCAACGCACCAATGCCCTGCTGCAAAACTATATTGAGGCGATACGTGAACGCAACCTGGAAAGGCTGGAAGGTCTTCTGGCATCCGACATCGCCTACTTTGCAGATTCCGGCGGCAAGCTGAACCTCGTGGCGACGTTCCGCACAGGTCAGGCCGAGGTCGCCAACCTGCTGACCTTTGCCTATCATACTTATCAGTCTACCTCGAGAATAGAGGTCACAGAGATCAATCACCAGCCGGCTTTCCTTTTCTACCTGGAGGACAAGCTGGTCTCCTGCGAGGTTTTCGACATCTCGCCGCTGAACGATAAGATCCTGCGGGTCAGCTTTGTGCTGGACCCGGATAAACTGAAGGATCTTGCAACCCTGCGGTGATGCGGACACGAACAGGATTGTAAAGTTGTGATTTTTTCTCTATATTTCGGCTTATGAAACCTGGATCCTTTCCCAACTGCCTGTTACTGTACACTCTTCTCCTGGCCTGCCCGCCGGTCTTCGCGCAATCACCTGCCAAAGGAAACCCCGTAGTCAGGACGCAACCCCTCATCACCGCGGAACAGGAACTGGTCAAACACCTGGACAAGCTTAGCGCGCTGAACGATCAGTGGGGATCTAATGCGCCCGAAGATATCGAAGCGTATATTGAAACCGAAAATGACCTCCTGGGCGAGGACCTGCAGAAACTGACGGCCGCGAACCCATCCTCCCTTACCTACAAATTCCCTCGTCTTGTCGCCGCGGGGATGAGGATAGCCACATCACCCGACGACCTCTTCCGAATCTATTCCTGGGATCAGCATGCCGGTGGGACCGCACATGAATACAATAAAGTCTATCAGTATAAAGGGGGTGATAAGCTGTATTCGAAATCAGAGATCGACGGAGATAACGGAAACCGGTATTCAAAGATCTACCAGCTGGACGCGAATAACAAAAGATATTACCTCGGGGTCGGCCATGTCAGGGTAAGTACACTCCGGGAATATGAATCCGTTCAGGCGTTCAGGATCGAAGAAGGCGTATTGATCGATACGGCGCACATCATAAAGACGCAATCGGGTCTTACCGGAACCCTTGGTTTCGAATATGTAATGGACGTGCATGCCCCCGACGGCGATATGTTCCGCTATGATGACAGCACCAAAACGATCCGTTTTCCCGTGGTGATAAACGATGAGATCACAAAACGCAGGATAACGTACAAATTTACGGGACTATACTTTGAAAAGATCAAATAAACCGGTCCTGCCTATGGTCACTTCGCCACGTCGATCTTCACTTTCTTATTCTTCAGCTTTTCATTCTTGATCAGCTCCAGCACCTGCTGCACCGTCGACTTGCGAATACCTGCAAAAGAAAAGAAATCCTTTACTTCGATCAACCCGATATCGTCTTTTTTCAACAATCCTTTATGACTGAAAAGGCCCACTATATCGACCTTGTTGACCTTATCCTTTTTCCCGAGAGAGATAAATAAGGTGGTCCATTTGGGTTTGGCCGGTAAGACCGCCTTTTCCGGGAGCTCGACCGGGGTAGGGGTTTCCGTTATAAAGGAAGGTAACCTCTCGTCCGGTCCCAGCAGGAGAATGGCGGTACCGCTGGCATCCATCCGGGCCGTCCGGCCATTGCGATGGATAAAGACGTCTTCCGTTGCCGGTAGATGATAGTGTATGATATAACGGATATTCGGAACATCCAACCCCCGCGAAGCCAGGTCGGTCGTGACCAGCACATCCGAGCTGCCGTTCCTGAACTTGGCGAGAGCGCTGTCCCGTTCGGGCTGCTCCAACGCGCCATGGTAGAACACATTCACGATGCTTTTTTCCTTTAAGAAAGCGCTGACCCTTTCCACCGATTCCCGGTGATTGCAGAACACGACTGCGCTGCGGTCGCCAATGCGGCAGATCAGCCGGAACAAAGTTTCCAGCTTATCTACGTCCGGGCTTTTTACCAGCTGGAGCGCAAGCCGTTCGGGTTTCTCACCCGAAAGGAAATCCAGCGTCTGCTCCGTCCGGAGCCCTACAAAAGCAGGGATCTCCACAGCCGCGGTCGCCGAAGTAAGGATCCTTTTTGTCAAAGACCGGAGGGAAGCGATGATAGCCTCCATTTCCTCCTGGAAGCCCAATTCAAGGGATTTGTCAAACTCATCCAGCACAAGGGTCCGGATGGTTTCCGGGTGAATATTGCCCCGGCGAAGATGGTCAGCCAGCCTGCCGGGCGTTCCGATGATCAGTGCCGGCGCTTCGACAAGGTTGTTCTCTTCCGTTTCCCTTAAATGCCCGCCATAACAGCAGGTAACTTTTAACCCCGTCCCCATCAGCTTAAAAACCTGCTCTATCTGGATGGCCAGTTCCCGGGATGGGACTATCACCAGGGCCTGTGTGCCTGCTGCTTTCTCATCCATCAATGCCAGTATCGGCAGCAGAAATCCCAAAGTCTTCCCCGAGCCCGTATCGGATAACAATACCAGGTCGTTGTCCTCCTGTACGGCTTTGAGGGCCGCCAGCTGCAATTCGTTCAATTCGTCGATCTTTAGTGGGGTCAGCATCTTGCTGATAGTGCCGGAGTCTAGTAACATGCCGCAAAAGTACGGCCTTTAGTCGGGATAAACGGCCCCGCGGCTATACAATGGCCCCCTAGCTATGCAATGGCCCGTTGGAACCGGTAATACCCCGTCAGGAAAGTGACAATAGCAGTTGCAAACAACAGCCCGCACAACAGCGGAAGCCCCATCCCGCCTAAAAAGATATATTCGACACAAAAGATCATCAGCAAAAGAAAAAGATATTCTTTCCGGCTGAAATTGCCGGAGAAAGTGATGCTGTTCATCAAAAGGACCAAACCATATGCACAAAGCGAAAAGAGAAGGGCGTCGCCATAATGCAGATGGACGGGTACAAGTAGGACCGTGGTGATAAATTCGGGAAACTCCCGGAGGCCAAATACGATGGCTCCATTGGCAAGAACGCCAAAATTGAAGAATAAAAAGAGCGACACGGTCTCGTAGTCACCGGATGTAGTATTGTTCAGCGCGATCCCATACAGCACGCCACAGGTAAAGAGCTTGAACGCCAGCCACATGATCTTTTGCTTTTGCGCCACCTGTCGCGATAATAAAAAAACGGCTATCGCGGTTATCGGAAGATATAAATGATGGATCAAGCCATATACAAAAACAAAAACGCCATACCCGACTATCGGCAGCAGCAGCCATATGGCCACCCACAAAAATCCCCGAAACCGTTGTGCCTTCTTCAGGCTATTGCACAGGGTGATAAAAGAATAGTCCGGTTGTTTCAGCAGACCGGTGACAAACCAAACGCATTTCCGGGTATATAATAGCCAGGCAAAAGGCGTAAAAATGTATCAATTTGTGGTTAAATTTCCACATTACCCCCATACTACTACGGTAAAGTGTTTGGCACCCGATTAGTTTATAGTCATATATAAGCTCCGTGTATGACCCAAAAGAAAATACTGCTGATAGATGACAACGCCGACCATTTGCTCGTCTGCAAGCTGATCTTCGAAAGACACGGATATGAGGTTCTTGTACTTTTGGGCTGTGAAGAATTGATCGATGCAGCAGAGGTCTTCAGACCGGACCTTATCTTTATGGATCACAACATGCCCGGTATCTGTGGCCCGGAAGCTATTCAAATGCTCCGGTCCAATCCCTTATCCCGTTTGATTCCCATTATTTATTTTTCAGCAGAGGACAATCTCGAGATGCTGGCCAGGGATGCAGGGGCTGATGCCTGGCTGAAAAAGCCTGGCGATATAGGTCAACTGCTGAAACTGACCAACCAATTCTGTTCCTGAAAAAAAGTTATCCGGTATGCAACTCGCTTCGTATAACATAGCTTTTGATTTCCTGGCCGATGAAGGCCGGCTAAAAGTACATCTCCAGGCAGATGTCGAGCTACACCACTCCCAGCCATATTATATAGTCCGGAATTTTAGAACGACCGGCCGGGAAGTCTCGTCCGGTCTTCCTGAAGTAAGGCTGCGAAGGAATAAGGGGGTTTGGGTCCACACCGACAGTGGAAAGGTATCCGACCTTGGCACTGCGATCGGCGAGGCTATCGATGCCTATGAGCAGTCGCAGAAGAGCTGATTGTTACCTGCAGGAGGCGCAGAGCCCCTTCGGCAAGCAGCGGAGCGCCATATCGGATACAATCCTCATTGAATGTCACCTGGGGATGATGCAGCCAAAAGCTGTTATTCTCTTCCGTTTTTGCGCCCAGGAAATAGAACTGGCCAGGCATCGCCCTTGAGTAAAAGGAAAAGTCCTCCCCGACAAGATAAGCCTGTCCTTCTACCACATTCGACAGACCGAAGATATTTTCCCGGACCGGGCACAGGGCTTCATGAATATCCGGATCATTCAGCAGACTGGGATAATAAGCACTGAAGTCAAGCTCTATCTGGCATTTGAATTCGGTTTCCAGCTGTTTCAGCAGGATGCCCAGCCTTCTCACTATATCCTTATAATCGTTGATCCGTACGGCTCTCAGGGATCCCTGCAGCAGCAGGCCGGAAGGGATCACGTTGAAGCTCGGCTTTGCGAGGGTCTCGACGTGGGTGATGGCCAGCACGGCTAGGGGTGGATCTGGCTGGGCGCCGACCAGCGCGTGAGCGGCGGGGATGAGCCGGCCAGCAACCGCAACAGGATCGATGACGTGTTTCATCGCTCCCGGGTGACCGCCCTTCCCGTTGATCCGGATAGAAAAATTGCCCACGTTGGCCAGGGCTTCTCCGTTCCTGTATTCCAGCTGACCCGTCAGTAATAAGGGGTTCACATGCAGACCGAGGATGGCGTCGGCGTCCTTCAGCTTACCGCTTTCCATGATCAGCTGCCCGCCCGACTTGCCTTTTTCCGGGCTGCGCAGATTGCTTTCTTCCGATGGCTGAAACACAAATTTGATCGTTCCGGCAAATTCAGCATCTTTTAAAAGATAAGCAGCGCCCAGCAGCATGGTCATATGCAGGTCATGGCCACAGGCGTGCATCACCCCTTCATTCTTTGAGGCAAAGGGCATTGCCGGGTCTTCCAATACCGGCAGGGCATCCATGTCGGCACGCAGCACCACCGTCGGACCGGCTCCCTTTATCAGAGTGCCGATCAAACCGGTTTTTGCAACCGGCTCCACAGGGATGTGCAATTCTTGCAGGATGCCTTCCAGGATCGCGGCTGTTTTGAACTCTGTAAAACCAAGCTCCGGATTTTGATGCAGCTGCCGCCTGATCTGAACGAGGGTATCAAAAAGTTTTTCTTCCATGGCCCACTAAAATACGATAACTGCGGCATTTACAATTCCTGTAATTTTGTTTTCTTCTTTGTCAGTGACTCAATACTTTAATCGGAGACCTGGAACCATTGATCGGATCAAAGGGGCACGTGTCATCCATCCTGTACTACGTCCGTTAAATAGGGACAATCGAAAATCACTTTTATTTACCGGCGCCTGCCTATCTTTGATCCATGAAAGTCTGTTCCTTCCTACCGGCCGCCACCCAAATGATCTATGACATGGGGCTCCAGCATTTCCTGCAAGGGGTCACGTTTGAATGTCTTCCCGAAGCTCTTGCCGAAAAGCCAAAGCTCGTACGCTGTATCATGGAAGGTAGATCCTACAGCAGCGCGGAGATAGACAACGTCTTCCGGACGGCCAAGGCACAGGGGAAAAGTCTTTACTATGTAGAGGAACAACTTCTGCAGCAAATAGCTCCGGATATCATCTTCACACAGGACACCTGCGAGGTCTGCCAGATCGATACCAAATGTACTGCAGCGGCTGTTGCAAAACTCCCGCGGCGTCCGCAGATAATTCCGCTCACTCCGAACAACCTGGAGGACGTTTATTCCACGGCGGTCACCATCGCAAGGGCGCTGGGACAGGAAGAGGCCGCCTATACCTACCTGGGCGGTCTGCAAAAAAGGACCAGCCGTATATTGGATACACTCCGGCAGCATCAAATGCCGCTGAAGCGTGTCCTGCTCCTCGAATGGATCGAACCAATGTATAATTGCGGTCACTGGATCCCCTTCCAGATCGCACAGGCGGGCGGCATCGACATGCTGAGCAATCCCGGCGGTGCCAGCATCGCGATAGGATGGGACAAGATCCGCAAATACGATCCCGAGATCATCATCATCGCCCCCTGCGGCTTTCACATCGCCCGCGGACAGGAAGAGCTTCATTTGCTCAGCCGCAATGAGGGCTGGTCAGCTATCTCCGCCGTCGGGACCGGGCAGGTCTTTGTCTGCGACTTCGATCTTTTTACACAGCCATCCCCCTCTACGCTGGTCGATGGCATCGAGCTGTTAGCCGCCTTGTTCCATCCGGGGCTCTTTACGCTGTCTCCGGCTTTAAAGAACAGGACCGCTCCATTCGTGCAGAACCTGGTGCCGGCTTCGCTCTAAGCTTTTGCCAGGATCTTTATATCCTTTACCTCTACTATCCGTTTGGGATAACCGATAAGCACGCTGTTGATCATAGCCAGTCCAACCGCCCGCATACTACTTACCTGGCCTGGAAACAGCACACGCAGCAAAGGAGACAAGCTGCTGATCACTTTGTAATAAGACTTTATATTTTTCTGACCCGGTGTCGGCTTCATAAAACCCGGCCGGAAATTATACACTTTTTTGAAAGGCAGTTTCAGCAGAAGACCGGCGAGCCGTTGGGCAAAATATAAGGGTGTATCGTAGGTGATACAGCTGTACTCCGTTTCGTTCATCCCGGCCGAGCTTCATTGCTTTCGATTAGTGTGGATCAGGCTGGCAAATATCTGGTAAATCCTTTACGAATGGAATTTACATAGTCCTGGTCGTTCATCTGCTGGCGGGCATTGATGCGTCTCATAAAATCATCATTCCCTATTACATACCTCAGAGTGTCCGTGCCATCGGTAGCTGCGTTGAAAATGAAGGCGGCTACGTCTGCTGCGCTGACCAGCCTGGCGTCCCTGAGGTCCTGGAACATTTTCCCTGCTGCATCCAGGAAGGGTTTGTATTCCGTCAACGCAGGATCGGCAGCGAACTCTTCACTTCCGACCTTGCTGAAATTGGTTTCGGTACCACCCGGCTCGATGATCTTTACCCTGATGTTCAGGGTCGACAATTCAAAGGACAGGGCCTCGCTAAAACCTTCCAGCGCAAACTTGGAGGCAGCATACATAGATAGGGTAGGTAAGGTGAATTTGCCGGCGCCTGAGCTGATGTTCAGGATCAGGCCGTCCTTTCTTTCCCTGAAATGGGGCAAAATGGCCCGGATGGTATTCATTACACCGAAGACGTTGACATCAAACTGCCGGGCGATCTGCCGGGGCGTCATGGCTTCAAAGACGCCCATCTGTCCATATCCCGCATTGTTGATCAGCACATCGATATGCCCCAATTCCGCGATGCCGTTCTGTATGGCTTTTTCGATAGAGACGGGATCTTCCACATCCAGCTTTTGCACCAGTATATTCTCCGTTTTTGTCAGCTCTTCTTCCTTTTCCGGGCTGCGCATGCTGGCGATGACCTTCCAGCCTTTTGCAGCAAAATACTTTGCGGATTCTCTGCCGATGCCTGAAGATGCACCGGTTATTAAAACTACTTTTTCCATAAAACCTTTATTTGAATGATGGATACAAAGTTCGGTGGAATGGAAGTAGACGATTTTGTTGTACGGTCCAATTTATTTTGTTGAGAAGTTCATGGGAGACTATTGGTTCCGGCGCAGAGCGGGTTATCACCACTTCTTAAATATTACAAATACGGCCAGTACGATCAGCGCAAAACCCACGAGGTGATTCCACGCAAGTCTTTCCTCTTTAAAAAAGATCAGCGTAAAAGCCATGAAGACGGTAAGCGTAATGGCTTCCTGGATGGTCTTTAGCTGGACGAGCGTAAAAGGACCGCCATTGTCCTTAAAGCCTCCTTCATTGGCAGGGACCTGGAAAAGATATTCAAAAAAAGCCATGCCCCAGCTGATCAGGATGATCGCAAAAAGCCCCAGGTTCTTCCCCCAGGAATAATCCTTGAATTTTAAATGCCCGTACCAGGCGAAGGTCATAAAGGTGTTGGAGATGAGTAGAAAAATGATCGTCTTTAATCCTTTCATCAGCGAATGATATTGAAAATTATAAAAATAGTGGTGATGAACAAAGCTACCAGCCCGGTCAGGAAAACATAGTCGGCTATTACTTCATAGCGTTCGCTTCTCTTCCGGCTTCTTATCGATAAAAAGGATAAGAGGCAGCTGGTAATAAAAAGTACCATCGAAAAGGCGGTAAACTCGTCGATGAGCGTTTCCCGGTCGACCCTCAGCGCCTTAAGCGAAGTGAATACGACATAACAAAGCCCGAATAGGGTGGCTGAAGTATTCAAAATATGAGGCGACTTTTTTTCTGGTACCATTTTTCGGCAGGTTTAGAGGGATATAAATATAAGCTTTTAGTTTTTATCCAACTCTATTGCTGATTGAACAAGATATTCATCCGGCACAATGAGTTTTGAAGGGAAAATAATATATTTGGGATCGAATATTTTATTCTTAGATCCCTTTTGTAGTTTTTATGTTTAGATCGTTATCCGCATTGACTGTCGCCCTATCAGCGGCCGTCATTCTTTCCGCCTGTCATTCCAACTCCCGTGAGACCAATACCACTACGGACAGCGCGGCAGCCCATCACCCGGCACTGCCGATGTTCCGGCGCAACCCCGAACATCGCGACCACGTAAAAAAAGAAGCAGTGGCTGAATTCAAGGTCAGGACCACCAACACCCTCAATGAATTATATTTCACCGTCAGCCTTTACGAGACATCGGAGACGATGAAGTACCTCGCAAAGGTAGATTTCGAAGGACTAACGGGCGAGGACACCATCAAAATTCCCGACGTGGGGACTCCGCCCCATCCGGTCCTCCAAAAAGGACCCGAAAAATATTCCTGTATCGTCGGTTTTCTTGATCATGACAAGAATTTCCGGGAGCTGAAAAAGGTTTATGTGACCGACAAAGGTCAGGAGCTAAAGATCACCACCCTGAAACATTATAGGGTAACGGAGGATTATCGCCTCGTGGGTCAATAGATTATAAGGGATAGGCTGTATCGCTCTTGGTCTCCGACAAAACAAAGAAACTTTGCACCGTACTGATGTTCGGTAGGGTAGCCAGCTTGTTGCGATAAAAATTATGATAGGCATCCATGTCGCTTGTTGCGATCCGAAGGATAAAGTCAAAAGTACCGGTCATCTGGAGGCACTCCATCACCTCGGGAAACCGGGCCACCTGCTCCTCAAACTGGCTCAACGTATTGGCGGTATGATCATTCAGCAGGACATGGCTAAATGCAATGAGACTTCTGTTGATCTTCTTGCGGTCTAAAATGGCTACCACCCGTTTGATCACCCCCTGCTGTTTCAGACGTCTTGTCCTTTCATGAACAGCGGCAACGGATTTGTGAAGCTGAAAGGAGATCTCCTTATTCGTCAGGGAGGCGTCTTTTTGAAGGAGAGCTAAGATCTGCAGGTCTGTTTCATCCAAATGATTCATGGTCAAATTATTGAATTACGCTACCCAAAATTCAGTTCCGGGGGCAGTACCCGGGCTTAAACCGGAAAAAGTAAAGGAAAAGAGGATAAGGACAGGAAAAATTACGGAAATCTGCCACATCGTTGTCACAGAATTGCAAGATATTGATATTTGGCCTAATAAAGTTTTTTTATGGCCACCGCATCTTTGCTTGCTCATCCATCGCATCCATCTCTTTCAGTGCCCGCTTCGCTACAGGCGTCAGCATCTCTTCCGGCGTCAGTATTCCCTGCCGCAGCGTCCCCGGCGTCAGCATCAGCGTCGGCATCTCCGGCATCGCCGGCATCCTCGTGTTTTTATGTCCGTGACCGCGGCCGGTTCTGGAGGATCGATAATGCGGAGGTGCTTTATATCGAGGCGCAGAAGTCCTATTGCCGGATCCGGACCCGGGAGAAACTTTGGGTGGTGATGGGACAGATCGGCAACTTCGAATCAGCCCTGCCGGCAAATGAGTTCGTCCGGATCCACCGGTCGTATATGATCGGATGGAGATATCTGCAGTCGTTTGATCATCGGATGGCCTGGCTTCCCGGCTACCAGCTTCCCATAGGGGAGTCCTATCGCTGTGTGCTGGAGCAGAAGCTGATGATCATCCAGCCCGGTAATGCTGGACAGGCTACCAGGGCAAGGCTGCATGAAGTGCCGGATGTGCTCGTGCCATAAAGCCGCGCTCACAACTCTTTTGCCGGATCCCAGAACAGCGTCCTGAAGTCGATGATCCTGTCACCTTTTAATTTTACGCCTTCCTTTTCCAGTA
This sequence comes from Puia sp., assembly GCA_036499285.1. Classification (GTDB taxonomy): domain Bacteria; phylum Bacteroidota; class Bacteroidia; order Chitinophagales; family Chitinophagaceae; genus Puia. Next base: position 15,305 of record DASYEB010000035.1, on the reverse strand, counting down.
ATTTCTTTCGGTGATCCTTGTGGTCCCCGGTCACATGCCCTGTGCTGTTGACGACACGTTGGGCAGGCACCGGCTTGCCGCTCTCGTCCATGAGGCCCATAGCCCTGCCGACCATCCGCGGATTGGGGAGGCTGAGCACCGAGGCGATGGCGCCATAGGAAGTAACCCGCCCTTTTGGGATCTGCCGAACGACGTCATAGATCAGACCGGCCAGGGATTCTTCCTTTTTGCCGGATGGATTTACCGCGTTGAGGCGTAATTTCGGGGTTGCAGCTTTGGGTCCTTTTTTTGTTTTTGCCTTGGCCATAGCTGGAATTTTATGGAAAATTAGCCACTTTTGCTTAGACAATGGCAAAACACAAATCGAACTCTCCTGGCCGGATCCGGCAGTTCAGCGCGACAAATTTTCACACGATCTGCGACAAGCTTGGATCGATGGATGATGACCTGGCGATGATCATCGGCTCACACCGTTATCCGCCGATGTGGACAAGACCGAATACTTTTGAGACCCTGGTGCATATCATCCTCGAACAGCAGGTCTCGCTGGCCTCGGCGCTGGCGGCATTGAACAAGTTAAAGGCCCGACTGGTGGAGATCACGCCGGGATCCTTCCTGGCATTGACGGACGAAGAATTAAAAGCCTGTTATTTCAGCCGGCAAAAAACGATCTATACCAGAGGCCTGGCTACAGAGCTATCGGAAGGACGGCTCGACCTGGGCTCACTGGAAGCCCTGACCGACGATGCCGTCCGGGCAAGGCTGATCACGCTGAAGGGCATCGGCAACTGGACGATAGATGTCTACCTTATGTTCGTGCTGCAGCGGTCCGACATCTTCCCGGTCGGGGATCTCGCCGCGATCAATGCGCTTCGGCGGGTGAAGCGATTGCCAAAAGATACTTCAAAAGAATCCCTTCTCAAAGTGGCCGCCTCCTGGCAGCCTTACCGGACCGTTGCGACGATGCTGCTGTGGCATCTCTACCTGTCATCGCCGATGAGGGAAAAGGCGTAGACCCCCTTCTCGCCATTGTCTTACTAATTTTTTTCATAGTAAACGCGGGCGGTCGTTGGCCTGGTATTAAAATTCGTTATGTAAATAAGGATACAACGCTTTCCTGGTTAAATTTGGTTATGCCAAAAAAATCAAAAAAAGGATCTAAAAATGTTGGGGGCTGGCTGTTGGGGACGGAGCCTTCGGTTCCTGCCGGGGCCAATGATTTGCCGCCGTCGGCCGAGGCAGCCAACGTTGCGGCGCGCGGGTCGCGCCGTGATTTCCTGAAACAGTCTTCATTTTTGTCGGCTATAGCGCTGACGCCCGGCACCATCGTCAGGGCGGCGGAAGAGAAATGGGACGAGAAGGTGGCCGATGTCTTTGAAAAGATCCCGTTGAACCTGACAGTCAACGGTACAAAATATAGTGTAAAGGTAGAACCCCGAACGACATTGCTGGACCTGCTCCGCGAGCAGCTGGATCTGACAGGCACCAAGAAGGGATGCGACCGCGGACAGTGCGGAGCCTGTACGGTCCATGTCGACGGCGTCCGGATCAATTCCTGTCTCAGCCTCGCGGTGACCAACGAAGGCAGGAAGATAACGACGATCGAAGGGCTGGCGAAAGGAGAGAAGCTGCACCCGATGCAGGAGGCCTTTATAAAACATGACGGCTTCCAGTGCGGGTACTGTACTTCGGGACAGATCATGTCGGCGGTGGCGCTGTTGAAGGAAGGGCGTGCGCAGAGCCGCGAACAGATCAGCGAATTTATGAGCGGGAATATCTGCCGCTGCGGAGCCTATTCGAACATTGTAAAAGCGATCCAGGAAGTAAAAAATAATCAGGCATGAACCCATTTCAATATACCCGGTCTTCTGCACCGGCGGGAGCGATCCAGTCCCTGGTAAAAGATCCGCGAGCCTATTTTCTCGCAGGCGGAACGAACCTGATCGACCTGATCAAGATGGGAGTGGTGGTTCCGGAGCGGCTGGTGGACATCAATGCCCTGCCGTTGAAAGGGATCGGGAAGACGGCGACGGGGCTGCATATCGGCGCCCTGGCATCCAACAGCGAGGTGGCGGACCATCCATTGGTTCTGAAGGACTATCCTTTATTATCCCTGGCGATCAATGCCGGTGCATCCCCGCAGCTGCGTAACATGGCCACGGTTGGCGGCAATATGATGCAGCGGACACGATGCGGATATTTCTTTGATACGGCGATGCCCTGTAACAAACGTTCTCCCGGTACCGGCTGCGCAGCCCTCGAAGGAAACAACAGGATGCATGCCCTCTTCGGGGCCAGCGACAAGTGTATCGCGGTAAACCCAAGTGACATGAACGTGGCAATGGTCGCGCTCGATGCGGTGGTGCATGTAAAAGGCCCAAAGGGAGAAAGGACGATAAAGTTTGCGGATTTCCACCGTCTGCCGGGAGATCAACCGGAAAAGGACAATACCCTCGAAAGGGGAGAGCTGATCATGGGGGTCGATCTGCCGGCCTCCCCCTTTAGCAAACACGTGTATTATCTGAAGGTGCGTGACCGGACGTCCTATGCTTTTGCGCTGGTGTCTGTAGCCGTAGCCCTGGACATGGATGGGAATACGATCAGAGATGCCCGGCTGGCCATGGGCGGTGTTGCGCATAAGCCATGGCGTTTGCACGCGTCGGAAGCTTTCCTGAAAGGGAAGACGGCCGGGGAAGACAACTTCAAACAGGCGGCACAAATAGCCATGCAGGGGGCAAAAGCCTATGCTTATAACCAGTTTAAATTAAAACTCGCGCCGAATGTGATCCTCCAGGGATTAAAGACGGCAGCAAATACACAACTCTCATGAAGAAAGATAGTATCGGTGATCCGCTCGACAGGATAGACGGCCGGCTGAAAGTCACTGGCGGCGCGAAGTATTCGGGAGAGTACAAGGTGCCGGGTCTGACCTATGGGGTGCTGGTGCCGGCCACGATCACCAGTGGTACGGTCACTTCGATGGATACAAAGGCTGCGGAGAGAGCCCCGGGAGTATTGGCGGTGATCACGCCGTTCAATGCGCCGAAGGTGCCGGGTTACCAGCCGGACGCGCCAAAGCCGGTCAGGGGTCTGAAGCTTTTCAACGACAACCAGGTCCATTTTAATGGCCAGCCGATCGCGCTGGTAGTAGCCGAGACCTTTGAAAAAGCTACCTATGCCGCTACGCTGATCAAAGCGACTTACCAGCCACGGCCCTTCGAAACGGATTTTCATAAGAACTTCGACAAAGGTGTGGTGCCCAATGAAGGCAAATACAAGGACTATGTAAGGGGAGAGGCCGATGCCTACAAAAATGCGCCGGTCATCGTCGAGCAGGATTATTTCCTGCCTACGGAGATCCACAATCCGATGGAGCTGCATGTGACGACGGCTTTTTGGGAAGGAGATAATAAGGTGACGGTGTATACGAAGTCTCAGGGAGTCATCGGCTCTCAGCGGTCGATCTCCAACGCCTTTGGACTGGACCCTGCGAATGTGCAGATCAACTCCCGTTTTGTCGGCGGGGCCTTTGGCTCTTCGCTTCGTACCTGGCCGCACGAGATGGCGGCGGTGCAGGCGGCAAAACTGATCGGACGCCCCGTAAAGCTGACCCTGACAAGGGAGCAGATGTTTACGCTGGTCGGCTCGCGGCCGCTGACGATCCAACGGATAGGGCTGGGTGCAAGCCATGACGGGAAGCTGGTTGGCATCACGCATGAGTCGCATTCCCAGACGGCGGTGTACGAAGAGTTTACCGAGAACGCCGTCAACGTATCCCGTTTCCTCTATGCCAGTCCCAATGCAAATACGCGGTATAAGGTAGTGCCTTTGAATGTCGGGGTGCCGGCGCCCATGAGAGGGCCTGGTGAGGCCACGGGTTCGTTTGCACTGGAGTCGGCCCTGGACGAGCTGTCGTATAAACTGAATATAGACCCTATAGAATTACGGCTCAGGAACTATACCTATATGGACCCTGAACGCAACCTGCCCTGGTCGAGCAAATACCTGAAGGAGTGCTATCAGCAGGGGGCCGAAAGGATCGGCTGGGACAAGAGGGCGGCTCAGCCGGGCACACAGCGGGACGGTGAATGGCTGGTCGGGTATGGGATCGGCTGTGGGGCGTTTGGGGCATATCGAAATAAGTCGCAGGCGAAGATCAGACTGCTTCCCGACGGGACGATAAATATACAAAGCGCCACCAGTGATATCGGTCCCGGCACGGGAACCTCGATGACCCTGATCGCGGCGGACACGCTGGGTATCCCTGCGGATAAGATAACCTTTGAGCTGGGCAATTCCTCCTTCCCGGTCGCTCCTACGCAAGGGGGCTCGCAAACGGTGTCTTCGGTAGGCTCTGCGGTACACGATGCCTGTGTGGCCTTCAAGCAAAAGCTGAATACGCTCGCCGGTCTGCCGGCGGACGGCACCGACCCGATCGACTATGCGAACATCCTGAAAAAACTAAACCTGCCTTCGCTGGAGCTGACGCAGGAGTCGCAGGGCGGCGAAGAGGCAAAGAAATATTCTATGTACTCCTTTTCTGCGCATTTTGCACAGGTGCATGTACATCCGCTGACAGGGCAGGTGAGGGTAAAAAGGCTGGTCGCGGTGGTGGATGCCGGGAAGATCGTCAGTCGAAAGACCGCCAGCAGCCAGATGATCGGCGGCGCGGTAGGAGGCATCGGGATGGTGCTGACGGAAGAGGCGCTGATGGACGACCGTTATGGCCGGTATGTGAACGGGAATTTAGCGGATTACCATGTGCCCGTAAACGCGGATATTCCGGATATCGAGGCCATTTTTATCGACAAGCCCGATCCTATTATAAACCCGATTGGGACAAAGGGTATCGGGGAGATCTCTTTGATCGGGGTTGCGGCGGCGGTGGCCAATGCGATCTATAATGCAACGGGGAAAAGGGTGAGAGAGCTGCCGATCACGCCGGATAAGCTGATCGGTTAGAAGAGGCTGCGCTGGGATAGACCGGGCTGCTGGCAGTGAGTAGGTGCCGGTGCGCTGGGGTAGACCGCCCGTAAAAGAAGAAAACCTCCCGTGTTAGCAAGAGGTTTCTCAAAGAATTGAATTTAAGGCTTTCAACGGGTCAAATTGTGAAATGCCGGTTTTTCTGGATATTGATAATCTTTCATTTGGATTGGATATATCAAAAGTACGGCAGCGATCGCTGCCAAACAAGAGTAAAAGCCCTCCATTTTTATAGGAAAAATACTGTAGTTAAACTGCATTTTATCGCCGGTATTTCTAATCCCAGGTCTTCTCGCCCTTTTTCATCTTATCCAGCGTCTGCTGATAGGTCGTCTTTTCTCCCTTTTCCGCAAGGTCCAGCCCCTTTTGTTCCCAGGCGACGGCCTCTTCCTTTTTGCCCATCTTGTAAAGGATGTTGGCATAGGTGTCATAATAGGCCGCATTAGGGTTGTCCTTTATACTGCGTTTGCTCCAGTCGAGGGCTTCGCTTACGCAGCTCATGTCCTCGCAGTGCTGAAAGACCGTAAAGGCAAAATCGTTCATCTCTTCGACGCTGGCATGCTGGCCATACTTTTTCATATAAGCCACCACCTGCTGTTGAAAATCGGGCCAGTCGTTCTTATTCTGATAATAGACCACCTTTCCTTTTAGCACGACCTCATCTGCCAGCTTTGGATATTTGGCCGTCACTCTTTTTTGGATCATCGCCCAATCCGCCTGCCCTTGTTCGTGCAGGAACGGATAGATCTCTTCTTTTAAAATAATACCCATTACCTTTTGTTCGGCCTTGCCTTCACCAAGGACGGCATCCGCTTTTTGGGGGTTCCGCAACAGCACAGAGAATCCTTTGTCCCTGCTGCTTTGCATCGTCTGGTCGATAAATTGCAGGTTCTCTTTTGTAAAAAGATCTTTCTGCGCGGCCAGGAAATCGTTGGCGACAAGGGCCGCTGTCGTCATATCATAAGCCTCGAGGGCGACCATGGTCATCTTATGAAGAAAGGTGGTGTCACGCTGTCCCTTTTCATAGCGTTGCAGCAAAGTATAGTATTGTTTTTCGGGCAGCATCGCCTCTTTTACCCTGGCGATAAAGGCTCCTGCGGTCTCATTGCCCCCTACGACCCTGGTCAGCGGCTTTCCGTCGGGAGAGAGGATCAGGAAGGTAGGGTAGGCCCTGATATGATATTTTTCCCCGATGGCATGCGCATCGGCATACCAGCGCCTGATGGTATCGTTGTCCTTCTTCGTGGAGTCGAGCTGCACCCCGGCGCTGATGAACTGCGCGTTGAAGAAGGCGCCGGCCTCCGCCGTTGGAAAGATCTTCGCTTTCATATACTTGCACGGACCACACCAGGTCGTATAACAGTCGATGAAGATGTATTTATTCTCTGCCTTTGCTTTGGCCTGAACGGCCGTCCAGCTTGAACCATCCTGGAAATGCACTCCGGCATCTTCCTGTGCGCGGGTGAGAAAAGGGAATAACAAACAGATAAGGAGCAGCTTTTTCATGCAACAAATATATATTTCTTATGCCATTTGGAATTTCAAAAATATATGGTAAGTTTGCGCTTACGGTAAGTATATACTTACTAAACAGGAAAACTCGTGAAGACTGAAAAAATGAAGAATACCAACAGCCATGCAATTGCCTTCAACGCACTGGGCGATCCAACCAGGAGGGCCATCTTTGAAAAGCTTCGTGCCAGCCCGCTGGCGGTCGTCGACATCGCAAAGGGGCTTCCGGTGAGCAGGCCGGCGGTGTCCCAGCATCTCCGGGTATTAAAAGAGGCGAAGCTGATCAGCATACACCAGCACGGCGCCAGGAATGTTTACCAGATCGACCAGGAGGGCGTCCTGGCAATGCGAAATTACCTTGACAAATTCTGGGATGAAGCGCTGATGGCATTCAAAACGTTTGCAGAACGAACAACAAAATAATATGAATACAGCAACCATCGGATCGATCCGCAAAGAGCTGATTGTGGAAACGGCACAAGCCGACGCTTTTAAGGTCTTTACCGAAAACATGGATTCCTGGTGGCCCCGGACCCATCATATCGGCAAGTCGCCTATGACCGAACTATTGCTGGAGCCGGCTCCCAACGGCCGCTGGTTCTCCCGGCATGAAGATGGCAGCGAAGTGGACATCGGTTATGTCCTGGTATGGCAGCCTCATGATGTGCTGGTCCTCGCCTGGCAGATCAACGGCAAATTCGAATATGATCCGGAGCTGGTGACGGAGGTTGAAATACAGTTTATTGCCAGCGGTCCCCGGACAACGCTGGTAAAACTCGAGCATAAGAACCTTGGCCGCCTTGGTGCAGGAAAGACTGTCGAAAGCATGGATGAAGGATGGGGCATGATCCTGCAGCTTTACAGGGACAGCATATTAACCAAAAAGATCTGAACAGCATGAATCCAAAAATCTTACTACGTATCGCCTCCGTGCTAATGTTCCTGCATATGATCGGTCATAGCTTTGGCGCGCTGAGCTGGAAGAACGCCCCCGATCCCACCGTCGGCCGGCTGATCAGCAGTATGCAGACTACTCATTTTGCTTTCATGGGCAGGTCGGTGACTCTGGCCGGTTTTTACGAGGGGTATGGACTGACCATGATCTTCGTTCTGCTGCTGATCAGCGTGGTGTTGTGGTTATTGTCCACTGCGACCGGAGACCTGCCTGCCCGGTTGCTTCCTTTATTCGCCGTCTTTTTATTATTCCTTGGCATTATCGAATCCATCTACTTTTTCCCTTTTGCCGCCGGCATTTCGCTGCTTGCCGCTGTTTGTACTTTTATCGCCTGGGTCATTTTCCGGAAAAAGGCTAGTTTTGTTTAATATCTGGCAGGGTTTATCCCTGTATTATTAAACATTTCCGATCGGAATCTCATGAGCGACCTGTCAATTTTTATCATCAGTGATCAGCTGCTGTTCCGGCAGGGGCTGAAGATGATGTTGAAAGACCAGGAAGGTTTCGAGATTTTGCAGGACCTGGGGCGTACTATGCCGGCCATTGAAGCCGTGAGGAAATGGCAGCCGCGGATCGTATTGTTTGACATCAGCATCCGATCAGAGGAGGAGCCGGATTACAGGTCTTTCCTGGGTCCGATAGCCGTCCATTCAAAGATCGTATTGTTGTGTTCGGAGTTCCCTGACCGAAGGATGATAGGCCATGAGGTGACGGCCTTTCATTCGGTCAACTCTTCGGGCAGAGCATTAAAGGCCCTGCTCCGGAAGGTTGCAGGCGGTTACCGGCAGGATCTGCCGGTCGATGATACGGACGCTGCAACGCCTGAAATGGTGACGCCCCGTTCCCTTTCCACAAGAGAGCTTGAGATCGCTTCCCTGGTCACGCGCGGGTTGACTTCGAAGGAGATCGGTACTAAACTTACTATCTCGGTTAAGACCGTCGAGGTCCACCGGCATAATATATTGAAGAAATTACAGCTCCCGAATACTGTAGCGCTTGTAAATTTAATGACAACTGAATACCAGCGGAAGCAGGTAATGTATTAGATCAAAACAATGGAGCGTCCCACCTTTACCTGTTCCAGAAAATATTCGTCGTGAGAGATCACTAATATTGTTCCTGCATAATCACTGATGGCAGCAGTCAGGATCTCTATGTTCTGTATGTCCAGGTTGTTTGTCGGTTCATCCAGTACTATGATGTCAGGAGCCTCATCGCCGATCGTCAGTGAACAGAGGATCAATCGCATCTTCTCTCCGCCGCTCAGGGTCTTACAAGGTTTGTCCCACCAGGCTTTTGTAAACAGGAACCGGTTTAACCGGATCTTTATCTCGTGTTCCTGTAAAGACCCGGAATTGAAACGCTCTACCTGTTGGACGACGGTGGTCTCATCATCGATCAATGAATAGTCCTGGTCGATATAGACGGTTTTGACGGCAACCCTGTCGATGCTTCCCGACTGGGGTGAAAGCTCTCCCAGGATCATTTTTATCAGGGTCGTTTTTCCGGAACCGTTTTGCCCTTTGACGGCGATGCGTTCCCCATGTCTGACCTGGAAACTCAAACCTTGTTCCCAAAGCAGGTGGTCGCCATATCCAAAATTGACATCGGTCGCCGTGACCAGGATCTTCCCTTTATGAAGCGCCGGATTGTCAAAGCCCATCTTCATCTTGTCCATATCGGGCAGGGTCGCCCGCAATTTATTCACCTCTTCGGAGATGTTTTCCACCTTTTCGGCGTGAACGTCCTTGATCCGGGAGGTGCTTTTCTCCGCATTGTTCCGGAAGGTGTTCATGGAAATGGTGGGCAGCCCCGCCTTTTCCTGTTTTTTCTTTCCGCGGGCATCCAGCTTCTGCTGCCGCTGCAACGACTCTCTTTCTGTTTCTTTTGCTTTGCGGAGCAATTTTTCCTTGTTCCGCAGATCCTGGTCCAGTGCGTCGGCTTCGATCTTTTTCTGTGCTGCGTAGAAATCATAATTGCCGCCATAGACGACTACCCCGCGGCTGCCAAGCTCGAAGACCGTATCAATGAGATTTAATAAGGATCTGTCATGGCTGACCACTATCACGGTATTTGCCGTGGACGTGATATAGTCATAAAGCAGGCTTCTGCTAAAGCTATCGAGGTGATTGCTGGGCTCATCCAATAAAACTATTTCAGGACGATGCACAATGATCCCTGCCAGAAAAACTTTTGTTTTTTGTCCGCCGCTAAGCGTACCAACCTTTTGAGCCAGGTCCAATCCGTCAAGCTTCCAAAAGCTAAAGGCTTCGGTACATCTCTCTTCGATGGTCCAGTCATCGTCAAGCAATGCCAGGTTTGCTTCCGTCACATTGCCGGCAAGGATGTCCTCCAATACCTTTATTTTATCCCCGACCCGGAGAGCCTCAGCGATGCTTTGATCATCAAACTGGCCAAAATGCTGCGGGATATAATATGGCTTTGAAGCTGCCCTGACAAGCCCGGCGGATGGAGACAGGTTTCCCGCCAGGATCTTCAGAAGAGTAGATTTCCCTGCGCCGTTGTTGCCGATCAATGCGATCTTATCCTGTCGGTTGATAGCGAAGTTCAGATCGGAAAATAATAGATCTTTGTCGGGATGTATGTAAGACACGCCTTGGAGAACGAGCATAATTTCTTTCTTTAAAAAGTGAAAAGAGGATTGAAAGAAATTACATTTTACATTAAAGTGTCTTTTTGACGGTGTATACAAAAGTACAAAAAAACGGTTGAGTTACTATGGGATATGGGTATAAATAATTTTAAAAAAATGAGAGATTAATTCATAGAATGGCTTTAACTTTCCATTAACGCTAACGCTAAGTACGCATTGCTACACAACCGAGACGATTTGAACAGGCCTGCTTCCATATGGGAAATCCAGCAAAGAATTGCTTTGTATGATGATATGAAAGCATACACCCAGCTGTATGAATTGTTCTCCGACGTCCTGCTCCGCTTCTCCTATTCCATCGTTCGGTCGCATGAAATGGCCGAAGAGATCGTTTCCGATGTGTTTATCAAGCTCTGGCAGATCCGGGACAAATTGCTGGAGATCGAGAATCTAAAGGTTTACCTCTACACCATTGCCAAAAATTTCTCGCTCAACTATATCGCCAAAAATTATAAGCACCGCATCGTCAGCCTGGAGACGATCGATATCGAAGCGGTCATAACTGTCAATGGCCCCGCTGAGTTATGCATCTCCGCGGACCTGGTGAAGCAGATCAGGGAGGTGATCCGGCAGCTGCCGCCGCAATGCAAGCTGATCTTCCAGCTGGTAAAGGAAGACGGTCTCAGATATAAGGAGGTGGCTGCTATCCTGGACATTTCGCCGTTGACCGTTCGCAACCAGCTGGCCATTGCCATCCGCAGGATCGGCGAAACGCTTCCCGCTTATCTTCAGCCTGGTATCCTCCTCGCGGGCAAGTTTTCGGAGTCCTGAAATTTTCCAGGCGCTGAAGTTTTCCCGGAGCGCCGAAAAAAATCTTTCCATTCCTTTGGTACATCTTTCCCGATCCGCTTGTCTTTAGGGCTTAGCGAAGTCATTATGCAGGAAGAACAATTTTGGTTACTGGTAAGCTTAAAGCTTTCCGGAGAAGCAACAGAGGAGGAACTGGCAACATTGGAAGCCTGGTTGCAACAACACCCTGAAAGAGGATTGCAGCTGGAGACCCTTCATAATTTATGGAAGGGACAGGCTCCTGCTGCGGGCAGCCGGAAAAGCGAAAGCCTTGACAGGCATTTGCAGCGGCTCAATGCCTTGCCGTCCACTCCCCGGCGGATCAACCGCAGGACGTGGGCCATCACAGGTATCGCGGCGTCCCTTTTAGCCGTCCTCCTCTTCGCCTACCTGCTGGGTTCCAAAAAGGCAAAACCGCAGGTCGCTCAGAACACCATCACGACAAAACCCGGATCGAAATCAAAGGTCCAGCTGCCGGATGGCTCACAGGTATGGTTGAATGCAGACAGCCGCATCACCTATGACGAAAGTTTCCGTGGCCCTTTCCGGGAAGTCAAACTCTGCGGAGAAGCTTATTTCGATATCGCAAAGGATAAAGATCATCCTTTTATCATCCACGCTTCTTCCATCGATGTAAAAGTATTGGGGACCAGTCTCAATGTCCGGTCCTACCGGAACGAAAAGAATACGGAGGCCGTACTGATCAATGGCTCCATCGAAGTCTCTCTCCGGGACGATCCGGGCAAAAGGATCGTACTTCAACCCAATGAGAAGATCGTCGTGGAAAATGACCCTAAACCCGTTGTGGCTGGCGCAGCCCGTGCAGATCTGAGATCGGGCCGGGTGCCGGCGCTGGTTCTGGGCAAAGCTCATTTTCAGCAGGCTGACAGCCTGGCTACCGAGGTACTCTGGATAAAAAACAAGCTGGCCTTTGACCAGGAGACGCTGGAAAATGTGGCGTCGAAGATCGAACGCTGGTATGGCGTGAAAATTTTCATCCGGGACGATAGCCTGAAGGAGACGGCTTACAGCGGGGTCTTTGAAGATGAAAGCCTTGACCAGGTGATGGAGGCTCTGCGGCTGACGGGTAATTTCCGGTATTCGATCAATAAGAAAGAGATCACTATCACAAGATGAGCTTGCTATTATTAACCAAAATCGCCATTATGAGAAGGAAATTCACGTAACTGCCTGCTAAAAAACAAAGCGGAGAATGATTACAGCATCCTCCGCCGGTGTAAAGACAACATCTGCCCGTCCGGGCAGACTATCATCATTATAACAAAACTAAGTTATGAAAAAATCCGGATGCGGCATATCGGAAGATACGCGCCGTCTAATCATCAAATGCCTGCTGATGACGAAACTTGCTGTTTTACTCAGTATTACCTTATCCATCCAGTCCTTTGCCAATGGCTACGGGCAGGGTAATATCAACTTACGACTGGAAAAGATCCCCTTAAAGAAAGTATTCAGAGCCATAGAAGACCAGGGAGTCTTCCGTTTTGTATACAAGGATGAGATCCTGCCAAAAGATCAACGCATCAGCATCAAGGTAAAAAAAGCTTCTGTAGAAGATGTCCTGGCCGAAGTATTGGGAAATACAGGCCTTTCCTACCACAAATTGAGCGAAAACCTTATCGTCATTACCCGGGAGGTCACCACCGATGATGCCAAAGCGGCGCTCGTGGCTATTAAGGTGAACGGGAAAGTGACCAATGACAAAGGTGAGCCATTGAACGGAGTAAGTATCCAGGAAAAAGGCACCAACAACGGCACCACTACCCGCGAGGACGGAACCTATACCCTGGAAGTCACCAACTCCAATGCTGTATTGGTGTTTAGTTATGTAGGCTTTGGGAATAAGGAATTTGCTCTCAAAGGAAGGGCCGTCGCTGACATGCAGTTCGCTTCCAGCGACAATGCCCTGAAAGACGTTGTAGTTGTAGGATATGCCACTCAAAAGAAAGTCACCGTCACCGGCGCCGTCGCATCGGTCAAAGGCGCTGAGCTGGAAAAAACACCCACCGTCAACCTCTCCAATGCCCTTGCCGGCCGCCTGCCGGGCATATCGGCCGTCCAGGTCAGCGGGGAACCGGGAAAAGATGGTTCTTCCATCCGGATCCGGGGAACCAATACGATGGGAAATACCTCTGCCCTGGTCGTCCTGGACGGCGTACCGGATATCGCCGGCGGCCTGGAACGTATCCTCTCGGCAGACATAGAGAACATGTCGGTCCTGAAAGACGCCTCCGCTGCTATTTATGGCGCCAGGGCTGCCAACGGGGTCATCCTCATCACGACCAAACACGGCAGACTCGGCAGACCGCAGGTATCCTATACCTTCAATCATGGCTGGTCTCAGCCGGACCGCATCCCCAAAATGGCGACGGCAACCGAATATGCCGCCATGAATAATGAGACCACCATCTTCGATAATATTCCCCCTGCGGAATGGTCTGCCGCAGAAGCTGCCTTTAACACCTCCGGCAGTTACACCACCCTGGGAGGATCCAAGTATACGGCTCCCTTCCAGCCCGCCGACATAAAAAAATATGCCGATGGTTCAGATCCCTGGGGCCATCCGAATACTGATTGGTTCAAAACCACCCTAAAGACATGGTCACCCCAGACACAGCATATTCTGCAGATCAACGGCGGATCGGATAACCTCCGGTATTATGGATCCCTGGGATACCAGAACCAGGACGGCTATTATAAGAATTCCGCGACGGGGTACAAACAATATGACCTGCGTCTCAATATAGACGCAAGGGTCAACAAGTACATCAATACCAGTATCGGCCTGGCGTCACGTGAAGAAGCCCGGCTCTATCCTACACAAACAGCCGGATCGATCTTCCGGATGCTGATGCGCGGAAGACCTACCGATCCCGAAGTATGGCCCAACGGCCTGCCCGGACCCGACATTGAAAATGGCCAGAACCCCATCGTCATCACCACCAGCCAGACCGGTTATGACAGAGACAAAAGAGACTATTTTCAGGGAAATGGAAAGGTAGAAGTATTGGTTCCCTGGGTACAGGGTCTGAAACTGACAGGCGCCGCCACCGTAGACAAAACAAGCCGGATCGATAAAGTATGGCAGACACCCTGGTACCTCTATTTCTGGGATCATGCTACTTATGAGGCCGACGGTAAAACACCCCTGCTCACAAAAAGCATGCGGTCCACTTTTACCACGCCCCAGCTATCCGACACCAGTGTCACCAACCTGAATATCCTGCTGTCGGGATTTGTCAACTATGACCGCACTTTTGGCGACCACACGCTGAACGTTATGGCTGCTGTGACCAAAGAAACCAATACCGAAGAGGATTTCCTCGCCTACCGGACGAACTTTATCTCTCCTGCCAATGACCAGCTATTAGCAGGCAGCCCCTTGCTGCAAAATGTAGGTGGATCGGCATACGAACGGGCCCGTCTCAGTTATTTCGGCCGCGTAGCCTACAACTATAAGGAAAAATATATGGCGGAATTCCTTTGGCGTTATGATGGGTCCTATTTATTCCCGCAAGCCCACCGCTTTGGCTTTTTCCCGGGCGTACTTGCCGGATGGCGGATCTCTGAAGAAAATTTCTGGAAGAAAAATGTTCCCCTTGTCAATTACCTGAAACTAAGAGCATCCTGGGGACAAATGGGAAATGATCAGGTCTATTGGACCAATCCTAAAACCAACATCGCTACCTTACAGGAATATCAATACCTGCAAACTTATGGATTCAGTAATTATGTCATCAACAACGCAGGCGCCACCACGCTGACCGAGACTGTAGTACCCAATCCCAATTTTACCTGGGAAGTAGCCAACAACACAGACATAGGTCTCGAAGGGCAATTGCTGGACGGAAAGATATTCTTTGAAGCGGATTATTTTTATAACAAACGAACGAAGATCCTGTGGCAGCCCACCGGCCTCACCCCCGCATCGAGTGGTATCGCCACGATCCTGCCTCCTGAAAATATCGCCAAAGCACAGAACAAAGGGTTCGAATTCAACCTGGGCTACAACGGACAGGCAGGTGATGTCAAGTATAGCATCAGTGTAAATGGCGGTTACGCGAAGAACAGGATACTCTACAGGGACGGAGATCCCGGTCTTCCCGAATGGCAAAAAGCGACAGGCCATCCCTTCGGCTCGGCCGGAAGCGTGAATAATGGAGCGGCTTTCCTCGCTTATGAATACGCTGGAGTTTTCGTGGACCAAAAGGATATCGACGCCAATAAGCTGGATTACACAGGCGTCACCCCTGCTTTAAAGTCCGGCGACATGAAATTCAGAGATGTAAACGGCGACGGGAAAATAGATGGGAATGACCAGGTCCGGTTGAATAAGACACAGGACCCAACCTTTACCGGCGGCATAAATCT
>DASYEB010000034.1:0-72333 GCA_036499285.1 Puia sp. | reverse complement strand
GGATGCGACCCCTTCCAATCCCTGCAACAATTGTCACATCATTATCAGCGATGGCGTAAAAGTGACCCTGAACACATCCGTTATGTTAACCGGCACATCCCTGCTTACCATCGGCTCGGCAGGCTCTGCACAACAGTCAGGCCTGATCATCCCTTTCAGCTCCAATGCTCCTGCGGCTGTCCATAACCGTCTGGAACTGGTCTATGGCGATCCGGTAAGCGTCACGGTCAGCAATTCAAATGCTTCTATTGATGCCTCAACAACCGGCAGCCTGGACGGCGTTTTTCTGGCAGTACCCACCCCTACCGGCATGAACCCCTATTCTTATATTGCGCGTCTCGGTACTTCCGCCCTGTATGTCGACGCAACACAGCTCTTCGGTCCGAATACGCTGAGCTCCTCGGGTGTTCTGCCGATCATTCTTTCCGACTTCAGTGCTACCCTTAACAACGGCAATGTCGATCTTGGCTGGACAACCCAGATGGAGATCAACTCCGACCATTTTGCCATCGAACTCAGCACGGATGCCGGCGCACACTGGTCTGTCATCGGCGTGGTAGCGGCTCATGGCAATTCTTCCACTGTCCTGAACTATTCATTCCAGGACAGCAAGCCCAGCGCCGGTACCAGCGAATACCGCCTGCAGATGGTCGACAAAGACGCGAAATACGCCTATTCCGAAGTAAAGACCATCCGCAACGGACTCATCACAGCTGTCAGCGTATATCCCAACCCCGCCCGTGATTATGTCAACGTAACCCTGGGTGGCAGCAATACACAGAGCGCTGTTATCCGCCTGCTCAGTCAGTCCGGACAGCTCCTGGTCGAAAAGAATGTCAGCAATGCCGGTGGAACCACCATCCCCCTGGCCGTCAGCTTGTATCCCACGGGTAATTATCTTATCGTTGTGGTTGGCGCAGATGGCAGCAAACAGGTGTCTAAGTTGCTGATCTCCAAATAGTCACTACTCTTATAACAATAGTCGCTTACAACCAGTCGCCTTCCCTGACCCGGAAGGCGACTTTTTTATTTATCGCTAAGTAGTCCCGTATAAAAAATTTATTTCTTCACTCCTTTGCGGAATGAATAAAATAAATAATGTGAATTTTGAGTTTAATTAGCCGAAAATCCAATAATCCGCACGCGTTATGAAACCGAGGTTGATCCATTTTATCATGGTCCTGTGTTTGTGGTCATTCCTGCAAACCACCTCTCTTGCCCAATGTACCAATAACCTGGGCACCCGCACATATGATACTTCCCTGGTCAGCAATGGTTTCAACATCTTTAGCCTGAGTTTTCCAAAATGGAGCCCCGACTCCGGATTGCTGGTTTCGGTGAAAATGGCCGCTGAAGTAAGTTCACAATATGCCTTTACCTTAAAAAATGCAGATATCCAGACGGCTACCTATCAGCTGTCCGTCGGCCAGGAAGATCTCTTTTCCAGCTCCCTGATGACCCCTTTTACAAATATTACCCCGCCCCAGCTGATAGGTTCCTATCCCTTGCTGCCCGGCCAGACGATAACACAGGGGCCGTTTACTTTCCTCGACAAACATGTTTCCAGCGATAGCATAACAACCGTGGCGCCATTCCTTGGCGGCGGAAATGTAGACATCAGTTATATGTCCTTTACCTATACCAATCTCAGCACGATCAATAACGCCACTTATTATTATGGAGCAACCATTGCCAATACCATGCGGTTCACCCTGCAATACCAGTATTGTAAGGGGGATATCACACTGGCGACAAACCTCACCCGGTGGGCAGCCGAGTTACAGGCTCCCCGCACGGCCCGGCTGGAATGGTCTGCGGCTGGTGAAGTCCCCGGCCGGTGGTATCATGTTGAAAGAAGCAGCGACGGAGTATCTTTTACCGATATAGGCAGTGTACCGGCGACGGCCGACAACCTCTCCCAGGATTATGACTGGTCCGACCCCCTGCCCGAAGGCTCCTCGGGGAATTTTTATTACCGGTTAAAAATGGATGATGGGGGATCTTTCTCTTATTCGGCTGTACGACAAATCAGCGTGACCTCCGACCGGCAGATACTAAGGGTGTATCCCAACCCTGCCGCCGACTTTATTGAGATCAACCCGGGACAGGCGACGGCCGGCAACTGGCAGGTAGAGATCCTGTCGGCAAACGGAAGCCTGATCCAAAGGGAGACCTTCCGGCAGGCGCGCATCATGCACCTCCCTTTTAAGGCCAGGATGTCCGCCGGCACTTATTTTGTGCGGGTTTTGGACCTCCGTGGGCAGAAGGGTTTCACCAGTTCCTTTATTGTGATTGGGGCTAATTAAGACTCCGGGGACTAAAAATCCCCCAATTTTAATCTCCTTTAAATGTCCTATCTTATATGCTCATTTAAAAGGATTTAGAGGGTTTTTCCTACTCCAGCGCACACGTTTTTCCCGTGCCCCGCCTGTATTCTTACTTAGTAAAATGAAATAAAATATAGCTCTTTGCAGTTATATTTGTGGAATCCCCTAAATAATTTGTACCTATATGAAACCGCGCAGAATCCAATCATCCGGGGTATTTATAATCTCCCCGTACATCCTACTGGTAATGTCAGGTGCCGCCCTATTTGCACCAAAAACGATAAACGCACAATGCCCCAGTGGCAGCGTTCCCATGTCAACCAGCTATACCAGGACTCTGAGCGCCAGTGGCGCAAACGTCTACAACCTGAGTATCCCCCAGTTCAACCCCAGTCCGGGAGGGTATACCCTGCTTTCCGCAGTGCTTTCCGCCACGGCTACGACCAGTACCACGGTCAATTACATGAACAACAGCCTCACCAATATACAGGACTTTTTCCCTACGGTCAACCGGACCGACAATGTCAAGATCAATGGGTCCACCGTGGTGAACAAGAACAACGAGTTCGATTACGACGAGACCTCTCTGGCCACACAGGGCATGACAGGAGATAATGTCACCTATGGTCCGGCCAATACGTTTGATAATGCCACCTTGTTTACGACTACGGTTACGAATGCCGGAACGCTGACCGGTATTTACCAGGGAGGAGGCAACCTGCCTGTTTCCTATACGTCTACTTTCTTCATGAACAACAATATATCAACGGATGTCCATGTAACTCCCAGCCTTACCGACAACATTACGTTTTCGATCACCTATAACTTTTGTAATCCTACCACCCTGTCCTCGAATATCCTCACGTTTACGGCAGAAAAGGAGAACAACAAGACGATAGAGCTGAAGTGGACCACCACCAATGAGCAGGCCGGTCGTAAATATTATATAGAAGCGAGTCTGGGCGGCCAGGATTTTGCCATCGTCGGTGCGGTCGCTTCGAATGCTTCGGGTAATGAAGCCAGTTATAGCTACGATTATAGTATCCCGGCAGCAGCTACGGGCAAAGTGTCTTTCCGGCTCCGGCAGGTGGAGGTCAATGGTACCGCGAACTGGTCCGACGTCCGTACCATCAACCTCGATGGCAACGGCAATAATTCGACTTTCTCTATTTATCCCAATCCACCGAGGGACTTTATCAACCTGAGCATCCCCGGCGAGAACCAGGACTGGCAGGTAGAGATCATTGCAGCGGATGGCAGCCTGGTGCAGCGCAATTATTACAGCAACTCCAGTGCGGCAAAGGTCTACTTTGATCGCCGGCTTTCTGCTGGTACCTATTTCGTACGGGTGACAAATCCACAAACGGGCAAACACTACGCGGGATCATTTTTGATAAGCCAATAGGCGGGCAGCGCACTACTCATCGCTTTGCCGGATCAAGTCCCCGCAATTGGGTAAATTTGCATCATGGTAAAGCTCCCCATCTACCTCGACTATAATTCGACGACGCCCTGTGACCCGCGCGTCGTCGAAGCCATGCTGCCTTATTTCACCGAAAAGTTCGGCAACGCCGCCAGCCGTAGTCATGCTTTTGGCTGGGAAGGCGAAGAGGCCGTGGCGCAGGCCCGGGAGCAAGTAGCTGCATTGATAGGTGCCGAGCCGGGCGAGATCGTTTTTACCTCCGGCGCGACCGAAGGCGACAACCTGGCCCTGAAAGGGGTCTATGAACTGTATGCCAGCAAAGGGAACCACATCATTACAGTAGTCACAGAACACAAGGCAGTCCTCGATAGCTGTCATCATATCGAAAAGCTGGGAGGAGAGGTCACCTGGCTGCCCGTAGACGCGGAAGGCCTTGTCGATCTCAGAGAGCTGGAGGCTGCTATCCGCCCGACCACGGTACTCATCGCGGTAATGTACGCCAATAATGAGATCGGGGTCATTCAGCCCATAAAAGAGATCAGCACGATTGCGCGAAAACATGGAGTATTGTTCTTTACGGATGCTTCGCAGGCTGTCGGTAAGATTCCTTTGAATGTCAACCGCGATGGCATCGATCTGCTGGCGCTGAGCGCCCATAAGATCTATGGTCCCAAAGGAATCGGCTCTCTTTATGTCCGTCGTAAAGACCCCCGGGTAAGACTAACGGCACAAATGGATGGGGGAGGACATGAAAAGGGAATGCGAAGTGGAACGCTCAACGTACCCGCCATCGTCGGAATGGGCATGGCCTGCGCCCTGTGCGCCGCTGAAATGGAGACCGATGCCAGACGCATTGCCGGGCTGCGTGACCGGTTAGAAAAGGGGCTGCTGGCCATCGAAGGGGCCAGGGTCAATGGCAGCCGCACCCACCGCCTGCCGCAAACGACCAATATCTCCTTTAGTTATGTAGACGGACAGGCCCTGCTGGCAGGCCTGGGTAAGGATATCGCCCTTTCTTCGGGCTCGGCCTGTACTTCGGCCTCCATGGAGCCCAGCTATGTGCTGAAGGCGCTGGGATTGGGTGATGACCTGGCTCATAGCAGCCTGAGACTGGGTTTGGGCCGCTGGTCGACCGAAGAGGAGGTGGACTATGCCATCCGGCGTATCACTGATACCGTCGACCGCCTGCGAGAGAAAAGCCTGCTCTGGGAACAATATCAGGAGAGAAAGAGAACAGTATAAAATATATTATTATTTGCAATGCGATAATGTAAAATATTTATAATGTGTTTTGACATACCCCAAACCGGGTATATCACCTGTCGGAACCCCTATCATCCCGCTCGTCAAAACGATCTTTTTTCCTTCCTCATTTCAAGTCTGTACTACCCTTTTCTACCCAAAACAGGGGATACATCAGGTACTACAACAAGAACCGGGAAAATCCTTTTTCCAGGTAAATAAAAATTGGGAAGAAACCTAAGCTGGGCGGGCAAAGCCCTTGATGGGAAAGGGGGTATAAAACAAAAAACCCGCCTGATTAGGGGCGGATTTTTTCATGCAGTTGGTTTCGGTTGAATGTCTTTGGTGACTCAAACCATAAATTATATCTTTTCGGAGGATGGTTTATCTATAAGAGCATGCGAATATAAGTATATCTTTCTTACCAAGTGTTTTTACCTTCATCTAATTTAAGTCATTTTTCCACATTTTATTTATCGAGATATGTAAAATTGAATTAACAACTGCCTTAACGCACAATAAGTATATCCCTTCAAACGATTAAAAGCCTGATCGGATGGAGTCCGATCCGTGCACCATGTGCACAATCCATAAACGGATGGCGGCGAAAAATTATTTTCCCCAATTTTTTGACGACATCACATATTTTCGCGCTTATGTGGGCAGTATGTAAAAAGGAACTTCGCCAGTTTTTTAGCAGTCTAACGGGATATATCGCCATAGTCGTCTTTTTATTATTGAATGGGCTATTATTATTTGTATTTCCCGATACAGATATCCTGTCTTTCGGGTATGCCACACTCGATAAATTCTTTGAACTGGCCCCCTGGATCCTGTTGCTGCTGATCCCCGCCATCACCATGCGCAGCCTTTCGGACGAGTTCCGGATGGGTACTTATGAAACGCTGCAGACAGCGCCGCTTACACGCGGCCGGCTGGTGGTCGGTAAATATCTTGCCAGTCTCATCGTCGTAGTCATAGCCTTATTGCCGACCCTGATCTATTTCCTTTGTATCCAGCGTCTTTCGGGACAGGGAGGCATTGACACCGGTGCGACCACCGGCAGCTACATCGGCCTGCTGATGCTGGCGGCCGTCTTCACGGCCATCGGGATCTGGTGCAGCAGCTTCACCGCCAATGCAGTAGTCGCCTTTATTATAGCGGCCTTCGCCTGTTTCCTGCTTTACAGCGGTTTTAGCGCCATCAGCGCCCTGCCGGTTTTTGCAGCGGGTCTGGATTATTATATCGGGATGTTAGGGATCGATTTTCATTATCGCAGCATCAGCCGCGGGGTCATCGATACGCGGGATCTCCTTTATTTTTTTAGCGTCATCTTTCTTTTTCTTTTTTTGACCAATCGCCATCTTGCGGGGAGAGTGCGGGGATCCCGGCCTGGTCGCGCCAAAGGCAATGATCCGGCGACGGCGGGTGGCAAGGATCGGACCAGAGCGGGCGGCGCTGCATTGCTGGCCCGCTGGCCCATCATCACCATCATCCTCCTGGTCGCGGTGAACCTGCTGGCTTCGCGTCTTCATTCGCGGCTGGACCTCACCGCCGAAAAAAGATATACGCTCAGCGTCCCTACCACGGAGCTGCTGAAGAAAGTGGATGACGATATCCAGATCGACTTTTACCTCGCCGGCGACCTCAAGGCGGGTATTCGCAAGCTGGCCAAAAGCACGGACGAACTGCTCCAGGAGTTTAATGAATATTGCGACGGAAGAATCCGCGTTCATGCCTTTGATCCACTGACCAGTCTCGACGATTCGGCTAAAGCCGGTTTCCTCGATTCGCTGCGTGCCATGGGTATCCAGCCGATGACCCAGGTAGCCCAGGCTAAAAAGGGGGAAGAGCAGAGTCAGCGGGTGGTCATCCCCGCCGCCATCATTCGTTACAAGGACAAAGTGTATCCGGTGAACCTGCTGAAAGGCGTGGCGGTCGGCGGCGAAGGCCAGCCGGAAGAGCAGCTGTATTCCAATGCCGAGACACTTCTCGAATATAAGTTTGGCAGCGCCATCGACAGGGTCATGGCGAAGGACCTGCCCACGGTGGGTTATGTGATGGGCAACGGCGAGCCCCTGGACTACCGCGTCTATGATCTTATCCAGAACATGCGCAGCAACTATCGCTTTGGCATCGTGCCGCTGGACAGCGTGGCCGTGATCCCCGACCGGTATAAGGCGCTGGTCATCGTCAAGCCTACGGAGAAGTTTACCGAACGGCAGAAGCTGACACTCGACCAGTATCTGATGCATGGCGGCCGCATCATCTGGGCTATCGATGAGCTGCATGCCGAGCAGGACAGCCTTAGCCTGAACCAGCAGACCGTCGCCTACGACCGCGGTCTGGAGCTGGAAGATCTTTTCTTTAAATATGGTATCCGGGTCAACCAGGACCTGGTAGAGGATATGACCTGCGCCAGCATTCGTCTTGGCGTCGGTAAGCAGGGTGACAAAGAGCAGTTCGAGAACCTTGACTGGCCCTATTATCCCCTGCTGGGCGGAAGTCCTTTTCATCCGATCTCCAAGAACCTCGATCCGGTGTATGCACAGTTTGCAAATTCCATCGACACCGTAAAGGCGCCCGGTATAAGAAAGACGATACTGCTGCATACGTCCCAACATAGCCGCAGAGTAAGCACACCCGCCATCATCACGTTTGAAGCGCTGAAATACAAGGACGATCCCCGGATCTACAATGAGTCCAATATCCCGGTGGCGATGCTGCTGGAAGGCAGGTTTCATTCGCTGTTTGCCAACCGGATCGGTGCGGCGGCGGCGGATAGCCTGAATAACGTGTATCATCAGCCGTACGCGGCGGACGCGCCCGCTACTTCGAAGGTCATCGTCTGCACGGATGCGGACATCTTTATGAATGAAGTGACGCCACGCGGTCCCCTGCCGCTTGGTTTTAGCCGCGACAACAACTATACTTTCGCCAACCAGGATTTTGTAGAGAACAGCCTTGAATATATGGTAAACCCGTCGGGTATCCTCGAGACCCGCAGCAAGGACTTTACCTTACGCCTGCTTGACCCCTCCAAGGTCGACAGCGATCGCCGGTACTGGCAGTTCATGAACATCGGCCTGCCCCTGATCCTGGTGTTGCTGGGCGGTTATGTCTATCAACAGCTTCGTAAGCGGAGGTACCAGTTAAAAACCCAGCCTTAAAATTGAAAAACACCCTCCCGACCCGACTGCTTTTCTGGATCACCTTGTCTCTGTATTTTGTTTTTATCGGTTATCAGGCATTGACCTCCGATTACCTGTTCACGGATGAGGCTTTTATGTTCTGGCATCAGCCCGATCATCACCTGACCTTTAAGATCTGGGTGTCGATAGGCCGGATCCTTTCGGGTTGGGTAAAAGATTGGATGTTCGGCGTCAGCAGGACGGTAGCGGATATAAAGTATATACGGTTCTGTACCGTGCTGCAATGTTTCCTGGCCACCCTGTCGCTTTCGTATGTGCTCAGACGCCTGCAGAAGAGCGGGCTTGTCTTTTCGGACTGGCTCGTTTATTGCGCGGTGGCATTTTTTGCCGCGAGCTTGAGTTCGCTGGTTTTGATCGGCTGGGCCGTTTGTTCCGATTTTTTTATACCGATCATCCTCAGCCTGTTCGCCGGGCTGCTTCTGTATGAGTCCCTGGTGAAAGGCGGGTCGCCGCTGGGTGGATGGCTGGCGATGCTCATGGGTATCGCTTCTTTATTTATTTACCAGACGATGTACCCTTTTATACTTTTGCCTTTTTATGGGATATTCCTGCTGCGCCGGGACGGGCGGCTTACGCGGAGTATGCTGGCGGCATTGTGCTTTTTCTTTGTTGTGCTGGGCCTTTATTTTTTGTTGTTCCAATGGTCATTAAAGGCAACGGGCGTGTCTTCGGCCAGCCGGACAAACCTGGGATTCGATCCCTTGAACCGTCTTTCCTTTTTCTTTTCCTTCCCGTTGAACCAGGCCTTTAATATCAATGCTTTCTTTTTTCCGCGGAGCGTGTTGTCGCAGGCGATCATGCCGGTGCTGCTGCTTGCCTGGGTGCTCTATACTTTCTTTACCCGCCGGGGGCAGGCGATGACGAATATCCGTTACCTCGCGGGCCTTTTCGTCTGGTGGATGCTAGGGTATCTTCCGCAGTTGATAGCCCGGGAGAGTTTTGGCCCTTACCGGACGATGATCGTGTTCAGTGTTATGGTGTTCCTGATGATCGGGGATGTGGTATTCACCCTGGTAAAGGAGGAACGGAGCAGGAGAATACTGACTGCTGTGGTCGTCCTGGTCCTGTTGATCCGGGGAGGGTATGTGTATAAGAACTATATCGCGGACCCTTTAGCCTATGAGTACAAGGTCCTTCGCGGCAATATCAGGGACCATTATACGGCCGGTACGCGGGAAGTCGTGTTTATCCTCGCAAAGGAGGATGGTTTTCAATCTTCTTTTGGAGTAGGGCCTCAGAAGGATGAGCTTGGCATGCCTTCCACCTATAAGGACTGGGCGCCTGAAGGGCTGGTGAAGCAGATCGTCACGGAGATGACGGGCAGCCGGGCGGTGGCTGAAGCGCTGAAGGTGGATGTCGTGCCCGGTCTGGCGGCTGTCAGCGATCCGTCGTTGCTGAAGGACCCGAAGGTATTGGTGATCGACATGCCGGCCTTAATGCGTCAGACGCCGCGCTAAATCGCATCAGGCACCCCGGCCACCCGTGGGCGCCAGACGGCAACTCATTTCGTCTTATCTTTATAGTATGAGTGCATCGAATGTTTCGTATCTCACTTTTGGGGTTGTTCTTTTATTGGCTATCATTTTTGACCTGGGGTTATTGAGCAAGAAGGGCGCGGTGGTTTCGATAAAAAGGGCGCTGTGGCAGACTGCTTTCTGGGTGGGTCTTGCAATGGCCTTTTTTGGTTTCCTGTGGTATGAGAACGGGCATAAGACGGCCATCGAGTATTTCAGCGCCTATCTGATGGAGTGGAGTCTCAGCATCGACAATATCTTTGTTTTTATTCTGATCTTCACCTTTTTCCGGGTAAAGCAGGAGTTTTATGGGCGGGTACTGCTGATCGGGATCCTGATAGCTATCATCCTGCGGATCATTTTTATTACGGTGGGCATCGCCCTGGTGACACGTTTCCACTGGCTGTTGTATGTATTTGGCGCGGTGCTGGTGTATACCGGCGTCTCGATGTTCAGGGCTAAGCATGATGAGCAGGTGGACCTGGAAGACAATAAGGTCTATAAATTTATGCGGCGTCTGCTTCCGCTGACAGGCAGCGACGGTGACGGGAAGATGAGTGTGGTCGTCGACGGGAAGAAACGGTTCACCACCCTTTTCGTCGTGGTAGTGCTGCTGGCGACGACCGATATTGTGTTTGCGGTTGATTCCATCCCCGCTGTTTTTGGCATTACGCAGGAAAAGATCGTTATCTATACTTCCAATATTTTTGCGGTGCTTGGTCTGAGGTCCCTCTTCTTTCTGCTGAGAGGGGCAGTTGACCGTTTTTCACACCTGCAGCAGGGGATTGCTGTGGTCCTGGTCTTTGTGGGGGTCAAGATGCTCGTGGAGTATTTTGATATTGTCGTTCCGGTTTACGTTTCGCTGCTGGTAATTCTGGTTTGTATCTCCGGGGGTATTGCTTATTCGATGTGGGTGACGAGAAAGGGTGGTAGTGCTGTGCCGGCGACGCCTGATGAGCCAAAAGACAAAGGAGGGGATAATGTCCTATAGTATCCGTGCGGTCGGTGAGATTGTTGGCGGCAGGCTGCTGCAATTCCACTCGGATGATGCCATTGAACATTTGCTGCTGGACAGCCGCCGGCTTATCTTCCCGGATACATCGTTGTTTTTTGCGTTACGCGGTCCGCGCCGGGACGGGGAAAGGTTTATGGAAGAGCTTTACCGGCGGGGTGTAAGAAATTTTGTGGTCTCGTCAAATGCCGATGCAATTGCTACGTCTGATGCGGATGCAATTGCTACGTCGACGCCGGAGCATGCGGGCGTGCCGGCGGCGACAACTCCGGCGTGTATGCCTGAGGCCAACATCATCCTTGTCGAGGACAGCCTCGCCGCGCTGCAGCGGCTGGCGGCCTGGCATCGCAAACAGTATACCCTGCCCGTCATCGGCATCACGGGAAGCAATGGCAAGACCATCGTCAAGGAGTGGCTCAACCAGCTGTTGGAAGACCGGTATCATATCGTCCGCAGTCCCAGGAGCTATAATTCGCAGACCGGTGTGGCGCTGAGCGTCTGGCAGCTACAGGCTGTACACGGACTGGCCATCTTTGAAGCGGGTATTTCGCGTCGTGGGGAGATGAGCAGGCTGGAGCCAATGATCCGGCCGACCATCGGCATTTTTACCAATATCGGCGAGGCGCATAGCGAAGGTTTTGACAGCCGTGCTGAAAAGGCGGCGGAGAAGCTGCGGTTGTTTGCCGGTGCGGAGGTTCTTATTTATAATAGTGATCAGAGCGATCTGGTAAAAGCGATAGGTCAGTGGAAGGCCGCCGGCGCTGGCGGCAGTGGCGCCGGCATCGCTGGCTCCAGCCCGAATCTCACTGGCGCCGGCAGCGTCAAACTTTTTTCCTGGGGCAGCGACCCCAATTCCAACTTACATATAAGTAGTGCAAAAAAGGAATCCGGCTGGACGACCATTACCGCCCATTTTGCCGGCGCCAACTTTTCTTTTTCCCTCCCCTTCACCGACAGCGCGTCGGTGGAGAACGCCCTGCACTGCGCCGCTGCCCTGCTCTATCTCGGGATCCCGGCAGATGAGATCGATACGAAGCTCCGCGAGCTCTCGCCCATTGCCATGCGGCTTGAACTAAAAAGCGGGATCAACCATTGTTCGATCATCAACGACAGCTATAGCGCAGACCTTAGCTCACTGACGATAGCCCTGGATTTTCTTTCCCAGCAACACCAGCATAGCCGCCGCACGGTCATCCTTTCCGACATCCTCGAAAGCGGCCGGCCGGATGACCAGCTTTATGCCGAAGTAGCCCGGGCCCTGGAACAAAAAAAAGTTGATCGCCTGATCGCGATCGGCAGTCATATCGGGGCCAACGCCCCCGTGTTCAACGAATGGTTCTCCGGCCAGTGCGTCTTCCTTTCTTCCGTTTCAGCGTTTCGCGCGGGTCTTCCCCAGCTGCATTTCCGGGATGAGACCATCCTGATCAAAGGAGCGCGGGTCTTCGAGTTCGAGGATATCGACAGGCTGCTGACCGAGAAGATCCACCAGACCATCATGGAGGTGAACCTGGGCGCTATGGCTCAAAACCTCCGCGCCTGGCGCCAGCTCCTGCAGCCCAATACGAGGATGATGGCTATGGTGAAGGCCTTTGGATATGGCAGCGGCAGTTTTGAGATCGCCAGCCTCTTACAGTTTCATGGAGTGGACTATCTCGGTGTGGCCTATGCAGATGAAGGTGTCGCCCTGCGCAAGGGCGGTATTCGTATGCCCATAATGGTTATGAATACGGAGAACAGCAGTTTCGACTCGCTGGTGCAATACAATCTTGAACCGGTTATCTATTCCTTTACGCTCCTGCATTCCTTCGACCGGTGGCTGAAAAGGGAAGGGCTCACGGCTTTTCCGGTGCACATCGAGCTGGAGACGGGAATGAACCGCCTCGGCTTTCCGGGAGACGAGCTCGATCAGCTGATGAAAGTCCTGCCCACAGCGGCATTCAAGGTTCGCAGCGCCTTCAGCCATTTCGCCGCCAGCGAAGAGGCGCAGCAGGATAGTTTTTCATTGGCCCAATGGGCGGCTTATCAAAGGGCTGCCGGCCGGCTTGAGACAACATTGAATTATTCTTTTCTCCGGCATATGGCCAACTCGGCGGCCATCGTCCGTCTTCCGCAGCTGCGAATGGATATGGTGCGGCTCGGCATCGGACTCTATGGTATCGACAGCGCCGACTCCCGCCAGCTCGAACTGCAGGAAGTGTCTACCCTCAAAACGACGATAGCCCAGATCAAACATTTGCGGGAAGGAGACACGATCGGGTATAACCGCAGAGGCATTGCAACGGCGGGCACGATCATCGCCACTGTCCGCATCGGGTATGCCGACGGATATTCCCGCCGCCTTGGCAATGGCGCCGGCAAAATGTGGGTCAACGGCAGGCTGGCGCCCACTATCGGCGTTATCAGCATGGATATGACGATGATCGATATTACCGGGATTCCCGATGTACGCGAAGGGGATGAGGTTATTGTTTTTGGTAAAGAACTATCCGTCAAACAGTTAGCGGCCTGGGCGCAGACGATCCCTTACGAGATCCTCACCAGCGTTTCGCAGCGGGTCAAACGGGTTTATTTTGAGGAGTAGCCGAGTGCAGCGAAGGCTACGAACGTTCCGCTCCGCCGAAGCCTTGAGCGCTGGCAATCCCCCGGTGAAATCAAATTGCAGCCCCGCGCCCGCACGCTAACCAAATGTGAAATCTGAGTTTTCAATGGCGAGTATTAAGTATATTTGGCCCTCAAACAAAATCGAGTGAAGGCGAGAACAATCTTTTTATTGGTGCTGCTGATCATCATCGCAGATCAGTCTCTGAAGATCTGGGTAAAGACCCACATGCCGCTGAGTCATTCCGCAGAACTCTTCCGCGATCCGGTATCGTCTTATGACAATGGTATCAAACTGCTGGGTGAGAGAGCTCAGATCTATTTCGTGGAGAATGAAGGCATGGCCTGGGGCTGGAAGTTCGGCGGCTCCTGGGGTAAGATGGCGCTGACCCTGTTCCGCCTCGTCGCCGTCATCTTTGGTGTCTATTACATCCAGACCATTATCAAAAAGAAATATCACCGTGGTTTTATCATCTGCGCCGGTCTCATTTTTGCCGGAGCGCTGGGCAATCTCCTGGACAGCATGTTCTATGGCCTCATCTTTGAGAGAAGTACCTATGAGCATGTCGCAAAGATCTTTCCGCCTCATGGTTATACTACCTTCCTTCATGGCCGCGTAGTCGACATGTTGTATTTCCCCATCATCAAAACGCATTATCCGTCGTGGCTGCCTTTTGTCGGCGGAGAAGAATTCGAGTTCTTTAGCCCTGTCTTCAACCTTGCCGATGCCTCTATCTCTGTCGGGGTCATCGCCATCCTGCTTTTCCAGAAACGCTTCTTCCACAAACGCAACGAAGATGAGTCGCCCGTACTGGAAGGACAGGGAAAGGTCGATGCCGTGCAGGCATAATGATCAAAGACTTTATAAATTAAAAACCCGCAGTATTTAAACATGCGGGTTTTTTTATGTGTAGAGGTAAAAGACTATGTTCTTGTGTCGCCGGCGCCCCGACTTATTTCTCTGCGCCAGAGCGGGCCTACTTCGATGTCTTGACCAGCTTCTTGCTTATCACTTTGTCGTTGTACTGGATCTGCAGCACATAGGTTCCTGCCGGCAGATAGCCCAGGCCGTATACATTCAGATTGTTAAGGCCCTGGTTCACCTGCTGCTGCTCGTGGCGGACATACCGGCCGTACATATCGGCCAGACTGACGAGGACTGTTCCTCCGGCTGGCGCCGTCAGATCGATGTTGAGCTGATTGACAAAAGGATTCAGCACCCCACGGATCTCAAAACTTATATCGCTGTTGCTGAGCAGCACGAGATTAGAGGTCCGGTGTACAGAGTTGCCGGTCATGACAACCCGGTAATAGCTTTGCGCAGCAACGGGGTTGGGATCGTTGAACTGGTATGCCGCGCCCAGGCCATCGCCTGCCGTGCAGGCTACGGTAGCCAGCGGACGATAGGTCGTCCCGTCATCACTCCGCTCGATAGTATATTGCAGACCGCCGACTTCGTTGGAAGACGTCCACTGCAGCTTGCCCAAACCACTATGTACCTGGCCCCGGAAGGACAGCAGCGTAGTGGGCAGCGTGATCATACAGTCGGCGGCGACGACCAGCTTGGGCTGATTGGTCACGTAGTAACAGCCATTGGTCGTCAGGTTGTCGAGCGTACTGGCTACTATTATGCGATAGATGATCTTTGTGTCTAAGGCAGCCACCCGGTAGTAACGCGTCACTAAATAGGTATACAACCCGGTCGCAGGGTCCAGAACGGCTGCGGTACTGTCCATCGCCGGACGTCCCAGGGTATCGATGCCCGCGGAGACCCATGTCGCGCCTCCATCCGTACTCTTCTGCAGCATCCAGTGCGTATAGTTCTCTACGAAAGAGGATATCTTAAACCGCACGGTGTCGTCGGCGCCCTGGCAAAGCGTATCCGGCTTGTTTGGTGTCAGCAGCAGATCGGGCGGACAGGTCGACAGCGCGATGTCGTCCATGGCCCAGTCATTACCACCTCCGCCGGGTGCATTGTTACGAATAGAAATAGTGATGGAAGTCTGGCTTGGACCGGTCAGCAGTCTGAAGCCTCTTTGCTGCCAGCCTACTGTATCTATCTGTCCCGTAGAGATCCGGTCGATGCCGTCCACTACGAGGGTCAGGTTCGGCAATACGCCGGGTTTGTAAGTAGCATTGCCATTCATGTCGATACCGCAATTGGGACAGACATTCTTTACCCAGGCGGAGAACTGATAGTATGTATTGGGACAAAGACCGGATATCACCTGGTGATAGGCTTCGCTGGTTGCAAGGTCGGCGTTGACGAGCAGCATATAACCGGCATTCGTCGTGGCACTGGGGGGATTGTTCCCCGCGGCGGTCGTGGTGCCGGTATGGTCCCCGCCGATATACCAGAAGCCGCCAAACTCCCTGTTGCTACAGGCCTGGGCGCCGGTGGCGCTGCCGCAGCTGGGTTGCCGGTTGGCATTGATATAGGTCGAGCTGGTAGGGCTGGTATTGTTCACGATGGCATAGTAGCCATCGTTGATGGTGGTAGAAGAGCTCGAAGCAGGCAGATAGGTATAGTTGGGTATAGGAAAGGTTGGTCCCGTGCTGCGATTGAGACCTGCGCCCTGTCCGAAGGTGCCGCCGGATTCAGCCGCAAAGTTGGTACTGCTGGCAGAGGAACACAGGGAGCTGGGTTTTTGTATCAGGATCTGATATTGGGTAGCGTAGAGGTAGTTGTCCGAACCATTGATCGATTTTTTATAGGCAATTACACCGGCCCCAAGCGTGATGGTGTCGCCGATACTACCGGTAACGGTTACCTGAAAGGCAACTGTGATGATGGAGCCCGCGCTGAACAGGGGTTTGGTGACCCCGCCCTGTACCGTATTGGCCCCGTTGGTGCTGTTGAGCCCCATAGGATCGACTCCGGCCGGCGCAGTACCGTTGATATTGATACGGATCTGGTAGTCCGTGGGTATGGCCGGTACAGCTACAAAACTACCGGCGTCATTAAAGGGCGTTTGGCTATAGGATTTTACGACAAGCCCTTCATTGGTGATCTCGTTCAGTGTAGATCCCGGCTGTATCGAAGTATGCGTGGGAAGATTGTCGAAGTAGCGTACACGGTACATGCTGCCATTCGAATTGAAGGTCTTATTGACGTAAAAATTGGTCCTGATCTCGAGGACATCACCGGGCTCTACCGGTCCGCCGACAGATTGTTTGGTGATGTTGACATAACTGTTCCCAAACTTCATCAGGGCGGTAGCTTGCGAGTATACCATGCCGCGGAAGCAGAACAGGACTACTAATGTCCCGCCTATCCTGCGCATAGCACGACCAACGGGTAGGGTTGTTTTCATAAGTACGACTCCATTTTTTCAGTGGGTTATCGGATAATAACGGGTCGGAACAATATATAAAGGTACAGCTTATTCTGGCCGTTGCAATCGTATAAACCCGCACCCATAAGGGAAATCTACTATTCCAGTTATAGAAATTTATATATTATTTTGTTATTCTTCGACGAGCAGGTAAATCCAATCCATGAAAAACAGCCATTCTTCTCTATTCTGTCTGTTTACGTTTTTGTGCCTGTGCCTATCTCTGAAACTGGCAGCGCAGACAACGCTGACTTATTACGATCAGTCATTTGCGATTGATACCCTTTACCCGGCTTCTGGTTCGGCAGGGATGAATTCTCCCTGGGAGGTGCTCTATGGCCCTGACGATTCGTTATGGGTTACGGAGTCTCATGCCTATAGGGTCTGGAAGATCCATCCCGGCAATAAGGGAAGCCGTATGGTCCTGGATATGAATAGCCTGAAGGATTTTACTTCGGCCGATGCAGTGCCCTGGCCGCAGGGGGGTCTGATGGGGCTTGCTGTCCATCCGCAGTTCCTTACAGGGAAGCCCTGGGTTTACATGGCCTATGTCTATCATCTTGCCGGTTGTGCCACCGGCAGCAACGGGAAGTATTGCAGTTATAAAACAAAGGTTGTACGTTACCGTTATAGTTTCGGCGACGGCAAGCTGACCTATATGGATGATGTCATCTCGGGTCTCGACGGCAGCAATGACCACAACTCGGGCCGTATAAAGATCAGTCCCCTGCCCGAAGCCGATGGGAATTATCATCTTTATTATACGATCGGGGATATGGGCGCGGGCAACCTGGCCAATGCCGACCGGCCCAATCATGCACAGGACACCGCCATCATCGAAGGAAAGGTCCTGCGGCTGAATACAGAACCAGATCCCAGCCAGCCTTCAGGCCCGCAGCAATGGATCCCGGGAGACAACCCTTTTCCTGCTGGCGCCGCGGCTTCGGCCAAAACGCCTGTCTATTCGTTTGGGCATCGCAATCCGCAGGGGCTGGATTTCGGTTCGGTTGACGGAGGCTCCTCCTATATTTTATACAGCAGCGAACATGGCGACCAGTCGGACGACGAGGTCAATATCATCCTGCCGCATGTCAATTATGGCTGGCCGAAGGTCGCCGGGCTTTGTGACGACAATTATACTTCTAAGAACGGCGATTCGATGTACCTGGCCGGCAAGTCGGTCATCAGCGAACACGGTTTTTGCGATACGACACCTACCACGCTCCAGGAGCCCATTTTTTCTTTTTACAACTGGGGGCGCAATGCCAATAAGAGTTCGGGTGTGCTCGGGAATATGAACTGGCCGACGGTGGCGCCGGCTGCCATCCGGTTTTACGGGCACAGCGCCATCCCGGGGTGGAATTATTCGCTGCTGATCCCTTCGCTGAAGAACGGTCTTTTCCGGCTTAAGCTAAAGGCGGATGGGCTTAGCATCGACAGTACGGCAAATCCTACCGATACCCTGCATTACCTGGCGGGCTACCGGCTGCGCAATGTCACGGTGGCTCCAACCGGGGATACCCTTTTTGTGGCGGTGGACAATTCGTGTTGTACGCTGGGGACCAGCGGCACCATCGGCAATTCCGTGGCTTCGCCCGATCTGGGGTTTATCCTGCGGATGGTTTATCTGACGCCTTTAGCGTTGCCGGGGCGTGGGAAAGGACCTGGCCATGCGGGCTCCGGCAACGGCGCCGGAGGGGGTGGCGGCGCAGCGGGCGATGGCGCGGGTGACGGCGCAGAAGGTAATAGGGCCCCTGCGCGGGCGTATCCCAACCCGGCTCATGGCTTTATCCGGATCGAAGGCCGGGCCGGCGACAGAAAGCCCTGGCTGGCAGACCTTTATACGGTGGCGGGCCAGTTGGTGAAGACGCGCGGGTCCTATGAGGATAATTTCACGTTGGATCTGGGAGGGGTGCAACCGGGCGTGTATATTTTGCGTTTGTTTAGTGGAATAGGCGCTCCGGTATTGATACAGAAGGTGTTAGTGGAATAAGATGCTCTTGGCGCCGGGACTGGTAAATAAGGAAAATAGTTAGTAAATTTGCGTACGTTTTACACAATAGTTTGATTTAGAGGTTGCTTGCCATTAATCCGTTTTTAACCGTAGACCCTTTAATAAATTTATCAAATGCAATCTCTACATGAATCAAGGGGTAAAGCCCCGTCCGTAGCCTCAATGGCCTGCCCGATATGTGGTTCGACGATGTATGCGACCGATTGGGGTAACTGCGAAATTACGTATCACTGTTCGAGTCCGGAAGCGCGTTTTTGGGATTTTGACCGCGGAACAAAGGCTCAGCACATGGCCAAAGAACACTGGGATCAATCCCTTCGGGAAGTGTTTTTCTCCCGGGGTGAAGAAGATAGCCGCGCCGGGAAAGTGGCTTAAAACATAAAGGTCCGCTCCCAACAGGAGCGGACCTTCTTTTTCAGGTGAACTTGTTTTTAATTTTTATCCCAGAATAACTTCGTCTCTACCTTGTCTCCACCGACAGCAGAAGCCGCCTGCGTATAATTAGTAGGATTCAGGGTCTGCTCGGTTTGCGGATAATACAGCCTGTTCGGGAAACCTGACACCGCACCCACTGGCGCCGGCAGCACGGGATAATCCAGTCTTCTCATATCCACCCATTCGTCATAGGGATGCATATACAGCGAGATCCACTTCTGACGGGCAATCTTCTGAATATCCGTCCCGGTAGCCGTTGTAAAGGCGACCGATGGGTCAGCGAGGTAACGGGTTACTGAACTATCGGCCCCGCCCCAATACTTGATGTTTTGGCGGATGCCTTCGTTGTAATGGCTCTCGACAGTGCCGGCTACATTGTAACCTCTTGCTATGGCTTCCGCACGGAGGAATTCCATTTCAGAATAATCCAGCACTACATAAGAAAGATTACTGGCGCTATCCTTTGTAGAAGGACCGGATACCGTCGTAAACGTTGTCTGGACACCCAGGGGAGCGCCTATGTACTTTCCGGCGCCGTTAAGCCCGAAAAAGGAGGGCAGACGCGGGTCGGCATTGGAGAGCAGCTGGTCCATAAAAGGCTTGGTTGCGATGTAGTCCGTACGGTGAGCTACAACAAACGCCTGGTAGGTGGGGTTGTTGCTGGGCTGGGATCCGTATTTCATGATCGCGTTCTGCGCGGTGGAGGAAATGGCATTGGGAATGGCGGCTTCTACCACGCTCTTGGAAGTTGCGGGGTCTACGTCAGCCAGCGTCATGCCGATCAGCACCTTCAGGGAATTGGTAAAAGTGATCCAGTTGGCGATGTTACCGCCGTACCAGAGGTCTTCGGAAACGGCAAAACCCGACCCGGCAGTACTTAGGTTGGACAGGTCATTGTCGAGGCGTTTCAGCAGGTCTGTCACTATCGTCTTCTGGTCGTCGTATTTCGGGAAGAGGTTATCCGGGTTCAGCGCTTCGCTGTACGGGATGTTGCCAAAAGAGGTGACCAGGACATACCAGGCATATACCGCGGTGACGTCGACGCAGGCCCGTTGATTGGCAATAGTCGCGGCCGTTGCGGGCGTGGTTGCCGTCAAAGAAAGGATGGTGTCCGATGCTTTCAGATCGTTGAGCACATCCCGGTACAGCACATTCCAATGCGTAGCCGGCATGCCCGCGGTCTGGAAATTATACTGGGCATTGTCCTCGATAACCGCCTGGCCCATATAACCCACGATATGCAGGGTAATATTGCCGCCCCCAATGCTGGCCAGCTGATCTGACATGTTGCGGGTAGCATTGGTATATAGGGTAGCAGCGGGGACGACCGCAGGTTTCTTTGTTTGAATATTATACGAGGTTATATTCTTGGTACAGGCTCCAAGGAGCAGGACCGCCGGGAGAATATAAAAAATTGATTTCTTCATGTTGAGTGATTTAGAATTGCATTTTTACGTTTAAACCAATGGACCGGACGGTAGGATAGGGACCAAATTGAAGACCCTGGTTGTTACCGGCGGATGCACCGTCCTCAGGGTCGGCCATCGGAAGATTCTTGTGGATGATCCAGAGATTGCGGCCAAGGATCTGGATGTCCATGCCCTTCAGCACTTTTCCGGCAGCTCCGAACCTGGCGCCGGGGATATGATAACCCAGGGACAGTTCACGCAGCTTGACATAGCCGGCGTCGTAGGCAAAATCCGGAGGAGGCAGCAATTGGCTGTTTCCCGAAGTGATCGCCGTGCGTGTCGTATTCGGTGTGCCATCGGCTTTTACACCCTTCAGGATAATGCCGCCGCCGTCTGCAACAGCAGCACGTTTCTCATTCCCGAGATCATTCAGCCCGACACTGCCAGGCAGGATTCCCGATTGCTGGGCGTAGTATTGGTCCAGCGACCATACCGTACCACCCTTGCGGACATCGACCAGGAAGGACAGGTTGATGTTGCGGTAATGGAAGGTATTGGTGATGCCTCCGATCCAATCGGGATTGAAGTTTCCGAGAACATTGGTAGTAGTGGTGCTCAGCAGATACGCACTTCCGTCGTTGCTGACGACCTTTTGACCTTTGAGGAACTGGTAGGTCTGGCCGAAGATCTGACCATAGGGCTTGCCCACTGAGGCGTTGACAGAAATGCTGGCCTGGTAGGTACCCAGCTGCAGATTGGTTGCGCCGTTGTTGAGAGATATCACCTTGTTACGGTTGCGGGTCCAGTTGAGGGTCACGTCCCACGTAAAATCCTTAGTCCTGACCGGCTGACCGAAGAGCGACACTTCAAAGCCCTGGTTCTGTACGTTGCCGGCATTGACGAATTTGCTGTTGTAGCCCGTGGCAGTCGTCGTGGCCAGCGACAGGACCTGGTCGACCGTATTGGTGTGATAAAAGCTCGCGTCAACGCCGATACGGTTCTTCAGGAAGCTCATTTCCAGACCTACTTCCTTACTATTGGTTCTTTCGGGCTTCAGATCCGCGTTGTTCTTGATACTCGGCCGGGAGAAGAGTACACTGGTGGTGGTGCCGGCGACAAAGGGGTTGGGCTGGTCATAGACGTCGCTGATACTGCCCCAGGGCGCATCATTACCCACCGTTGCGTAGTTGGCACGCAGCTTACCGGAAGACAACCAGCTGAACTTATCTTTCAGCTGCTCATAGAATTGCCAGCTGCCGGAGATACCATAGTAATTATAAGCGTTGGCGTTATCGGGCAGCGTAGAGGACCGGTCCCGGCGGAAGGTTCCATCCAGGCTAAGGAAATCGCGCCAGGTGAAAGTGGCACCAGCGAAATATCCGTCGACAGCCTTAGGCTGGTAGGTTTCGTTGGGTGCACCGACAGCTCCTTTTGAGTTGGAGATCGCATAGAAATCGGGAATGATCAGCCCACCCGTCGTAGTCTGATAGATAGAGGTGCTTGCGTCCCTGCGCATATTGGTCCCCAACAGGCCGTTGAATTTCAAATCCTTGCTGATATCCTTATTCACGGTTGCGATGAGGTCATAGTTCAGCTCGCGGAAAAAGGAGTTGAACCGGCTGTACATAGGAGTACCGATGCTGGTGTATGCTATCCGTTCCTCCTCTGCCTGATTGTAAGTGTCCAGCGAGATACGGCCCAGGATGTTTAACCAGGACAGGGGCTGATAGTTAAGAGAAACATTGCCATAAGTCCGGGTGCGGCTATCGTTCTCGAAGTTCTGGTAGGCGGTAAAGAAAGGGTTGTTATAAGAAGCGGGGATCAGCAACGACGGGACAAGCGGATTGCTCCAGTTCCAGGTTACATTTTTATGGGTCCTGTTATAGGCTTCTTCCTGCTCTTTATAGTCCACGTTGACCTCGCCATATTGCCTGAACTGGGTGTTAGAGTTGCGGGTTCCGTCATAACCGGTGGCGTAGCGGCCTACTGCCTGTTCCTGTACATAGTTGGCCGAAGCAGAGACGGTGAGATTGTCGGCAAGCTTATAGCTGGCCCCGAAGTTTATCGTATTGCGGCCATTGCTGCTGTTGGGTACGGTACCCTTATCATTGACGCGGGTAAAACCCAGCTTGTAGGATCCCTTGTTGTTGGAACCGTCCAGAATTATGCTTTCGTTATTGGTGATCGCGGTCTTAAAGAAATATTCCGGACCATGTTTGGGTGCTACCCAGGGAGTGGCTTTGTGGTAGTTGGGGCTCGAGGGGTCGAAGGCGTCCCACTGGAAGACCAGCTTTGTAGGGTCGAACTTGGGTCCCCAGGAGCGCGGAGCGTTGGTATTGACGACATACTCCGGTACGCCGTCGCCCGTGACGTCCCCATAAAGGAAGCCTCCGGTAGCGAGGTTATCACTACGACCGGCGCCATATTGATTCTGCCGCTTTACAAAGGTAGACTTGTCGATCTGACCGGCTGTCATACCAGCATTGACGGTGACGTTGGCACCGGCGCGGCCTTTCTTGGTGGTGATCATGATCACCCCGTTGGCGGCGCGTGACCCGTAAAGAGCCGTTGCTGCCGCACCCTTCAGAACGTTGATGGATTGGATATCGTCAGGATTGATGTCGGAAGCGGCATTGCCCATGTCATACCCGCCGCTGCTGCCAAGACCGCCGTTGGTCACACCGCCGTTTGTCGTAGTGGCTGAGATCATGGTGGAGTTGTCCAGCGGTGCGCCATCGACGACGAACAGCGCCTGGTTGTTGTAGCCGAGGGACTTGACACCACGGATGATCACGTTGACCGAACCGCCGATGGAGTTGTTCTGGCGGATCTCCAGACCGGAAACCTTACCCGAAAGACCCGAAGCGATATTCGTAACACGCGTCTTGTTGGCCTCGTCTCCGCTGATCTGCTGTGCGGCATAAGGCAGGGTATTCTTGGCACGACGGATACCCATAGCGGTGACCACTACTTCGTCCAGATTTTTATCGGTTTTTGTCAGGGATACGGTGACCTGGGTGAGGCCCGTTACATTGACCTCTTTTTCTGCATGGCCCAGGACGGAGATGATGAGGATCCCACTGCCGTTGGAAGGGATGCTGAATGTGCCATCGTCTTTGGTGATGACACCACCACGTTTGTTTTTAAAGCGAACTGTGGCACCCGCTATCGGGTCGCCGTTTTCTTCGAGTACCTTGCCTGGTAGGTTGGTCATCTGAGCAAAGCCCGATAAGCATGAAATGCTTAAGGCGAATGCCAGAAAGAGCATGAGGCTACTTCTCATGGAGCGTTGATTTTGGTGATTAAAATGAAAGTGAATTGGAGCTAGCTCCAAATTTGCCGGAAATATAAGGATTCTCCTTTATCGTTTTTACCTTTAAGTTACCTGATATTAACCTCTCTGATAAGATGACAGCACTGTGACATTCTGAGAGTTATGGCTAAGTTTTTACTTAGTGGCCCGGTTGGCGCAGCAGGTTGGGGAGAGTAGTTGTCGCGTTATGGCGATGGGGTATCCCGGTTTGGGAATAGTATGTCATGCTTCAGAAGCCTTCTATCATGTCTGAGGGCGTTTATGTCAGGTTTCGGGAGGTTTGGGCGGTTGGGACGGTTCGGGCAATGGAACGTCCGGCTCCGTAGCGAAGAAGCCGGATGTCGAAGCGGGGGTCCGTGGATTACGCCGGGTAGGTGTCGCCGGAGAGCGTGCACAGCCGGAGAGCGTTCGCCGCCCACCGTTTGCCGCCCACCGCGTGCGCCGCAAACTATTCCGTTCGGAGACTCTTCATCGGATTACTGATCG
Source organism: Puia sp. (assembly GCA_036499285.1). Lineage (GTDB taxonomy): Bacteria > Bacteroidota > Bacteroidia > Chitinophagales > Chitinophagaceae > Puia. The sequence continues at coordinate 48,013 of DASYEB010000034.1, read as the reverse complement.
CCGCCTTTACAGCCTGAAAGCTGATGGTTGCAATAGCGATGGCCAGGGCAGCGGCGCCGGCCACCGGGAAGATCCACCAGCTGATTGGCGCGCGATAGGCAAAGTCCTGCAGCCACTGGTGCATGCCCCACCAGGTGACCGGTACGGCGATGAGGAAGGCCAATCCCACCAGCAACAAAAATTCGCGGGATACTAAAAGTAACAGCGACGATACAGAGGCGCCCAATACTTTCCGGATGCCTATCTCCCTCGTCCGCTGTTCGACGATGTAAGCGGCCAGGCCAAAGAGGCCAAGACCCGCAATGAGGATGGCGATCAGCGTGAACGCGGTAAACAGGCGGCCGGTGCGTCTTTCCGTAGTATAGAGTTTTTCAAATTTTTCGTCGAGGAAATAGTATCCAAAAGGACCGGCCGGGCTAAAGGCCTCCCATTTCTTTTTGACGTCTTCGATAAAACCCCGGATATCAGCGGTGTTGACCTTTACAAGCATGCCGCCATAGTTGTTGCCCATCAGCAGCATCAGGGGAGCTATCTTTTCTTTGACAGAGAGATAATGGAAGTCGGCCACCACGCCTATGACTTTATATTCCTTACGCCCGCTGCGTACTATCGTCCTGCCGATGGGGTTCGTATGATCCCAGCCCAGGTCGCTGACGGCTGCCTGGTTTATTATTACCCCCGTGGAGTCGGTGGGGAAACCGCGGGTGAAGTTGCGGCCCTGCACGATCTTCAGACCTAGTGTCGGCACATAGTCATAGTCAACATTATAGATGTTGGAATGGATCTCTTTGCCGTTGGCATCTGCGCCGCCCGCATTGCCGGAGCCGCCCGCGCCATCATGTCCATCTGTTCCACTCGTGCTGCCTGCGCCGCCAAGGGCATCTTTTTTTGGATATATTTCCGTCCCGTTCATATTGCCACTACCGGGTACGCACCAGCTGATCGTAGCATCCACGACACGTCTGTCCTGTAACAGCTGGCTTCTGAACGCCTCCTGGTTTTGCCCGAGCAGACGGGTGTCCTGTAAATAGACCACCTGGTCCTTGTCATAGCCCAGGCGCCGGTCCTGCATAAAATGAAGCTGCCGGTAGACGACGAGAGTCGCGACGATGAGGCCTATCGAGACAAAGAACTGGAAGACGACAAGACCGCTGCGGAGCAGGCTTTTCCTGCCGCCGCCGGCAGTGGCGGAGCCCTTCAGCACTTTTATGGTATTGTAGGAGGACAGGAAGACAGCGGGATAGAGACCTGCGATGATGCCGACAACTATCGTCACAACAAGGGTGGTCAGCAGGGCGACGGGCTGAAGGAAGAAGGTAAAGGAGATGTGTTTCCCCGCGACCTGGTTGAAAAAGGATAAAGCTGCACCGGCAAGACCATAGGCGAGCAGCATGGCGCAGAGCGTAAGCAGCACGGACTCGGTCAGGAATTGTGCTACCAGCTGTCCTTTCAGCGAGCCCATGACCTTGCGGACACCGACCTCCTTGCTGCGTCCGGCCGAGCTGGCGGTAGAGAGGTTGGTGAAATTGGCACAGGCCAGCAACAGGATAAAAAGGGCGAGGGCGCCAAAGATGTAGACGTAGTGGATGTCGCCGCCCGCTTCCAGCTCGTATTTTGTATTGGAATGAAGATGAACGTCCCTCAGCCGGATGAGACTAAAGATAAAGGTGTTGACGGCTTTTTTTGCTTCATCCAACGGAACGCCCATATCACGCGCAATTTCCGGTACGGCATATTTTGCGACTAGTTGAGGAAAACGCGCTTCCAGTTTTTTGGCATCGGCTTTTGGGTCCAGCACAAGCCAGGTATACATGCCTACATTACTCCAGGACTGCTCTTTGAAATGAAGGGTGGACATGCTGAGAAAGGCGTCGAAATGAAAGCTGGCGTTGTCGGGTATTTTGTCGATGACCCCGGTCACCCTGCATACGCCATAGTCCCCGATGGTCAGGGCCTTACCCACCGCAGGTTCGCTGCCGAAATATTTTTCGGCAAAGGCTTTCGTGACCACTACTGAATTGGGCCGGTTCAGCGCGGTGTGTGCGTCACCGTCGAGAAAGGGAAGGGTAAAGATCCCAAAGAAGTTGGAGTCGGCAAAGGCCAGTTGATCTTCCTTAAATTGTTTCACACCGTATTGTCCAAAAATCCCCCCAAGCCGTTCCAGCCGGGTATAGGCCTTTATCTCAGGATAGGCAGCCTTCATGCCGGGGCCTACGCCGATGTCCACAGAAGGATAGGAGGCCAGGCTATTGCCGATGACACCCAGGTTGACGCGGTAGATATTGTCCGCCTCCGCGGGGTATTTGTCATAGCTGGTCTCGTCCCGGATATAGGCTGCGATCAGCAGGCAGCAGCAAAGGCCGACGGCCAGACCCAGGATGTTGATCAGGGAAAAGACCTTGTTTTTCCGAAGGTTACGGAGGGCGATAAGGAAGTAGTTGCGGAGCATGGTTACTGGTATTTGGTGATTGCGACCGGGGCGCGATTAAAATAGACGCGGGTTCCCGGGCCCATGTTGCACGGATTTTGCATATCTTCCTTAAAACACCTTTTTATGTCAACATCAACACCAGTTTCCGCAAAGTCAACACAGGAGATCGCCAACCGCCTTGCCGAGCTCTGCTCAAAAGGCGACTACGCCACCGCGCAGAACGAATTGTATGCCGAGGATTGTATCAGCACCGAGCCCCACGGCACATCGGATTTTGAAAAACAGACCAAAGGTCTGGCCGCCATTAAAGAAAAAGGAAAGAAATGGGAGGGTATGGTTGAAAAGACCCATGAGATGAAGGTCTCTCAGCCCCTGGTCGCCTCCAATTCCTTTGCCGTAACCATGTTTATGGATATCACGATGAAAGGACAGGGCCGGATGGCTATGACCGAGCTGTGCGTATACACGGTAAAAGACGGGAAGATAAATTCCGAGCAATTCTTTATGTGAGATAAAAAACCCCGACCAATGGCCGGGGTTTTTTAGTTGCAGCAAGTTTTGTTGCAGCAAGTTTAGCTCAGTTTGCCTACCATACCTTCGGGTTTTACCCACTCATCGAATTGCTCCGGCGTGAGGTATCCCAGCTTTACGGCCATCTCTTTTAGCGTAGTGCCTTCCTTATGGGCTTTCTGCGCGATCTCGGCTGCCTTATAGTAACCGATCTTTGTATTGAGGGCAGTGACAAGCATGAGGGAGTTGTCGACATGTTTTTTGATATTGGCTTCGATGGGTTCGATGCCTTTGGCGCAGCGTTCGTTGAAGCTGACACAGCCATCCCCGAGGAGCCTTGCGCTGTGCAGGAAGTTGTAGATGATGACGGGCTTGAAGACGTTGAGCTCGAAGTGACCGGTGGCGCCGCCGATATTGATGGCGACGTCATTGCCGAGTACCTGCGCGACGATCATGGTCAGGGCCTCGCATTGTGTGGGGTTGACCTTGCCGGGCATGATGGATGAGCCGGGTTCGTTGTCGGGAATATATAATTCGCCGATGCCGCTGCGGGGGCCGCTGGACAACATCCGGATGTCGTTGGCGATCTTCATCAGGCTGACGGCTACGGTCTTCAGTGCGCCATGGGCTTCGACGATAGCGTCATGTGCGGCAAGCGCCTCGAATTTATTGGCCGCCGTGATAAAGGGCAGACCGGTAAGTTTGGCGATGTGTTTTGCCACATTTTCAGAATAGTTTTCGGGAGTGTTGATGCCCGTTCCTACGGCAGTACCGCCAAGAGCCAGCTCAGAGAGATGGGCCAGCGTATTGCGGATGGCTTTCAGACCATGGTCCAGCTGGCTGACATAACCGCTGAACTCCTGTCCGACCGTGAGCGGTGTGGCGTCCATAAAATGGGTGCGGCCGATCTTTACCACCTTCATGAATTTTTTGCTCTTCTCCGCCAGCGTATCACGCAGGGCCTCGATCCCCGGTATGGTTGTCTCCAGCAGCATTTTGTAAGCCGCGATATGCATAGCCGTTGGGAAGGTGTCGTTGGAAGACTGGGATTTGTTGACATCGTCGTTGGGGTGGAGGAATTTTTCCTTATCGGTGAGCTTGCCGCCCTGGAGCACATGTCCTCTGTAGGCTACCACTTCATTGACATTCATATTGCTTTGGGTACCGCTGCCTGTCTGCCAGACGACCAGGGGGAAATATGCGTCCAGCTTGCCTTCAAGGATCTCGTCGCAGACCTTACCGATCAGATCGGACTTTTCTTTGGGCAGGACACCCGCGTCCAGGTTGGTAAGGGCGGCAGCTTTTTTCAGGTAGGCAAATGCGCGGATTATTTCCTTTGGCATTTTATTAATGTCCTGTGCTATGGCGAAGTTTTCTACACTACGTTGGGTCTGAGCGCCGTAATATGCGTCGATAGGGACTTTTACTTCGCCCATCGTGTCTTTTTCTATCCTGTATTCCATAGTTATTTTTTTGGAGCCGTAAAGGTAGGGCTTTCCGGTTTATTGGCAGGTCTATTCGGATTTCGTTGATAGCCCGGGGCGTTTGGTACAGGGTTTTTGCCTTTTGGGGCCTGTTTTGACAAACGGCGTTGGACAATGGGGAAAATTTGCTTGTTTTGCCATAGAGGCTAGTCCATTTACGCGGGCAAAGCGTCTTTATAAAAAGCATTCATATGACATTAACCAGGTTTTCCTATCTTTTCCTCCTTGTTTTTACGGTTGCCGCGGCTCCTGTGGTCCTCCGTGCACAGGATAAGCCGGCTTCGGACAAATACGTCTGGAAGACGGCCAGCTCAGGCGGTTATACTTATCGCTATGTAACAAACGACCCGATGCAGACCCGGGTATATACGCTGTCCAACGGGCTTACCGTCCTGCTCAGCGCCAACCACAAAGAACCTCGTGTGGCGGTTCGCATCGCCGTCAGGGCGGGCAGTAATACAGACCCCCGTGATCATACCGGTCTCGCCCATTATCTCGAACACCTGTTGTTCAAAGGCACTGAAAAGTATGGCTCTCTCGACTGGGCAAAGGAAAAACCATACCTGGACCAGATCGACGGACTCTACGAACAGTATAATTCCACAAAGGATCCGGCACAGCGCAAAAAGATCTATCATCGTATCGACAGCGTTTCAGGGCTGGCTTCGAAGTATGCCATCGCCAATGAATATGACAAGATGATGACGGACATCGGTTCCCAGGGTACCAATGCACATACCTGGGTGGAAGAGACGGTCTATGAAGAGGATATCCCCGCGAATGCCATGGATAAGTTTCTGACCGTACAGGCCGAACGTTTTCGCGATCCCATCTTCCGGCTTTTTCATACGGAGCTGGAGGCGGTGTATGAAGAAAAGAACAGGACGCTCGACAATGACGGCTCGAAGATGAGCGAGGCCATGCATAAATATCTTTTCCCGACCCATAACTACGGACAACAAACGACTATCGGGACCATCGAGCATTTAAGGAATCCCTCCCTGAAGGCGATCCGCGACTATTATCATACCTTCTATGTGCCAAACAATATGGCGGTGATCATGGCCGGGGATTTTGACCCGGATGTCCTGATCGGGAAAATCGATCATTCTTTTTCCTATATGCAGTCCAAGCCGGTTCAGCTGTACAACCCCGCGCCCGAACGCGATCTGACGGCTCCCATCGTAAAGGACGTATATGGCCCAAGCGCCGAGAACATGCGTTTTGTCTATCGCACACCGGCTGTAGATACACGTGACGCCATTGTCCTGGACCTGCTGTCCAGCATCCTTTCCAATGGCAAGGCTGGTCTGCTCGATCTCAATCTCAACAAACAGCAGAAGGTGCAGGCTGCACAGGCCGGTCTGCAGCAGTATAAAGACTATGGCATTTTTATCGTGATGGGTACGCCCAGACAGGGTCAGACCCTCGAGCAGGTAAAGGACCTTTTGATGCAGCAGGTCGACAAGCTGAAGAAGGGCGATTTTGATGAGAGCCTCGTAAAGGCAATCGTTGCGAATGGCAAGCTTTCGCTGCTGGAAGGGCTGGAAAAGAATGAGGCAAGGGTAAGCTCGCTGATGGAGAGCTTTATTCAGCATCGTGCGGAGAAGCTGGACAAGGACGCCGCCGAGCTGGATGAGCAGGCGACGGTGACCAAACAGGAGCTGATGGCTGTGGCGAATAAATACCTGGCAAATAATTATGTCCTTTTGTACAAACGCAAGGGTGAAGACAAGGATATCGTCAAGGTTGACAAACCGCCGATAACACCGGTAGAGACCAATGCCGGCAAGCAATCCGATTTTGTAAAGAAGGTAGAGGCGATGACCGTTGCCCCGGTGCGTCCCCAATGGCTGGACTTTCAGTCGGGCATCGTTCATACAAAGGCGGGTATTGCCGACGTGCTTTATGTTCCCAATAAGGACAACGAGCTTTTCCATTTATATTATCGTCTCGACATGGGCAGCTGGAATGACAGGCTGCTGCCGCTGGCTGCGCAGTACCTGCAATATCTCGGTACGGCAAAGCATCCGACCGATGAGATCAGCAAGGCCTTTTATGATATCGCCTGTAATTTCAGTGTGAATGCCACGACCGAACAAACGACGATCAGCATCACCGGTCTCCAGGAGAATTTCAGCCGTGCCGTCACGCTTTTCGAAGACGTGCTGCACAACTGTCTGCCGGATACGGCGGCGCTGGCGGCGCTAAAGGACAGGCTCCTGAAGTCGCGCGCCAACAACAAGCTGAACAAACAGGCGATCATGCAGGGTTTGATCAGCTATGCGAGATATGGGGCGAAAAATCCGTTCAATTCCGGGCTGACCAACGAAGAGATCAGCAAGCTGACGGCAGATGACCTGGTGAAGGTTCTGCATTCGCTGCTGAATTATACACATACCATTATTTATTACGGGCCATTGGCTCCCGATGCTTTTACTACGGCCATCGTGAAGCTGCATACTTTGCCTGCAAGCTTTACGGCTTATCCGGCGAAGGTTCGTTTTCCTTTTGCAGAGCAAACGACCAACCAGGTCCTGTTCGCCAATTATGATATGGTGCAGAGCGAGATCTGCTGGGTTCGCAATGCGGCTCCCTATGACGTGAATAAAGAGCCTATCGTAGACGTGTTTGACAACTATTTTGGAGGCGGCATGGGATCTATTGTCTTCCAGACTTTGCGGGAGTCGAAGGCGCTGGCTTATTCTACGTTTGCGACGTATGGGACGCCGGCAAAGAAGGAAGACCCTTTTTATATTCTGGCCTACATCGGCTGCCAGGCGGACAAGATGAACGAAGCGATTGGCGGGATGAATGCGCTGCTGAACGATCTGCCCCAGTCGGAGCAGGCGTTCACGCTGGCCAGGACAAGTCAGAAGAAAGACATCGAGACACAGCGTTTCACCCAGGACGGGATCATCTTTGCTTACCTGGCGGAGAAACAGAAGGGGCTGAATTATGATGACCGCAAGCCGGAATATGAGGCTCTGGACAAGCTGACGCTGGCTGATGTGAAGAGCTTTCACCAGCAGCAGGTGGCCGGGAAGGCGTTTACCTATTGTGTGGTGGCGTCAGAGAAGAAGATAAAACTGGATGATCTGCAGAAGGTCGGTGCGGTGAAGACGGTGAGTCTGGAAGAGATCTTTGGATATTAGATCAGCATATTGGCGCCGGCGCTGTCTGCGTCGCGATAAGAAAAGACCGGTCGTGAGGCCGGTCTTTTCTTTTTATGGATTTAATGTCGATCTTGTCTCGTCGATGACATAGGTATGTGTCCAGCGGTCGTGCCAGGGATAAGAGGGATCACTAAACGCCGTAAACGCCTCAAAGGGGACGGCTCTGCTGAGTCCGCGCAGAAAGCCTGTTTTGAAAGAGATGCGGCTGCCGTCCTCATTGACGGCCCGGGTGCGGGTGATCAGCTTGCCAAGTGTCTTGCCTTTGCAGATGCCTTCATAGAGGCCCATGAATATGCCATAACAAATAAGCGTGATGAGACGATCGATGATCCGGTTATCGGTGAGGTCCGTCATACCTTGTGTCGCAAGGATGCCCAAGACCAGGATCATAAAGACGTAAAAGACGACAAGGTCGATCAGGTAATTGGCAAAGCGTTTGCCTCTGCTGGCCTGCTGAAGATTGACAGCGAGGTCACCCAGGAGGTCTTGCTGGGGGCTGGGGTTTATATAGTTTTCCATAAAGTAATATATAAAAAAAATCTGCTGATTTTTGTGATTTCCGGCGTCTTTCTGCGAATAATTATATGATGACCGATAAAAATCATAACGAATTGATCTTCCTGCAATTGATCAGGGATAACAAAGGGATCCTGTACAAGATCTGTCAGTTGTATTGCCGCAATGCCGGTGACCGGGAGGACCTGATGCAGGAGATGATCTGCCAGTTATGGCGATCGGGACAGCAATTTGACGCTAACTATAAATTTTCAACCTGGATGTATCGTATAGCCCTCAACGTCGCCATTTCTTTTTACCGCAAGGAGACCCGGTCGGGAGTTCGTGTCTCGCCTGGCGGTGATCTCAGACTGATGGAACTGGAAGATAAGTCGCCGGACAATGAAGACCTGGAGGAAAAGATCGATCTGCTCCAGGTCTTTATCAGCGAGCTGGGCGAGCTTGACAAGGCGCTGATGATCCTTTATCTTGAAGAGAGGCCGTACCGGGAGATCGCCGAGATCCTTGGTATTACTGAAACGAATGTGGCTACAAAGCTTAGTCGTATCAAGGGGCGGCTTAAACAACAATTTTTAAAAGCAAACAAATTATTTTTATGAGTATTGATGAGCACGAGCGGTCCACGCAGCCGGACGCCCCCGACCAGTTCCAGCAACTTTGGAAGGCTTATGATGTGAAGCTGCAGCATTCACTAAAGTTGAATCAGCGATTGCTGGAAGAGGTCCGGAGCCGTAAGGTGCGGACTTCTTTCAACTGGCAGATAGGCTTTAAGGTGATGGTGATTGTGCTGGGCATCGGATGGAATATTTTATTGGGATCGCTGTTATGGACCTTTCGGTCTAACCCCGTCTTTGTGGTGTCGGCCGGGCTGATCATCCTTTTCACTTCGTATTGTATCGCGGGTTATTTCCTGCAGATGCTGCTGATGCTGCAGATCAATCTGAGCAAAAGCATTTTGGCGACGCAGCGACAGCTGGCGCAACTGGAGGCAGTGATCGTGTGGACGCTGCGGGTCTCTTTTTTACAGGCGCCGGTGTGGCCTTTTCTTTTTGTCCCAAAGACCCTGCCGGCCGGCGTTGCGCCGTTGTATTGGGGGATTGAGGGGGTAGTGGTTCTGCTGCTTTTGCTGGCGGTCGTTTGGTTGTACCGGCGGATCACGGTCGCTGGCGCCAGTCGCGGCTGGGTGAAGAAGATGGTGGATAATGAGGGGGGGAAGTCGATAGCGCGGGCGCGGGCTTTTATAAAGGAGATAGCGGAGTATCAGCGCGAAGAGGTGGCCGCGGCGCATTAAAAGATCTGGACGCGGGAATAAAGCTGGACTTCAGTAGAGTTGATTTCGCAGAATGCGTCTGATCATGCGGATGGGAGTGCGGGATACCGGCAAAGCTTCGTCCCTCGCTTTACCGGATGCTGAGGGCGGGTTTGGGATTAAGTTAGGGCTTTTTCGGGAGTTTTTTGCTCCCGTAAGGGCTCCTGAAGCTTGGCTTAAACTTTCTTTTGTTTTTTAAGTTGCTGTAATAGAATTTGTTACAACTGAAGTCGAAGTAGGATAATTGCATTTCCTATATTTGTATGATTAACTTATGTTGCATTGTAACTATCAGTTTTTAGCTTTAAATTTAAGCGATGCCAGCATTGTTATTGGTAAAAAATGGAATGAATACTTCGGCAAATAAACAATTTGATGCTATCGATAACCTGATCTTTACGGAGGGGTTACGGATAGAGGCTTTAGATATTCATCCCGAATTGGATTTGATGACCGTATATCTCAATACAAAGGCTGTCTTAAGTCAGGATATTTCTTCCTATCGTCTTTTGAAAAACGCCGAGAGATCGCAGTTGCTGCAATTCGAACTGATTGGCGGCGGTACTGGTATCCACTGGCCTTTATTAGACGAAGATTTGAGTTTAAAAGGATTTTTACAGGATGAGTTACGGAAAGTAGTAAAAGGTAAGAAGTCTCCTATCGCAGCATAAGTTTCCTTTTATATATTCCGATAAACTTCACATTGGGTTATTTCCCCTTGAACTTCGGCTTTCTCTTTTCCAGGAAGGCGGCAGCGCCCTCTTTCATGTCTTCTGTGCCAAAGCATTCTCCAAAAGCCTGTTGTTCGCGGAGGAATCCATTGATGTGGCCGCTGCTTTCCCAGCCACCGCCGTCCGCCTCTGCGAGACCATGGGGGCTATGGTCACCACCACCGGACCCGGCACTGCTGTCGGCGTCGGAAGGCGCGTCACCGCCAAAGGGGTCTGCTTCCCAGGTGTCGGTGGAACCATTTTTAAACCCATCGCCCGCAGCTATATTAACGCATTCGATGATACGGCCCACGGCCAGCGGCGCCTTTTCGTTGATGATGGACAGCAGCTCACGGGTTTTGGAGAGCAGCTCGTTGGATTCGACGACGATGTAATTGACCAGCCCCATGGTATGCGCTTCGGTGGCTTCGATCATGCGGCCGCTGAGCATGATCTCGATGGCGCGGCCCCGTCCGATGAGCTGGGTGAGACGTTGGGTCCCACCATAACCGGGGATCAGCCCCAGGTTGACTTCCGGCTGACCAAAACGCGCGTTGGTGGTACACAGCCGGAAGTGACAGGCCATGGCCAGCTCACAGCCACCACCCAGCGCAAAACCATTGACGGCTGCGGCGATGGGTTTGGGGCAGGAGGCTATCCGCATAAAGATGTCATGGCCTTTGGCGGCAAGTGCCTGGCCTTGTTCTTTTGTCAGCCCCTGAAATTCGGAGATATCAGCTCCTGCAACAAAGGCTTTGGACCCCGCGCCGGTGATGATGGCGCTGCTGATCTCTTTGTTGACATATATTTCGGTGACGGCTTCGCTCAGCTCGTCCATGACTTGCGTGTTGAGCGCGTTGAGCTTGTCGGGGCGGTTGATGGTGACCGTGAAGACGGCGTCCGAGAGGTCGGTATGTAAGGTTTTGTACATGGCAATCTGATTGAGGATCAAAATTACGAAATGCAGGCGAGCTACGACCAAATGGGTCTAATAAGAAAATTTTGCGTAGAACGTTCCGTTCGTAACGGTCTTGTATTGGGGGCCATGCTGAACGGGCGGGTACCCGGCCACGCTGTTGTTGATGTATATTTTACCGCTAAAGTTGCCTTTTACGGTGGAGTTGTCGATGGCGGTGATGTTGACCGTAAAAAAATTGGTCGTATCGGGGTTGCCGCCGACATGATCAGCTACATAGAGGACCTTCATTGCGGAATCATAGTCCACATTTAGCAGAAAGCCGGGATCTGTCATTCCAAAGCTGCCCAATCCGACGGGTGGGGCACCCGGAATGCTGTTTTGAACGGCCACGTTGAGAGACTGTCCCACGTCGTCTCCGGTCTCTCCGGAAATACTAACATAGTTGTCCCTGTCAGCGCGCAATCCGTCGTCAAATTTCAGATCGACCCCATCTATCGTACAATGCACATAATAGGGTGATTTTGGGCTAGGCTGGTTGCTTCTGTTACAAGCCGAAAAAATAATGAAAAGGGCTAATAAAAAAGGGACAAGGTATTGGCGGGAACGAGTGGCTTTCATATAGCAATAATTTCCGAAATGTACCTATAGTTTTCTATTGCACCAATAATTTCGCGCCAATCCAGTAGCCCTGCACTCTAGGCCAGCAGCTTCAAGGCATGCTGGATCCGTCGCCCAGTCTCTTCGCGGCCAAGCTGCTCAGCGATGTCAAAGACATGGGGGCCGAACTTCGCGCCGACCAGCATTACGCGCAGGGGCATCAGCAGATCTCCCGGCTTGATCGCAGCAGCGGCGGCCATTTCCTTGAAGTTGGTTTCCAGCGTTTGAGCTTCCCAGCTTTGGGTCAGCTGCAGCTGGCGGATGAGCTCGACAAAGAATAGCTGTTTGGCTTCATTCCATTTGGGTTTGACAGCTGCGACGTCGATGGTTTCGGGGGCCTTGAAAAAGAAGCCGGCCTGCTGGACAAAGTCGGGCAAAAGGATGCAGCGTTCCTTGACGAGGTCCAGGATCTTTTCGAAGCGGTTTGTTGCAGGGGGGGAGATGGGGTCGGGAGGTATAACGCCCAGCCCGGGAATGCCGACGGGGTCGATGTCCGTAGGGATCACTATGATCTGCGCCGGGTTCGGGCCGGTTTCTTCACGGACAAGATCTTCGTCAGGAATCTCGATGCCCTTTGCCCTGAACAGCTCCAGCACTTGTGCGCTGAAGGCGGCGGCGGGCTGCTTTTTTATCCATTCGTGGTTGAACCACTTTGCTTTTTCAAAGTCGAATTTCGCTCCGGCTTTGTGGACGCGGTCCATGGAGAAACGTTCGGTCAGTTCGCGGATGGTGAAGATCTCCTGGTTCGTGCCATCATTCCACCCCAGCATGGCGAGCAGATTTACAAACGCCTCGGGCAGGAAGCCTGTTTCGCGGAAGCCGGTGGCGGGTTCGTTGGTGCGTGGGTCTGTCCAGTTCATGGCAAAGACGGGGAAGCCCAGGCGGTCGCCATCGCGTTTGCTCAGCTTGCCATTGCCATCGGGTTTCAGGATCAGCGGGAGATGCGCCCATTGCGGCATTTTATCTTCTCCGAAGAGATGACGCCAGAGCAGGATATGTACGGGAGCACTGGGAAGCCATTCTTCTCCGCGGAAGGCATGTGTGATCTCCATCAGGTGGTCGTCGACCACGACGGCGAGGTGATAGGTTGGCATGCCGTCGGCTTTGAGCAGTACCTTGTCGTCGACGCCTTCGGTCGGGAAGGTGACTTCGCCGCGGATCATATCGGTGAAGGTGACCTGCTGATAGGGTTCCACTTTGATCCGAATGACGTAGGGGGTACCGCCGTCCAATAGCCGTTGGGTCTCGTCGGGGTCGAGGTGCAGGGAATTGCGCATTCTGTGTCGCAGCGCATGGCTGTACTGAGGGGAAGGGTTCTCCGCAGTTTTATATTTCTCCCGCATGGTTTCCAGTTCTTCGGGAGTGTCGAAGGCGTAGTAGGCGTGACCGTCTTTGATCAGCTGCTGCGCGTATTTAGCATAGATGCCGAGGGCCTTGCGTTCGCTCTGGCGATAGGGGCCGTATTTTCCTTCTTTATGCGGGCCTTCGTCGGGGTCGAGGCCGCACCATTTCAGGGAGTTGATGATATATTCTTCGGCGCCGGCGACATAACGGCCCTGGTCGGTGTCTTCGATACGAAGGATGAAGTCACCGCCATGGCTGCGGGCAAAAAGGTAATTGTAGAGTACTGTGCGTACGCCGCCCAGGTGGAGGCCACCGGTGGGGCTGGGGGCAAATCGAAGCCTGACTTTCTTACTCATGCCCGCAAAGGTAGGGAATTAGCAGAGCGTACACTAATACTCTGACGCTTACGTTATTATTCCAATTACCTCGTCGCATGTTGAAATACCTTCTATCTCTTGGGTTGCTTTTCTCCCTGCTGTCCGCCTCGGCCCAGCTGACCTATGAGACGCTGTACGTAGATTACGACAGCGCATGGACCTTCAAAAACTTAAAGATCATCCCCATCCGGCGCAAGGCCGGGGGAGGGATCCCGCCCGGTGGGATAGAGGCGGTTCCGTTAAATAGGGCGCTGACCCAGGGCCTGGTGGCGGTGAGCGAGCGGGGGTCGACATCTTTTGAGAACGTTCACTTCCTGCGTTTCAACACCAAATCGGATAAACCTATTTACATCGCCGGCGGTGAGATCGTAGCCGGAGGACGCCAGGACAGGATGATCGTGTCGGATACGATCCTGCAGCCTATGTCGAAAGATCAGTATGTGTCGGTGATGTGTGTGGAGGAGGGACGATGGAGCAACAAGGAGAAAAAATTCAGGTATGGCAGCTTTGCGAATCCTCATCTCCGGAAGGCGCTGGATTCGACGCACAACCAGGTGGTGGTGTGGCGCGAGGTGGACAGGCAATTGCAGGCCGGGAGTTTTAAGAACAATAGTCTGGCGTATCTGTCGCGTTACCAGGATAAGAAGTATCTGCTTAGCGGCGATGAATATTTCAACTTCTTCCGGAATCGTCTCGCGCGTACGGATAGTACGGTGGTGGGTTTTGCTGCGATCTCGGGGGACAAGATCATCGGGAGCGATATCTTCGATGGGACGAATCTTTTTTATGGACAGGCAGAGCCATTGCTGCGTGGATATATCGATGAGGCGATGGAATCCGGCGCGCCGGTGACGATGAAGGATGATGCAGTAAAGCGTTATATGGACCGGTTGTTGAAAGACGAGCCGACACAGGAAGCTTTTGTAAAGGATCGGGGAAAGGTGTTCCGGCAGAATGGGCGCGTGATGCATGTGAATACCTATGCGAAGGAGAATATGTAACTTGCCTTTCTATGTTCTATCTTGTACGAACGCCCTGGTGGCTGAAGAAGTTGTATTCCGGTCTGATCTGGCAGATGCCTGCAAAAGAAAAGGTGCTCTACCTGAGTTTTGATGACGGTCCTCATCCGGAGGTCACTCCCTTTGTACTCGACGAGCTCAAAAAATATAATGCCCGCGCTACCTTTTTTTGTATCGGTAAGAACGTAAAGGAATACCCGCAGATCTACAAAAGGGTTTTACTGGATGGGCATCGTGTAGGCAATCATACGCAGAACCATCTCAACGGATGGAAGGTGGCGGACAAAAAATACATCGAAAATATACGGGATGCAGCCCGTCTGATCGACTCCGATCTGTTTCGTCCGCCTTATGGCAGGATCAGTCTTTTTCAGTCCAAACTCCTGCGGGCTGCGCCTTTTCATTATAGGATCGTGATGTGGGAAGTGCTGAGCGGAGATTTTGACCGGGACATCGATGCTGCGACCTGTGCGCGTAATGTGATACGTAGTGCGAGAGCCGGGTCCATCGTTGTGTTTCATGATAGCGGGAAGGCGTATGATCGCGTGAGTGGAGCGTTGCCTGTTGTGCTGCGGCACTTTTCAGAATTGGGATATCGGTTCGATGTGATAAAATAAAGGAGAGAGGAGGAATTCTAAAGTTGGAATTTGGCCCAAATTGGGACAGATTTTTGGCGCATTTACCTAAATAAAATTGGGCCTGGGTAGACACCCTGGCCCGTTTTTAATCCGTACCCTATGAAAACTGGTTTAAAGGTAAATCTTTTTTTGATTTATGCAAAGTAATTTAGTCAGTCGGACCTGACGATTCTTCTGGATTTGGCGTTTTATCCGTCCTTTGGGGGCTAACTCGTCTCATTATGTAAATTAGATATATGGAGGTCTGCAAAGCGTTTGGTTCAGTTGGAAGGGGGGTGGTGCCTCAGTTTTGGCAGATGGATTTCGTCTGAATCATGGGTTTTGGGGATATTTGCATCCGAAACGAGAACAATAAATTATGTTATTAATAGATACGCATTGTCATCTGTATAGTAAAAGTTTCTCCCAGGACGTGGAGGAGGTGATTCAGCGGGCTGAAAAAGAAGGAGTTGAGAAGTTTTACCTGCCGGCCATAGACAGCGAGTGCCAGGAGGCCCTGCTTGCCCTGGAGGCGAAGTACCCGGGAAAGTGTATCGGTATGACGGGTCTGCATCCCTGTAATGTAAAAGAGAATTACCTGGCCGAACTCAGTTTCGTGGAGCGGGAGCTGGGGCGTCGTGACTGGGTGGCAATAGGGGAGATCGGGCTGGATTTTTATTGGGACAAGAGCTTTTCGGCGCAGCAATATGAAGCTTTTCACCGGCAGATTGAATGGGCCCTGCATTATGATATCCCTATCGTCATTCATTCACGCGAGTCAATGGCCCAGAGCATTGGCGTGGTTCGTGAACATCAAAAAGGAACGTTGAGAGGCATCTTCCATTGTTTTAGCGGGGATGCCGCCGCCGCGCGGGACATCGTAGACCTTGGTTTTTACCTGGGGATCGGGGGGGTGCTGACCTATAAGAATGGCGGTCTGCCCGATGCCATCCAGGGCATCGGGCTGGAGCACCTGGTACTTGAGACGGACGCGCCTTATCTGAGCCCGGTACCTTTTCGGGGCAAACGCAATGAGAGCAGCTATCTGAAGTATGTGGTGCATAAGCTTGCAGAGGTGAAGGGGGTGGATGTGGAAGAGGCGGCGCGGGTGACGACGGAAAATGCTCAAAAAATATTCGGAATCCAGGGATAAATTGCTATTTTTGCGGCCCTTCCGGAGAGTTGTCCGAGTGGTTGAAGGAGCACGCCTGGAAAGTGTGTATACTCGAAAGGGTATCAAGAGTTCGAATCTCTTACTCTCCGCAGATCAATTGAATGGTCCTCTTATGAGGGCCATTTTCATTTAGTTATCGATGCTTCCGCAAAATTCAATCACGAATCCGGTACAAAACCCGGTACAAAGCGGAAAGGATGAAGCAACATCATTTAGACGGGCATTTTACAGCCCCTGAAATTTCTACAGCTAACTCTAAAGACTGGTATGTTTTTTTTCGGTTTACTCATGGTGGAAAAGAGTATCCAAGGAAATATAGGGAAGGAATGAATCGTATCAAGGACAAGGGCAGGCGAATGGATGAAGCCCTGCAACTTTGCCAGCGATGCAAGGATCGGCTTAAAATGGGTTGGAACCCAGTTATTGATCCTGAGTTCAAACTCAATAAGGTTAAGGCAAAGGCTGAAAAGCAAGAAATGTATCTTAATAACGCGTTGGATTTTGCGATGAGCAAAAAGACATTGAAAAAGAAAAGCAGGCAGGACTATTCAAGTATGCTGCGATTCATTAAGGAAATAGCTGTAAAAACCGGTCACAGCCTGTTGGACGTTCGGCAAATGGACAGGGGGGCCTGCTTAGACCTCATTGATGAATGTGCAGAGGAGCGCAATTTTTCCAATCATGCTTATAATAAATACGTTAGCTGCTTCAGGGCGTTATTATCGGTATTACTTGATAGGCGTATCATCGGGTCCAATCCATTAAGTGATTTTAAGGATAAAACAGTTCCCGAATCAAATAAATATGCAGCCTTCACCACGGAAGAAAAACAAAGGATATCACAGCATCTGGATAAAGTTCATCCGCAGCTATTTGCTGTCATGTCCGTTGTATATCACACGGGGATAAGGCCACAGGAAGCCTTAGAATTGATTGTGAAGGACATTGATTTGAAGGAGGGGATTATCACCATAGCCCAGGTACGGGATAACCTTGAAAAGAGCAAGACTATCAATGTCCGGCGGGTTCCCATAAATCCTCACCTTTTCAGGTTGCTCGAAGGAATGAACTTGGATCAATTTCCCGGCGAATATTTTGTATTTGGCACCCCTTTAAAGGCTGGGGGTGGTGCCCCAAAGCGCGAAAACGGGCGACGAGTGTACGGAGCCATGAGATCGGACTATTTAACTCCGAATGCAATACACGTCAAACGGGATACAATTACAAAGCTCTGGCGAAAACTGATCATGGACCCTCCGCCTACGGGTATTGGTATAGAAAAGCACCTATACGCTGCCAAGCATACCGGAACGGATGACAAGGTGGAGGCAGGGCTGGAATTGAAAGAGGTTCAGCACCTATACGGTCACCAATCCGAAGCGATGACTGAGCGATATAACAAGAAAAAGAGGGCTTTGGAAGCAAAGAAAGAGATTGTTGACAAATCTCCTTCATTCTCTTAGTAGTGATGTTGCAGGAGGAAAAAGGTGCGGGGATATTTCCCGCACCTTTCCAATTCCTACCCTGCCAATTGCAGACAGGTGTAATTTTTACGTATCCCCATTAACATATTCTTGCAGGACCCATATGGAATCTCACTGGCTCTTGCCGCTTTTCTTATGCTTGGAAAAGATTGGCCGGTGCAAGTGTCAATAACTTTCCTGCTACTCATTTTCGGAGTTTTGCTAAGTCCCGTTTGAATAGCATGGATTGTATTCTCACTTGAGGTACACCATTCCAGATTAGAAACCCGGTTGTCAGACTTGATGCCGTTCTTGTGGTTAACAACCGGCTTGTTTTCAGGATTTGGAACAAAAGCATCTGCCACAATCCTATGGATAAAGGCTGATTTCTTCGTGCCATTTTTGTAAAGGCGGGTATCTAAGTAGCCGAAATTGTTTTTCCGGACCGTAATACTTCTGCCTTTTCTGTTGCTGTAGCCGTTTTTGGATTTTACCTTTCTATCAAGGCTGACTACATTACCATGATTGCTGATCAGGTACATGCCTTCGTACCCTTTCACATTACGCCATTCCTGAACTTCCATTTGGAGAATTTTACTTCCCAAAGAATGTTGGTGTGATTGACGAGAATGATTTCTCGATTTTTTTTAAAGACTAAATTGAAATAATTCTTGGTATGCATTATTGATTGCAGCCAACTGCCGTGAGGATAGGGGCAGATTCTTGTAAATCCTGTAGTGCAGGTCTCTCCAGATTTTGGTCTCTGGGAATATTTTGCCAAGTCTTTGGGCTTTCGCTAATAGCTCATCCCTCTTTGATGGCACCAGAACTCGTTTAGAAGTTTTCTTCCAATAACTTAGTTCCTTGTTCCTAGTCGTGGAATAATTCCTTGCCATGTTGAATGAAATTGTGTTTTCATACACCTTAGTTTAAAAATTAATAAAAAATACTACTCTAAAAACACCGGAGCGTTTTCGGAAAACGCGACTTTTGTCGCTCACTATTGCCACTGATCATAGCTTAAGGATGGTTGCAAGCCGATAACGCCTTCACATTGAGCCTTTAGCTCTTGCCTGACAACCTCCCTGTACTCCGACAAGGTGACAATACTATCATGAATGGTAAAAATGGGAAGTTCGGGATAACTCCGACTAATTGCCTTGGTTGCCCTTTGGAGGACGATTTCCGACTCCATTAGCTGTAGAATAACCGCTAAGCGTGAGTTGTCTCCCCGCTTAACTAGCTTGAATATCTGATATACTGAGGGGAACAACTCAGCAAAAAAAAGTTTATTCTCCGCCTCATCTTGATACAGAAATCGATTATCAGAAAAGAAGGTTACAAATACCGTCTGCTTTAATTGTCTTTTCTGTACCGGAATGGAAAGATCAAACTTGATACCTGTTTTTAAATAGTATTGCTCATTCAGGTAGTCGTATAACCCTCCTTTATCGACAAGAGTACAATACAGCTCTATGTCGCTACTGCACTGCGTTACATCAGATTTTACTAGCATAATGATAGAATTAAACGGAGAAATGGTAGATAAAATAGAAGAAAAGACAGGCTTCGCTGTTTGAAAGATCTTAGGTGAAAGGTTGTATAAACACACCCCATTCCCTCCTTTGTTATAGAAGTAAGGGTTGAAAAGTATTGTACTTAGGAAGGGTTGGGAGTTTTTTATATCTATAGAACATAGCTGCTGTCCATTATAGGTAAGGTGATTTCTGAGTTCAGATTTCAGATTGGTAATGTTCGAGTGAAACCGTCTGTCGGTATCGTCTACGTTTAAGGAGAATATTCCCTTCTGTAGCTTTTCAACGCTCAGTAGCCGTAATTGGTACCTTTCCAGAGCATTACTTATACCTTCCTCCTGGTCTTTCTCTAAAAGCACTTTCAGGGTGGATACTGCACCATCGTAATCAATTTGCAGCCCATTATCAAACCACTTTGTTAGATGACCATAGTTTCTTTTTAATGCTATTTCCCTTTCTCTATCTTCCCTAGATTTCTTTATCAAAGAGAACTTGGTAATATTGTCAGCTTGGTATTCTTGTTCTGCATATTCCCTTGCTAGTCTGTATCCTTTTGATTTACTCCCCGCAATATATTGGTTGTCGGTTTCGATAATAGCATTTTCAATCAGGTATGACAGGCAATTGTTATACCGCCTTATTTTTCCCTGTAGAATCTGTGCATTCAATGGTATGTAGTCTTCCTTTAAATTGTAAATTCCGGTGATGATACCCCCTCATTCCGGGCATGGTACCCCCTCTAAAGAGAAGACCTACAAGAGAAAGAGCATTTGAAGATTTCAAAGATAGGATTTGGCCGTAATCGCCGGCTATTTTTTCTTCCGACGGGATTCGCCTTTTAGCTCAAGGCGGTGGCTTCTGGCTGTCAATCTGTCCATAATAGCATCAGCCAGGGTCGGTTCATCGATGTAATCATACCAAGCCGATACAGGCAGTTGAGAGGTGATGATGATTGATTTTTTCCCATACCGATCTTCCATCAGTTGCAGCAAGGCCAGCTTAATGTTTTTGTTGAGGTGTTGGATACCAAAGTCATCCAGGATGATCAGGGAGATCTTTTCCAGTTGATTGATCAACTTCATATAGCTTCCTTCGGTCTTGGCCATGATGATGGTTTCAATCAATCGGTTCATATTAAAATACCGGGTTTTAAGCCCTAACAAGCATGCCTGGTGCCCCAGCGCACAAGCGACGTGGCTTTTGCCGCAACCAGTCGAACCGGTGATCAATATGTTTTCTCCGGCTTTCAGATAGTTCCCTTCGATCAGGCTGCTCCACATGGTTTTGGTTAGATTACGCTCTGTGTTGCATTCTATGTCCTGAGGGGTTACATTGAACCGGAACTTTGCCGTTTTTAAAAGGGAGTCCATCCGGTCATTGCTGCGATGCAGTTTTTCAGCCTGTAGTAGATGCGCGATCAGTTCATGGCCTTCCATCTGCTGATCAAGAGGAAGCTCCAACTGGGCCCGATAACTGGAAGCCATTCCGGTCAGCTTTAATTCCTGCATCTGAGCAAGGGTTTGAGTCGTGTTCATGTTGTGTTTAGATTTTATGCATGATTAAAAAATAAAGTGTCGGCGCTGTTGGACGTCATAGGATTGGTCACTAATTATTCTTTGCAGATCAGCAGGTAAATCCTATGCCGCCAACGGTGCAAGCCCGCGGCAGCGTCAGGGACTGGATTGGTTTGGAGCAAACAGAGCGGTGGCATCCGCTCTATTTGTAATAATCCGCTCCTCTGATATTGTCGTGACCTGGTAGCCGGGGTGTCTCCTGATCGAAGAGTAAGGGTTGGTGATCCCACCCGGATTGCAGGATATTGCGGATCATTCTGAGCGTAGGTCTGGTGATATTGGCTGTTCTCCTGCAAGCCGCTTCCAGACGGTCTTTCCCATACTTGTTTTGTAACAGGATCATCGCATGGCAGGCCTTGTAGTTTTGTTCCGGGTAAATACTGCTATGTAAGATCCGATCAGCAGCCTGCCTGGTGTATTCTCCGACCTGCCTGGCTCGGGTAAGCAGATCTTCTACTGCCCATCCCCGCATCTCCACCATGTGCCGGTGATTGGCAGGCATATGTTCCGCCAACCGATTAAAACGAGGCTCCTGACTGTTTCGGACGTGGAAGGCTATCCGTTCATGCTGATGATAGACTTCAAGCGTCTTATTATCGTAGCTGATCCAGACTTTACAACCAACATATTGGTAGGGGACTGTGTAGTAGTGCTTGTTGTCGGGAAGCTGCACGGCATAATTCTGTTGTACAGTCACCTGCTTGCCTTTTCTGACCTGGTAGGGTACGGCTGCCAGTTCTTTCAGAACAGGTTTTTCCTGCCGCAGAAAAATGTCGCGTCGGCTCTCTTTGCTATTCTTGTATGGTTTATTGTTGAGCGCATCCAGATGGATTCGGATGGCATTCCGGAGGGCTTCCAGGCTATGGAAGACCTGTTTTCTCAGCCGGGCATAAATATGCATATAGACGATATTGACGGCGTTCTCTACCATCCCTTTATCTCTTGGCTCTGCTGGACGGGTCGCGCTGAAGGTAGTCTGATAATGGTCTGACAGCTGATAACACAGTTCCGTAAAAACAGGTTCATGTATATCCGAGCGCCTTACCGCTGTGCGAAGATTGTCACACAGGTATGTTCTCGTTACACCTTCGGTATAGACAACCATTTCATTGACACAATGGGCAAAGTCTGCTGTCTTTTGAGAAGGAGAGGCATCACAGAAAATCAAACCACTAAAAGGCAGTACGCCTACAAACACTTCGCAGGGCACAACTTCGCCCGTGGTCTTATCGACATAGGAGAGCTTTTTACCGGCATAATCCAGTTGAGTAAACTCGCCGGGCGTGTATTCCCAGTGAAAAACAGGATCGGTATCTTTCAGATATTTTCCGAACAGGTAGCAGTATTGGCTATATTGATACCCATCCGGATTGTCCTGGAGATACTCCATCCACAATAATTGCCTGGTCACTCCAGGACCATGCAGCTCTTTCTCAACGTGTTTAAAATGAGTAATAAGTGCTTCGAAGCGACGACCCTTGATGATCGTTTCATCACTGTTGTAAACCGCCGTTGCAAGTTCTTTGTCACAAACAGGACGGTCCTCGCCCGCAGCAGGAGGCATGGCAGCCATCTTCCGTAGATATTTTCTGACGGTCTTGCGACTGATACCTGTACGTCGAACGATTTCCTTTATCGGCACGCCATCTGCGCTTAGCTGCTGGACTTGTTTTATTTGTTTCATGTCAACTGCTTTTTGAGCCATCTTCCCCGTTTTACGTATGAAAAAGGGCAAAATGAATACAAATCGCTCTGACAATTGAAGGCCTTCTTTTAGAGGGGTTCCCATGCTCCGGAATCGTCCGCCGGACCAACAAGCCGGGGGGGTACCATGTGCCGGAATGGCAGGAGAAAAAATCTGAATATCACGGCTATCGACTGGTCGCAGGAAGGGAAAATGCAGGAGAATTTAGTCGATTACTAGCCCCCGGACAGGTGGGGGTACCATGGCCGGAATCAGGGGGTATCATAAATCGGAACAGGGGGTTACCATGATCCGGAATCTACACTTTAAATAGCCTTTATGTTGGCTCTTCAATCTGATAATCAGGCCAATAATGTATTTAAGCTCATCTACGTGACATTTAAATTTGGGGGGATTATCGACAAGAACCCTATGTAAATCCAGCTTGTTAGGCAAAAAAATAATACTCATAAATAAATTGGGTATTTATGATACGTTTAAAAATATAAAACTAACACTGCGACAACGGCGTCACAAAAAACTAACAAGACAAAATGTAAGTGTGGGAAAACTAAAAGTGTGAGAAATTAAGATTCTGGCTGGTGAGGCCTCTGAAGGCGCTATTCCTTCAATTGCGTATTGCAAAGGTAAAGCGTAGTCGTTAAATATACAAGGGTAATAAAAAATAAAATTTATGTCAGAGCGACTGCACCTACCAGTTGTTCAGCATTTTTTGAATGCGGAGTCACTTCACGCATATAAACGAGCTAATACTAATACTATGGCATTTTTTGCCTGTTTTGCTAGCCTGAATGATTCATGATGACAACTATTTTATAACCCAATGAGGGTGATCTACTAAAAATTGATTAAGCTCATTCGCGTATTCATTTCTGTTTTGGTTGGTTGCAATTATAAGAACTATATATTCGTTTTTATCGTAGCTTATTTCTTTTAAGATAGTGTCCCAGCTTTTGCCATTCAAGTTCAGAAAGGATTTAACACATTCTATCGAAATTTTGTCATCAGCCGGGGCTGGTACAACTTCAACGATGAAAGGTTGATTTAGCGAGTCTTCATATCCCAAAGCCATCTGATCTTCCGTCAGGAAATCTTTGGTAAGTAAATGTTCTCTGTATTTATCTGCAAGTCGTTTGGCTTGCTCGAAGCCCATTGTTGCACTCTCTGCACTCATATTCGTTCATTAATTAATTCATTATTTTTAATTGTCACCATTGTACTATACTCATTTCTTGCACTATCAACATATTTGATTAAGAATTGAAGCCCTTCTAATTGTAAGGGAATTTTGTGTTTTTTTTGTTCATCCGCCTCCAAGTATGTTCCTTCGACGGTATATTCAAAAGTAGCCTTTAAATCTATATGCTGAAATGCAGGCAGATTGTTGACTTTTTTGAGCTTTTCGATCGTGGTAAATGATTCATCGCTATAAGATGTGATAGATACATTGTAAGCTGGGCCTTCCGAATTGTTATATATTGCGAGATTAAAACACCAAAATAACTGCCAGTATATTATTGGCAATGGGCGCCCCGGCCCAAAAACTACAGTTGGACGTCCGTCTATTTCGACGACTGGGTTATTATTACTAATGCCTAAACGACGACGCCCTCCTCCAGTCCAGATCAAATCCGCTTCTAAAAATGGGATTTTTGAAAAATCGTTGATTGGCGCAGAGGACATGAAAATGCGGCTCTGTTCCTCAGCATTTAATTTCCAATCTCTGAGTATATTAACGTCGTATAAACTTGGGTCTTTGTCTATCAATGTTGAACAATTAACACAAAGCCAAATGCCGTTATCGATTGAAGATCGTTCGTCCTGAGATAAAGACGAATCAAAACGGGGTCCTCCCGGTGAGGCCGCTGTCATATGGGCGGCGACGCCCATGATGGTTGCTTTTAAGGGTGCTGAATTAGCCCCTACAGTAGATTTTTTGCATGTCGGGTTTGAGCATAAATAACCCACCCTCTTCGCTAAGATATCGATTACAACTTTGGAAAAATCATCTCTAGGCATATTATGTAAGTTACTAAACTTTGTCCTTGAAGGTGTATGTCTATAACAGATTTGGTGAATTTCACTCATCAAATCTCTTAGGTGAAGACTCCATGGCACCCCGTCTCAACAACTCCCCCCCTCAATGCTGACAGTGCTGGTACGCCCCGTACTCTTGAATATTCAATTTTCAGGCTGAGGGTTCAGCCATTCATTAAATTAATCAAAATCGTTTATTATCATGGTAACTATCACAGCCTACTTTCTGAGGGAGAGCAAGCTCACCAAACCGTTCATTGCATTAGAGCTTTCTGGCGATCCTGAATTTATTCAGTCCTCCATTACCGGCAGATTCTATCTAACTTCTAAGAAATGTACCATTTCGAGCACTTATACCGAAGATTTCGCCAAGATGCTGATAGGTAAGCAGCTACCCGGCAGGATAGACCGTATAGAAGTGGAAGCCTACGAATACACTAATCAAACCACTGGTGAAGTCGTTACTCTAAACCATTCTTATATCTACGTACCCGAAGAAACGACCCATCCTGTACAACAGGAAAAGCCTGTCCAAACGGCGTAATGGTTCCGGCTAGGGTTTAGGGGGTGGAGCGAAAGCTCTGCCCCTTTTTTATTTAATTAATTCAATCTCAGACTAATGGAACTAAAAATTGCAACACGAAGCCAGGTAAAGATAAAACTTGGCATACAGGGACCATCCGGAGGAGGCAAGACTATGGGAGCTTTGCTATTGGCTTACGGGTTAAGCGGGAACTGGGGAAAGATAGCAGTTATAGACACCGAAAACTACTCCGCGTCCCTTTACGCTCATTTAGGCGGCTTCTCCGTCCTCAATATCTCGGCGCCGTTCTCTCCAGAGAAATATATCGAAGCCATCCGGTTTTGTGAAAGTGCAGGAATGGAGGTGATCATCATTGACAGCATATCCCACGAATGGGAAGGGGCTGGCGGTATTCTCGATGTGCATGGTAATATGGCTGGCAACTCCTTTACCAACTGGGCGAAGATCACGCCACGACACAATGCCTTCATACAAACCATTCTTCAAAGCTCCTGTCACATCATCGGGACCATCCGCAGTAAACAGGACTATGTGCTGGTTGAAAGGAACGGTAAACAAGTGCCGGAGAAGGTTGGGCTAAAGGGTGTCACTCGGGAAGGCATGGACTACGAGCTAACTATTGTGTTGGACGTGGATATTCGGCATCATGCTCTAGCTTCCAAAGACAGAACAGGCTTATTTATGGATAAGCCGGAATTTACCATTACCCCGGATACGGGAAAATTGATTCTGGACTGGTGCAATCAGGGAGCTCCATCACTTGCCACTGAAAAATTGCAGGATTTTGTTCAACGCATCAATTCCTGTAATAGCATCACCGAATTGGGTCGTTTATACGCACAATACCCGCAATATCAAAAGACGCAAAATGAACTATTCACAAGGCGTAAACGGGAACTACTACCGAATACGACTATTTCATCACCCCAAGCCCCATCATTAAATGGAAACAGCAGCATTCAGCACTCAGGAAATAATTGAATTTCAAGAGTATGTTCAGCCTAATGGTTCGCTATCGACAGATAAACCATTTATTCAGGCAAATACAGAAGAAAGCTCTTTGGAAGAGATCAAAAGCAGGCATACTATACCTGTCTTTATCAAAGACAATGAACCGACAATATCTCATTCCGATTTTATCGAGACCGCTACAGAGGTATTACAGGAAGTATACCCACGGGAAACGATTTTAAGCCCTTCTATTCGCTTATCCCACGCCATCAAGGGCAGAATACCTGAAGCAAAGATGAAGCCGGCAAATCAACTCCTGGAATACGAGAAAACTTTATATTATGAACGAATGGCCTTCATCATTGAGGTCCCGACTATTCAGGATGATATAGACGGCAATCGGCTATCGCTCACCATTGGAGGCATCAAGGCGTACAATCAGGATAACTTGTACAGTAGGAAAGGAGCTGACGAGCATTTTAAAGTATTCATCGGCTTCCAGAATAAGGTATGCACCAACCTATGTGTCTGGACAGATGGCTATCAAAACGATCTAAAGGTGAAAAACATCGGCCAATTGAAAGCCTGTATCCGGACATTGGTAGAGAACTATAATGCCCAGTATCATATCCATGCCATGCGAAAGCTTGCAGATTATGGACTGACAGAACAGGAGTTTGCCCTATTGATCGGAAGGTGCCGCATGTATACTCACTTACCCAACACCATGCGGAATAATATTATCCCTCTTACTCTGAGTGACACTCAATTGGGGGCCGTTGTAAAGGATTATTATCGTGACGATTCATTCTGCAAGGGAGACAATGGGAATCTTAATCTCTGGAGGTTATATAATCTTTTTACTGGCAGTAACAAATCCAGCTATATAGATACCTTTTTGGACAGAAGCGTTAACGCCTTTCGGTTTGTGGATGATCTACGTAATGCATTGGATAAGAAGGAAACAAGCTGGTTCTTAAACTAAACACGGGCAGGCAATTCGCCAGCCTTTATTTTTCATGAAAAATACACCAGTCCCGAAATATTGTGACGCTAATAGCATCCTTTTAGTAAACCAAACAGGAAGTCTTCGTAAACTATACTGTCCTTTCCGGGTAAAATGCTTGAACAATACAGGGGCATTCAAAGCCGGTATGTGGCTATGGGTGGATGAGGTAACTACCACGGCAAGGGATGAACTGATATACTGGATATTGGGTAAACCATATGCTCAAGGCCGTTTTGTGATAGTAATAGTTTTTTGATCATGAAATTTTGATATTGGAGAATTAGAGTTCTCCAATATCTTTCTTCAGTTGTAAAAACTCCCTAAATCCAAGCGTATATACTACTATAGCGCCATTGAAATAAGAATATAGATTATCTTCCACTTTCTGGCAATTTATCATTTGAAGATCATTCCTATAAGCAAATAAGCTAACTATCAATTCTGAATCCTTATCATTTTTTATGAAGAAAGGATCTACAATTATGACCTTTACATTTTCATTATATCGAATTGCCAATTTAATGCTAGCATTTATATGTTCATCTCCAAAAGAATAACCAATAATATAAATTGTATCTGTGAAGCAACAATCTCTATCAAACATGGATTGCATTTGCTTGAATGGGACAATCATTGCTTTTTGGGCTTTTTGATATCCAGTTACTATATTAGTTAGCATTATAGTTTTCCCCTTCTCTATTTGAAGCGTTGATTGGTCATGATTTATCGGTAAGCTAGGCGCTGTCGTTAGCCTCAATTCGGGGTTGTTGAGTTGGTAGTCATCCAAAGGTAAAACACGCCAAAAAGCAGATCCATGTAAATTATAATGAATGTTGCCTTCAGTATCACTTAATATTCGACGAATATTAGGTCGTAGGGTTGCAGTATATGCAATATATTCTTCACTATCAAAACCTTCAAATATCGGAACTCCGGCACGCTCCAGTAATACCTTGAATAATCGATCATAATTTAGAGTATAAAGCCTTAATGATGAATTTTTCGAGATACTGTTCATCCAATTAGTGAACAACTGTATAAGATCGTCATTCCCCTTGTCGAAAATCGCAGGGTTACCCGATGTGTGATATGCATACCTGGATATTTCGGCATTGATGTTTGTTATTAATATCGTTAAAAGATGCTGAAAGAAAAATTGCGGACCCGACTCGTTATGATGAGAAGCCCTCATGTAATCACTGTCAATACCAATAGGTATTTGGAGTTTATATCCATGCTCAAATTTTCCATCTTTGGTAGAAAAATTAAAAAGTTCAGTTTCCCAAAGTGGATGATAAAAAGCACTAAGTAGAGATGGTAGTTTCTTTTCAGTATTGAAATAAGAATAATAGACTATTAGCTCTTCAATAACATTAACTATGGTTTCAAAGTTCACTTCCCATTCCTGATATCCATTTGCGAGTAGTTTTTGAAATATAAATTCTGTAATGGTAGTCTTGTTATCAGTTGTTCTAAATCCAGAGGTTCTAATTATTTTTGTAAGCGTCTGAGTTGACGGAGAACCCCAAGCCAAAGTAGCCCCAGCGCCAAATAAAAAAACAGTACTTCCTTTCACCATAAGATAATTTTATATTTTTAACTATTCATTGTACAAAGTACCACATCCGAAGATTTAAAAGAACAGTATAAACACCGTATTTAAATACATTTTTCTATTAGAAGAGATAGCTAGATTTTAAGTAAATTAGCGTACTAAAATCTAACGAATGCCCCCAGAAGCCATATTAAAGCTCAGTGATGTGCTTACGATCATCGCTCTTTTTGTAGGTCCAATTGCAGCCGTTCAAGTGCAAAAATTCATAGAGACAACACGGGAAACTAAAACGAGTAAGCTCTGGATATTCAAAACACTTATGGCGACCCGTGGTGCAATACTTTCTCCAAATCACGTTGAAGCCCTTAACAGGATTGATCTTGAATTTACTGGTAAAAAAGTAAAGTATAAGCGGGTCATTAATGCCTGGAAAGAATATTTTGACGTCCTTCAGGAAAGAACTGAAACGCAAGAGCAAGCTGCGGTTTGGGCATCAAAACGGCTCGATATGCTGGCAAATCTACTTTATGAGATGGGATGCTCTCTTGGGTACAAGTTTGATAAAGTTCTCATCAAAAGGAATGTTTATTCTCCAAAAGCGCATGGATTGCTTGAAGATGAAAACCAGATTATCAGGTCTGGACTTATTGATCTATTAACGGGAAAGACAAATCTCCCGATCAATGTTGAACATGTCGAGTGGGATGAAGATGCTACCCAAAAACAATCAAAATTGCAGGAAAAACAATCGGCACTCTGGGATCTGATGATTACCCATTATAAAAGAGAAAACGACAAACATATATCTATAGAGAATTAATAGCCCTCCTGGATCCATGATTGAAGTGCATTGCAGGTATCCGTTGCATACGCTTCCACAAACCTTTTGTTTCTCTTAAACAATCCCACAAAGCCCGTAGGAGTTGTTATTTATAGCCTACCTAGAATCACAGCCTGAGGATAAGGGTATAACTGAAGATAAGAAACTGATCAATAATAGCCGTTCTTAATCATGGCTGCCCAAATCGTATTGGGAAGACTGGCGTTAGGGACAAAAGCGAAGAATCCTCGTTCTGGATAATATGTTAACAATCGTCTTTCCGGTTCCTTACCTTTATGTTGCTTGTTTTTCCAGTTATACTTCACGTATAGAAACATTGAATCCTGAGAGATTGAGAACCTGCCTATATCTATGATACTATATGATTTCGCTATTTGTGATTTAACAAAATCGTTGGTTGATCCATTCTCAATTAGATGAAAGATTTGTGACTTATTTAATCTCTCACTTTCAATAATTAAACATCCACTCGTGCTAAAATTTTCGACATTGTTGGAGGAAGAAGCGAATGATATTTCCAAACTATACTTATTTGCCGAATTTGTTGGCTTTAATTTTATTGACTCGGTATTCCAAAGGGAAACGACGGTATTACCATAGGATGTGTCTCTGTATATTATTCTGGTAGAATCGAGTTTATTTAAAACCTTTTTTTCGGCAGTTATCACTTTAGTTGTGTTTGTATCCGCCTGAATAAATAACTTATTGGTAGATGTGTCGATTTGCGCAACTGTACTTTCTCCTATTCTTGCTGTAGTATCTATTAAAATCTTTTGATTTTCAGCAATTTTTGCAGTCTGGGTCATTGATGAATAAACTCCTAGGCCAATAACAGAAAGAGCGCAAATGAATCTTAGAATTTTATTAAACGATAACTTGTCGTCCTTTTTAAATCCATCAAATAATCCCAAGATCGTAATTAACCCTCCCAAGACAGTTATTAATATTCCAAGCATACAGTTTGAATTGTCTGGTGAAAACTAATACCTTCTCGTCAATAATAAAAAAAGTATTTTGATATTATTTTGCTTACTGTATGTATGCTCATTTCTTCATAGCAAGAGTGTTTATGTCCACATCTAACGCATCAGCAATTTTGAGTAGTGTAGTTAAAGTCGGATTGGACTCTCCTTTTTCCAATCTTCCAACTGAGCTATGAGAAATTTCTGCGGCGTAGGCAAATTCCCTAGTGCTAAGTTTTCTCGCTTTCCTTAGCTTTTGCAAGTTTTTACCAAAGTCCACCAATATTTTATCAGATTTTGAATCCATTCTTATCGAAAGGTCCGGGAATCAAAAAAATTAATTGTACCCATACTTGGGTACAATTGAAATTATCCTTATTTTTACCATAAGAACTATATTCGCGGTTCCTTCATAAAACAATTTGAAGCAATTGCTAAGAGTCTCGCAAAGAAAACCGCCAATTTTTTATGCAGTCGAGATGATAGCGAAATGCCCATTCTATATTTGTAATATAGGGTGGGCCCCTATCAGCTTATTGACTGCAGGCGCTTGGCGGTGCCACTTTGCGATAAGACGGGGCCTGCCCTATGTTTTTTCCCCCTCTTATATCTCTTCAATAAAGTTCGTCGATTTACACACTCCTTAATGCGTTCATTAAAGGCAGGTAGTTTTATGCCCGCAACCCCATGCAAGCTATCGCACTTCCCGTTTGCCGGAGGTCATATGTGAAGACTTTTCATCCCTCAATACAAATATAATGAGTCGCCCAGTAGATGATGCCCGAATACTAAGATTTAAGCAAGATAGATTACTCCTTGCCTGTAATGATATTGATATCGCTCGAAGGATGAATATTAGTAACGCTAGTTACAGCAGCTATATAACTGGGAGGTATCCTATTACCTACAAGTTTTTAAATAGGTTCTATGCAGCATTTGCGGAAGAGGTTAAAACGATCAGTGACAAGCAAAAAGCCGAAAATAATTTTGCTATCGAGCCCCAAGACCTGAAAGTCTCGCTAGAAGCAATAAAGGACGAATACAAATTGCTATCTATCAAATACGATTCGATAAGCCATAGCCAACAGGAAATTTCAGCAAATATGCTCCGTTTGGAAAGCAAGGTAGATAGAATATTGGGTCGCCTTGCGAGACTGAAAACTATGCTTGCTAGTGTAGTTACTCAGATAACAAAGTTTGTTCAGAAGAATAAGGCCAAACGAATCCTGTAAAAATTGATAAATCAAGAATCATGAATATCGCAAACAATCTAAAAATTGCCCGACAACAAAGAAAATTATCTCCCGAAACTGTAGCCAAACAGCTGGGCGTTGGAGAAGGAAAATATGCAAGTATGGAGGTTGATGGCAATGATATTACTTTTGGAATGCTCGATAAGTTTGCTCAGGTATTTGAAATGACGGTGTATGATCTTTTGAATATATCCCGCCCGCTAAAGGCTATCTCTGACTTTCAAGCAGGTTATAAGTTTTTTGATCAATTAATTGAGCCGGAGGAAATAACCACACCATTTGAAGCGCTAACACAGTTCTTTTCTGATTACAAGCCTTGGGAGTTGAGGCGTTATATATCCGAGATCGTGGAAGTATGTGTTACTTCAGAAAATACCCAGTTCGATTACTTTGAAAAAAGGGCGGATCTGCTGAACCTCTATCGACAGCTTCTAAGAGCCTTGGAAGCGGCCAATATTTTGGTAACTCGCACAGAAGAAACGAAAAGAGTAAAATGACCCGCCTGGAACAGATAAAGCTCGACATTGAACTACGCCAGCTTCGATACCCTGTAAAAGCCGTTGCTGACAGAACGGGCTTCGATAGAGGTAACGTTAGCAAATATTTAAGTGGTCGATTACGCTTGAGCGATAAATTCACAAAAGCATTTTATAAAGTTTTTGATAAAGACCTCAAAGACATGGCTAGGAAAATGGCTGAGGGGCAACCTTGTGAATTTCTCGATGGTAGTCAAGTAGATAAGTCTCATAGAACGATGCAGCAGATAGACATGCTTTCCAATCTTATCCCATGTGGCAAGAATGCCGAAAACCTTCCCATTAACGTGCTACTGAGAAACATTACCAAGCTGGTAGAAAATAATTGCACGCTTGTAGAAGGCAATATCAAACTGGTTAGCGCGACTGAGAAGTTGGTAAAAGGAAATAAGGACTTAGTTGACTCATTAATTAGGGCCAACAAAAGGACACTACGTTGACTCTGACCATTCTTTATGTAGAGGATTTATTTTAAGCATCCCCAAGTTGATCTTTTCAATGATGTTGAAGCAATATGATCTTGATAGGCTTAAAAAGTTAAAAGCTGATATCGATACTTTAAATCTTCGATTTCCTGTTACCACAATCGCAAAACGACTGAGCATTAATAAAGGGAATGTAAGTTCATACCTAAATGAGAAACTACCCTTAACGCAAAAATTCATTGATAACTTTTACTACAATTTTGAAACAGACCTTGAACAAGCCATTCGAAACCCAGTACAAGAACAATTGACAGTTGAAGAAAGGCCGGTTTTTGACACTTCCGGCGAGAGGATTGAAATATTGAGAAACATTGCAAATCGACTTTCTGAAATAGTGGACCTGCTCAAGATATTTGTAGCCACCAGAGATCAATAAATGGTGGTGTTGGGCTCGGGCAATGGTTAGTTAGCAATCCGGTGTTATGGGCACCGGATTTTCTCATTGTGACGAGCTTGGTAAATGTATAGGATAAAATATATCTTTTTTAGCAAGTTTGTATTTAAATTTAGAAAATTAAACTACAAAATGGGCATAACAGTGACATATAGCAGACTCAAGGATGGGTTGCCAGACATTTTCACATACGACGATATATCGACTAAGCTAAAAATTCAGATTTTTCATATCTGGAAAGAATTTTTCTTACAAGAAGCAATCCCGAAGCATATTCAAAATCAAACATTTGAGGAAATAATTTCGACTATTCTTAAGGAACACGGGATTTTGTATCTTCCAAAGGATGATTCATTTCGAGACGGGCCTTCGCGATTATACAGCTATATAAACCAACTTAGTGGGATCGATAAAGTGTTAGATGTGATTCAACTTATGTTTCAATTTTCGGAATTTGTGAGCCCGTTTTTAAAGGACCAAGGTTACAACGATGAATTAAAGTACAAAGCTGAAGAAGCTATTGAAGAATTAAACTATCGTTTTAAAGAAAATGGGGTAGGATATGAATTTAAGAGTAGTAGAATACTCCGGACAGATCATAGTCTTTTACACAAAGAAGCTATTCAAGTAGCCCTACATTTTTTACTTGATTCAAAATACGCTACTGTTAATAATGAATATCTCACAGCCCATAGTCGCTTTCGACTAAACACCAATGAAGGCAATCAAGAATGTTTGGTCTGGTGCTTAAAAGCCTTCGAATCGACGATAAAAATCATTTGTAAACTAAACAGGTGGGAGTTTGAAGAAAAATTTACAGCACAAAAACTGATCAACTTACTCTTTACAAAGGGATTTTTTGCTCGTACCCATGAAAGTGCTTTAGTAGGAATTAAGCAGTTTTTAGAAAGTTCCATTCCAACTTTGAGAAATAAATATGGGGGACATGGAGCCGGTGAGGAAAATCACCTTGTCCCGACAAGCATGGCTCAATACATGCTTTATATTACGGGCTCAACGATACGGCTATTAATCGACACTCAAAATGAAAAAAGCCAATAAAAAATGTGTCTCAATTGATCAATAAAATTTTATTATGAGAATAATTAACCCTCCTCCCTTTGAAAAAGTGAATGACTTAGCTCT
Organism: Puia sp.; assembly: GCA_036499285.1. Classification (GTDB taxonomy): domain Bacteria; phylum Bacteroidota; class Bacteroidia; order Chitinophagales; family Chitinophagaceae; genus Puia. The sequence continues at coordinate 13,780 of DASYEB010000034.1, read as the reverse complement.
TTTATTCTATAAGTTTATTGAAGAGCGAAAAAATCAATATCAATTAAAAATTGATGCCCTTAAACTACAGTTTCCGCTAGTTTCATACGTTGCCATTGGCGACGTCAATGGGTTCTGTTCGGTAATTATTGAAGATAAAATTCCAGATTGGCTCCGACAATTCATAATGAACTGTTATGCAGACGCAACCGATGAGGTAAATCAAACACTATAAAAGAGAGGTCTCCAAAAAGATGAAAAATAAAACTCAACACGCTATTCCAAAAAAATCTATGGAAATTGTTGATTAAACATAGTGACATTCCGGTACACACCCGGAATAAAGTTATAAAAAGCAGCCATTTTAAGACATGGATGGTATTGATAATCAAATATTTAATTTGCGAAATGAGAATCTCTTACTCTCCGCAAGCCGGATGGCATGGTGCCCTCGTCTTTGACGAGGGCATTTTTTATTTGGGGTAAAGGAGCGAAGCGAACTTTACGAACAAGGAAGAGCGTGGCGAAGCAGCTCTGACGAAGTTCTTGCGGAGCTTGCTCCTGCAAAAGCGGACCGGATAAAAAACGGCGCGCTGAGCGCGGCGCTATGCATGCCGGCTTAAGCCCCCCCGCCTGAGATCAGCGAGCACCGCGATAGCGGGCGGAGCTAATCTCTTACTCTCCGCCATGCGGCACAAGTCGAAATTTTTTTCACTTGTGCCGTTTTCGTTTTCCTGCAATTCTTTCTCTATCAGGTAGATTTGACGGACCGCCTCATTTAATCCAGCGGTTCGACAGAACGATCCGTTGAAAGTGAGATTTTCCGGAAAGATTAAACCGACGATTTCGCGTTTCTCTTTAACTGTGCCATTTTCAAAGAGTTCGTCCAAGCGGATCAGGACGTAAATTGACCCAAGATATCATTTCTCGCAATCGTCTTTTGACCTATTTATGAAGATTCGTGCCGGATATATATAGTCCATATTGGGTTTGATCCGATAGCTTATACCATACGGAAAGATTCATATAGATACCGAGGCTTACATAGCCAAACAACAATGGCGGAACGACATTCAGACCAACCCAATAGGCCTTATTATCGACGTAGTGCTTTAACAATTCAATATTAGCTACCACTCCGACGAACATCACGCACATAGTAATGACAAAATAGTCCATGATGCGAGCATAGGTTTGTCCGGAGTTTTTATTTCCGGCATGGCTAAAAAAGAAGGGCTCGGCGCCCATCCGAAACGCCTGGTTGAACAGGCTCAGAAAAATGGACAACCTCGCACAAGCCGAATAGACACCCACCTCATGCTCGCTGATATTGGACGGCAGTAGCTTTCCTAGCAGGATCTTGTCCAGGTTTTCATTTACCAGATAAGAGAGGTTTGCGATTAGGATGGGGCCACTATAAAGCACCATCCCTTTGAACATCGCGCCATCAAACTTTACTTGTAATTGCAGTAATTCGGGAAGCAATATCAGGAGAGTAACAAAACTGGCCACGAGATTGGACAAAAAAACATAACCAAGACTACCATGGATATACCAGTGCGACAGCCATTGACTCCCATAGAGCTGATGCTTCAGCCCATAAGGGATCCATAGGATAAAGATTACGTTTAATGATACAGTAATGACAATATTGATTAGTTTGATGACACCATATTTTATAGGCTTACCATCAGCCCGCAGTTTCGCAAAAGGAATAACACACCAGGCATCGAGAACAAGCACCCCCCGCCCGGGTTAACGAATCAGAAGGCTCTTTAAATTGATGTAATGAAATTCAGGTAATTGTATTGTGTAACACCAGTAAATGTTGCAGTGGGATATGCCTTCTCAAAACTAATAGGAATCTTGATCTTTCCTTTCTTCCATTTGCATTCGAAAGCTGCCAGTTCCTGCCTGTTGTTAACTTCAATCAGGTCCAATTCCTGCTGATCGTAAGTTCGCCAAAAGTAATATTGCGGGTTATAACCTCTGTAACTGTTGAATTTTATCCTTTCTGATAAAAAATATTGCTCCCATAATTGCCCAATGTCATTACGATTTTGCAACGAGTTAAAATTATTTATCAGGGCATTCCTAATGCCATTATCGTAGAAGTACCACTTTTTACTTTTGCTTACCTCTTTACGTAAATTGTTACTGTAACCGGACAAGGGATATATAATAAAAACCTTGGCAAGTAAATCAAGGTAGCGATCTATTGTACCCTTATTTAATTGCAGCGTGTTGCCGAGTTCCACGGTGCTTACCTCGCTTCCGACCTGAAAAGCAAGTAGCTGTAACAGTTTATAGAGTACGTCTGCTCCCTTTACATTTTCGTATATAAGAATATCCTTAAGTAGATAGCTATTTACCAGTGATTTTAGATAGGCTTCCTTTTCTTCGATCATAGGAAGGTGCCACAATTCGGGATAACTACCGTAGATTAACCGATGTTCGAGGTTGGCTGTCGTAGCCAATAGGTTCTCCAATTTGGTAAGTTCTACCTGGGCAATAGGGTATAGTTGATAAACTAGCTGACGGCCAACCAAAGGCTCTCCCGCAGCTGCAACAAGGTCAAAACTACTGCTGCCGGTTGCAATTATGGTTATTCCTTTTATGCTATCGATCATTAATTTTAAAATCCGTCCAATTTCGGGAATGGCCTGCGCTTCATCAATTATTACAATTTTTTTGTTCCGAATCAGACGTTCGTAGTTGGCAATCGTTCGTTGTTGTAAGATAGCTGCAACCTGCATATCTTCTCCCTGCAATAACAGCACATCGTCCTTGTGCTTTTCGGTAATATTCTGAATAAGGGTCGTTTTTCCAACCCGACGGGTACCATAAAGCATAATTACTTTCTGCTTGCTCAATTGCTTGTCCAGCGTTTCTTCCAAGATTCTAGGGATATTCATTGGTCAAAAATAAGTCACTTGAACGACCCAATTTAGCTTAATTAAGTCATTCAAGCATCCTAATTTATCTAAACTGAGCCATTTTTTTATAAAAATCCTTCGTAAAAGTTGATCTTTAATGATTTATGCTTACCGACTCCTTAAAAAATCAATAACAAAAAAGCGGTTCGAGAATTGTATCATAAGGCCCGCAGATCAATTGTTGCCCCGCGTTTTTTACGGGGCAGTTTTGCTTTTGGAGCGCGCGCGGGTACATGCTAACTACGTTTTAAAGTGATCACTGCCACTTCCGGCCACATGCCGATGCGCCCCTTTAGTCCCAGAAAGCCGAACCCCCGGTTGACATAGAGAAAACGTTGGTTCTGCCGGTAGAGTCCAGCCCATTGCTTATATACATATTTGATCGGACTCCATTTAAAACCGAACAATTCGATCCCAAACTGCATGCCATGGGTATGGCCCGACAGGGTAAGGTGGATATGCTGGTGATGATCGAGCGTTACCGCTTCCCAGTGTGAGGGATCATGCGACATCAGGATCTTGAAGGTGTCGTCAGGCACGCCCGCGGTCGCTTTCTTTAAGTCGCCATATTTATGGAAGCTGCCCTTACCCCAGTTCTCTACGCCTAACAGGATAATGGACTGGCCGCCTTCCCGAAGGGTGATGGCTTCATCCAGCAGTAAGCGAAAACCGATTTCGGCGTGGACCTCTTTTAACCTGGTCAGATTAGCGCGTTTGGCGTCAGGCGTCGTCCACTGCATGTAATCGCCGTAATCATGATTTCCCAGCACCGAAAATTTCCCCATCGGAGCTGTCAATCCTGCAAAAGCTGGTATCCATCTCTCCATTTCCGATGCCTGATTATTAACCAGATCACCGGTGAACAGAATGACGTCGCTGTGCTGGGCATTGACCAGGTCCAGTCCTTTTTGAACTCCGGCAGGATTGGTAAAGCTGCCAGAGTGAACGTCTGTTATCTGTGTAATGGTGAAACCGTCAAACGCTTCAGGCAGGTCCGGGAAATAGATGGTTTCGCGCCTTACACGGTAAAAATGCCGCCCGCGCGTGATACCGAATAACACAAGAAGGAACAGCACTACGGCTATGCCTAACGTCAGTTCGCTGAACCAAAGGGCCCTCGGCGGAAACCCGCGAAATAGCCGGGTAATATCTTCCACTAATAAAATAGGCAGCGAAAACAAACGGGGAACAAATGCCAGCAACATGAGTCCCATCAGCCAGGGGATCAGTGTTTGTTGAATGCGTGAGCCGCGCCGCACAAAAATTACCGTTACTATGCCACTCATTACTACCAGGTCGAGGAGCCAATAGCACCACGCGACCCAGGTCATGTTGGCGCTGTGACCCGGTAGTGCACTTTGATTTACAATCGTTTGTACGGCCTGATAAAAATAGAGATCGGTGCCTATCCAAAGCAGGATAATTAAGGGGAGTCTTTTTGCCATTAATAGGTAGACGATTGAATGCAGAAAATATTTTAAAAATTAAGAAAATAGGTGGATAAGCGCGGACCGTGTCTTATTATTTCTTTTTAAAAGGGGAAATAAGAATTGTTATACTTGTAATCATGAATAAAAAGAATTATGAGGCGCTTTTGGATGCCCTGGAAAAGCAACGCCGGGAAGTCACCTCTTCAAAAAAAGCGGCCAGAAAATTCTTGAAAGATGCAGGTGTTTTGCATCTTTTTGTTCCAAAAGGAACAAATAAGTCGTCTGCTGTCTTTTCCAAATAATATTTTATGTATCCTTCGAGGCCAGGATTATTGACAGGCTTTCACGGCTGTGAAAAGTCCGTTAGGGATAGTATTGTTTCTGGTGCTTCCATGCTAAAAGCCAGTGAAAATGACTATGATTGGCTGGGTGCGGGCTTTTATTTTTGGGAAAACAATTATGAACGTGCGTTGGAGTTTGCTCAAAACCCACCCGGAAAGAAAAATTTAAAGTGCCTTCTGTCCTGGGTGCCATCATTGACCTGGAGTAATTTATGTAAGATCCTGTCGAAAATATTTAATATTGTAGAAATCACCACACCCATGAATTTTTTCAGGAACCTATTTAACCGGACAAAGGCCGCCACCCTTCAATGCCCAAGATGCCTGGGTAAGGGTCATGTGGACATGCAGGACATAAAAAGGCTTGGTAAAGAATTAAGATGGGCGCCTGGTAAATGTGCCTATTGCAATGGAACAGGCAGGGTAGAACCGGATATGGTTTCTAAAGTGGCTGTGGATGAGGGTTATTTAACGACAAATCTATCGAACAGCGAAAGAAAAAAAATCATTGACGGCGATCCGGAAGCAATAGAAAGAATGCGTGCATTTGATTTCAATGTTGATCGTGTCACCCGGGAGATCATAGAATTATATTACGTCGAAAACCTGGATGCCGAAGAAATAGCTGAATTATACGTAAGAGCCTCTGAAGAAGCAGGCGATAAAAAGAACAGCGGAGAAAAAAAGGAGATGCTGAAGTTCATCAACCATGTAATAGCGAATAAGAAATGATTTTTGTCGCTGGTTGATCAGAGACATCCCGCCAATTACTTCAGTTTTCCCGCGATCTTTTCAGCGCCATTATCGTTAACAAAGCCGAAAGAAAAAGGGAGCCCGCCATAAAAACATAAGAGGCGCCGAATCCCCCGGATGTTCCATTCAAATAGCCCACTATATAGGAACCCGCAAAGGAGCCCAGCGCACCCAAACTGTTGATGAGGGCGATGGCCCCGGCGGATACGTTGGCGGGCAGGATCTCTGTGATGACCGCGAAGAAGGGGCCATAAGGAGCATACATGGCGCTGCCGGCGATGACCAGCAGAACAAACGACACCCAGAAGTTGTGCGCGCCGACCAGGTAAGAGCCATAAAAGGCTATCGCACCTGCGAGGAGGAAGGGCCAGATAAAGATCTTCCGGTTCATTGTTTTATCAGCCAGCCAGGATACCGTCAGCATACTGACGATCGCAAACAGATAAGGAACGGCAGACAGCCACCCCGTCCTTACCATATTCATCTCCGGTGCCGCATGGATGATGGAGGGCAGCCACATCACAAAGCCATATACTCCGATACTCCATAGTGCATATTGTAAACATAAGAGGATGACGGCCCTGGACCGGAACGCCTCGGCATAGTTGCGGACCGGTTTGATCGCAGACTGCTCCTGTTGCAGCGTGTTGTTCAGCTCCGATTTTTCCGTTGCCGTCAGCCAACTTGTTTTTGCCGGGTCGTCCTGGACCAGCCGCCACCAGAAGAAGGCCCAGACGATCGCCGGTACCCCTTCCCAGATAAACATCCAGCGCCAGCCCACCGATCGGACCAGGTAGCCGGACAGGACAGACATCCAGAGAATGGTGGCCGGATTGCCGAGGATCAAAAAGGTATTGGCCCTGGAGCGTTCTGTTTTTGTAAACCACCTGCTGAGGAAGACGAGCATGGAAGGCATGACGGCGCTTTCGACCACGCCGAGCATGAACCGGATCACGATCAGGATCTTTACATCGGAGACCATGCCGGTAGCCATCGCCAGCAGACCCCATAGTATCAGCGACCAGAAGATCAGTTTCCTGGCGCTTCTGTTGGCGGCATAGATCGCACCCGGGATCTGGAAGAAGAAGTAGCCCAGAAAGAAAAGGGAGCCCAGCAGAGAAGACATGGACGGGGTGATATGCAGGTCTGCAGCCATGCCTCCCGCCGTTGCGAAGCCAAAGTTGGCCCGGTCGAGATAGGCGAGACTATAGGTAATAAAAGCTATCGGTATCAGGCGAAGCCAGCGGCGAGGGGCGAGTGGTGTAGGCATAGTATTGCCTAAGATACGTACAATTGGCCGGGCAACTTTTTCTTAGCTGAAATTTGATTTAGTCAAAAAAACTTAACTTGCCCATGAGTTGGAACGAGAAAAATATACCAGATTAACTGATGAGCAGGCCCTATTGCAAAGGACGGCAGACGGAGACCGGGAAGCCTTTTCCATATTATATACTCACTATTATACGGGTTTGTATCGTTTCGTTTTTTTTATTTTAAGATCCCCTGAAGATTCGGAAGAGATCGTCCAGGATGTATTCCTGACGATATGGGTGAAACGCCAGACCCTGACGGGTATCAGGTCGTTCGACGACTATCTTTTCCGCATGGCCAGGAATCGCGTTTTTGACAGTTCGAAAAAGTCCCGGACCCGCCGGAAGCTGAACCGCCATGTCGCACCCAACAGCGAGGAAGGGGCGAATTCCCCTTTCGATGACCTGCTTTTCCAGCAATATCACGAGGCAGCGCAGGAGGCCATTGGCAAGCTGTCCGGTCGCCGGAGAGAGATATTCCTGATGAATGCCCGCGACGAGCTGACTGCCCGGGAGATCGCCGTCATATTAAATATTTCACTGCCCGCGGTAAAAAAACAGTTACATGAAGCCCGCCATTTTATAAAGGAGCATCTCCGGAAGAATGCCGGCTGGCTACTTTTTTTTATTATAGGGGGTATCCTTTTTCTTTCTCAGTAGTCTTTACTTTGAACTAATCTTAGCATGAGCCCATCAACCATCGTCTCCATTATTGAAAAATATAGTACAGCCGCCCTGTCTGAAGAGGAAACGTCTATTCTCAATGAATGGCTCGATGGGGTGTCTCCCGAAGAGTTTCACCGGATGCTGGATGCCTGTACGGCCCTGCCCGAGGGGCTTAGAGCGTACCCATCCCTTCCCCCTGAATTTGCACGCAGGCTGGAGCTTGCGATAGATGAGGCCGATAGCCAGGAAGAAACTATTCCCCTTTTTCATTGGAAGAAATGGACGGCTGCCGCGGCTGCCGTCGTGCTGCTGTCGACAGGCGCCTGGTGGTGGATGACCCATGATCATAACAGGACGCCCCGGGTAAAGATAGCCGCAAACGATGTATCTCCGGGGATCAACGGCGCCATCCTGACGCTGGCCGATGGGAAGCAGATCGTACTGGATAGCACGAGCAATAGTTTCTCCGCGACCGATGGCCACGCGAAGATCAGCAAAGGAAGCAAGGACCAGTTAACATATAAAGCCGCCGATGCTGGCGCAGGTTCAACAGGTGCAGCAGCCGGTACGCCGGCGGAGCTCGTTTATAATACGCTCAGCACACCCCGCGGAAGAAAGATCAGCGTCGTCCTCGCCGATGGTACGAAAGTGTGGCTCAACGCCGCATCATCTATAAAATTCCCTACCATTTTTTCAGGCAGCAAGCGCCTGGTCGAGATCAGAGGGGAAGCTTATTTCGAAGTGGCTGCCAATGTCAAACAACCTTTCGTTGTTAAAAAGATGGGCAGTGATTATGAAGTACAGGTGCTGGGCACACAGTTCAATATCAATGCGTATGATGACGAAGATCTCATAAAAACGACACTGCTGGACGGAGCCGTCAGGATAAAAAATAAGATCTTAAAACCAGGACAGCAGGCCGTCGGCGGAAAAGACCAGGAGGAAGTGACCGTCGTTCCGAATGTGAATACCGGGGAAGTCCTCGCATGGAAGAACGGGGTCTTTAATTTTGACCACGCGGATATTTATACCGTTATGCGGCAGGTTGCCCGCTGGTACGATGTAGACGTAGAATACAAGGGAACGTTCACGCGGCATTTCGGGGGCACCATATCACAGAACGTCAATGTCTCGCAGGTTTTTAAAATGCTGGAGCTGACAGGAGCCGTCCGGTTTACTGTCGAAGGCCGGAAGGTCACAGTGATGCCATAGCCGTAATAAAACCATTGCACGAGCCATAGTCAAACCTTTTCCTAACCAAACCCGTTGGTCCAAAATGAAACCGGAAGTGCTGTCACACTTCCGGCGGGTATTGGGCTAATCGAATAATTATACAATCCCGTTAAGACTGCTTATTGTTTAACCCAAACATTACAAATGTATGAGATTTAAGGCTAGTGGCAAATTCCGGTGGCCGACACCGGAGTTGTCAACCAAAACGCTGCGTGTGGCAAAATTAACCGCGATCATCCTTTTTACGGCCTGTATGCAGGTCAGCGCAAGTGGGTACTCTCAGAAAGTAACCCTTACGCGGAACAATGTCTCCCTTGTCTCCGTCTTCCAGGAGATCCAGCGGCAGACCGGCTACAATTTTTTATATTCGTATGAAGACGTCGACCGTATTGGCAATGTCGATGTTTTCCTGCAGGATGTATCTCTCGAAGAAGCTCTGGAAGCCTGTATGCGCAACAGACCGCTGACCTACGCCATCATCGAAAAGACGGTAGTGATCAAGCCAAAACCTTTTACTCCCGATATTTCCCGGGACGCCCCGCAGGAAGCTCCTCATTCGACTGTGCATGGGCATGTAGTCGATAGTCTTGGCAATCCGCTGGTCGGCGCGTCGGTGACCATCAAGGGTACGAAGGTCGGGACCAAGACAAATCTGAAAGGTGAATTTGAGATCAAGGCTTTGCCCGAGGGCGGTGTCCTGGTCATCTCGTATACAGGCTATACGAACACGGAGGTCAAACCAACCCCCGGCGCCAATCTATGGCTGGTACTGCGAAGAAGCCTGGATATACTCGATGCTCCTGTCATCCAGGCGTATGGTACTACATCCAGGCGGTATAATGTCGGTTCTATCTCCACTGTCGATGCCGAGACGATCAGCAAACAACCGGTCACCAACGTGCTGCTTGCTTTACAGGGTCAGGCTCCCGGTCTTGCGGTCAACGCGACCAGCGGTATCCCGGGCTCCCAGGTGCTGGTGCAGGTCCGGGGACAGAACACCATCAAGAACAGCACAAGCTTTCAAAAGCCCTATGACCAGCCATTGTTTCTCATCGATGGAGTGCCCTTCGCCCCGCAGAATATCAACATCGCCCAGATGAGCAACCTGGCCAATTCCAGCTCTTCCAGCGGCGGCATCACCCAGGGCGGCGGGCTGAGTCCATTCAATGGCATCAATCCCGCAGACATAGAAAGTATCAGTATCCTGAAGGATGCCGACGCAACTTCCATCTATGGGACACAGGGTTCGAACGGTGTGATACTCATCACCACAAAAAAAGGCAAGGCCGGCAAGACGAATTTTGATCTCATGGTCAATACGGGCTTCAATTCCGATGCAAGAACGGTGAAGCTGATGAATACACAACAGTTTCTGCAGCTGCGCAAGGATGCCTTTGCTGCTGATGGCCTGACTCCGAACGACATACCTTATGACCCGGCTTTTGCGCCGGACCTGACCATCTTTGATCAGAACAGATACACCGACTGGCAGAAGGTTATCCTGGGCAAGACCTCCAATAACACCGATGTACACGCCAGCTTGTCCGGTGGCAGCAGCCAGAATACCTTTCTCATATCTACAGGATATACCCGCTCCGACTTCAACTTTCCCGGGAACTATTCGGATCAACGCTTCACCCTGCACACGGCGACCCATCATAGCTCGCTCGACAACCGGCTCAGCATGGACTTTGGGACCGACTATTCCTATGACCGGAATAATTCCAGCAATTCCGGCGGCGCACAACAGGTGCTGAATCCTCCCAATCTTCCCGACCTGCTGGATGCTTCCGGCAATCTTATCTGGGAGTATAAGGGTGTAGATATATCCAGTTATCAATTCTATACCTATCTGAAACAGCCCAATGTTACCAATAATAACAATCTCAATACCTTCCTTCATCTCAATTATAAGCTGATCCCCGGACTGAGCCTTTCGGCCAATCTTGGTTATAGCCGCAACAGTACAGATCAGAACAAGCAATATCCTTTGGCCGCCCAGGCTCCTCTGTATGGTAATGCGACCTCGGCCTTCGCCCATTCGACCTATCAGGCGATCAACATAGAGCCCCAGCTGGATTACAACATTACTATTGGCAAAGGACTGTTCTCGGCACTTGCAGGTGCTGCTTATAAAAAGAATATCGGGGCTTCAAATAGTTTGGAAGGTTCTGGTTATGCCAATGATAATTTCCTCGGTTCCATCAACGGGGCCAGTTATGTCTTTGGAAATGACAATTCCTCTATCTATAAGTACAGCGCGGCGTTTGCCCGTTTAAAATATGTCTATGACGGAAGATATATCGTCAGTCTGACGGGCAGAAGAGACGGCTCCAGCAATTTTGGTCCGGGGAACCAGTTTGGCGACTTCGGTTCGGCGGGCGCCGGCTGGATCTTTTCGGAAGAAAAGGCGATCAAAAAAAGTCTGTCATTTGTCAGCTTTGGAAAACTTTCCGGCAGCTATGGAACCAGCGGGTCTGACGGCGTAGGGCCCTATCTGTTCCAGTCTTTCTGGTCTCCGGGCGGTTCCTATGTCAATACCTTCCAGGGCCTTCATCCCAATTTCCCACAGAACCTTTACAATCCCAACTATAGCTGGGCATTGAAGAAGTCCATCAACCTGGCTCTTGATCTTGGATTTTTTCATGACCGCCTCCTGATGAATGCTACCTGGTACCGCGACCGTGAGGGCAATCAGCTGTCGGGGTATCCGCTGCCCATACAGGCGGGCTTTGCCTCCGTCAATCAGAACCTGCCTGCCACGATCCAGAACGCCGGCTGGGAGTTTTCCTTTACCTCCACCAATGTAAAGACTAAGTCCTTTACCTGGACAAGCAATTTCAATGTTACCTTCAACCGTAATAAGCTGCTTGCCTTCCCCAATCTCGACGCGTCCTCCTATCGGAATTCCTATATAATCGGCAAGCCGACATCGGTGAACTTTGGTTACCGGTACAAAGGCGTGAATCCGCAGACGGGTCTGTTCGAATTTTATACGCATGATGGGCAGGCCACTACCAATCCATCCTATGGGATTGCCGCCGATGGAGGGGATGACGTGCCGGTTGGAGACAGGGAAGTTAAATACATGGGTGGGATTACCAATACCTTTACCTATAAGCGCTTCAGCATTTACGCATTCTTCCAGTTCTCGAGCCAGACCGCGCCCAACTGGATAAACAATATCTATATGTTCAATCCACCCGGATCGACCCTGACCAATAAGCCTGAAGCGGTCCTTAATTACTGGAAACATCCCGGTGACAATACCCCTCTCCAGCGAATGACTACTACCGTTTATAATACGGATGCCAGCAATGCTATGTCGAATTTTGTAGGCTCATCGGGTGCATTTAGCAATGACACTTACCTGCGGCTGAAAACGGTGGCTATCACCTATAACCTGCCGGCTGCAGCGTTGAAGAAATTGCATATGCGGGATTGCAGGATCTTCGCGAATGCACAGAATGTGCTGACGTTCACAAATTATAAGGTCGGCGACCCCGAGACTTTTGGGGACCTGTCCAGTTTTCCCCTGCAACGTATCATAGCATTCGGTCTATCTCTTAACTTTTAAATCAGCGGCCAAAATGATAAAGCTCTTTTTCAAAAACAGATTTACGGCCGGCCTGCTGCTGGTTGCTGCGATGGCCCCGTCCTGCAAAAAACTGATCGGGATACCCTCCAATCCACCGACGGCTATTACGGAGGCCCAGCAGTTCGCTGACAGCGCCACGGCAATGACCGCCATCGCCGGAGTATATAATTATACCTCGTTCAACAGCAGCGGGTTTATGTATAACGACGCCTATCTTACTGAATGTACCGGTCTTTCAGCGGACGAACTGTCCTATGACGGATATCCCACCCCGGCCCTCCAACAGTTTTACAACTATGGACTTAATGATCAGAACAACTATGTTAATACCATATGGGGTGATCCATATACCGGTCTTTATGTTGCCAACGATATAATGACCAATATGGCCGTCAGCAAGGCCCTGTCGGCTTCGTTCAAAGACCGGATCATAGCGGAGATGAAGGTGATACGCGCCTTTTATTATTTCAACACGGTCAACCTGTTTGGCAACATACCACTGGTCCTGTCCATCGACTATAATGCGAATGCCCGTTTGCCCCGGGCTTCGGTCGACTCTATTTACGGGCAGATACTTACCGATCTGTCGGACGCCGAAAAGGTGCTGACGGCTGACTATCCCTCCGCCGGCAGAATCCGTGTGAATCTTTATACGGCCCTGACCCTGCAGGCAAAGGTCCAGCTTTACCGCAAACAATGGCAGGCGGCATATGACGCAGCCGGCGCCGTGATCAATTCCGGTATGTATACGCTGGAACCCGATCCCAATAATGTCTTCCTCGACGGCAGCAGCGAGGCCATCTGGCAATTGCCGGCGATCGGTCCCAACAATGTCACGCAGGAAGCGTCTGTTTTTATTCCCTATTCCAACTCCGTGCCTCAATACCTGGTGACGCCCTTCCTGCAGAATGCTTTCGAAGCCGGCGACCTTCGCTGGCAGGACTGGGTGCAGGATTATACCGTGAATGTCAATGGTACCGACCAGCATTTTTTTGCCCCCTATAAGTATAAAAATCTCAATGCCACCTTTCCTACAGTAGAGGACTATATGATCTTCCGGCTGGCCGACGTCCTGCTGATACATGCGGAAGCGGCTGCTCATCTCGGTAAGACGACGGAGGCGCTGGCCGATCTCGACCTGGTCCGTGCCAGAGCCGGACTGGCGCCCAGCACGGCAGCTACAGCAGACGAAATACTGGCTGCCGTTATGCACGAACGACAGGTGGAGCTGTTCTGCGAATGGGGGAATCGCTGGTTCGATCTGAAAAGGACCGGCACCGCGGCTACGGTGCTCGGCGCGGAGAAAGCCGGCTGGAAAGATTACCAGGCGCTGTATCCCATACCCAGGAGCCAACGTCAGTTCAACAGCACGTTGACCCCAAACCCCGGCTACTAGGCGGCACGAACAAATGGAAGTTCTTTGAATTTGAAATTTGATGCTTTGTAAAAGATGGGAGTTGGCCTCCCGGGAACGACGTGCAGGCGTTGTTTTCAAACTACTCTTAAGCTGCTGCGGTTAAGTAGCCGTGGTGGG